>NZ_CP087999.1:265000-865000 GCF_021044625.1 Geomonas sp. RF6 | reverse complement strand
ATGACAGGGAGGTACGGCTCCGCGGGGGACTACGAGATGTGGCTGCGGATCGCCCGCAGCCACCAGATTTCCATCATCAACAAGAGGCTTCTCAGGTATCGTATCCACGCGGGACAGGGGAGCGAGCTGGAGATTCGCAGGTATCGCGAGATCCCCGATGTCCTGGGGGTGGTTGAGGAGTACGTCGCAGCATTGGAGGACGAGACGGTGCGGGCTCTCGCCAAGAGGTACCGCTTCCTTACCATCTTCCACGCGGCCCTCAGGCAAAACAGGTGCGGCGATTTCGAGAGATGCCGGGCCTCGCTGGAGCGGCTCGGTGCCCACCGCTCCGTTGCGGCCTCACTGCTGGGGCGCCTGAACCGCCACGGCGTGCGTGACCTCTCCGGGGTGTGCCGGGTGCTGAACCGCGCTCTTCCGGCGCTGTAGGGGGAAGGGATGGAGAGAGAAAGGGAGAGGAGCGGAGGCGCCACCGGCGCAGCGGGGAGCGGCTCCCCGCTCGTCTCGGTCATCACCCCCTGCCACAATGACGGAGTATATCTTTCCGATGCGCTCGCCTCCGTGCGGGAGTCGCAGTACCCGAACCTCGAGCACATCGTGGTGGACGACGGCTCCACCGACCCCGCCACGCTGGAGATCCTTGACGGGGCGGCCGCAGCGGGGGTGACGGTGCTGCGGCCGGGGAAAAGGGGGGTGTCGGGGGCCAGAAACTTCGCGATCCGCCAGAGCAGCGGGCGCTACATCCTGCCGCTCGATGCGGACGACCGGATCTCCCCGCAGTTCATCCCCCTCGCGGTGCAGCGCCTGCAAAGCGCGCCGGAGCTGAAGCTCGTCGCCTGCCACTACCGCCTATTCGGGGAGAAGAGCCGCAGCATCAGGGTGGAGCCGTACTCCATGGAGAGGCTTCTTGGGCACAATCTCTACGTGGTGACGAGCCTCTTTCACAGGAGCGACTTCGATCGGGTCGGCGGCTTCAGCGAGACGATGGCAGCCGGCTACGAGGACTGGGACTTCTGGATTCGCCTCTTGAAGGAGGGGGGGGAGGTCGCGGTGCTGGAGGGAGAGCACTTCTTTTACCGGGTGAAGCCGCGCAAGCGCTCGCGAAACAGACAGTTTGCGTTGCAGGGGCGCGGGGATCTGCGCCGGGTGATGTGGCAGAACCACCGGGAGCTCTTCGCTCAGGTCTTCCCCGACCCCCTGCAGATGACGGAGTACCTCGACGTGGCAAATTCCAGGGAATACCGGCTGGGCAAGCTCCTCCTTGCCCCGGTCCGCAGACTCCTCGAGCTCAAAAGCTCCCTCTCCGGGAGGTAAAGGTTCACAATGAACTTCTTTCAGAACGAGTACCTGATACTGTGCTACCTCTTCGGCCTCCTCCTGGTGATGAACTACCTCGTCGGGCGGCGCGACATCCTCTATCCCGGCTTCGTCTACTCCGCGCTGTGGACGACGATTGTGGTGTTGTATGCCTTCTCCCCTGTGCAGTTCAACAAGATCAGCATCCTCACCTGTTGTGTCCTCTTGGGCGGGGCCGTCGCCTTCAGTACTGGCTGCTACCTCGGGCGATTCGTGCCGATGAAGGAGACTGGCCGGCAAAGCATTCCCCCCCCGCGCTCCGGGGCCCGCTTTCTCGTCATATACTCCCTCGCCGTTTTCCCCTTTTTCTACCGTGACCTCGCTGGACTGGGAGGATCCCTCTTCAGCCTGGGGGAACTCAGGCATCTCATCATCTCCTCCCTCGTAAGTGGCGAGAAGCCATACTCCAGCATCATCACGAGTAGCGCTATGGCGATCTCCATCAGCACTACCTTCCTCGTCTATCTCGAGCACAGGAAAGGGGAGCGGCTCTTCTATCTTTCCCTGCTGATCTCCCTCCTGTACTGCATCCTGAACACGGGTCGAAACTCGATCCTTGCGCTGGTGGCGGGACTCTTCGCCATCCGCCTCTTCAAACGGGGGAAAAGAGTGACCCTGAAAGAGGCTCTGAAGATCTGCCTACCGATCGGCACCGTGTTTGCCGTCTTCATGATGTGGTATATGCAGCTCACCCACAAGACCGACGAGGCATACACGCTGCTGGATTACTTCCTCCTGTACCTCGTCGGCGGCGTTGCGGGGCTCGATATCGCCGTCGACGCTCCGGACTTCAAGCACAGCTGGGTGTACGTGCCGATGCCGACGAACGTCTTCACCGTCTACAAGGACTTCTATGCCTTCACCCTGCCGGGGCTTGTCCTCATCTTCCTGCTGATCGGTCTCATGCACGGCGTGATCTACAAGGCAGCGAAGCGGGGGAGCAGGTACGGCATCTTCTTCTATGCTGCGAGCCTCTACCCGCTCCTCATGACCTTCTTCGCCAACCAATACCTCTTGCGGCCCTTCGCGCGAGACTCACTGGTGGTGCTAATCTGCTACCTCCTGATCCCCGGCGTCCGGCGCATGCTCGTGAAACTCTCCTCCGGAAGGGTGTGCGGAGTCCCGGTCGCCGCGGCGCAGGGGGGAGGGGGGAGCGATGGCTGATCTACCCGCGAAGGTGTGCGCCCTCGTGGTGGCGTACCACCCCGACCGCGCCAAGCTCGAGAGGCTGATCGGGCTCATCGCCCTGCAGGTGGGGCGGGTTGTCGTGCTGGACAACGGCTCCTCCGATGAGGTGCGCGAGGTCCTCAGGGGGTATCCGGAGGTGCTGTACCAATCGATGGAGGAAAACGTGGGGCTTGGGGGTGCGCTAAACCGCGGGGTGCTGTTAGCGGGAAGTCTCGGCTGCGATTACGTCGTAACCTTCGATCACGACAGCGCCCCGGCGCCGGATATGGTGCTCCGCCTGCTGGAGGCACTGCGCGAGCTGAAGTGGAGCGGCCGGAGCGTGGCGGCCGTGGGCCCTGCCTTTGTGGACTACCGTCAGTCGCCCCCCCTTCGCTACCCCTTCGTGGCCACCTCAGGGTGGCGGGTGCGGCACCTGTACGCCGCCGACGGCGCCCCACTCCCGGTGGACCAGCTCATCACCTCCGGCTGCCTCTACCCGCTGGAGGTCTTCGAAGGGGTCGGGCTCTTCAACGAGGAGCTCTTCATCGACTATGTGGACACCGAATGGTGCTTCCGGGCGAGGTCCCGGGGGTACTCCCTCTTCGGGGTGACCGACGCTGTCATGTCCCACGAACTCGGGGAGGGGGAGGTGACGATCTCGTGCGGCATGCGCCTCATCGAGTACACCCCGCTGCGGCGGTACTACTACTACCGGAACACGGTGCACTTCGTGCGCCTGCCGTACGTGCCGTGGGTGTGGAGGGTGCGCCTTTCCCTCGGGCTCCTGGCGCGCGCCCTCTTTCTCCCGGTTTCTCCGGGAAGGGCGCGGTGTCGGCAGCTGCAGATGATGACGCGGGGAATACTCGCCGGAGTGGCCGGCGTTACAGGGAAGGTGCACAGTGGCTAGCTCAGGGGGGGAGGCCGGAAGAGGGGGTGCCGTGCCCGGGGAGGCGCCCGCTATCTCGGTGTGCATGGCGACCTGCAACGGGGAGCGGTTCGTGCGCCAGCAACTGGACTCCATACTGCCGCAGCTAGGCCCGCACGACGAGGTCATCGTCTCCGACGACTCCTCCACCGACAGCACCGTCGCACTGGTTCGCAGCATGGCAGACCCGCGCATCGTCCTCCTCAACGGGTCCTTCCGCAGCCCGGTGCGCAACTTCGAAAACGCGCTCGGTGCCGCCCGCGGCGAGCGGATCTTTCTCGCCGACCAGGACGACCTGTGGCACCCGGGAAAAGTGGCGGCTCTCATGCCGCTGCTGGAACGCTTCAATCTCGTGGTGAGCGACTGCAACCTCATCGACGAGAACGGGAGGGAGATCGCCCCTTCCTTCTTCGCCATGAGGGGCTCCGGCCCCGGTGTCGTCAAGAACGTGTTGAAAAATGGCTACCTCGGGTGCTGCATGGCCTTCCGGCGTTCGGTCCTCGATATGGCGCTCCCCTTCCCGGAGACGATCCCGATGCACGACATGTGGCTCGGGATCGTCGCCGAGATGGCGGGGAGGACGCACTTTCTCCGCAACCCTCTGGTCTGCTACCGGAGGCACGGGGCGAACGCCTCCCCCACCGGGGAAAAGAGCTCGTACACCGTGCTGCAAAAGATCCGCTTCAGATACCGTCTCATATGCGCGCTCGTAGGAAGGGTTCGAAGCCATGAGTGAGAAACCGTCCATCTCCATCATCACCGTCGTCAGAAACGCGAGGGAAACGGTCGAGGCCTCCGTGCGCAGCGTCCTTTCCCAGGACTATCCGGTGCAGTACATCGTCATCGACGGGAACTCCACCGATGGCACCAAGGAGGTCCTTGCCTCCTTCGCGGAGGGGATAGACACCTACGTCAGCGAGCCGGACAGCGGCATCTACGATGCCATGAACAAGGGGATCCGGCTGGCCGGCGGCGACATCATTGGGATCCTCAACGCCGACGACCTGTACGCCGGCAGCGGAGTGCTGCGCAAGATCGCCGGGGTCTTCGCCGATCCCTCCGTCGAGGCGTGCTACACCGACCTCGTCTACGTGGACCGAGAAAGACCGGAGCGCGTGGTGCGCTACTGGAAGTCGCGGCAGTACAGAAGCGGCCTCATCGAAAAGGGGTGGATGCCGGCGCACCCGACCTTCTTTGCCCGCCGCGGGGTCTACGACCGCTTCGGGCTCTTCGATCTCGACTACAAGATAGCCGCCGATGCCGAGCTCCTGATGCGCCTCCTGGCCAAAAAGGAGATCCACGCCCGCTACGTGCCCGGGGTGACTGTGAAGATGCGCATGGGGGGGACCACCAACAGGAGCATCAGGAACATGGTGAAGCAGAACCTGGAGATCTGGGGGGCCGCGCGCAAGAACGGGCTGCGCCTCTCACCGTTCTTCATGGTCCACAAGGTGTGGCAGAAGTTCCTCCAGTACGTGCAGCGCCCGGAGACGGTGCTGTGAGGCGGGCCCTCGTCACCGGGGCAAACGGCTTCGTAGGGAGCGCCCTGTGCGAGCGGCTGGTGCAGGATGGCTGGACGGTGCGGGGAGCGGTGCGGGAGCGCCCGGAAAGGGATACGCGACCCTCTACGTTCCCCCCTCTGCAAAGGGGGGACAGGGGGGATCTGCTTTTGGCCCGAAACCCGGAAACACCCGTGCCTCCGGGGGGGGCCGAGACAGTGACGGTGGGGCTGCTGGGTGGGGATACGGAGTGGGGGGATGCCGTTAAGGGGGTGCAGACGGTCGTCCACCTGGCGGCCCGTGTGCACGTGCTGCGGGAAGACTCCTCCGACCCCCTCTCCGAGTTTCGCAAGGCGAACGTGGAGGGGACGGCGCGGCTCGCCCGTGAGGCGGCGGCCGCAGGTGTGCGGCGTTTCATCTTTCTCAGCACCATCGGGGTGCACGGCAACCGCACCCTCCCCGGCGCGCCCTTCAGGGAGAACGACCCCGCGTCCCCGCACAACGACTACTCCCTCTCCAAGTGGGAGGCCGAGGAGGAGCTGCGCCGCCTCTCCCGGGAGGTGGCGATGGAGACCGTGATCGTGCGCGCTCCTCTGGTGTACGGTCCCGCGGCGCCGGGGAATTTCCGCACCCTTCTCGACCTGGTGCACCGGAAGGTGCCCCTCCCGCTGGGAGCAGTGCGCAATGAGAGGAGCTTCCTGTACCTGCAGAACCTGGTCGCCGCCCTCGCCCTCTGCGCGGAGCACCCTGCCGCCGCCGGGAAGACGTACCTCGTGAGCGACGACGACGCGACCTCCACGGTGGCGCTGGTACAAACGCTTGCTGCGGCGCTGCGCACCTCCCCGCGCATCTTCCCTGTCCCGGTGCCGCTCCTGCGGGTCACCGGAGAAATCCTCGGCAAGGGGAGCGCCGTAGCCGGGCTCGTCGACTCTCTCACGGTCGACAGCTCCGCCATACGGAGCGATCTCGGCTGGTGCCCCCCCTGCACGATGGAGGAGGGGGTGCGGGAGACCGCCGCGTGGTACCTGGGCCACGCCCGGAGGACGTCATGAAGCGTACCCTCGATCTCGTTGCAGCCCTTCTCCTCCTTGTCGTGTGCGCGGTCCCCATGCTCCTCGTGGCGCTTCTGGTGCGGCTGACCTCGCCGGGGCCAGTTCTTTACTGGTCGGCGCGGGTGGGGAAGAAAAACGGCATCTTCATGATGCCGAAGTTTCGCACCATGCGGGTCGACACGCCCCCCGTTGCCACCCATCTCCTCGGCGATCCCGGCCGCTTCCTGACCCCGGTGGGAAAGCTCCTGCGCAAGTCGAGCCTCGACGAGCTGCCGCAGCTGTACAGCATCATCAGGGGGGAGATGAGCCTCGTGGGGCCGCGCCCCGCGCTCTTCAACCAGGAGGACCTCATCGCGCTGCGCACGGCGAGGGGGATCGACGACCTCACCCCCGGGCTCACGGGGTGGGCCCAGGTAAACGGCAGGGATGATCTGCCGATCCCGGTGAAGGTCGATTACGACCATTACTACCTGAAAAACCGTTCCCTCTATCTCGACCTGCGCATCCTGTGCCTGACACTGCTGAAAGTGGCCAAAAGCGATGGAGTGCAACATTGATTTGATGCAATTTTCTTGTCCTATACTCACTTCTGCCTCCCCGTGCCTGTTACGAGGTCGCAGATGCTGATGTGTAACTACCCTTGAGACAATGGGAAAGACAGAGTCCGGGACAGCAATGTCAGAGGGGGTAGCGGGGGTAACCCCTATGAGATGGGACAATAATTTAGCTTCACCGTTTGCTTTTTCATCTGTGAATGTTATAGTGAGGCTCTGTTAATAAGTCGCTTTTCTCGCATTAGGAACTGCCGAATTCAATGTGATGCGGGGGGGATATGTTTCACGCCAAACGGATACTCGTATTCTTCCTGGACGTTTCTCTGGCCGCCGCCGCACTGACTTTCGCTTTTCTCCTTCGCTACGACTTCCAGGTCCCTCCCCAGCAGTGGGAAGTCTTCTTCCAGGGGCTCGCCGTCGTTCTCGTTGCGAAACCCGCGCTCTTTACCGCCTCAGGCATGTACCGCAACATCTGGCGCTACGCCTCGCTGCAGGATGCCTACGAGATCTTTAAGGTCGTCACCTTCTCCTCCCTCTTTTCCGCAATACTCATCGTCTTCCTGAAGGGGCCCTTCGCGCTCCCCCGCTCGGTGTACATCCTCGACTATTTCTTCCTCTTTGCCATGGTCGCCGCCAGCCGCCTCATCTGGCGCCTGTATCGCGAGATGCGCGTCATGCCGACCCTGAGGAAGGGGAAGAGAACCCTCATCGTCGGCGCCGGCTACACCGGAAGCCTTCTGTTGCGCGAGATGCGCAAGCAGGGGAACCCACAGTACAACGTCCTCGGCTTTGTGGACGACGACCCGGAGAAGAAGGGGCTGCGCCTGTCGGGAGTGCGCGTCCTCGGCGGAACGAACCGGCTGCGCGCTCTCATCAGGCTGCACAACATCGAGGAGGTTATCTTTGCCATCCCCTCAGGGGACGCGGCGCTGATGCGCAAGGTGCTCGGTGCCTGCGAGCGCGCCAAAGTGCGCTGCAAGACGCTCCCGAGCGTGACCGCCCTCACCGTCGGAAAGGTTTCGGTGACGCAGATAAAGGACGTGGAGATCGAGGATCTCCTCGGGCGCGATCCGGTGGTCCTGGACCAGACGGCGATCGGGAATTATCTGACGCAAAAGAGGGTGCTGGTGACGGGCGCCGCCGGGAGCATCGGAAGCGAGATATGCAGGCAGGTGGCTCACTTCTCCCCGTCGAAGATCATTCTCCTGGACAACGCCGAGACCCCCCTCTTCTACGTGGAGAAGGAACTCTCCGCCTCCTTTCCGGATTTGCGCGTCATCCCGATGCTCGGCGATGTGAAGAACCAGGAGCGGGTGGAGGCAATCTTCTCCGACTTCGACCCCGAAGTCGTCTTCCACGCCGCCGCCTACAAGCACGTGGCGATGACGGAGTACAACCCGGCGGAGGCGATACTGAACAACGTGCAGGGGACGAAGGTCGTCGCGGACGCGGCGCACCGGCACGGGGTGCAGAATTTTGTCATGGTCTCCACCGACAAGGCGGTGAACCCCACGAACGTCATGGGGGCGAGCAAGAGGAGCGCGGAGATCTACGTGCAGGCGCTTGCCGCCACCAGCAAGACCTGCTTCACCACGGTACGCTTCGGCAACGTCCTCGGGAGCAACGGCAGCGTCATCCCGCTCTTCAAGGAGCAGATCAGGCGCGGCGGGCCGGTGACCGTCACCGACAGGGACGTGGTGCGCTACTTCATGACCATCCCTGAGGCCTCCCAGCTCGTGCTCCAGGCCGGGTGCATCGGCCGCGGCGGCGAGATATTCGTCCTGGACATGGGGGAGCCGGTGCGCATCCTCTCCCTGGCCGAGGAGCTGATCCGCCTTTCGGGGCTCGTGCCGTACAAGGACATCGACATAAAGTTCACGGGGTTGAAGCCCGGCGAGAAGCTCTTTGAGGAGCTCCTCATAGACGGAGAGGGGATCCAGCCTACCACTCACAAAAAGATCCGGGTCATGGCCCCTGTGGAGACGGACCTCGCGACCGTTACCGGGACCCTTGAGGAGCTGTTCAACCTGGCGCGGCGCCACAAGCTCGCCGACCTTATCGACACGCTGAAGGCAATCGTTCCGGAGTTCGCCCCCCGCTACCATTTCGAGATCGCTCCACCCCCCGTTTTTCAGTGGGTGCGTCCCGATCTCTTCCCGCCGCAAAAGATCGCCCTGGTGCGGAATCTTCGCGTGGCCACAAACAAGCAGCAAGGGAGCGCCGCCTGATTCTCGCAGTACCGCGTGTTTCAGCTTCACCCCTTTAGCGCCTGCAATGGGATGTACCCTGTTATGAAGCGTCTCCTTTTTGTTCTTCTCGCAGCACTCCTTTTCCTCCGTCCCGCCCCTGCGCGCGCCTCTGCCCTTTCTTCTCCCAACATCCCGCTGGACAGCCCGATCTATCTCTACCTGGAAAAGCTCTCCGCCTTTGGCCTCGTGACCGGGGACTTCAAGGGGATCCGCCCTTTCAGCAGGAGCGAGGCCGCGCGGCTTCTGGCCGAGGCGCAGCAAAAAATCGTCTCCGGAAGCTACCCACCCTTCGCCTCCGAGCTCGTGCAGAGGCTGAAGGAGCTTTTGCCGCGCGAGGTTTCGCTGCGCCCCGATCCCGGCGCCGCACCCCCTTTCGACTTCAACCCGCTGTCGAACGCGCGGCTGCGCTACGTCTACCTGCACGGTGCCCCCCGCAGCTACGAGCGGCCGGTGCACGATGCCGGAGGGGACTGGATCTTCCCCCTGCCGCAGCACCGGCGCGACTTCCCGGAGTTCCGGGTCTTCCAGATGCACGGCACGGAGGGGACCCCGCTCCTGGAGAACAACGAGGGGATCAGCTACGGCTCCGGGTCGAGTATGGAGGGGCGCTTCAGCAGCGAGGCGTACCTGTCGAACTGGGGATCCGCGCTGGTGGAGCCCGTCCTGGTCGCCTCCCGGGACGACACGGAGCTGCGCCTCAACAAGGGGTACCTGAAGCTCGGCGGGGGGGGGCTGGAGCTGGAGGCGGGGCGCGACTCCAACTGGCTGGGGCTCGGCTACCGGGGCAATATCATCCTCACCAACAACGCGGAAAACCTGACCGGCGTGAAGATCTCCAGCCCGGAGCCGGTGGACCTGCGCTGGTTCTGGGACTTCAAGTACGCCGTGCTCTTCTCCCAGCTGGACAAGACGGTCACCTACGGGAACGAGCGGCACCCCTACTTCTACGCCATAAAGCTCTCGATGAAGCCGACGACGAACATCGAATGGGGGGTGAACCTGGGACGCCAGGTGGGTGGGCCGGGGACGGGGCTGAACAACAGCATGAGCTCGACGCTGCGCGGGCTCGTGGGGGCGGTGAGCGACGACAACTCCAATACGCTGGCGGGCGCCGAGCTGAGGGTGCGGCTCCCGTGGCTGTGGAATACGGAGCTCTACGGTGAGTTCAACGGCGAGGACCGCAGCGACTACTGGACGCAGGCGACGAGCTACGTGGCGGGGATACTGGTGCCGCGCCTGGGGTGGGAAGGGCGGGACGACCTGCGCTTCGAGTATTTCCTCGGCCACGAGATCCTCTATACGAACGGACTTTTCCCCAGGGGGTACCTGTACGAGAACTACCCGCTCGGGCACTCGCAGGGGGGATCGACCACCGATTACCTGTTGCGCTACACCCACTGGTTCTCGGTGCGCAACACGCTGGCGCTGGAGGGGATCTACACCACCCGCGGCGACTACGGGCGGATACCGGTGAATGCGGAGGGCGCGTACGACCCGAACGGCACGATGCAGGCGCTGGAGAAGAAGTTCGCGCTGCGTGCCTTTTGGCGGCTCCCGGTTTACGGGGAGTGGGACGCCACCCTCATGTACGGCTGGGAGAGGGTCGACAACAAGAACCTCGTGGAGGGCGCGAGCGCCACAAACCAGCTGCTGCGTCTCGATGTCACCTACCGGTACTGAGGTCTCGTGCGCTGCGGGAGGCGGTGAATGAGGAGAGAAACCGGGTTCGCCCCCTCTTCCCGGCGTGCTTCACCTCCTCCTTATCCCTTTCCTTCTAAAGAGTTTCGCGCTATAGTACTTCGCTCTCTAGACCCTTCAGCGAGGACCGTACGTCATGTACTGCAACTTTTTCGGCTTTCGGGAAAGCCCATTCAATCTGACGCCGAACCCTCGCTTCCTGTTCATGAGCTCGCAGCACAGGGAGGCGCTGGCGCACCTCGTCTATGCGGTGGAGAATCACGCAGGGTTCATAGAGCTCACCGGTGAGGTCGGCACCGGCAAAACGACGCTGCTGCGAAGCTTTCTGGGGCGCCTGGATGGCCGGGGGCACTGCACCGCGCTCATATTCAACCCCTGCCTCACCTCTCTTGAGCTCCTGCAGAACATAAACCGCGAGTTCGGCCTCCCCTGGGAAGAGGGGAGCCGCATGCACCTCCTGCAGCTCCTGAACCAGTTCCTCCTCGAGCAGAAAAAGGGCGGACGCAACGTCGTACTGGTGATGGACGAGGCGCAGAACCTCTCCCCGGAGGTCCTGGAGCAGATCCGGCTCATCTCCAACCTGGAGACGGAGACGGACAAGCTGATCCAGATCGTCCTTTCGGGGCAGCCGGAGCTCCTCTCCCTCCTCTCCCGCGATGAACTTCGGCAGCTGAACCAGCGCATCACCGTCCGCTACCACCTGCGCCCCATGAGCTTTGAAAGCACCAGGCGCTACATCGAGCACCGCATGGAGCTGGCCGGGCGCTTTCGCGCCGCCGACTTCTCCGGTGCCGCGCTGAAGGCGATCTACCGCTTCTCAGGGGGGGTGCCGAGGCTCGTCAACGTCGCCTGCGACCGGGCCCTCCTCATCGCATACACCATGGAGTGCAAGAGCATCTCAGGCTCCATGGCGCAGCAGGCCCTCGCCGAGGTGAAAGGGTCCGGCGCTCCGCGAGGGCGCCGCATCCGCGCCTTCTTTTCCAGGCTCTTCAGGTAAGCGGCGCGCCCCGCTCGGGCACCTGGAGCGGGTGCGCTTCATTGCGAAGCGGGAGCCCCACGCGCTCCCCTCTGTTTCAACTCCGGATACACAATTCCATCGTACGGGTACAAATTTATGAGCTCTATACTGAAAGCGCTGGAAAAGGTTGAGCAGGAGCGAAACGCCCGCCACGAGGGGCCGCTTGGTCGTTTCCAGAAGGAGCGGGAACAGCGTCGACCCTGGGTGGTCCCGGCCTGCGTCGTTGCCGGAGCCGCTGCCGCGGCGCTGATAACCTTTGCGGCGATGGGCGGGTTTTCGGCGAAGAATACGGCGCCGCAGGGCGTAGCGCAGGCACCGGTGGCGCCCGCGCCGCTTGCAGCCCCGGTTCCGGAACCGGCTCCCCTCCCGGTGGAGGTCATTTCCACTCCGGCGGTGCAGGAAGAGGGAAAGCCGGCCCCGAAGCCGAAGGTGACGTCTCCCTCCCCGGCGAGCCCCGCGGCGCAGGCTGCGGCGGAGGCTCCTGCGGCAGTTCAGGTTGCGCTCCCCACGGTTGTGGTAAAGAAGAGTGCCGTGGCACTCCCGCCGCATCGTGCCGTGCAGGAGACGGCGGCAAGGAAGCAGCAGCACCCGGCGGCGAAGGTCGGACTTTCGGCGACAGCGCACCCCTCTCCGGCGCCCGCGGCCGCGGCGGTTTCTGCCCCCCAGCCCGCACCCTCCCACGAAATCCGGGTCACCGGTATAGCCTGGCAAAAGGATGCCGGCAACAGCGTCGCCATGATAAACGGCCGGCAGGTCTACGAGGGGGAGACGGTTGAAGGCGCCCGCGTGAAAGAGATCCTGCAGGACAAGGTGCGCTTTGTGGGAAGTGGTGGTGCCACCTTCGAGGTGCCGCTCGGAGCAGGACAGTAGGGAACATTTGAAAGACGCTCCCGCCCCTTTAGCCAGGCGAGGAGCTAAGATAGAGGAAAGCGATGTCGCTGGAAGAAGTTGACATGACGGAATGGGAAGGGATCTGCGAGCAGTGCGGCTTGTGCTGTTTCGAGAAACTTGAGGACGAGGATGGCAGGATACTCTTCACCTCCACCCCGTGCCGCTATCTCGATATAGAAACGAGAAAGTGCAAGATCTACAAGAAGCGCTTCAAGGTCAATCCGGAATGCGTGCAACTCACCCCGGAACTGGTAAAGGAGCTGAAGTGGCTGCACCGCAGCTGCGGGTACAAAAAGGCGCTGAGGAAGCAGGCTGAGAAGTGAAAGCGCCTCACGAGACAGGAGTACACCTTTGGTAAAAGCAGAAAAAAAGAAGCTTCACCTGGTCAAGAACGGCGACCGCGATATCGCCGGTCTCCCCTTCGCGGAGAAACAGGCTCGCCTGCGGGATCTCACGGGGAAGAGGAAGATGGATGTGATCCTCACCGACCCCGATGCAAGGCGTCTTACCGCCGCGATGCAGCCCCAGGAGCTGTACCGGCTGATAAAGGGGGTGGGGGAGGAGGACGCTCTCGAGCTCATCGAGCTCGCTTCGGGGCCCCAGTGCGTCTTCATGCTCGATATGGAGCTGTGGGACGGGTACAACTTTTCCGACGACAGGGCGCACAAGTGGCTGACCTATTTCGTCGAGGGGGGGGAGGCGCGCTTTCACGAACTCCTCAAGCACCTCGACTTCGAGTTTCTCCTCCTTTTCCTGAGCCGCGAACTGGTGGTGCACGGCGGCATCGGCGACCTGGCGCACGACGAGGAGCGGCTGGTTGATCACGACTTCACCTTCGACGATGTCTTCTATCTCACCTTCAAGAATCAGCAGCACAGCCAGGTCGTCGGAGCCTTCCTGTCCCTTCTCATCAAGGTGGACCGCCCACTGTACGTTTCGCTGATGGAAGAGGTGAAAGGGTCCCTCGACGTGGAGCTCGAGGAGGAATCGCGCCGCTTCCGCGACGGGCGCCTGCACGACTTGGGTTTCCCTCCGCTGGAGGAGGCTCTCTCCATCTACTCCCGCGTCGATCCCGCCTCCTTCCGCCTTTTCGGCGACAAGGAGGAGCTTTCCGTGACGGAGTCGACTGCGCTCGTTCCCGTCTCCTTGGGGCACGACACCCTCCTGTACCGTGCTCTGTCCCGCGCCGGATCGGAGGCTCTCCTGCAGGAGTTCAACTACCTGGTAAACAGCGCCCTCGTCGCGGAGGGGACCGCCCTTGCCGACATTGAGAGCGCCACCTCCGTAATGGAACGGGTCGCAGGGTACCTCAACATCGCCCTTGAGCAGGTAAGTGGCGGGGACGAGGGGGAGGCCGTGCGCGTCCTCTCTACGGAGCGGCTGAAGAGGCTCTTCCAACTCGGTTACAGCCTGGTCCTCGAGCTCAAGTTCCGAGCGGATCAGGTGGAGAGCACCGACTACCCCTCCGGGAAGGCCATCGCCGGGCTGCGCGGCAAGAGACCGCGCTACTACCGCGGATTCGATCCGGACGGCGTAGACGGTTACCGCGAATTCCGCGACCTGAACGACCTGCGCGCAGCGGTCGCCTTCCTGAAAAACCTGCAGGGGTGATCCACCTTTGAACTCCATCCTGTGCCGGCGGCTGCGTCGCCGGCACAACCTCCTCTCCTCGCCACTTTCCCCATTTTTGCTACGATTTTAATTTTCTCTTCCTTTTTCTGCCCTGTAGCACCGTTTCTGTTTGCGTCTTCAACGAAAAAATGGCACAAATAAAGCGGATCTTTCATTAACCCTTTACATCCGCCCTCATCATCTGAGGGGCGCCTTGCAAACTGATTTTGCGCTTGGTATGATCGTTGATGGTGCTGACGCCTCATCATCCTCTCATTTCGCCCCTTTAACGGAGTTGTACCGGCATGGTCGCCACGACACCGCGACCTTTGGTGGTGGCGAAGGGTGTACCGGAGCGTGCAGTGCGAGGGGGCCGCAATGGCACAAGAGAGCGCGGCAAAGGGATCTGCTCTCGCGAGGCGCAGCAAAGCGATCGTGCAGGGTGTGCTGCGGCGTGCCGAGCATCCTGCGGCGCTTGTCGACTACCTCGCCCAGGAAGTCCGCTCTGTCAGCGGAGCCGCTGCTGTCGCCGTCGGGCGCTGCCTCGACGGCACCGTTGACCTCCTCGCTGTGGCAGGGGAGGGGGACGGTCCTCTCCTCGACTCGCAGCAGATAATCGATTTGATCCGGCATACCTGCTCTTGCGGATCTCTTTCTGCGCAGGAGGGGGAGGCGGAAAATGCAGCAGGTGGTGCCGCCCCCTCCTGCGCCGCCTTCCCGCTGCGCCACGGCGAGCGCACCATCGGGGCGATCCTCATCCTGGGGCTTTCCGGGCACAGGCGGGGGCGCTTTCTGTGCGACCAGCTGCCGACCATCTGCGACGTCGTAGGTCTTGTCCTCTCCTGTGCAGTCCTGCAGGAAGAGGAGGAGAGCGTGATTGCCGAGCGTACCAGGGAGCTCGCCGAGAAGAATGCTGCGCTGGAGCGGAGCATCTCCGAGCTGCGACTTCTGAACGAGCAGCTGAAGCGGGACCTGAAGAAAGAAGAGGGGGAGAGCTGGAGCGGCAGGGCCGACCAGGCCCGCTCCCTGTACCAGCACGCGCCGTGCGGCTTTCACATCCTCGACCCGAACGGCTTTTTCATCGAGGTGAACGACACGGAGCTCAACTGGCTCGGCTACCGGCGCGAGGAACTTTTGGGGGGGAGAAGGTTCACAGACCTTTTGACCCCTGAGGCGCTGCGCACCTGGCGCAAGAACCTGCCCGATTTCAAGAAGGGAGGGGCGCTGTGGGGGGGAGATTTCGAGCTGGTGCGGAAGGGGGGGGGGACCTTTCCGGTCTTCCTGAACGCCGTTGCCATACGAAACGCCGCCGGTGAGCTCGTGGAGACGCGGGCGACCATTTTTCCGGCGAGGGAGCTGAAGCAGGCGCAACAGGAGCTGAAGGCGCGAAACGAAGAGTTGAAGATGAGCAGGCTTGCGCTCCTCAACCTGGTGGACGACCTGAACCGCAAAAGCTCCGAGATCGTGGAGGCGAACGTCAGGCTGAAGGACGTGGACCAGCTCAAATCCATGTTCATTGCCTCCATGAGCCACGAGTTGCGCACGCCGCTCAATTCGGTGATCGGTTTCTCCAGCATCCTTCTCAACGAATGGGTGGGGCCTCTCAACGCCGAGCAGCGTGAAAATCTGGAGACGGTGCTTCGCTCGGGGAAGCACCTTCTGGCTCTGGTAAACGACGTCATAGACGTCTCCAAGGTCGAGGCGGGACAGGTTGAGCGCAACGTGGACAACTTCGACCTGTACGAGGTGATCGAGGAGGTTGCGGCTCTCCTTGATCAGGAGATCAGGGAGCGGGGGTTATCGCTCAAGGTGAACAACCTGCACCACCCGATGGTGACCGACCGGCGCAGGGTTTTGCAGTGCCTCATCAACGTGATGGGGAACTCGGCGAAGTACACGGAGCACGGCGCGATAGAAGTGACGGCCCGGCTGATACCGGCGACTCCGTCGGCGCCGGAGAGCGTGGAGATCGTGGTGGAGGACTCCGGTGTAGGTATCAAGGAAGAGGAGATGGGCAGGCTCTTCAACCCCTTTGCACGGATGGACTCCCCCCTCAGGAGCAGCGTCCTCGGCACCGGGCTCGGCCTCTACCTGACGCGGAAGCTGCTGGAGGAGGTACTCGGGGGGACGATCACCGCGCACAGCGTGTATGGCGAAGGGAGCCGCTTCGTGATGACGCTCCCTGCCGCTCTCGCGTCGTGAGAAGCGCGTTCTCCGCAGATTACGCAGATTGCCGCAGATTAAAAAACCATTTCGGCTTGAGGTGCCCCTCCCTTGACGGGAGGGGGGCAGGGGGTGGGTGGAGCTGCCACCGGCTGGAATAGTGCCCCCTTCCCCCCCACCCTGGCCCTTCCCCGCAAGGGGGGAGGGGACGTTCTTTCGGCTGAAGCATATCGCAGGTGACGCGGTGCCGAGGGGGCGGATGCAGCACTGGAGGCGAAACGCCATGAAAAAGGTGCTGGTTGTGGAAGACAACAGGGATAACCTCAGGCTGATCACCTACGCGCTCACGAGAGGAGGGTATGAGGTGGTAAGTGCTGCCAGCGGCGAGGAAGGGGTGACACTCGCGGTGAGCGAGCGCCCGTACTTCATCGTCATGGACATCAACCTCCCCGGCATCGACGGCATCGAGGCGACGCGGCGCATCCGCGCCTCGGAGGTGGGGGACGACATCCCTATCATCGCCATTACCTCGTACGCCATGGTGGGTGACCGCGAAGCGATCATGGCCGCGGGGTGCACCGGATATTTCGAGAAGCCGATCGACCCCCTGACGGTGGTGGAGAGCATCCACAGCGTCACAGAACCCTTTTTCAGGGAGCGGTCTGGTAAAAATGGCTGCGGTATGAGGAGAAAGCCATGAAAGTCCTCGTGGTCGACGATTCCCGCAGCGACAGGAAGATCATCCGCTACAACTTCGAGTGGCACGGGTATCAGGTCCTGGAGGCGGCAAACGGCCGGCAGGGGCTGGAGCTGGCCTTGGCGGAGAAGCCAGACCTCATCATCTCCGATGCGCTGATGCCGATCATGGACGGCTTCCAGTTCCTCCATGAGCTGAAGGGGATCGAGGAACTGAGGGGGATTCCGTTCCTCTTCTACTCAGCCGTGTACACCGGGAACAAGGAAGAGGAACTCGCCCTCAGCCTCGGCGCGAAGGCGTTCATCCGAAAGCCCAAGGGCCCCGACGAGCTGTGGGAGGAGGTCGGGAAGGTTCTGGCGCTGGAGAATGCCGGGCGCGGCAATGGTGACGAACGGAAGAACGAGAAGGAATTTTTCAGGAACTATAGTCAGGTCGTGGCTACCAAGTTGGAGGAGAAGGTGAAGGAGCTTTCCGAGGCGAACGAGAATATCCTGAGGCTGAATGCCGAACTGGAGCAGCGGGTACGCGAGCGTACGGCGCAGCTGGAGGCGGCAAACCGGGAACTGGAGATGTTCAGCTACTCCGTCTCCCACGACCTGCGTGCACCGCTCAGGCACATGGACGGCTTCAGCCAGGCGCTTCTGGAAGACTACGAAGGAAAGCTGGACGCGACGGGAGTGGAGTATCTGGAGCGGATCAGGAAGTCGAGCCGGCGCATGTGCGAGATGATCGACGCCATGCTCGATCTTTCCCGCTTCTCGCGGGGGCAGATCGTGCGGGAGGACCTTGATCTGACGGCCATGGTGCGGGAGATCTGTGCCGATCTCGCAAAGGCGCACCCGGGGCGGAAGGTGAACCTGCGTATCCGTGAGGGGGTCATCGCCTGGGCGGATGCCAGGCTGGTGAGGGTGGTTATGGAGAATCTCCTGTCAAACGCCTGGAAGTTCACCTCGAAGCGCAGCGACGCCACCATAGAATTCACCGTCACCGAGAGGGAAGGGCGCCCGACCTTCATCGTGCGCGACAACGGCGCCGGGTTTGAAATGACCTACGCCGACAAGCTCTTCGCCCCCTTCCAGAGGCTGCACAGCAAGGAGGAATTCTCCGGCAACGGCATAGGGCTCGCAACGGTGCGCCGCATCATCAACCGCCACGGCGGCACCATCTGGGTGGAAGCCGAGCCCGACAAGGGCGCCACCTTCTACTTCACGCTGTAGTCCCGCCTGCGAAGGACCAAGAGGTTGTTACGTCCCCCCCCTTTAGGCTCATCGGAGTATTCCGGGGAAGCCGTAGTGTGTTCCACTGAAGGGTCGCACGAGGCCTTGCGTCCCCCCCTTTGCGAAGGGGGGAACGTTAGGCTTCTGCAGTGCTTCGTGGCAATGTCCCCACGCTTCCTGTGGAATCCCCGGATCAACCTTTTGGCCGCGAGTCCCGCTCCTCCCGGGCTGCCAGGAGCGTCAGGCATGAAGTGACACAGTCACGACCTTCCCCACGAGATGATCCCCCTGCACCCTGGTGACAAGCACACTCACCTCGCTGTTTTGCGGGGGCTCGACCCCTTCGATCTGCACGGGGATGTAGTTTCTCGATAGCCCCCTCACCCCTTTTTGTTCCTTCTGAATCAGTACCTGCACTGTCCGCCCCAGAAAAGACCGGTAGTACGACTCCTTCTTCCTGTCCGAGAGCTGCCGCAGGCGGAGCGCACGCTCCTTGATCGTTGCAGCCGGTACCTGGGGTTTCATGGTCGCAGCAGGCGTGCCGGGGCGGGATGAGAAGGGGAATACGTGCAGGTACGCGAGCGGGAGCGACTCCAGAAAGGTGTACCCTTCCTCGAACTCCTCATCACTCTCGCCCGGAAAGCCTGCGATGACGTCGGCCCCGATGCAGATATCGGGGGAGCTCTGCGCCAGTGACTCCGTCACCTCGCGAAAGAGCGCCTTCTCGTAGCCGCGGTTCATCCGCTCCAGAACGGCATCGCTGCCGCTTTGCAGCGGGATATGCAGATGCTGGCACACGATAGGAGACGCAGTTACAAAGGAGATAAGTTCCGGCGTCATCTCCGTCGGCTCCACCGATCCGATCCTCAGACGCCCGATCACCCCCTGCTTCTCGATCTCCTTCAGGAGTGCCAGGAGATCGGTCGCGGGAGAGAGATCGAGCCCGTAGGCGCCGAGGTGGATCCCCGAGAGAACGACCTCCCTGAATCCCTTGGCAGCGAATGCCGCCACCCCTTCCAGGACCCGCTCCGGTGCGACACTCCTGCTCCTCCCGCGCGCCTTCGGCACGATGCAGTAGGCACAACTGGCATTGCATCCGTTCTGCACCTGGAGAAAGGCGCGGGTATGCTCCGCGAATGTCTCCAGTGCCAGCCCGTCTTCGGACTGCTGCTCGGAGATATCCCCCACCAGCGCCCGCGGCTCCCCGTCCGCCTCCCGAAGGATCCTCACCAGGTCCCGCTTCTCGCTGTTGCCGATCACCAGGTGCACGCCGAGATCAAGAATCTCCGCGGCGGAGAGCTGAGCGTAACAGCCGGTGACCACGATCCGGGCGGAGGGGTTCTGCTTCATCCCCTTCCTGATCAGGCGGCGCGACTCCGCATCGGTCTTTGCCGTCACGCTGCAGCTGTTGATGATGTAGATGTCGGCGGGGTCGGTGAAGGGGACGATGCAGAAGCCGTCCTTCTGCAACGCTTCGGTCATGGCCGCTGACTCGAACTGGTTCGTCTTGCAACCGAGTGTGGTGATGGCTACTTTCTTCATGGCTTCGCTCGTTCGGTGGGAATATATAAGCGGATGATACGGTTGGCGGAAAAGCAGAAAAGGCGGACCGCGGGGCTGAGACTTCTTCACTTCGGCATGCCGAAGTGACGGTAGAACAACTATCGTGGTGTTTTATTCACACTTCGGCACGCCGAAGTGAAAACGAAAACACGGATGACACATGTGTTGGCGGCGCCGGCGGATCTTTCAGCATCCACCGTTCCCGCTCAATCCGCGTCATCCGCGTTCCATTCCGGTTACTATTCGGATCAGGCGATTCCAGCGCTCTTCTTGCTGCGGAGTTCGGCCGGAAGTTCCTGGTCTACGCGCTTCTTGAGTTCCTCATGTTCAGCCGCGAGGATGCTGTATTTACGTTCCAGTTCCCTGAGCTGGTCGAAGAGGCAGGAGATCGCCTTTGCCTCCGGGTCCGGCATCCTGCCGTGCTCCAGGTCCATCCGCTCCTGCGGCCTTTCGGTCGCCATCACCACGCGCCCGGGGATGCCGACGACGGTGGAATTGGGCGGGACCTCTTTCACCACTACGGCGTTTGATCCGACCTTGCTGTCTTTGCCGACCGTGAAGGGACCCAGCACCTTCGCGCCGGAACCGACCACGACGTTGTCCTCCAGCGTCGGGTGGCGCTTCACCTTCTCCCAGCTTACCCCCCCGAGCGTTACGCCGTGGTACAGGGTGACGTTGTCACCGATCTCGGCAGTCTCCCCGATGACGACTCCCATGCCGTGGTCGATGAAGAACCCTTTTCCGATGGTGGCACCGGGATGGATTTCGATGCCGGTAAGAAAGCGCGCCAGGTGGGAAACGAAGCGGCCGAGAAAGAAAAACTCCCTCTTCCACAACCAGTTCGAGATGCGGTGAAACCAGACGGCGTGGAGTCCCGGGTAACAGAAGATGACCTCGAGCACGCTGCGTGCCGCGGGATCCCTGTCAAAGACTGCCCTTATGTCCGATTTCAATCGTGCAAACATCCGAAACCTCCCATTAATGCGTTTGCTGCATCTGCTACACGCCAGCAATTGTCGTAGCATATCGCCGCCTGATACGTCAATTACTATGTCAGTCCGTGCCGTTCTGCAGATCCCTCAACAGGTCGAGCTGCGCCTCTTCGTCCCCGACGGCCGGAAATCCTGCCACGGCAAGGAGGTCGGGAACGGCCTGCGCCGCAGCTTGTCGTGGGAAACGGTGGCAGAGCCGATGGACAAGCCGGACGGTCTTTAGCCCGTCAAACCAGCAGTGAAAGGCGCGCAGCAGAGAGTTAGTGTCGTGGGCGTTGCGGGAGAGCCGCTCCCACACTTCCTCGAAGTGAAGCTCCTCCAGGTGAGCCGTGAGGTGGCGGCTAATCCTCCTGCTGCAACAGAGGAGCTCTCGGCCGGAAAGACCGGTTTGTTCCTGCACCAGGTGGAGCCACTCCTTGAGAATGAGGAAGCAGTCGACGCTGTAGAAGGTCTGCCACCCTTCACCGTGGTGGACGATCTGCGACACACTCTTACCTGTCCCGAAGGGAACTCGGTGCGAGCTGCGCGCCGCCGGGTGCACCGTGCTGCCGCGCAGCCGGCTCACCCCGGCGGTCTTTTGCAGGTGCTGGAGGAAGTAGAAGTCCTCGGCGGCGCTGCGGCTGTTCATCCCTCCCATTTTGATGTATGAGGGGACGGTGCAGGCCATGGCGCTCCCGACGGTGTGGAAGGCGTACGGCGACCCGGCAAAGGTCAGGCCGAGTACGTAGTGGCGCAGGAAGAGCTCGTAGAGGGTTATCGCCCGCTCCTCCCGGAGACTTTCCCCCTTCTGGTGCCGGAAGGGGAGGACCGCGCCACCGGCGGCGCTGTGGTCGGCGAAATGGGTAAGAATGGCGGGGAGATAACTCTGCTCAACGGTGGTGTCGGCATCGAGGCAGGCGATGATGGCGTTTTCGGTGAGGCGGGATAGGGCGAGGTCCATGCCGATCTTTCGCGCCAGCCCGACTCCCCCCGTCTTCGCCGGGAGCTCCAGCCCATCCCCTGCCGCATCGACAAGGGCGAGGTTCAAAGGGGGGAAGCCGTCTCGCAGGCGCTGCAGGGTGTGCCGGTTGTCTTCCTTTTGCTCCGCTGCCGCATCCTCCCGATGGTTCACCACCACGACGACGAGGAAACGTTCCAGTAGCGGTGCCGGGTTCAGGGCCAGGGAATGGAGCGTGGCAAAGAGGCGCTCCGATTCCGCCAGCGCGGGGATGACGACGCAGCCGTCGAAGCCGCCCCTGTCGTATCCTTCGATGCGCCAGACGCCACGGATGCCGCGCGTTTGCTGGTAGCGGTGGAGAGCTGCCACCGCCGTAGAACCACATCCCCACCCTGGCCCTCCCGTTGAAAGAGAGGGCGTTCCGACGTCTCCCGGCGGCGGAGGCGCTGCGCCTCCTGTCTCGTCTCCTTTGCCGGGAGAGAGAGGATGCTCGCTGCCTCCACCTGCGCCGCTCACGGGGTAGAACTCCGCGGGGGCTCCGGATCTACGTCGAGCCGCTCGATGAGTGCCAGCGCCTCGGAGAGGGGATCACCGGCCCCTTCCACCCAGTGGATCACGGTGCCGTGCTTTTCCATGCGGCGAAACCAGTTCTCCTGTTTCTTGGCGAAGTCGTGGATTGCGCTGTTCAGCTTTTGGAACATGTCGTTGCGGGAGAGCTCCCCCTTGAGGTGCCTCCCGAGGTAGCGGTATTCCAGGCCGAGGAAGTCGAGCTTTTCGTGGCTCACCCCCGCTGAGAGGAGTTCCCGCACCTCCTCTACCAGCCCGGCCTCGAGCCGCTCCTTCAGGCGGGCCGTGATCCGCTCCCTCAGCGCGGCGCGCTCCCACCGTATCCCGAGGACCAGCGGTCGCACTTCCGGGAACGCGTCCTCCCGCGCAGCGGGCGCCTCCGCGATCTCAATGGCGCGGACCAGTCTGTCGCGGTCGGTGAGGTCGGTGGTGTTGTGGAGCCGGTCGGTGGCGCCCTTCAGCCGGGCGATCAGCTCGTCCATGGAAAGGGACGCGAGCTCGGCGCGCAGCACACGATTTGCCGGGACCTCCGCGAGCCGGTAGGAGCGCAGCACGCAGTCGAGGTACATGCCGCTCCCCCCGACGAGGATCGGCAGGCGGCTACGGGACGAGATATCGGTAAAGGCGAGGAAGAAGTGGCGTTGGAAGTCGAAGAGGTTGAATTCGGTGCCGGGGGAGGCTATGTCGATCAGGTGGTAGGGGACCTCTCCGTATTCGTGGAGATCCTTACCGGTCCCAAGATCGAGCCCGCAGTAGACCTGGCGCGAGTCGGCGGAGATGATCTCCCCCTGTAGCACCCGCGCGAGGGCGACGCCGAGCCTTGTCTTTCCGGAAGCTGTCGCGCCCACTACCGCGAGGAGGTTGTAGTGCTGCATCTAGGTCCTTCCTGGTACTTGGAGATGATGACCTGTAGGCCGGGATAAGCCGCAGGCGTTCCCGGCGTCGGCGCCAGCCGATGGATGCAAGCACCGGAAATGCCGGAAACGATCCGCTTATTCCGGCGTACATATACATCCTCCGGAGCGTGCATGGACGCTCGTAGGCCGGGATAAGCCCGCAGGCGTTCCCGGCGTCGGCGCCAGCCGATGGATGCAAGCACCGGAAATGCCGGAAACGCTCCGCTTATTCCGGCCTACATTACCTTCTCCCGGAACGTGCATGGCCGTCGTAGGCCGGGATAAGCCGGCAGGCGTTCCCGGCGTCGGCGGGAGCCGCTGGATGCGGCAACCGGAAATGCCGGAAACGCTCCGCTTATTCCGGCCTACTTTACCTTCTCCCGGAACGTGCATGGACGCTCGTAGGCCGGGATAAGCCGCAGGCGTTCCCGGCGTCGGCGCCAGCCGATGGATGCGGCACCGGAAATGCCGGAACGCTCCGCTTATTCCGGCCTACATTTACATTCTCCGGAACGTGCATGGCCGTCGTAGGCCGGGATAAGCCGCAGGCGTTCCCGGCGTCGGCGCCAGCCGATGGATGCAAGCATCCGGAAATGCCGGAAACGCTCCGCTTATTCCGGCCTACATTGCATCTCCACAAATAGCGCCTATTTTTTCAGCGACGCCCCCATCAGGTCCACCCCTTTGAGGAGTTCCAGCGCGCGGGAGAGTTGGTAGTCCTTTGCCAGAATTTCGCTCTCCTTCAGTTCCACGGCCTTCGCCGTTCCTTTTGCCGGATGGTCGTCAAGCTCCAGCATATGGCCGTCCAGGTCCTTCTCACGGAGCTCGTCCTCATCCTTTTTCTTTACCGGGGCCTGCTTCCGCATCTCCACGACGATGTCGGGGGTGATCCCTTTTGCCTGGATGGAGCGCCCGCTCGGGGTGTAGTAGCGCGCAGTGGTGAGTTTCAGCCCGTCTCCGTTCCGAAGCTGCATGATCGACTGTACGGAGCCCTTGCCAAAGCTCTGCGTCCCCATGATGACTGCGCGCTTGTGGTCCTGCAACGCGCCCGCGACGATCTCGGAGGCGCTTGCGCTACCGCCGTTCACCAGCACGACCATCGGGTAGTGCGGCTCCTTCTTCCCCATGTAGGCGCTGAGGCTCCTCTCGGAGGAGGGCTCGCGCCCCTTCGTGGTGACGATGAGGCCGTTTTCGGAGGCTCCTTCGCCAATGAAGCGGTCAGCCACCAGGAAAGCCTGTTCCACGAGCCCTCCTGGATTGTAGCGCAGGTCGAGTATCAGCCCCCGGAAAGGCCCCCCATTCTCCGCATGGAGTCTCTGAAGTGCCGCCTTGAAATCCTCTGCCGTCCGCTCCTGGAACTCGGCGATGGCAATGTAGGCGAACCCCGGCTCGAGAAGCCTGCCCTTCAGGCTGCGCGTCTTGATGGTGGCGCGTACCAGGTGGAATTTGAGGGGGGTGGGACTGCCGTCCCTGAGAATGCCGAGGGTGACGGGAGTGCCGGGGGTACCGCGCATGCGGCTCACCGCGTCGTTGATAGTCATCCCCTGGGTGAGATGTCCGTCGATCTTCCAGATCATGTCGCCGGCGAGAATCCCCGCGCGGAAAGCGGGTGTGTCCTCCAGCGGGGCATTGACGAAGAGCTTGCCGTTTTGCATGCCCAGCTCGATCCCGACACCACCGAAGGCTCCGGCTATATGCACCTGCATCTCGTTGAAATCCTGCACCGGGAGGTAGGTGCTGTGCGGGTCGAGAGCGGAGAGCATGCCGCTGATGGCGCCTTGCATCAGTTTCTTGTCATCGACCTTTTCCACGTAGTGGGTGCGTACGGCGGTGTACGCCTCCTGGAAAAGCTGCAGGTAGTCGGTGTCCTTTGCTGTGGTAGCCATCTTCGTCAGACGGGGCACCACCGTGAGAACCGCAACGACGAGCACGACCGCTGCGGCTGCTGCAATACCTGCAAGACGTTTTGAGGGCATGGGCAGTGCCTTTCTGGGAGGAAGACTGGGAGATAACGACACAATTTAGAATTTTGCCACACTCGTTGTCAACTGCTAATGCCGCGAAATCATTCGTCGTGGATCGTAACAGGACGAAGATGATCGAGATAATCATGGTGCCATCGCCTCACCCTTTAGCCGTCCTCATTGTAAAGTACCGTGAAGTAGCAGGGAATACGGATAACTGCATTGACTTTGGCGATGCCCTGTTGCATAAACCATCGGTAACAGGGGGCGTAATGGAACAGTTACTGAGACATCTGAAGGGGAAATTCGCGGCGGGGCTTTTCATTGTCATCCCGGTCGGCATCACACTCTTCATCCTGAAGTTCCTATTCAACTTCGCCGACGGCATCCTCGGCAGCTATCTCGACTATCTCCTGAGCGCCATAACGCACCGCGAGTACCACATGCCGGGGCTCGGCATGCTGACCGGCATGGTGGTGATCTACCTTTGCGGCATTCTCGCCACCAACGTCATGGGGACGCGGATCCTCAGGTGGTGGGACGAGTGGCTCTCCAGGATCCCGCTGGTAAAGTCGATCTACACCTCCAGCAAGCAGCTGACCAAGGTCTTCAAGGAGGGGAAGACTTCCTACCGCAGGGCCGTATTCGTGGAGTGGCCGCGCAAAGGGGTGCTTGCCGTCGGCTTTGTCACCGCCGAGGTGGTGCGCGACGGCGCAAAGCTGGTGGTGGTGTACGTCCCGACGATGCCCAATCCTACCTCCGGTTTCGCCCTCTTCTTCAGGGAGGAGGATGTCTCCGACAGCGGGATGACCGTGGAGGAAGCGGTGAAGTTCGTGGTCTCCGGCGGCGCCGTGGTGCCGGAGCTGAAGCCGGAGGGCGCCACCTGCGACATGATCGGAAGCGACCTCGGCTGATAACTCAACTACTCCAGAGGAGGGGGTATGAAAATAGTCGTGCTGGACGGCTACACGCTGAACCCGGGTGACAACCCGTGGGACGAGGTCGCCGCCTTTGGCGAGTTCACCGTCTATGACAGGACGCCGTCCGACCTGATCGAGGAGCGCGCGGCGGAGGCGGAGATCGTGCTCACCAACAAGACCCCGCTGATGGCAAAGACTCTCGCGAAGCTCGGGAAGCTGAAGCTGATCTGCGTCCTTGCCACCGGCTACAACGTGGTGGACCTGGAGCGCGCCGCGGCCATGGGGGTGCCGGTGGTAAACGTTCCGGAATACGGCAGCGATTCGGTTGCGCAGCACGCACTGGCCCTCCTTTTGGAGCTCACCAACCGGGTGGGGCACTTCGACGAGGCGGTGAAGGGGGGGGAGTGGTCGCAGTCCCGGGATTTCACCCTGCTAAAGGCGCCGATCACGGAACTCGCGGGAAAGACATTGGGGATAGTCGGCCTTGGCCACATCGGGAGCCGCTTTGCGCTCGTGGCACAGGCGCTGGGAATGAAGATCGTGGCGTACAACCCGCGCAGTCGGCATGTGGCGGAGGGGCTCAGCGTGGAGTGGGTGACGCTGGAGGAGCTTTTCCGCCGCAGCAACGTCATAAGCCTGCACTGCCCGCTCAACGAGGAGAACCGCGGCTTTGTGAACAGCTCGCTTCTGGAGCTCTTGCCGCCGCACTCGTATATATTAAATACGGCACGGGGGCCGCTGGTAAACGAGCACGACCTGGCGGAGGCTCTGAATTCGGGGGCTCTCGCCGGTGCAGGGCTCGATGTGACGGCAAGGGAGCCGATTGCCGCAGACAGCCCGCTTCTGACCGCCAAAAACTGCATCATCACCCCGCACGTCGCGTGGGCGAGCCTGTCGGCGAGAAAGAGGCTGATGGCGATCACCGCTCAGAACGTGGCGTCGTTTCTGGCGGGAAAGCCGCAGAATGTGGTGAACGGAGTATAGTCGGAGGGCACTCCGGCGTAATGGTATTTATGTAGGCCGGGATAAGCCGACAGGCGTTCCCGGCACTCCACCACCGACGCAGCCCGCACCAGCGCATGCCGGAAACGCTGCCGCTTATTCCGGCCTACAGTGGGACCTTCAGGCGATCGTATGCCTGATATCCTTCCCCTTCACCATGAAGATCACCATCTCCGCCACGTTCGTGGCGTGGTCCGCCACCCGCTCCAGGCATTTGGATATGTGGTTCACCTTCAGGGCCCGCGCGATGGAGGTGGGGTCCCCCATCATGAAGGTCAACAGTTCCCGCTGGATCTGCTCGTTCAGGTCGTCGACGATCTGGTCGTCCTGGCAGACCTTCACTGCAAGGTGCTCATCTCCGCGCACAAAGGCGTCGAGCGCCTCCTTTACCATGGTGGAGGCAGCCTGCGCCATGCGGGGCAGGTCGATGTAGGGCTTGAGCACCGGCTCCTCGTTGAGCTCCAGGGCCCGCTTGCAGATGTTGGCGCACTGGTCCCCGATCCGCTCCAGATCGGTAACGATCTTCAGCGCGATGGTGATGAAGCGCAGGTCTCGCGCAGCGGGCTGGCGGCGCGCCAGCACTTCGAGGCACTTCTCGTCGATCTCCATTTCCAGGCGGTTTATCTCGTGGTCAAAGCGGATCGTCCGCTCGGCGAGCTCCGAATCACGCTCCACCAGAGACTTCATGGCGTGCGCGATCATCATCTCCACCTTCCCCCCCATCTCAAGGAGTTTCCCCCTGATCTCGTTCAGGTCCGTATCAAACTGCTTGCTGAAGTGTTCTCTTTCCATCAAGGATCTCCAGGTTCTGCCATTTCGTTATACGTATCAGGTGTACGGAACGCCTACCCGAAGCGCCCCGTGATGTAGTCTTCGGTCTGCTTCTGCTCGGGCGTCGTGAAGATCTTCTTTGTCTTGCCGTGCTCCACGAGCATCCCCATGTACAGAAAAGCGGTGTAGTCGGAGACGCGGGCGGCCTGCTGCATGTTGTGGGTGACGATGATGATGGTGTAGCGCTCCTTCAGCTCCTCGATCAGTTCCTCGATCTTCAAGGTGGAGATCGGGTCGAGCGCGGAGGCGGGCTCGTCCATCAGTATGACCTCGGGCTTCACCGCGATCGTGCGGGCGATGCAGAGTCGCTGCTGCTGTCCGCCGGAGAGCTCCATCGCGTTCGTCTTCAGCCGGTCCTTTACCTCGTCCCACAGTGCCACGCGCTTCAGGCTCGTCTCCACCACCTCGTCGGCCAGGGCGCGGTCCATGCGGCCGTTCAGCTTGTACCCCGCGATGACGTTGTCGTAGATCGACATCGCCGGGAAGGGGTTCGGCTTCTGGAATACCATGCCGATGCGCCTTCTGATAGCGACCGGATCGACCCCCTTGTCGTAGATGTCGGTGTCGTCCAGGAGGATCTGCCCGGTCACCTTCGCCGAGGGGACGAGGTCGTGCATGCGGTTCATGGACCGGAGCATGGTGGACTTGCCGCACCCGGACGGCCCGATGATGGCGGTGACGCTGTGCTCCGGGAACTCCATGGAGACCCCTTTCACCGCATGGGTTTTCCCGAAGTGAATGTCGAGATCGGATACTTTTACCTTCATGTTCATTGCGTCCTCAGAATAATGTCTTGCTCAGCTTTCTTGCCATGTCCCCGCGCCGTTTCCCGAAGCTTCAACCCCTATCCGCTGTGTCTGCTGCGGCCGAAATAGCGTCCCGCGAGGCTGAGTGCAAACATGGCGGTCACCAGGACGAGCGCGCCGGCCCAGGCGAGGCGGTGCCAGTCCTCGTAGGGGGAGATGGCAAAGTTGAAGATCTGCAGCGGCATGGCGGCCATCGGAGCGGTGAGCTTGCTGCTCCAGAACTGGTTGCCGAGTGCCGTAAAGAGAAGGGGCGCCGTTTCACCTGCAACCCTCGCCACAGCAAGGAGGACCCCGGTAAGCACGCCGGAGAGGGCGCTTCTTAGCGTGACCTTCAAGCTGGTGCGCCAGGAAGGAACCCCGAGGGCGAGAGAGGCCTCGCGCAGCGACGCGGGCACGAGTTTCAGTTGCTCCTCCGTGGTGCGCAGCACGATGGGGATCATGATCATGGCGAGCGCCACCGATCCGGCGAGAGCGGAAAATCCCTTCATGGGGACCACGAGGAGGGTGTACGCCACCATCCCGGTGATGATGGAGGGGATGCCGGAGAGGACATCTGCGGCAAAGCGGATGACGCTTGCGCCGCGGCTCCCGCTGAATTCGGTAAGGTAGACCGCACCAAGGATCCCGACGGGGAGGCCGATGACAGACGCGACCCCGATCATGACGACAGAGCCCGCCATGCCGTTGGCCATCCCTCCTCCCGTCTCACCGGTAGGCTTCGGGATGTGGGTGAAGAAGTCGAGGCTCAGCGAGGTGATTCCCATCTTCACGATATGCACGAAGATGAGGACCAGGGGGATCAGCACCGCTGCGGTCGCTGCCAGCATGAGCCCGCTCATCGCGGCGCTCTTTATCTTGCGAAAGGCTACGCTTTTCATCCCTTGGCTCCTCCCTTCCTGCTGACTCCCCAGATGAGGAGACGGGCGAGCGCGTTTATCACCAGGGTCATCAGAAGGAGTAACAGTCCGATCTCCATGAGGGCGGCGGAGTGCAGGTTGGAGGTCGCCTCGGCGAACTCGTTTGCGATGACACTCGGCATGGTGTAGGCGGGAGAGAGGAGCGACAGCGAGATGTTGGGAGCGTTCCCGATCACCATCGTGACCGCCATCGTTTCGCCGACGGCGCGCCCGAGCCCGAGGATCGCTGCGCCGAGGATGCCGGAGCGGCCATAGGGGAGGACCGCCATGCGGATCATCTCCCACCGTGTGGCGCCGAGCGCGATTGCGGCTTCCTTCTGGCTTTGCGGAACGGCGAGGAGCACCTCGCGGGTTATGGAGGTGATGATCGGGATCACCATGATCATCAGGATGAAGATCGCCGCGAGCATGCTGACGCCGTACGGCGCGCCGCTAAAGAAGGGGAGAAAGCCCAGGTGCTCGATAAGCCACGGCTGCACCGTCGCCTGCAGCCACGGCGCCATCACCAGCACCCCCCAGAGGCCGTAGATGACGCTGGGGATGGCGGCGAGGAGCTCGATCACCGGAGCGACCACCGCGCCCCACCGCTTGTTGCAGATCTCGGTCAAGAAGAGGGCGGCACCGATGCTGAGTGGTGTAGCGAGCAGGAGCGCGAGGACCGACGAGACGACCGAGCCGTAGAGGTAGGGGAGGGCGCCGAAGGTCCCTTCGACCGCGTCCCAGTTCGTGCCGGTGAGGAAGCCGACGCCGAACTTTTCCAGCGCCGGGAGGCTCTGCGACCCCATCTCCAGCACCATGAGAAGGAGTATCACCAGAATGCTGCAGGCGAAAAAGGTGGTGATCCATCTGAAGATGGTGTCGCCATTCAGGGTGCGGCGGCTATTGCCACGCCTTTCCTGCGTCGCGCTTCGCATCGCACTCTCCGACTTTGTCGGGCATGGCGTCCCTTCCGGGGTATGTACTTTACAGGTATCTTCCATATCAATTCATTCGCTGTCGCCGACGCGACCCTTTGTTACTGGTTTATCAGCCGACTCAAGAAGTGACCGCGAGGGTGTACTCTCCCCTTCGAGAGCAGGTGCCCAAGCGTCCCCTCCCTTTCAAGGGGAGGGTCAGGGTGGGGATGGGGTAGAAGTTGCTGCGCGCGGCGAACCCCATCCCCCTCCTGTCCTCCCCCTTGAAAGGGGAGGGACGTGCTGCCGGCGGCCGAGCTTTACTTGATCGTCTGTATGGTCTTCGCCACCATCTTCGCCACGTTGGCGGGGAGGGGGGCGTAGAGGAGTTTTCCTGCCATCTTCTGGCCTTCCCTCAACTCCCAGTTCAGAAACTCCACGAGTTTCTTCCCTTTCGCCTTGTCCTTCTGATCCTGGTAGACGAGGAGCCAGGTGAATCCGACAATGGGGTAGGCGTTTTTCCCCGGCTGGTTCACCAGGGAGACCCGGTAGTCGGCGGGCATCGCTTTGGCGGCGCCTGCGGCGGCGGCAGTTGTCGATTCTATGCTCGGTTCAACGAATGCGCCGCTCTGGTTCTTTATCACCGCAAAGGGGAGCTTGTTTTCATAGGCATAGGCAAGCTCGACGTATCCGACGCTGTACGGGGTGGTGCGCACCTGTCCCGCCACGCCTTCGTTTCCTTTTCCGCCTAAACCTACCGGCCACTTGACCGAGGTTCCCTTGCCGACCTTCTTGCTCCAGTCGCTGCTTACGCCGGAGAGAAAGTCGGTAAAGATGCTGGTGGTGCCGCTGCCGTCGGAGCGGTGCACGACGATGATCGGCTTTTTCGGGAGGTTGACGCCAGGGTTGTCGCGGACGATGAGCGGGTCATTCCAGGAGAGCGTCTTGCCAAGAAAGATTGCTGCTACAGCCTCGGAGGAGAGGCGCAGCGGTTTCGTCACACCGGGAACGTTGTAGGTCACCACGACCGCCCCCATGACGGTGGGGATATGGAGAAGTTTCCCCGGAGCTGCCTTCAGCTCCTCATCGCTCAGGAACTTGTCGCTGGCGCCGAAGTCGACGGTCTGTGCGGTGATCTGCTTGATCCCGCCGCCGCTGCCGATCGACTGGTAGTTGAATTTGACCGTCTTGTCGATCTTCGCGTACTCTGCGAACCACTTGGAATAGAGGGGGTAGGGGAAGGTGGCGCCGGCGCCGTTTATCAGTGTTTCGGCGGACGCGATTCCAGTGGTGGAAAGTGCCGCAAGGGCGGCCAGTGCCAGCGTGCCTTTGAAGAGTCTGCGCAGCATGCTCGTTCTCCTTCTTGATAGGGATTGAATAGTATCGAGGTGGCTTTAGCATGCATGCGGAGTGTTACGGTTCTGTTACAAAAGCGGCAAGGTTTTGTGAAGAGAGCGGGATTGTTATGCGGTCGACGGGACTGGGGCGGGGGCTGGCGGCGAGGAATGGCGAGAAAGGTGGAAATGCGGCGACAAGTCATCTGCAGAAGAGGTGGCCAGACGTTCCCTCCCCTTCAAGGGGAGGGACAGGGTGGGGATGGGGGAGACGGGTGCCGCCAACCCCATCCCCCTCCTGACCTCCCCCTTGAAAGGGGAGGGACGTGCTGCCGACGCCTGCAGGTGTGTCCAGCGGCTTATGCCCTTTTCACCGTGAAGGAGAAGACCGACCCTTTCCCCGGCGCGCTCTCTACGGAGATAGTGCCGCCGTGGGCCTGCACGATATGTTTCACGATCGACAGCCCGAGCCCCGTCCCCCCCTGGTCGCGGCTGCGGGCGGCGTCGACCCGGTAGAAGCGCTCAAAGAGGCGGGGGAGGTCCTTCTCCGGTATCCCGATCCCGGAATCTCGCACCGAGATCCGCACCATCTCCCCTTCTGCCGCCGCCTGCACCGTCACGGTCCCCCCTTGCGGCGTGTACTTTATGGCGTTGTCGAGGAGGTTTATCACGACCTGGTCGAGCCGTACCGGGTCGGCAAGCACGCGCGGCACACCGGCCACACCCTCCACCTCTATCACAATCCCCTTTTCCGCGGCTTTCTGTTCCAGAAGGTTAAGGGCGTGCTCCACCGCCCCGCTCACGGCCACGCTTACAGGCTTCAGCGTCAGCTCCCCTGACTCGAGCTCCGAGAGGGTGAGGAGATCGCCGATCAGGGTGGAAAGCCTCTCCGCATGGCTGAGAATTATGCCGAGGAATCGCTGATGCCGCTCCGGGTCGTCGGCAAGGGCTCCGGAGATGAGGGTCTCGGCGTATCCCTTGATGACCGTGACCGGGGTGCGCAGCTCGTGGGATACGTTCGCCACGAAGTCGCGGCGCACCTTCTCCAGCTTCTTCAGGTCGGTGATGTCGTGAAAGACCGCCACCATCCCCACGAACTGGCCCTCCTGGACAAGGGGCACCCAATGCACGAGGAGGGTCGCCGTCCCCAGGTCGATCTCCTGCAACTCCTCCCTCTTCTCCGCGCTCACCTTCCGGCACGCTTCGCAAAGGTCCGGGTGCCGGCTGACCTCCAGGAGCGATCTTCCCTCCAGGGCGCTCTCCTCTCCGAAAAGCGCGCGCAGGGCAGGATTCACCAGGGTAATGACACCGGTTGCGTCGGTAACCATCACCCCTTCTCCCATTCCCTTCAGAATGGCATCAAGGCGGTTGTTCTCGGACGACATCCGCTGCAGCTGGTACTCGATGCGCACCGCCATGTCGTTCATCACCTGGGCGAGCTGGCCCAGCTCGTCCCCGCTCCTTATGGGGATGCGGGTGCTGAAGTCGCCGTGACCGATCCGCCTCGCTGCCGCGGCCATGGTCGCCAGAGGGCGCGACGTTATCCTCGCCAGGAGGGCACTGAGAACGAGGGAGGCGACAACGGCGAGGGCGAGCGCGATGCCGAGGGTCTGCTGCAGCCCCTGGCGTGCTTTCTCCACCTCGGAGAGGGGGAGTGCCAGCCGCAGTACGCCGTCCTTGCGCAGAGGGGCCGCCACGTACAGCATGTCGGTGTGCAACGTGGCGGAGTAGCGGACCGAACTCCCGATGGCCCCGCCCATGGCCTGCCTGATCTCGGGGCGGTTGCCGTGATTCTCCAGGAGGGGGAGCTGCGCTGCACCAACCTCGGAGTCCCCCGTCACCTCTCCGTCCCTCGTCACGACCGTCACCCTCGCCCTCATCACCCTGGAGAGTTCAGCAGTGAAGGAAGGCGCATCCCTGTGCAGGTCGCGGACCTCTTTTGCTGCCATCAGCGCCGCGATGCGGGCCTGGTCCTCCATGTGCCCCCTGATGCCGCTGACCAGCCGGTCCTCCAGGTTGTATTCCAGGTAGCCGTAGAGCGTGCCGAGCAGGAGGAGCGCCAGGATGAGGTACGAAACGATCAGCTTCCAGCGAAACGATCCTCTCATGACTCCTCCATCTTGTAGCCGAATCCCCGGACTGTCTTTATCAGGTCCCCCCCTTCCTTCAGCTTCGTGCGGAGCCGGGTGAGATGCGTATCGACGGTGCGGGTGTCACCGAGATAGTTGTACCCCCACACCTCCTGCAGCAGGTGCTCCCTGCTCTGCACGCGCCCAAGGCGTTGCGCCAGATAGGTGAGGAGCTTGTATTCCGTGGAGGTGAGGGCGATCTCTTCCCCCGACACCATCACAAGATGTCTCTCCATGTCGATCAGCACCGGGCCGATCTGCACCGTCTGCGGCGCCTCGGCCTCGGCTCCGCTGCGGCGAAGCACCGCGCGCACTCGCAGGAGAAGCTCCCGCGTGGAGAAGGGCTTCACCACATAGTCGTCGGCCCCGAGCTCAAGCCCCACGACCCGGTCTATCTCCTCCCCCTTTGCGGTGAGCATGATTATCGGGATGCGCGCGGTCTTCTCCGCGCCCTTGAGGAGCCGGCACACCTCGGTCCCCATCATGCCCGGCAGCATGAGATCGAGAATGATCATGTCCGGAAGATTTGCCCGCGCCTCCGCCAGGCCGGTGATGCCGTCGTGGGCGAGTGCGGGGCGAAATCCCTCCTTTTCCAGGTGAAAAGCCAGGAGCTCCGCCAGATCCTTTTCGTCTTCGATGATGAGTATGGTGCGCATGGGTGAAAAACCTCGCGGTGGCCTTTCCTGGTGGTGGGTAAAATAGTTCTCTTCAGCCTAACGGCCTGTAGTTGCGCCGTTATTTCCGTTATACACGCTGGTTCCACATCAATTGTGGAAAGTGCTGTTGAAAACATGTGAATGTGACGCGTAACTTCGCCCGGGATGGGTGCTATAACGGATTGCCCAAGAATTCGGCACGCTCCCCAAAACGACGTTAGTATTGCCCCCTCAATAATTCCGGCAGTTTATGCAGCGCTGTCTGCCATGCCTCCTCAACTGTGCGCCGAAAACGGGGTGGCATGTCGGAGGGTGAGTCAAGGTTAACGAAGCTTTTACCGCTCCAGTATTGTATGCAGGCGCACCGTTCCAACCCGCACCTCGAGCCACTCTCTCCGCGAGCATGATACGTGAGGGGGGCAGGCTCTGACAATACTAATTGGGAGAGGCAGGGAGATTGCGGGGCCAATCTTGTCTTCTGATATGCCCGCCTTTCGATCTGGCACTCTCCCCCCCCCCGCCGTCCCCCTCCAAAGCGCCGGGGGACGAGAATCTGTAAACATTGACATAGCAGGACGCGCTATGGTAAGTGAAAGAACCTTCCGAAATCATTACTCATTTTGCAACAGCCGTTTGAGCCGGGCAAACATGGCTGCCGGCAGAGCGGGATCGTGAGCGCCTCCGGTTGACTTCGAATTTTGTTACGGTACTCTTTCCCCTCACTTCAGCTCTAATTAAAACGGCTGCTTCGGAACATCGAGAGAGTGTCCCCTTCCCCTTCAGGGTCACGGGCTTTTTTCTGAGATAAGCTTTAAACGTATAGCGAGGAGTGCACGTGCGACTGACACCGAAGACCGAACTGGAGGGACGCTGCCGAAAAGTCCAGGCGATGATGGCGGACGCAGGGCTCGATGCCCTCATCGTGCTGCAGAACGCGGACCTCTTCTACTTCACCGGCACCATCCAGTGCGGCACCCTCTATATACCCGTGGCAGGGGAGCCTCTTTACCTCGTCCGCCGCGATCTGGTGCGTGCCCGCGCTGAAAGCGCCCTCTCCGCCGTCCTCCCGGGAAACTCCATGCGGGATCTCCCCCCGCTGCTGAACGACTACGGGCTCCCCCATCCAAAGCGGATCGGGATGGAGCTCGACGTCGTCCCCGTCAACTTCTTCCAGAAGTACGCGACCCTCTTCAAAGACGCAGTCATCAGCGACGCCTCCGACATCATCCGCCGTGCGAGGATGATAAAGAGCGGCTACGAGATCGACCTTTTGAGGGAAGGGGGGCGCCAGTGCGACGTCGTGTACCGTCGCGCGGCGGAAGTGATACGAGAGGGGATCAGCGAGCTGGAGCTGGCGGCGGAGCTTGAGCGGGCCGCTCGCCTGGAGGGGCACCAGGGTTACCTGAGGATGCGCGGCTTCAACGCCGAGATATTTATGGACCAGGTCCTCTCCGGATCAGAGAGCGCTACGCCGTCCTTCTCTAATACCCCTCTCGGGGGCGCGGGGCTCAACCCCTCCTTCGGGCAGGGCGCCACGAGAAAGATGCTGGTTCGCAACGAACAGGTGCTGGTGGACTTCGGTGCCTGCTGCGACGGCTACATCGTCGATCAGACGCGCGTCTTTGGCATCGGGAGCGTCCCCCCCAGGATCGCCGCGGCGTACGCGGATATGCTGAAGGTCCAGGAGCTGATGCTGCGGCTCGTGGCGCAGCGGGAGAGTTGCGGAGACGTCTACGACGCCTGCCTCTCGTTGGCGGCAGAGCTGGGCTACGCCGACAGCTTCATGGGGCTGAAAACATCCCAGGTGTCCTTCATCGGGCACGGCGTCGGGATCGAGCTGGACGAGTACCCCTTCATCGCGGCGGGGATGCACAAGATGACTTTCGAGCCGGGGATGGTGTTCGCCTTCGAGCCGAAGGCAGTCTTTGCCGAACATGGTGCGGTCGGTATTGAAAACACCTTCCTGGTGACGGAAAACGGGGTGGAGCGCCTCACCTATTCGAGCGAGGAGTTGGTCCTCCTCTAGGCGGAATATTTCTGCAACATTCCGTTTGCATTCGGTGCATTATCAGGGTATACATGTGGCATCATTTTGTATACAGTATACGAAAAGGTAAGGCGGAGTAACGAGAACGCACGAGGCATTACAGTACGGCAGTCCCGAGGCCGCAGTGCTCCCGCAGGGGAAAGGAGATTTGTATGGCAAGATTGAAAGAGAGATTGTTGGAGAAGATCCAGGCCCATCGCCCCCGCCTCGCCAAGCTCGTTAAGGAAAGCGGCAACGTCGTCATCGACAAGGTGGACATCGGCCAGTGCGTCGGCGGGGCGAGGGATGTCAGGTGCCTGCTCACCGATATCTCCTCCCTTGACCCGCAGGAGGGGATCCGCTTCCGCGGCAAGACGATTTCGGAAACCTTTGCGGACCTTCCGAAGGCGCCGGGCTCGGAGTACCCGACCGTGGAGGCGTTCTGGTATTTCCTCCTCACCGGCGACATGCCGACCGAGTCGGACGTGGAGGAGGTCCTCTATGACTTCAAGGGGCGCGCCAACGTCCCGTACTACGTGTACGACGTGATCCGCTCGCTGCCGCGGGGCACCCACCCGATGGTGATGCTCTCTTCCGCCGTTCTCTCCATGCAGCGGGACTCGAAGTTCTCGCGCTTCTACAACTCCGGGAAGTTCAACAAGATGGACGCCTGGGGGCCGATGTACGAGGACTGCTGTGACCTGGTGGCCCGCCTGCCGGAGATCGCCGCCTTCATCTACCGCTATAACTATAAGAATGCGGACATCATCACCCCGAACCCGGAGCTCGACCTCGGTGGGAACTTCGCGCACATGATGGGGGTGGGGAAGCCGTACGACGACGTGTCCCGCATGTACTTCATCATCCACTCCGACCACGAATCGGGGAACGTCTCCGCCCATGCGACGCACCTCGTCGCCTCGGCACTCTCCGATATCTTCTATGCCTACTCCGCGGGCTTGAACGGCCTCGCCGGGCCGCTGCACGGTCTGGCGAACCAGGAGGTGCTCGGCTGGATCCTGCGCTTCCAGAGGCAGCTTGGGGAAGGGGTGGAGCCGACGAAGGAGAACGTGACGAAGGCGCTGTGGGATACGCTGAACGCAGGGCAGGTCATACCGGGATACGGCCACGCCGTCCTGCGCCGCACCGACCCGCGCTACACGGCCCAGCGCGATTTCTCCCTGAAGCACCTCCCGGAGGATCCGCTCTTCAAGCTCGTGTCGATGATCTACGAGGTAGCGCCCGGTGTCCTCACCGAGCACGGCAAGACAAGGAACCCGTGGCCGAACGTCGATGCCCAGTCCGGCGTCATCCAGTGGCACTACGGCGTGAAGGAGTGGGATTTCTACACGGTCCTCTTCGGTGTCGGCCGCTCGCTCGGGTGCTGCGCCAACATCATCTGGGACAGGGCGCTTGGCTACCCGCTGGAGAGGCCGAAGTCGGTCACCACGGACATGCTGGAGCAGTGGGCGGCGGAGGGTGGCCGCAAGTTCTAGAGGTATTGAATAGAGGAAGACGGGAAGGGGAGCTCTTGGGGCTCCCCTTTTTTCGTGGCTGCGTTTCCCGCGGGAGGCGCCAGTTGTAGATGCTCCCTCTGAGGTGCCGGAAACGCTTCGCTTATTCCGGCCTACATTAAGGCTACAAAAAAAGGGGGTGCGGCGGCACCCCCTTCCTCAAAATCACACTCCCGAAATAATCGTCACTTTTCCCCGAACACTTTTGCGGTGAAGACGTAGACGTCGCTCCCTTCCTTCCAGTCGTCCTTCTTCAGCCCCGCTTTCAGCGCGGTCTGGCTGAGGAACGTTTCGCGGTCCCAGCCGTGGTCTGTGGCGACCTGGGGGAGGAGGACGCCGCGCGAGAAGTTCTTTTCCAGGTACAAGCCATGTACCCCTACCTGTACCTCTTCCACCGAGGCGACCTTCGTGAGGGGGGAGAGGACGGAAATCTCCAGGTCGAACGAGATGAGGTCCTCTTCCTTCATGGGGTAAAAGCGCGGGTCCCTGGTGGCTGCCGAGACCGCCATCTCCTGGACCAGCTTGTACAGCGGCTTGTCGCTGGTGAAGTTGCCGATACAGCCGCGCAGCGCCCCTTCCTTCTTTATGGTCACGAAGCAGCCGGCGCATTCGGTGAGGGGGTGTGCCGTCACCTCTCGCACGGGAACCTCACCGGTTCTGACATAGCTGGTTATTGCCTCTCTGGCCAGTTCCAGAAGTAGTCTCTTCTCTTCGGTGTTCAGCATCTCGTTCACAGCCTCCCCCCTTGGTCGCAGAAGTGCTAATAAAAATAATCTATTTGTATCCGGTTTACAAGAGTTAACCTTTGTCCCGGCTTTTCATAAGAAGTAATTGAGAACGCTGAGGAAGTAACGGCAATAGAGAACGCCGCGACTCTGCAACGCCATGAGTCACGCTCCATGAAGCATACGAAATCATTGTTTGTCGGGACGTTGCACTCCATTAGTGACTTGTTATGCTAGGACGAGAGGGGGAGGGAAATCCGTCTCCGCAGCGCCGCTCTGGACGTGGCTCTGCGACTGGTGCCGCTTTGGGGTGTCATGACTTTCTTTCGAAGGATCGGCTACTTGCCTCTTTTTCGGAGTCGAACGGGAAGTTTATTCTAAGAGAAAGAAATCTTTTCCCCGTTTAAAAAGTATTGACATTTACCCGAATGCTAGTATATTCGCCCTTTGTGTTGCCAGTAAAAACCATGCGCTTCGCGCAGTAATGGTAAATCTCAAAAGAAAAGAGGTGATATCGTCAATGAAAAAACTGATCTCTCTCGCACTTTGCCTCACTCTGGCTCTCGCCTTTGCTGCTGGCTGCAAGAAGAAGGAAGAGGCTCCGGCTCCTGCTGCTGAGCAGGCTGCTCCGGCTGCTCCGGCTGCTCCGGCCCAGGCTCCGATGTCCTCCGCTAAGGCTCCGGCTGCTCCGGCTGCTCCGGCTGAGCACAAGTAATTCGGAAACGGGTGCACCTGTTTCACGAAAAAGCCCACGGCTACCTGCTGTGGGCTTTTTTCATGTCCGCCGCTCCCCAATCGCCTTGACAAGCGCCGCGGCGCGGTGCTATGTATGGCGGTCATTCTAAATAAAGTCCTGGAGGAAGAAATGGAAAGAACATTCGCAATCATAAAGCCTGACGCAGTTGAGAGAAACGTCACCGGTAAGGTGATCGAGATGATAGAGAACGCCGGCTTCGGCATCGTGGGGATGAAGAAGATCCGCCTCACCAGGGCACAGGCGGAAGGTTTCTACTACGTGCACAAGGAGCGCCCCTTCTTCAACGACCTGTGCACCTTCATGGTACGCAACCCGGTCATCGTCATGGTGCTGGAGAAGGAGAACGCGATCCTGGCATGGCGCGGCCTCATGGGCGCCACCAACCCGGCGAACGCCGACGCGGGGACGATCAGGAAAGAGCTCGGCGTGAGCATCGAGGAGAACACGGTGCACGGCTCCGACTCCCCGGAGTCCGCTGCCTACGAGATCCCCTACTTCTTCAGCGCGCTGGAACTGGTGTAATATAGATTCACAACAGATGAGGTAAAAAAAGCCCTTCGCTTTAGAAGGGCTTTTTTATATGCTAACGGGCATGGAAAAAGTCGATCTCAAGAATTTCACGCTGCAGGGGCTGGAAAAGTACATTGCCGGAGTCGGCAAGGAGCGCTTCCGGGCCAAGCAGATCTTCAAGTGGCTCTACCAGCTGGACGCCCTCTCCTTTGCGGAGATGACGAACATCTCCAAGGAGTTCAGGAACTCCCTCGCGGAGACGGCCACCATCTCGAACCTCGTGCCGGAGGTGGTGGAGTCCTCCGCGGACGGCACCAGCAAGTACCTCTTTCGCCTGGCCGACGGAAACGCGGTGGAGGCGGTCCTCATCCCGGACGAAGGTCGCAACACCCTGTGCATCTCCAGCCAGGTGGGGTGCGCCATGGGGTGCGCCTTTTGCCTCACCGGGACCTTCGGGATCATCCGGGACCTCACCACGGCTGAGATCGTGAACCAGGTCTGCGCGGTGAAGAGGGATCACCCGGTGCGCAATATCGTCTTCATGGGGATGGGTGAGCCGCTGGCGAACCTCTCCGCAGTCGTCCCCGCGGTGCAGATCCTCACCGATCCGGACGGCTTCCAGTTTTCCAACCGCAAGGTCACCGTCTCTACCTCCGGGCTCGTCCCGGAGATGGCGGAGCTCGGCAGGTCGGTGGTGGTGAACCTCGCGGTCTCCCTGAACGCCACGACGGACGAGGTGCGAGACCGGATCATGCCGGTGAACCGGCGCTATCCGCTGAAGGAGCTCCTCGCGGCTTGCAAGGAGTTTCCGCTCCCGTCGAGGCGCTGGATCACGGTGGAGTACGTCATGATCCGCGACCTGAACGACTCGCTGGAGGACGCGAAGCGCCTGGTGCGCCACATCTCCAACTTCCCCTCGAAGGTGAACCTGATTCCCTTCAACGAGCACGGCAGCTGCGATTTCCGCACCCCGACCCAGGAGACGATAGACCGCTTCCACAAGTACCTCCTCGACAAGCACGTGACGGTCATCACCCGCTCCAGCCGCGGCGGCGACATCTCTGCCGCCTGCGGGCAGCTGAAGGGGAAGCTCGACGAGGAGCGCGGGCGGAGAGCGGCGGCAGCGGCGGAGAGCGCCGAGGCGGCGGCCTAGGATTCATCTCCTGCGGGCTCGGAGTTCGAGCGGACGCAGCAGGGATCACCACTTCATCGCGCAGGGCAGAAAAGCTACTATATTTATTTACTATGCAATACAGGAGGGATTATGGCGGAAGAAGTGATCGGCGTTATCGGCGGCAGCGGGCTGTACGAGATGGAGGGGATGACTGACATCGCCCACGTCACGGTGGACACCCCTTTCGGCAGGCCCTCTGACGATTTCATCACCGGAAAGCTCGACGGCATCCCGGTGGTCTTCCTGCCGCGTCACGGCAAGGGGCACCGCTTCATGCCGAGCGAGGTGAACTACCGCGCCAACATCTACGGCATGAAGAAGCTCGGCGTCACCCGCATCATCTCCGTCTCCGCCGTGGGGAGCCTCCGCGAGGAGATCGTCCCCGGCCACATCGTCATCCCCGACCAGTTCATCGACCGCACGAAAGGTATCCGCAGGGACACCTTCTTCGGCGGCGGGGTCGTCGCCCACGTCGCCTTCGCCGATCCGGTCTGCGCCGACCTCTCCGCGGATCTCTATGCCGCCGCCACCGAAGTCGGCGCCACCGTGCACCGCGGCGGCACCTACCTCTGCATGGAAGGCCCCGCCTTCTCCACTCGAGCCGAAAGCCACATGTACCGCTCCTTCGGCGCCTCCATCATCGGGATGACCAACCTCACCGAGGCAAAGCTCGCCCGCGAGGCGGAGCTCTGCTACGGCGTCATCGCCCTCTCCACCGACTACGACTGCTGGCACGACAGCCACGAAGACGTCTCCGTGGAGGCGGTCGTCGCCATCATCAAGTCCAATGTGGCGACGGCGAAGTCCATCATTCGTGCCGCGGTGCACCGGATCGGCGGGGAGCGGAGGTGCCCCTGCGCCTCCGCGCTGCAGTACGCCATCATCAGCGAGGTCCGGGGCGACAGCTCCGTCATCCCGGTGGAGACGCGCGAGGCGCTCGACCTTATCATCGGCAAATATCTCTGAGGCTGCACCTACTGCGGCGCCCCTCTCGCCTGTCCCCCGACGGCTCCGGGGCGCCGACTACATCTGATCCTGGAGGCGTTATGAGCATACTCGTTGTCGGTTCGGTGGCCCTTGATTCGGTGGAGACCCCGTTCGGGAAGAGGGAGCGGGTCCTTGGCGGCTCCGCCACCTACTTCGCCACCTCCGCGAGCTTTTTCACCGACGTGAACCTGGTGGCGGTGGTAGGGGAGGACTTCCCGCAGGAGCACGTCGATTTCCTGCGCTCCCGCGACATCGACCTCACCGGCCTCTCCCGCGTCCCCGGGGAGACCTTCCACTGGAAGGGGTACTACGGCTACGACTTGAACGAGGCGCAGACCCTGGAGACGCACCTGAACGTCTTCCAGCACTTCAAGCCCCGGATCCCCCCCCAGTACGCCGACGCGGAGTACCTCATCCTCGCCAATATCGACCCCGAGTTGCAGCTCGAGGTGCTGAAGCAGGTAAAAAGGCCAAAGCTCGTCGCCTGCGACACCATGAACTTCTGGATCTCCTCCAAACCGGAGGCGTTGAAAGAGGTCATCAGCCGCGTCGACATCTTCATCATCAATGAGTCGGAGGCGCGCCAGCTCTCGGGGGAGGTAAACCTGGTGCGGGCGGCGCGCGCCATCCTCGCCATGGGGGTGAAGAACCTGGTGGTGAAGCGCGGCGAGTACGGCGTCCTCATGTTCAACGGCAGCTCCCTCTTTGCGGCACCCGCCTACCCGCTGGAGGAGGTCTTCGACCCCACCGGCGCCGGGGACACCTTCGCCGGGGGCTTCATGGGGTACCTCGCCAACATCGGGGACACCTCGGAGGAGGCGATCCGCCAGGCGATCATCTTCGGGAGCGTCATGGCCTCCTTCAACGTGGAAGCCTTCAGTCTCGACCGTCTGAGGACTCTCACCTACCCCGACATCGAGGCGCGCTACCGCGACTTCAAGCGCATGACCCACTTCGAAGAGGTGGGGGGGCTGTAAGGGCAGGTTCATTGACAACCTAAAGTTCATCTGTTAATTATCCCCAGTAGAGGTTCCGGCATGATAGGCGTTTTCCCGACCCGTTTTCTCTGCATTTTCATTGTTGCAGCACCGCTGGCGCTCGGCGGCTGCGCCCTCAACGAGGCCGCCAAAAACAAGGCTGCCTACCACCTTCAGATGGGTCAGTCCTACCTTGCCGAGAACAACATCACCGGCGCGCTGGTGGAGCTTTCCGAGGCGGAGAAGATAACACCAAAGGACCCGGAGCTCCTGAATCTCCTAGGTCTCACCTACTTCCGGAAGGGTCGCTACGAGCTTGCCGAGGAGAAGTACCTGAAGGCGATCGAGAAGCGTCCGGCCTACTCGGAGGCGCGCAACAACCTCGGGGTGAACTACCTGGAGATGAAGCGGTGGAACGACGCGGCGGCGCAGTTCAAGCTCGTGCTCGAGGACATCTTCTACCGCGACACCGACAATGCCAGCATAAACCTGGGGCTCGCCTACCTCGGGAGCGGCGAGTACCAGCAGGCGCTCCCGATCCTCAGGGGGGTGATCGCCAGGAACCCGGCGGACGCGAGGGCGCGGCTGCAGCTCGGGCGCGTCTACTTCGCCATGGACCGCACCGAGGCGGCGATAGCGGAGTACAAAAAGGCCCTGGAGCTGAACCGCTCCTACGCCAACGCATATTATTATCTGGCTCTGGCGCAGGTGAAGATGAAGGACACCGGCGCTGCCAGGAGCGCCTTCAGGGAAGTGATCCGCATAGCACCTGATTCCGAGATCGGACAGCTCTCCAGGGAATACCTGGACCTGCTGAAGTGAGGGGAGCGTGCCTGAGGCAGAAGCAGGAAATGGAGGGGGGGTAGGGGAGCTCCTGCGCAGCACGCGCGAGGCGCGCGGCGTGACGCTGGAGGAGGCGACCCGCACCACCAAGATAAGCAGGACCTACCTCACCGCCATCGAGGAGGGGCGCTTCGAAAAGCTCCCGAACCCGGCGTACATAAAGGGCTTCTTAAGGCTATACGCGGGGTTTCTCGGCCTTTCCGGCGACGAGGTGGTGGCGCGCTACGAGGCGACCCTCCCACCGGCGGAAGCGCACCCCGAGGAGGCGGACCACCCGCACCTCCAGGTCGTGGAGCGGGTCCGCTTCGGCGGGCACGGCAGGTGGGCGGTCCCTGCGCTTCTTCTGTGCCTCGTCATTCTCGCCGCCATATTCCTGACCGAAGGACAGGAGCGGATGGAGCGGCCGGCTCCCCCGCAGCAGCCGGCTCCCCCACCGCCCCCGGCGCCCGCCGCGGCTCCCCCCCCGCAGCCCGTTCTCCAGCCGGTCTCCTCGGCGCAGCAGGCGCCGCCGGGCCCGCTCCCCGCGACGGCGGGTGGCGACAGCGGCCAGGGGGCGGCCCCCCCGGTGAAGGGGGTCATGCTGAGGCTTCGCTTCAACCGCGACAGCTGGCTCACCATCACCATCGACGACAGCATCACGCAGCGCTACGACCTGAAGGCGGGAGACATCGTGGAGTGGAAGGGGGAGCGGCAGTTCTCCCTCGATCTCGGGGACGGAGGCGCTGTGGAGGCGGAGTTCAACGGCAGGCCGCTGAAGCCCCTCGGCGAGCCGGGTAGGCAGGTGCACGTGGAGCTCAAGGGGGAAGGACAGCAATAACGGGAGGCAACTCATGCGACTGGCTGCGCGCTGCAGGAAGTGCGGGAAGGTGATGAGGAGCGAGAGGGTGGACGCCTACCGGGTGAAGATGAGCTGCACCTGCGGCTTCTCCGATTTTCGCAGCGTCACGGAGCGGGTGAAGACGGTGAACCCCTTCTACCACCGCGGGAGCTACACCCCGTTCCTTGAGAGCGAAAAGGGGAAGACGGTCCTCACCATGCAGAAGGCGAACCGGGAGCACATGGAGATCATCTCGCTGGAGGAGATCAGCATGCTCGTCTCCTCCGACTACGACCTCCCCGAGGTGCTGCAGCTCGTGGCGCAAAAGATCGCGCAGCAGCTCAGGGTGAGTGTCTGCTCCATCTACCTCATGGAGGACGGCTCCGATGAGCTGGTACTTGCCGCCACGCACGGCTATGATCCCGCCTTCGTCGGAAAGATCAGGATCAGGGTAGGGGAGGGGATCACCGGGATGGTGGCGAAGCAGCGGGAGCACATAGCACTGAACCGCGCCTCGCAGGACGCCCGCTACAAGAACTTCCCGGAGCTGCAGGAGGAGCGCTACAACGCGATGCTCTCCTATCCGGTCACCGACAAGCAGGAACTCTTCGGGGTGATCAACGTAAACAGCACCGCCATGAAGACCTTTTCGCAGGACGAGATGTACTTCGTCTCCATCATCGCGAACCTGATCCTCTCCGCCGTGAAGCTCAGGAAGAGGGTCGCCGCGGCGGAAAAGGGCGTGGCTTGACAGCAGATACCCCCATGCTAGAATGACCGAGTTATTGACCGCAGGTTACAACTGGAAGCAGGAGTCGAGATTGGCAAAACAGCCGAAGAGGATACTGGTGGTGGATGATGAGGAGAACGCGCGCATCGGGCTGTCGCGCCTCCTTTCCAAGGAGGGGTTCCAGGTCGACAGCGTCGCCAACGGCTTCGAGGCGCTGAACTACCTGCGCGAGCAGGAGGTGAACCTCATCGTCACCGACATCAACATGCCCGAGATGAACGGCATCACCTTCCTCAAGGAGCTGAACCGGAGCTACCCGAAGAGCAACGTCATCATGATCACCGCCTACGGCGGCGTGGAGTCGTACATCGAGGCGATGAACCTCGGGGCCTTCGAGTACATCAACAAGCCGGTAAAGATCGACGAGCTGAAGTCGATCCTCAAGAAGATCTTCAAGGAGACGAGTCACTGATATGATGTTGTGAAGGGGGGCTTCATGGTCATGTTCGAAAGGATTCTCTTCGCCACCGATTTCTCCGAAAGCTCGGAACACGCCTTCCAGTACGCGCTCTCCCTGGCGCGGCAGTTCAACTCGCGCCTCATCATCCTGCACGTCATCAATGAGCCGGTCGACCTGCGCGGCTTCTACGTGCCGCACATCTCCTTCGAGAACCTGGAGAAGGAGATCGAGCTCGGCGCCGAGAAGATGATGGCCCGCTTCTGCTCCACCCACATCGTGAACTTCGACAACTTCGAGACCCTCATCGTCACCGGCATTCCGTACGAGGAGATCCTGAAGAAGTCGCAGGACGACAACGTCTCCATGATCGTCGTGGGTACGCAGGGAAGAACCGGGCTCGATCATCTCCTTTTCGGCAGCACCGCCGAGCGCGTGGTGCGCAAGGCGCTCTGCCCGGTGATGACCGTACGGCACCCTTAAAATCCCGTATAGAGAGAGGCCCAGGCGCCCCGGGGGCAGCGCACGCTGCCCCCTTTTTACGTCGTCGTCAGATTCCACAGATAGAGAGTGATTTTCATGAGTAATGCAGAGCATCAGCCGCGCGGACGGGTCCTGATCGTCGACGACGAGAAGGTCATTCTCGATCTGACAGCGATAATCCTCAAGAACCGTGGCTACGAGGTCTTCACCGCACTGAGCGCGAAGGAGGCCTTCGTCATCATCGAGGAACAGAAGCCGGAACTGGTGCTTCTGGACTACATGATGCCGAACGTCGACGGTCTCACCGCCTTGAAGGAGATCAGGCGGCGCTTCCCGGACACCTACGTGATCATGTTCACCGGGAAGGGGAGCGAGGAGATCGCCGTCGAGCTCATGAAGGCGGGCGCCTCCGACTACATCCTGAAGCCGTTCAACAACCAGGACATGGTGGAGCGCATCGAGAGCGTGCTGAAGCTGCGCGCGGTGGAGCTCCAGAACCTGGCACTTCTGAGCGAGCGGGAGCGCCTTCTGGCCGAGATCGCGGAGTGGAACCGCGAGCTCGAGGCGCGGGTGGAGGAAAAGAGCCTGGCACTCTCGCGCGCGCAGGCGGAGATCGTGCAGTCGGAGAAGCTCGCGACGCTCGGCTACCTTTCCGCCGGGATGGCGCACGAGATCCGCAACCCGCTGAACTCCATAGCGCTCTTCGTGCAGCTCATCCGCGGCGGGCTGGACGAGCCGGAGCGTCAGGACTACGTGGAGAAGATACTGAAGGAGGTCGACCGCATCGACGCCATCCTCTCCAAGCTCCTCGACGCGTCGAAACGCCCCCGCTTCGAGATCACCGACGTGCGCGTCGACCGCATCCTGGAGAACACCCTGGAGGCGTTCACCCCGCAGCTGAAGCAGAAGAAGATCCGGGTGGTGCGCGACTACAAGTCTATTCCCCCCGCCATCAAGGCGGATCCGATGGAGATCGAGCAGATCTTCACCAACCTCTTTTTGAACTCCATCCACGTCATGAACGAGGAGGGGACCCTCGGGGTGCAGCTCGACCAGGACGACGAGTACATCAACCTGCGCGTCTCCGACACCGGCCCGGGGATCGCGCCGGAGAACATCCCGAACATCTTCGACCCCTTCTTCACCACCAACAGCCGCGGCACGGGGCTCGGTCTCTCCGTGGTGCTGCGCATCGTGAAGACCTACCGCGGCAAGATCGCGGTGGAGAAGAGCGACGCCTCCGGGACGACCTTCTCGGTGCGCCTGCCGCTCGCCCCCGCGTGAGTCGGCGTACACCTTTCCACTTTCCTTTTGCGCCCTCTTTTTGTATGATGACGCATCCCATCAGACCATGAGGTGGAAATGAGTGCTGCCAGGGGGAAAATCCTCCTTGTCGACGACGACAGCTTTTTCCTGAAGATCCTGAGCGACGCCTTCCTCAGTGCCGGTTTCGAAATCGTCACTGCCGAGGACGGGATCGAAGGGGTGCAGCGCTTCGTCGAGCAGCGCCCCGATGTGGTGATCTCCGATCTCATCATGCCGCGCATGGGAGGGGTGAGCACCTGCATCGAGATCGCGCGGCTGGCGCAGGACGGCGAGCCCGTCATCATCCTCCTTACCTCCATGTTCCAGGGAGCACCCCACGAACACCTGACCCCCGAGATGGGGGCGCGGGTGCACATCCCGAAGTCGACCCCCCCACTGGACATCGTCATCATCGTGGAACAACTCTTGGAACGGAACCGGGCGCGGCGCAGCGCCGCCTGAGTACATCATGCCCTTTCTGTTGCGTAATCTGACTGTCGAACCGGGTACCGACGAAGGTAGTCTGCCGCGGCTCGTCGCCGGCAAGATCGGCGTGTCCCACACCCAGATATCCTCCTTCAGGATCGTCCGCAAAGGAGTGGATGCCCGGAAGAAGGGTCGGGTGAAGCTCGTCTACACGCTGGAGTTCTCACTCCCCTCCGGGACGCGGATGCGGCGCATCGATGACCTCTCCGAAACGGAGGTGCCGGAGCCCCCCCTCTTCCCGCGCATCGATCGAGACAGCGGTGCGGTCATCGTAGGGATGGGACCCGCCGGCCTTTTTGCCGCGCTGCGCCTTGCCGAGTACGGCCTCACCGCGCGGATCGTGGAGCGCGGCGCGCCGGTGGAGGAGCGCACCCGCCACGTGGCGCGCTTCTGGTCCACGGGGGAGCTCAATCCGCAAAGTAACGTCCAGTTCGGCGAGGGTGGGGCGGGAGCCTTTTCCGACGGGAAACTCACCACCCGCGTCAAGGACCCGAACTGCGCCTACGTGCTGGAGAAGCTGGTGCGCTTCGGCGCTCCCGCCGAGATCCTCTACGCGGCGAAGCCGCACGTGGGGACCGACCGCCTCGCCGCCGTGGTGAGCGGGATCCGTGAGCATCTCATCGCGAAGGGGTTCCGGATCTCCTTTAACTCCACCATGACCGCGATCCAGACCTCCGGCGGGGGGATCAGCGGGGTCGTGCTGAACGATTCGACCGAGGAGGCGTGCGGCGCCCTCGTCCTCGCGCCGGGGCACAGCGCACGCGATACCTACGCCATGCTCTCCCGCGAGGGGGTGCAGATGGAGCAGAAGCCGTTCGCGGTGGGGGTGCGGGTGGAGCACCCGCAGGAGCTCATAAACGCCATCCAGTACGGCAGGAACCACCACCCGGCCCTCCCGGCGGCGGAGTACGCCCTTGCCTACAACAGCCCGACCGGCCGCTCGGCCTACTCCTTCTGCATGTGCCCGGGAGGTGTGGTCGTCGCCTCCAGCTCGGAAGAGGGTGGGGTGGTGACGAACGGGATGAGCAAGTACCTGAGGAATGCGCCGAACGCCAACAGCGCCCTCGTGGCGAGTGTCGGCCCGCGCGATTTCGGCGGCGACTCCCCCCTTGCCGGGGTGGAGTTCCAGCGCCTCCTGGAGCGCGAGGCCTTCCGCGCCGGTGGCGGCGGGTACCGCGCCCCTGCCCAGAGCCTCCTCGCCTTCATAGGAGAAGGGAAAGGCTCCCTCTCCTCCAGCTACCGCCCCGGGGTCACCGAGAGCGACCTCTCCGCGCTTCTGCCGCCAGCGGTGAGCGAGACGCTGAGAGAGGGGATACGCTACTTCGACGGGAAGATGCGCGGTTTCATCTGCGCGGATGCGACCCTCACCGGAGTGGAGACAAGAACCTCGGCGCCGCTTCGCATCGTGCGCGGCGACGACCTGCAATCCGTCAGCCACCGGGGGCTCTATCCCACCGGCGAGGGGGCGGGGTACGCCGGGGGGATCATGAGCGCCGCCCTCGACGGGATCCGCGTCGCCGACGCCATAGCCGCAGCGCTGCGCGGCTGAAGAATCAACAAGGGAAGCCACATTTCAAGGAGCCAAAGGTGAAAAAGATTTGCGTTGCTGACATAAAGGATCGTGACCTGGTACAGGGGGTCTTCCTGGTAAAGGAAAAGATCCTCGCCATGGCCAAAAACGGCAAACCGTACCTGACGCTCAAGCTGATGGACAAGACCGGCGAGGTCGACGCGAAGGTGTGGGACAACGCCGACGAGATCGGCGCCCTCTTCGACAGGAACGACTTCCTGAAAATCTGCGCGAAGGCCTCCGTCTACCTCGGCAAGATGCAGCTCATCGTCTCCGACCTGAAAAAGGTCCCGGAAGAGGAGGTGGAGCTCTCCGAGTTCCTCCCGGAGACGGAGCGCGACATACAGGTCATGGTGGGAGAGCTGCAGGCTCTCATCGCCTCCATGAAGGACCCGCATCTGCAGCTTCTCCTGCGCCGGTTCTTCGACGATCCGGAACTCATGGCGTGCTACCGCGTCGCCCCGGCGGCGAAGGGGATGCACCACGTCTACCTCGGCGGCCTTCTGGAGCACTCCCTGGCGGTCGCGCGACTGGTGGATGTCATCGTTCCCCTCTACGCGGGACTGAACCGCGACCTCCTGGTCGCTGGGGCGCTCCTGCACGACATCGGCAAGGTGCGCGAGATGACCTACCTGCGCTGTTTCGACTACAGCGACGAGGGGAAGCTTATCGGCCACATCACCATCGGTGTGGAGATGCTGCAGGAGAAGATCATCGGCATCCCCGGCTTCCCGCTGGAGCTCGGCATGCTCCTGAAGCACATGATCCTCTCGCACCACGGCCAGTACGAGTACGGCTCCCCGAAGCGCCCGAAGACGATCGAGGCGACCGTGCTGAACTACCTGGACGACCTCGACTCGAAGATAAACGGGATCAGGACCCACATGAAGAAGGAGCCGGAGAACCCGGCGCGCTGGACCTCCTACCACCGACTGTACGACCGCTACTTCTTCAAGGAGAACGGGCTTGGCGTAGTCGAGGAGGAACTCGTGCAGGAGTACCGCGCCGAGCCGGTCCCGCTGGTGGAGAGTGTCGAGGAGCCGGCACGGCGGGAGAAGCCTGCCATTCAGCCGAAAGAGCGGGAGCGGAAGGCCTTCACCAACAACCCCTTCGAAGCGCTGAAGGGGGAGAACCTGGACCTCTTCTAGAGAAACCAGCAGGAGCGACGTGATGATCATGGAAATCGTGGTGGTGGACCCCCTGGGGGTGAATTGCGTCATCCTCGGAGATGAAAAGACCAAGGTCGGGGCGATCGTAGATCCCGGCGGCGATGCCTCCGACATCCTCGCAGCGGTGGAGCGGCTCGGGCTCACGGTGAAGTACATCATCAACACCCACGGCCACTTCGACCACATCGGCGCCAACGCCGAGGTGAAGGAGAAGACCGGCGCGGAGCTCCTGATCCACGAGGGGGACTTCCCGATGCTGACGAGGGCGAGCCAGTGGGCGACGCAGTACGGCCTTTCGGTGCAGGACTCTCCGCACCCGACGAGCTATCTCACCGACGGGATGAAGATAGAGATAGGGGGGCTGACAGTGGAGGTGATTCACACTCCCGGCCACACCCCGGGGGGCTGCTCGCTGTACCTGAAGGAAGAGGGGATCGTCATTACCGGCGACACCCTCTTTGCTGACTCCGTCGGGCGAACCGACCTCCCCGGCGGCTCCCACCAGACGCTGATCCGCTCCATCAGGGAGAAGCTCCTCGTCCTCCCGGACGACACCACCGTCTGGCCCGGTCACGGCCCTTCCACCACCATCGGGCGTGAGCGGCACGGCAATCCGTTCCTGACGTAGAGGGAAAAGATGGGAGAGGCTACTTTTTCACACAGGGAGAAGGAGCCTCTCCGCCCCGTCTCACCTCCCGCTCTTGATGACTTTCCATTGAAAGGGCACGCCATGCTAAAGGGAAAAGAGATTATTCTTGGAGTCACCGGGGGGATCGCCGTGTACAAGGCGGTGGAGCTCCTGCGCCTCCTGACGAAGGCCGGCGCGAACGTCCACGTCATCATGACGCGCGCGGCTACTGAATTCGTGGCTCCTCTCACCTTTCAGACCCTCTCCGGGCGCCCGGTCCACACGGAGCTCTTCAGCCTGATCCAGGAGCAGGAAATAGGGCACATCTCCCTTGCCGACCGCGCCGACCTCTTCGTCATCGCGCCCGCCACCGCGAACTTCGTCGGGAAGGTCGCCTGCGGACTGGCCGACGATCTCCTCACCACCGCCGTCATGGCAACGAAGGCGCCGGTTCTGATCGCCCCCGCCATGAACATGAACATGTACCAGAACCCGATCTACCGGGAGAACGAGGCGCGGCTCAAGAAGCACGGCTACCTCTTCGTCCACCCCGCCACCGGGCTCCTCGCCTGCGGCTGGGAAGGGGAGGGGAAGCTTCCCGATCCGGAGGTAATTTTTGAGGAGGCGCTCGCGGCGCTGACCCAGAAGACGCTTCCCGAGGTGCGGGTCGTCGTCTCTGCCGGCCCTACCCGGGAAGCGATCGACCCGGTCCGCTACCTCTCCAACCACTCCTCCGGGAAGATGGGGTATGCCATAGCCCGGGAGGCGGCTCGGCGCGGCGCGGAGGTGACGCTGGTGACCGGGCCGACGGCGCTGAAGGTGCCTGCCGGCGTGAACGTGGTGCGGGTGGAGAGCGCCCTGGAGATGAGGGACGCGATGCTGGAGCGCGCGGCTACCTCCGACATCATCATCAAGGCAGCAGCAGTGGCGGATTACCGGCCGCGCGAGCGCTTCGACCAGAAGGTGAAAAAGGGTGACGCGACGCTGACGCTGGATCTTGAGAAAAACCCCGACATACTCGCGGAGCTCGGTTCGCAGAAAGGGGAAAGGCTTCTGGTCGGCTTTGCGGCGGAGACGGAAGCGCTCCTGGAAAATGCGGAGAAGAAGCTCAGGGAGAAGAATCTGGATTTGGTGGTGGCGAACGACGTAGCGGCGGAGGGCGCCGGTTTCCACGTCGACACCAACATCGTGAAGTTTCTGTATCGTGACGGAAGGGTGGAGGATCTCCCCCTCATGTCGAAGGACGCCGTCGCGGCCCAGATACTAGACCGCGTGGAGGCGCTGTACCGCACCCGCTAGGATTAGATGTGTAATGTTGTACTGTAGGCCGGAATAAGCGCAGCGTTTCCGGCAGGAAGCTCGGTGGAGGCCGCGGGACGGCGCACCGCGAGATTTTTAAGGTTCATCGGGTTTATCGGACAATTCCGGACCCAGGATGGTGTTCCCACCAAGGACGACGCAAGCCCATACGTCCCCCCCTTTGCGAAGGGGGGACAGGGGGGATTTCCTCCCCCGGAAATTCCCGGCAGAACCGGGCATCTAGGTGAGAGGTAGAAAAAATGGTTGAACTGGCTGAGCAGGAGCTTCTGGTGGCGTCCCTGCGGGGGTACCTGGAGGAGCTGCTGGAAAGCGGCGTGACGGAGCTGGCGTTCGGCGGCGAAAGCGCATCGCCTCCCGCCGCATCACCGGTTGCTGCATCTCCTGCAGCTGCTCCCGCCGCGGAGAGCCCCGTAGCACCCCTTTACCAAGCCTTTGGCGATCCGGCCGCGCGTCTCGTACTGGTCATGACCGGCGACGGCTACAGGGGCGACGCCGGCGAGCTCCTGGCAAAAATGGTACAAGCGATGGGTTTCGCCATTGAAGAGGTCTATCTCCTCACCTTTGATCCTGCCAATCCCCCGTCCCGATCATCCCTTCTGGAGGTGCTGCACACGGTTGAGCCCGAGGCGGTGATGACTCTGGGAGAAGACGCGGCGCAGATTCTCGCCGGAAGCGACGTCTCCCTTGCCGACCTGCGCGGCTCCTTTTCTGCGCTGGAGGGCGCACCCCTCATGCCGACGTGGCACCCGGAGGTGCTCCTCAACAACCAGGCCCTCAAGCGCGAGGCGTGGAACGACATGCAGCAAGTGATGCACCGCCTCGGGAAGTCGCGCCGCGCCTGAGACCCCTTCTTTTCCGCGGATTCCGCACCCGCTTCTCCCCATTCCCCTTCTTCCCGTCCGGCCGCTCCCCGCGGCCAAAGAGGATCTTCCCCCGCCTCTCCATCTCCACTCCTACCGTACATTCCGGGGCGCGAGCTTCGCTTGACACTCCTTCCCTGCCCGGTACCCTAGAAGGGTTTGCCTGATTGGCTGGCGCTAATCTGCAGCTCGTCGTGGCAACGGGCCCGCGTGAACCGGTTCAGAAGCAAGAAACATCAATTGCCAGAAAGGCTGTACGACAATCAGAACGATTGAGAAGTCTGTAGTCCCAACATCCACCAGTAAAGGAGGAGAGGAGTATGAGAATATTCCTGGGGCGTATGGCTTTCATTCTCTGTTTGGCGTTGATTGCCGCATGCGGCGGCGGAGGAGGGGGTGGAGACAGCGGTAGCGCGGGAGGCGGCGGTGGCGGTGGCGCGACCGGTGCCGTCTCCATCAACGGGAAGGTAACTTACGACTTCGTCCCCGCCACCTACAGCCAGACAACCGGTCACGGTACCCTTGCCTTTTCCAACGCGGTGGCGAAGCCGGTGCGTGACGTCACGGTCCAGGTCATGCAGGGCACGACGGTTCTCGCCACCACAAGGACTGATTCCTCTGGCAACTACCAGGTCTCCTACACACCGAACGGCACCGCCAACCTGAAGCTCGTGGTAGTGGCGGAGACGGCGGACCCGCCGATGCAGGTAAAGGACAACACCGACCAGGGCTCGACCTGGAGTATGAGCGCTCCACTCGATGGAACCTCCGGCACCAAGAACATCCACGCCGCCACCGGGTGGAACGGCACGGCGTACGTCGCCGCCAATAGAAGGGCCGCGCCATTTGCCATCCTCGACACCATGTACTCCGCGTCGAAAGGGGTAAGCGCCGTGAAGACCGTTGCCTGGCCGGCGCTGACGCTATACTGGAGCCCCAGCAATGTTCCGGAGTCCGGCGACAATGCGCAAGGTTTCATCACCACCTCGCACTACTCCATAACCGACAAGGCCATATATATCCTCGGCAAGGACGGGGTCGACACGGACGAGTTCGACAACCACGTCATCGCCCATGAGTGGGTGCATTTCCTGCAGTTCAATCTCTCCCGCTCCGACAGTCCGGGAGGGCCGCATTCTTCCGGAGAGAAACTGGATCCTGCTCTCGCTTTCGGAGAGGGGTGCGCCACGGCGATGGCGGCAATGGTGTGCAACGACCCTCTCTATGTGGACACGATGTGGTCCGGCGGGGTGCTTGACAGCTTCGGCGTCGACGCGGAAACCGCACCCTCGGCCGCGGACGACGTCGACTATGGCTGCCTTTGCGAAGACTGCGTCACGAGAGCGATGTACGATCTCTATGACACCGGCACCGGCGAGGCGTTCGACCATGTGGGCGTGGGGCTGGGAGGGGTGTACGATGTGCTCGCCGGGCCGCTGAAAACGACCGACGCCATGGTCACCCTCGGAGCCTTTGTCTACTATCTAAAGCAGCAACAAGGGGTCGACTCGGCAGCTGTCGACACGGCCCTTGCCCACTACGGTATCGGCGCCATAACCTCGGAGTACGGGACCGGGGACATTAACCTCTCCGAGATGTACATCCCAGTTTCATCCTTCCCGGCAGGCATCAACATGACCCTGCTCGGCGGTGGCCACTACAACGAGTGGGATCAGAGGCAGTACTTTGTCTTCGTCGGCAATGGCCGCACCATCACGGTATCGGCCGCCTCGGCACAGGATGTGGCTCTCGACGTGTACCAGGGCGGGAACCCGCTCGCCTCGGCGGACGCGGTGTCCAGCGGGACCGAGACAGTGCAGGTGGCGACGGAAAGCGGGAAGAAGTATGTGGTCGTCCTTACCGGGTACAGCCAAAGTAGCATCAGCTACACGGTATCCCTGAACTTCACCAGCAACTAAAAAGACTCTCGATGGAAAAGGAGCGCATATGCACAAGATCGCTTCTGTAGTGGTTGCTGTACTCTTCGCCCTCTCGGCGCTGGCGATGATACCGCGAGATTCCACCGCCTACACGAAGGGGAAGACGAGGCCAGTAGGGAAACGGGTCGCTCCCGTATCGGTAAATGCGGAGATGGGGAGCAGCGCGGCGCGCGTATCGATAACATTCAATGCCGCCGCAACCGACGTGGAGGTGCGGGTAAATGGGGTCGACGGGCTGAAAGTCACGAGCGACGCCCGTCCCGTTGCCGGCCAGAGTTTCGCGAGTGGGCAAAAGAAAGCGTTCGATGTGAGCTACCGCGCGGGGGAGGGGCGGTCATCCCTGGTGGTGGCGGTAAGCGGGAAGTTCGGCGGCATGAAGCAAAGCAGCGTAACGAGCTATTCCGTCGGCGCCCCCACCGCAGAGCAGAAAAGAAAAGCTGCCGGGACCACGATCACCGACAGCACGGGAAGACGTCTGAAGGACATGCCGGAATAGGAGAACGGATCCATGTGAGAAGCGATAATGGCCTGCAATGCAGGCCATTATCATTTGGAGGTAGGCGGAATGTAGAATGTGGGCCGGAATAAGCGAAGCGTTTCCGGCAGGAAGCTCCGACATACTTGCCACCAGAAGGCGGCTCCCGTTTCGAAATCGGCTCCGGAGATGGCGAAAAATCAGCTGGAGATATGCCGCAACTGCCGCGGTTCCCAAATCGCCTGCCTGAGCTTCATCCGGACCTGATCGAGCTCCTCGTTCGCCTGCGGCTTGGTGATCTTCCCGCTCTTGTACAGAAGCCTCAGGTTCTTGCGGATGGCATCCCCGGCCTCCAGCGCCTTCTCGCCGGTGGGGTCGGCATGGTAGATAAGGGCCTTTCGCCCGTTCAGCAGAAAATCGAAGACCGCGTCCTGGGAGAGGCGCATGTACTCTTCCCGGTCCGTTTCCTCCAGTGTATAGCGGGAGCTTTCGTTGATGGTCTGCAGAAACGCCTGCCACTTCTCCAGGCGGCTCACCAGCAGGATGGAGTTGAAGATCCGCTTGTTGGTGGCAAACGAGAAGATGGTGTTGGAAACCACCCTCTGGAGCAGGAGGTCGTTGCGGCTGAAGTGCTCCTGTGCCACCTTCTTCCCCGTTTCCCAGATGTCTTTCTCCACGTAATTCTCGAAGCGCATCTCCCAGTAGGCGTGTTTCAGCGTCATCGCCGCGAAGCTCTTCATCACCTTGAACGGAACGTAGTAGTTGTGCGCGACGCAGTCCGCGGCAAGGTGGCTCAGGTAGCCGTAGGCGCAGGAGCGCTGCGCATCATCCTCCGCGTTTTCAAGGATGCGGAAGCCGATCCGCCAGCGGTGGCAGTGCTGCAGGTAGTGGGTGTATTTCTTCCCGAGCGTGATGTCCGCGGCGATGCAACCGTAGAGGTAGTCGTAGGGGTGGGCGCCGATAACGGCGGCGATGGCGGGATCGAGCATCCCCAGGTTGGAGAGTACGTTCATCCCGAGCTGCAGGTGCACCCCCCCTCCCCAGGCAAGAGCCTCGTGGGGGATGCCGAGAACGAGCAGGATAGCTGCCGCGACAAGTAGTAGCATAGGCAAAGCATAGAGAATCCTTGGGGAAATGTAAAGGGGCGTCATCACGCCACGCCGAACCTGGCATTTACCTCCAGATCTTGCACCAGAGGTGTTGTGTGAATCATGCTATGCTGTAACGGACTCATTTACGCGTCCGCTTTTATCATGGAGGAATGACATCATGAACCCAGCAAAGAACACGATTTGCCTTTGGTACAACGGGGACGCCGAGGAGGCGGCACGGTTTTACGCGGAGACTTTTCCAGATTCGTCGGTAGGTGCGGTGCACCTCGCACCGGGAGATTTTCCGTCCGGGAGAAAAGGGGACGTGTTGACCGTCGAGTTTACCGTGTTGGGCGTTCCGTGCGTCGGGCTCAACGGCGGGCCGGCGTTCAAGCACAACGAGGCGTTCTCGTTCCAGGTCTCAACCGCAGACCAGGCCGAGACGGACCGCTACTGGAATGCGATCGTCGGCAACGGCGGGCAGGAGAGCGCGTGCGGCTGGTGCAAGGACAAGTGGGGATTGTCCTGGCAGATTACGCCGATCATCCTGATCAAAGCGGTCACCGATCCCGATGTCGCTGCTGCCAAGCGAGCGTTTGATGCGATGATGCAGATGACAAAGATCGACATCGCTGCAATCGAGGCGGCTTATCGAGGTTGATTCCGCCATCTGCACGCCTTTGCAACCATGGGGCGGCCCTGTAATCTACGCCAGTGCATGTAGAGGTCCCCTGGCCAATATCTACTTTACCGAATTCGGCGACAGCACCATCCGCAAGGTAGTCATCGCAACCGGTGCCACAACGACGGTGGCCGGCACGGCGGGAACAACGCGGTCCAGCAATTAGCAGGGGACGCAGGTGTCGTGGTCGCGAGTCCAGCCGGGGGGACGGCCCCCCGGCTGGAACGACGTCGGCATGAAGAGGAGGACGCCCTCAACTATGTGCTGGCAGGAGCACCGTGGAGGTGAGCCCCACATTCAAAGCCTGAGCCGCGTTGCAGCTTTAACGGTAGCTCTGATTCATTGCCTGCTTATCATCTGCTGCCCACTTTCGCCACTTCTCAAATTCTTCCGCACTTCCCCACGTATCCAGATATGGGTTATCCCCGATGCGCTTGAACAGCTCCTTTGCTGCTTCTCTGTCACCTGCCCAGGAGGCGTATTTGCAGAAGACGTTCAAGTTCCAGCGCGACTGCGGGAAATTTCGCTCCACATCGAGGTAGCCTTGTTTCAAGAGCGTCCAGGACAAAAGAGGATCCTGCAGGGAGATCCCGGGAACCAATACCATTGAACCGACGATCCGCATGTAGATCGATTTCCCCTCGCTTTCGGGTGTGAGCGAGATCGCCTCTTTGGCAAACTTTTGCCAGTCCCCTTCCTCTCCATTCCATCTTGGCAGCAGATAGGTCGCCTTCTGTATGTACAAGGGGTAGTATAGCGGCTCGAAGGTTACCGCTTCGTGAAACGCCGCTTCGAAGTGCGGCCTGTCCCACCCCTGGTTCCTTGCGATCCTCAAGAGCTGAGCATACCGCTCCGGGCAGTCGTCGGCGTCAGACGAGGGTTTTTTCTCCAGAAGCTTGTAGGCTTGCTCGTTGGAGTCGTGAAATATCTGCGCTCCTTCTTCCGTTACGGTATCAGAATAACCGCCACCACGAGCCTTCGCTCCGATCTCAAGGATAGCCTCGGCTAAAGCGACTCTGGCGGTGATGGAGGTGGGGAAAGCTCGATACCACTTTTCCACCAAGCTCCTGTATTGCCGTAATCCTTCCGGTGAACTGTCTTTTTCAACCACACCCTCGTAAAAAAACTGCAGCTTCCACAACCCTTCAGGGAGTCTCTCCTTTGACTTTCTGAAGTGCTGTGCCATCTTCTCGAGCTCAGAAAATTTCTCCTGGTATAGAAGATCCTGCACTGTCATTCTCAACTGTGTTCTTGCCACTGGTCCATCAACGACGATATCAGACCGGAAGGAAAGTTCTCTCAGTGGGTTTGGTGAGGAATCAAGTACATAGAGCTTTTTCCCGTCGGTTCCTATCAGCATCGGTGCGGCAAAGCGTGCACCTGTTCCTAAACCGTCTACCGCACCGGGGACTCCGGCGGTACCTGCCACAGTGCTGACTTCTCCCGTCTCGATGACGAATTTCCTGATGGTGTGATTCAGGGTGTCGGTGACATACAGATCGCCGCCGATCCTTACGATATCTCTAGGTCCCCTGAAACGTGCCGCGAACCGCACACCATCAGACGAACCGCTGTTCCCGCCAAGCCCTGCCAGGGAGGTAACTTCGCCGGTTGCCAGCGCCAACTGCCTGACAGTGTGTCCATTCATCTCCGTGAAATACAGATTTGAACCGTCCGTAGTAATACCGCTTGCGTAATATAAAAGTGCATCTTTTCCAATGCCGTCCACTGTGCCGAAAGCATTCGGCCGTCCCGCCAGTGTGGTAACCCTCCCGGTAGCGACTTCTATCTTCCTGATGGTCGATCCGGAACCGGGGTTATCGGTCACATAGAGATTCCCTCCGTCAGTCGTGATTCCTGATAAGCGGGAAAACGTTGCAGCCCCCCCTAAACCGTCAGTCCATCCCTCGCGTCCCGGGGTGCCCGCCAGCGTGGTGACTGCTGCACTTTTGAGATCGATTGCGCGAATGGTGAAGTTTCCATAGTCGGCAACAAAGAGGCTTCTTCCGTCGCTAGTGATGCTACGCGGCTTATTGAACGTCGCCTTGGTCCCGGCACCGTCCGCCGAGCCACTCACTCCAGATTGTCCCGCAAAGGTAGAGACAGCCCCGGTTTTGATCGCTACCTTGCGGACCGTATTGGTAGCGGCGTCCGAAAGGAAGATACTGTCGCCAACAACGACCATCCCTTTGGTCATGGAAAAAGTAGCTGCATCTTCCGGCCGGACGATCCGCTTTGTTACGGCAATTGGCAGCTCATCGGTGCCTGCTGACACTGCTGAAGAGGGAGAACCAAACGATAGGGAAAAGAGGAGGGCCGTGCAAATCAGTAAAATAGGTGTGTTCAAGTACGACTCCTTGAGGGGGGTATGTTGTCTCTCTACGCAGCACGCCCCGACGCCGAAATCTCGATGGCAAACTCCACCTGTTTGACAACGGCGTCAGGAGCATCTGCTGGCGCCGTTCAAGCAGCGGCCGTTAAGTGACTACTTCTTCCGGTACTTATCCATGACCGGAGACCACGCGTCGACCGCCTTTACTGCGGTATCGGTAGTGAACACAGCATGGGGTGCGTTCGAGGGTATCGCTATCGCCTCGCCCGCCTTCACCCCGATCACCTCATCCCCCTGCTGGAAATAGAGGACACCCTCTATCACCATCGTGATCTGCTCGCTGTCGTGAGTGTGGGAGTCGAATGTGCAATGCGGCGCCACCTCGAAGTAGGTCAACATTGTTTTCTCCAGCGCGACCGCCCACTGCTTGGCCCCCGGTACATCCGTAGTCATGAACAGTTTGTCTTGGGGGTAGTATTGCAACGTTTCAGTCATGGAAAAGCCCTTCCGATTGTGGCCTCGTGCTGAGTGAGGCCGTCGAAATCACCACATGCCCACTGGTGTTGAACCACCTCACAGCGCAAACGCTGAAGGGCTACCTCATACGGCGAATAATGAAGTGGTGCACACTATCACAATGGGCGCATTAAGACCAGTGTGATCGGCATCTTCGCCATCTGAAGCTCATACGTCTATGAGAGGGAAAACGTCTTGTAACTGTGCTTCCACGAGCGGGATGGACAATAGCGTGGGAACCAGTCCTTTACAGAGAGGAAGTCTCGTCCAGCTGCCGTTGTGCCGCCGTCTCTACAGTCAAACCCCTCGCAACCGCTCGCACAGCTCTATGAACAAATTGCTATCTACCTTTAGCTCAACCGGGCTGCCGTTGTCCTGGTAGCCGATGGTGACGAGGCCTCCGACGATCTCGTGCTCCATTTCCGCAAAGAGGACCGCTCGCGGATTGATGAGGAGGTTGCCGGAGCGGATGAAGCCTTTCCCCTCCAGTTCCTGCGCCAGAGCTTCCTGCTCGGTCTTTTTCACCTTCTTGAAGAGCTGCTTTCTCACCGAGCTTCCGTCGAACCATACATCGATGAGGCGCGTGTCGTCGCCGATAAGGGGATTTTCGTCCGGCGTGGTGAGTTGGGCGGCAATGATTCTGTTGGTATTGATGTAGCGCATTGCGAACCTCCTTAAGTCCAAGTGATCCTCTCGGAACAGCATTCCGGGGACAGAGTACCTGTTATATCTCCGAATCCGGGAGAATTCCAGCAATAGGTCAGCTAAGTGACGAAAGACGCATCAAGGAGTGAGAGGGGGGCGAAAGTGGCGGAACAGTCAAAGATTGAGCAAAGAGCAGGAGGTGCGGTCTTCAATGGATCGTCGGCATGTGTGTGCCTCGGCCTGGGCCATGCGTGGCGTTTTACATGGCAAGAGCCGTGAAACGTTCTTGACACTCCTCACGCCCTCTATATCCTTTGTCTATTGAATTAAACTAATGACATAGCTCCTGCTGTCGGGTCGATCCGCCAGTGTCTCTGCGACCTGAGGGGCGAAGGAGTGGCGATGGCGAATCAGCGAAGGATAAAGCGTGAGTATCGAAGAAGTTCCCCTGCGAAGTTCCTCAGCTTCTGCCAAAAAGTAAGACACTCCCTCACGGATAACGTGAACTATCCGGAGTCCTTGTGGAGTGCCAGCGCAGGTCTCCTCCAGAGGTATTTTGAGAAGGTGGATCAGTTTGAGGCGGCATACCACCTGGCCATCAATGGTGACCGGAACCTGATCCGCGAGCGGGACAAGCTCGCGGAGGAAGTAGTAACGATGCTGGATGAGATCGCCGCCCTTTTGGAAGCAGCGTCCGTACGAAACCCCGATGCGCTCTTCACAACAGGGTTCTCCGTCATCCAGGAACGCAGGGCTTTCAACAGAGTGAAGCTGCCCTTGGTGGCCCCTTCGGATTTCACCGTGGTCAATTCCGGGGAGAGGGGGAAGGCGGTAGCGAGCGCCAGCCAGATAGCGGGCGCATACAACCATGAAGTTCACATAAACCGGAAGGACCCTTCAGCAGAGGACGAGTGGTTCCACAAGGCCATTTTCCCTGATGCCACGAGCATGGTCATGGAGAATATGGAAGCTGGAAACGCCTTCTTCAGAATGAGGCACCATGGTCCCGATGGGCCCGGTCCGTGGTCCGCCATCGTGAGTACCACGATCAGCTGATAAAGATTGGAAAGGAGGGCTCCGCAATGGCGCCCTCCACTTTCATCCCCGACCAACCCGCCATCTCCCCGAAGCTCTCGACGTCTCCACCTCGTTTCTCTTCCCGCCTTTGCGCCCGCTACCTCCTTTGCGCGCCTCATACCCTCCACTGCAACTGCTGATTGTGCGACTAAAAGGCTCTACTGGCCTCGACCGCGAGCAGGGCCGGTGAATGTAAACCCCCTTTACACCTTTATGTAAAGCATTGCACCTACATCCCGCTGAGCGACAAAACGCATTGTTTTTGCAGGCGTTTTTAAGTGGTACGGTGATTGCCTCACTATCTGCATCACCGAGAAGAACTCCCTTGTCCATCCACTGGCGCTCTTGCTGGCGCTGCTCTCCGAGCTGACGGTAGATGTTCCTGTGCCGAGGTCGTCAAAGCGGCCATTGTTTCCTCCATGGCGACATGCAGAGATAGACGCTACGTCGAGGTCGTAGAGAGAACCTTAAAGATCCGGGACTGGCTATGAACGCCACGGCAAAGAAGATGATACAACCTGTCATTGCCCTCACCGTGCTGCGCCGATTATTCGAGAGGCCTGACCTGTGCCCCCGCCCCCCCCCGTCACAGTCCCTTCTGAAGGAACTGGAAGAGTGAAAAGGGGACGAAGAGTCAGAAAGGAAAATTCAAAATGATCGAGCGTATAAAGATCACCGTAAGTTTTCTGTGCACTCTCACGACGTGCCTCGTTTTCGGTATTTCTCCGGCTATCGCCGATAGGGCCATCCCGGAGAAGCAGGTCGCTGTCCAGGGAGCCGATAAAGGTCGACCGGGGGCGAACGTTCACCAGCTCGCTACCGAGGTGGAGAAGCTGATCAAGGAGGTGGAGAATTCGACGCTGACATGTCCGACCCGCAATTCAATCGTTCGGCGGCTGCGGGAGCTGGATGACGCGCTTCGGTCGGGGAACCCTTCGGCGGCACAGGCGATGGCGCTGGCGTGGAGGCAGCATGCCTGGTCATTGCAGTCCGGGAAGGTAGTCTACCCCGAGCTTGGCAGCTCATTGCAGAACCAACTGCGGGAGATTTCGGAGCAGATCGGTACCGGCTGGTCCCCCAAGCCGGGACCGACCATGAAGTGGAAGCCGCTCCCCATCTGTGACACAAGCACTGGGGACGCAGCGTCGGCTTCCGGCGACGTCGTCGGCGGGTACACCCCCACAGCCGCGACCGACGTCCAGGCCGATATCGAGATCTTCCTCACGACAGCGTTTCAGTATGTGCCCGTCGTCGGCAACCTGCTGGCCGGGCTTACCCAGCTGCTGTGGCCGCAGGGGCCAGACGCCGAGATCAACAATATGCAGGCGATGGTCAAGCAGGCTGCCTACGACCAGGTCAGTACCGAGTTGACCGGTATCGGGGAGGCTCTGGCGGGAGCGAGCGCGGACCCGGAGGCTGGTTCCTGGAATCAAACGGTAGCGAACTGGAGGATCTACTGCGAAGCGCAGCCTCAAGGGTACGACAGCTACAACTGCTACAACCAGGCGCGCGAGACCCTTTGGGGGATGTGGAATGGCATCAATGTAAATACTTTCATAAAAAGTCGAAATTCTTTCCAGCAAAACACTGCCGAAGTAAGCCAGCTGGACCTGCTCCCCCTCTACGCGCAGTACGAAAACCTTTACGTCGCCTTCCTGCGCGACGGCATCCTGCTGCACAAGTACTGGGACGACAACACCACAATGGATCCCAAATGGTCCAACCTGGACAACAACGTTGCCGCAACGTCCATGGATCAGGAACTGGACAGCGCCAACACCGCCTACGGCGTCGGCTACGTCGACCAGGTCTTTACGACGGGCCTCAACCAGCAGCCGTCCGCGGCGTCCGACTGGAGAACGCGCAACGAGTACCTGCGCAACTTGACCCTCAGCGTTCTGGACGCCAGGGACGTCTGGAAGTACCAGGACCCGCGCGCCTACCCTGGCACCGTGCAGGGTGGGACCGTGCCGGGCGGGGTGAAGCTGACTCGCATGATCTACACCTACCCCACCGGGCACATGCAGGTCCAGCCGACCCTGCCGTACAACGTCGCCGGACCGCTGAAGGAGATCACCACCTGGACGAAGCAGATGCAGGACGGAGGCACCACAGTATATAACGTCCTCAGCTCGATGCAGGCCACCACCCCTCCGCTGCTGGGGCCCGCACAAAGCGGCGCAATCACTGGGGTCACCACGCCGCCCACCACCACCGCTAAATACTACAACCTCACTGCCGCAGGGCCGATCAGCGAGGTGAAGACGCAGAGCGACGTATCGGGGTGCATCGGGAAGCAGGACAAGGTCCCCGCCTGGATCGGCTTTTACTGGGCAGCCGGTGGCCACTCCGACAACGGCACCTACGAATCGTTCAGAGACACGAACGTCTTGCAGTACGACGGTCACGTGCTGGCCACCGGCCAGATTGTCAGTAGTTACAGCGTGGGAAACTGTGGCGGGACGATCGCCGACAGCGTCGTCTTCGGTTTCCGCTATGCCGACTCCTTCAACGCCACGAGCGGTGAGGTGGAGGGGGTGGCGTCCGGCAAGTGCATCCGCCTGCCGTCCTGGACCAAGGGCACCCAAGCCGAGATCTATACCTGCAATCAGCCCCCCGCCAACGATCAGATCTGGTCCTACGACCCCGCCCTCGAGCAGATCTCGGTCACCAACCCGGCGGAGTTTACCGACACTGACCCCAACCCTAACAACAGCGGCAAGCTCTGCCTCGACGCCGCAGGGAGCAGCACTGCCCGCTACACCCCCGTTGTCATCAACAGCTGCGACGACGGCGCCATTACCTCATGGAGCACGAGCGGAGGGTTCATCCCCCTCGTCACCACCTCACCCCACACAGGCACCTACGCGGCGCAACTGGGAAAAACGGTCCCAATCAACGCCAGCAGCACCATGACCCAGAGGGTAACCGTCCCGAGCGGCGCCTCCGCGCTGAGCTTCTGGTACCAGCCGCACTGCGCGGGCTCGATCGCCAATGAGCAGATCCAGATGCAGATCCGCGACACCTCGAACAACACTCTCGCGAACGTGCTGAACGTCTGCTCCAACTCGGGGGTATGGACGAACGTCACCTTCGACACGAGCGTCTACGCAGGGCAAACCGTCGCGCTCTGGTTCAATGCTCACGATGACGGCGCCGCAGGCACCCCGAACTACTTCCTGCTCGACGACATCGCGCTGACGGGGTACACGCCGGAACAAAACGTCGTCCAGGATCCGGACTTTGAGACCGGCAACTTCACCAACGGAGTATCGAGCCAGCGCTGGACCATCGAGGCGGTCGGAGCGGACAAAGCGAAGATCATCAACAAGAAGTCGGGTTTGGCGCTCGAGGTGAGCGGCTACTCGGCAACTAACGGAGCGAAGTTGATCCTCGAGCCGTACGCGGGGGGCACCGCGCAGCAGTGGAAGACCCACTCCCCGTTGACTGGCGAGATCCACGGCATCGGTTCGGGACGGTGCGTGGACGTGCCCAACTACTCCACGACGCCGGGAACCCAGGTGCAGATCTATGACTGCCACGGCAACTGGGCCCAGCAGTGGACCTACAATCCCACGACCAAGGAGCTGATCTACGCCTACGCCCCGACGTTGTGCCTGGAGGCGCGCAACGGCGGCACCACCGCCGGCACCCCCGTTCAGATCAACACCTGCACCGGCGCGCTCGAGCAGCAGTGGACGCTGCACGGCGATGGCTACGCGATCAGCAACGACAAGTCTGGGCTCGTCCTTGATGTTCCTGGCGGGGCTACCGCTAACAACACCCTCCTGCAGTTGAACACCGCCAACAGCAGCCAGGGGCAGCTGTGGAGTCGGACCTCGAGGCAGGGCGGCGCTCTGCATGCGGTGGGGGCGAAGAAATGCCTCGACCTCTCGACGACCGGTATCCCCGTCATCAACAGTTGCGCGACTCCGCTTAGCACGGCGCAGACCTGGACCTACCACCCGATCTCCCAGACCTTCACTGTCGCCAGTCCGAGCGGAACAATGTGTCTGGACGCTCCGGGCGCACCCGAGAACCCGGCGGTCGTGATCAGCGAATGCAGCGGCGCGGCCAGCCAGCACTGGCTACGCATGTTCAGTAACGTCGGGTACCCCACAGTCACCAATGTCAACTCCGGCCTGCTCCTCGACCTCACCGGAACGACAGTCGGGGCGACAGTGCAACTGTCGAAACAGCCGACGGATAACAATGGCAATCTCTTGGCGCCCACGTCGAACGAGGTGTGGGTCTGGTCACCGGATTGACCGACGCGCTTAGGAAGGGGGACAGGCTACTCTATCTTGTCAAAAAGTCCTGCCCCCCTTTCTCTGCCCCAGCGTCATTTGGCAAGCGAAAAGGAGGTGAAGAAGGAAGGGTGCACTAACCACTGCAAAGAGGAGGCAAGGAATGATAAAAACAACGGCTCGATTTCTGTTCTTTCTGGCATTGGTAGTGGCAGCCAGCTTCGCACACGCCAGCGACTCGCCGCTCGTGCTGGCACACCACCTCACCGGCTTCAACCCCCAAGCCTCGGCCACAACCGTTGACTACACGCTGCATGTGCATAATTCCGGCGATACGGCTGTCACAGAGATCTCTCTTTCCCTTGTTCCCGTCATCCCGGTCCTCGGCAAAGGGACCACTCTGAACATTGCCTACTTAGGACCTAATGAGGTCACCGACGTTACGCTGCAAGTGGAGTCGAGGCTTATGGTCGACAAACCGCGCTACGCTGGAGCTACGCTCTTCTGGACAGGGAGATGCGTCGACTCCAATGGCAAGGTGGTCGAGTTTCCGGTGAAGAGCCGACCAGGGGGTGCCGAATGAAACCTCTCAAGACGGCGCTATTTCTCGCCCTCCTGCTCCTGCACGTGGCAATGCTCCCGGCGGCGCAGGCCGCTCCTGGTGATTTCCTCTACCTGTGGGGGGCTCGGTACCATTTTGACGAGCAGCCCCACATGATGGCTCGTGATGCGGCGGGGAACATATACCTTGTTAACCACTTCGGTCCCAACAGCGGAATCCTCGTCTTCGACAAAACGGGGACGCTGCTAAGAAAATGGAGTGGTTACGGGTCCGCTGATGGCATGTTCCAGTTCCCTCTGGGGATCGCTGTGGCACCCAACGGGAATGTGTACGTTCCCGATGCTGCGCTGAACAGGGTGCAGATCTTCGACAATATGGGCAACTTCCTCGGCAAGTGGGGGAGTGCCGGGTCTGCCGACGGTGAGTTCAACAGCCCGCAGGGGGTGGCTGTAGACAGCAGCGGCAACGTCTACGTCTCCGATGCCGGTAACGGCAGGATCCAGGTATTCGATCCGTGGGGGCGCTTCCTGCGCAAGTGGGGAACTCCCGGCTCCGCGGATGGACAACTCAATTACGCATCGGGTGTCGCCATTGATGCTGCCGGCAACGTCTACGTCGCCGACTCCGGCAACAACAGGGTTCAGGTCTTCGACAGTACCGGTCGGTTCCTCAGAAAGTGGGGGAGGTTCGATTCCCTTGCCTCCATCGCTCTTGATGGAAAGGGAAATGTCTATGTAACCGCGTACGCTTCAGTTCAGGTCTTCGACAGCGTCGGTACACCGCTGCGGCGCTGGGGGACCTGGGGGAGTGCCAACGGGCAGTTCGGCGGAACTCCGTACTCCCTCGTCGTGGGTGACAATGGCGATGTCTACGTCGCCGACAGCCAGAATTTCAGGATCGAGATCTTCAGTAACACCGGTACTTATCTGAGCAAGTGGTGGACCTACGGCTCCGGACCTGGCGAATTCCACTCTCCCCGTTACCTGGCCCTCGACAGCAGTGGCAACGTCTATGTGACGGACGCTGACAACTTCCGGGTAGAGGTCTTCACTGACAGCGGGACTTTCGTCAGGCAATGGGGCGGCTATGGCGAGGGGATTGCTCAGTTTAGAAATCCGACCGGAATTGCCCTTGATCCTGCCGGTAACATCTATGTTGCGGACGCTCAGAACAACAACATCCAGATCTTCAACAGTGCCGGCACCTTCCTGAGAAAGTGGGGAGACTCCGGCTCCACTCTCCTCTACCAGCCCGGAGGCCTCGCGATAGATGGAAGCGGACTCGTCTATATCGCCGAGACCGGGCTCTCCAGGGTACAAGTCTACGACGGTGCCGGAACGCTCCTCAGGCAGTGGGCCTCGCAGGTTGACCCCACCGCCAAACCTCTGGACGTGGCGCTCGACACGAAGGGTAACGTGTACGCCGCCTATCCCGGCTGGGTGGAGGTGTACGACAGCCAGGGGAACTTCCTGAGGGCGATCGGGGAAGGGACCTTGTCCGGTGCAGCCGGTGTCGCGGTGGATCCGAACGGCAACGTCCTCGTGAGTACCGGTGATCCCGTTGACAAGCTCTTTGTCTTCGACCCTGGTGGAACGATCCGCGCGGTCTGGGGAGGCTACGGCATAGGGAACGGCCTCTTTATAAATCCGACAGGGATCGTCATTGACAAGGCCGGTAACAAAGTGTTCGTGGCCGATACCGGAAACAACCGGGTGCAGGTGCTGGAGGGCTTTGACAGCCAGATACCGTTCGGCTGGCTCACACGTGACATTGGAAATGTGGGGTTGACCGGGCGGGCAGGCTATATGGCAGGGACCTTTACCATCGCCGGCTCAGGGGCCGACATCTACGGGACCGCGGACGCCTTCCGTTACGTATATCAGCCGCTGACGGGGGACGGGCAGATCGTGGCGCGCGTTGTTTCCCTGCAGAACACCTACTCGTACGCCAAAGGCGGAGTGATGATTCGCGAGAGCCTGACGGCGAACTCCGCACACGCGATGGTGGATGTGACGCCGTTACATGGCGTCGAGTTCTCGCGCCGGGCCTCTACTGGAGGGACGACGGCCGTCACTGGTGCGACCGGGGTAGCGCCGTACTGGGTGAAACTCGTCCGCAAGGGGAGCACCTTCAGCGCTTATGCCTCTGCCGACGGCAGGAGCTGGACCCTCATCGGTACCACCACGATCAGCATGGCAAACTCCGTCTATATCGGGCTGATCGTATCAAGCCACAACAACGCTCTTCTCAACACCGCCACTTTCGACAATGTCGCCCTTGCCGGCCAGGTAAGCCTCCCCACCGTGGCTATCACCTCCCCTGCAGTAGACGCCACCTTCGTCGCGCCTGCCACAGTCAATATAACGGCCAGTGCAACTGCGGGAATCGGTGCGTCGGTGAAACAGGTGGAGTTCTATGCCGGCGGCACACCTATCGGCACCATCACCACGAGCCCCTATAGCGTGTCATGGCGAAATGTCCCGGCCGGGCAGTACCTTCTCACTGCCGTAGTCACCGACACCCTCGGAGGGCAGGCAACCTCCGGGCCTGTTGCGATTACGGTCACCGATAATGGGCTCCCGACCGGGTGGAGAAACGGAGACGTCGGCGCTGTCGGGGTTGCCGGAAGTGCTTCCTGGCAAAGCGGCGTCTTCACCGTAAGGGGGGCGGGTGCCGACATCTGGGGGAGCGCCGACGCCTTCCACTACGTCTACCAGACCATGACTGGGGACGGCGAGATCGTGGCGCGGATTCGATCGCTCCAGAACACGCATCTGTATGCAAAGGGCGGGGTGATGATGCGCGAGTCCCTCTCGCCTAACTCCAGGCACGTCACGATGGACCTCAAGCCGACCGGTGGCGCTGAATTTCTGCAACGGACAGTCACGGGGGGCGGTGCCACGGCAAGCGGTGCGACTGCTTCGGTGCCGTACTGGGTGAAGTTGGTGCGCAAAGGAAGCACCTTCAGCGGCTATGTCTCCAATGACGGCGCAACATGGCGACTGGCGGGCTCAAGTACCATCAGCATGACAAGTTCAATCTATGTCGGTCTCATCGTCTGCAGCCACAACACCTCCCTCCTTGCCACCGCCACCATGGATGGCGTCCTGATCGGAGGAACGACAGCATCCCCGACAGTCGAGATAACAGCCCCCACCGACGGTACGACATACAGTGCGCCCGCGAGCATAACCGTGGCAGCGATGGCAAGAGCGGGGAGCGACGCTTCAATATCCAAGGTGGAATTTTACGCAGGCGGTGCATCTATCGGGACCGCAACCGCTCCTCCTTTCAGCATCACCTGGAGTGGCGTGCCCGCGGGACGCTACTCTCTGACGGCAAGGGTTACGGACAGCATGGGGCGCACCGCTACATCCACACCGGTGGCGGTCGTGGTCACTGCGCTGCCAGTTCCTTGGCTCACGGCGGATGTCGGTAGCGTCGGCGTTCCCGGCAACGCCGAGTTCTTCAACAACATATTCACGTTGCGTGGATCCGGGAGCGACATATGGGGAAGCGCCGATGCCTTCCGTTTCGTTTATCGCGCAATGACTGGAAACGGTGAGATCATCGCCCGGGTGATGTCGCTGCAGCCTACTCACGAGTATGCCAAGGGAGGAGTGATGATGCGCGAGTCCCTGTCAGCAGGCTCAAAGCATGCATTGATGAACCTCACACCGCTCCAAAGGGCGGAGTTCCTGCGGCGCACCACGACAGGCGGCACAACTACTTCATCCAAAATCTTCGACATCGCCGCGCCCTACTGGGTGCGGCTGGTACGCAATGGGAGCACCTTCACCGGGTACATATCCTCCAACGGGGTCAACTGGGTGCAGGTGGGAACGAGCACCATCAGCATGCCCAGCACCGTGTACGTCGGGCTGGTCGTTGCGAGTCACGACAACACAACCTTGTGCACCTCGACCTTTGACCACGTGCAGATGACGCAATAGGAGTCAGGTAATAGTCGACAAGAACCGTCAGCCCCACCTGGAGTAAGCGGTGGGGCTCCTTTTTCACTGCGCCCGTCATGACGCCCTCCACATGAAGATGTCAGTGATCAACCCTTCGGACCCTTCGGACCTCGACCGGGAGCGTCGATACTTGGAGCGCGAGCCTCGCACCCGCGACCACGAGCTTCGTGCACGCGACAACGAGCTACGTGTAAGCGACCGCGAGCTTCGTGTACGCGACCGCGAGCTACGTGTACGCGACCGCGAGCTTCGTGTACGCGACCGCGAGCTTCGTGTACGCGACCGCGAGCTTCGTGTACGCGACCACGAGCTTCGTGTACGCGACCGCGAGCTACGTGTACGCGACCGCGAGCTTCGTGTACGCGACCACGAGCTTCGTGTACGCGACCGCGAGCTTCGTGTACGCGACCACGAGCTACGTGCACGCGACCACGAGCTACGTGTACGCGACCGCGAGCTTCGTGCACGCGACCGCGAGCTTCGTGCACGCGACCACGAGCTTGGTGCACACGACCGCGAGCTTCGTGCACGTGACCGCGAGCTTCGTGTACGTGACCGCGAGCTTCGTGTACGTGACCGCGAGCTTCGTGTACGCGACCGCGAGCTTCGTGACCACGAGCTCTAATGCGAAGGGAGGTAGAAGCCGATAAGGTGTCAAGAGCGGTCGTTTCATAAAGAATATTCTTCTCGCAGCAAGGGCGACGATGGCAGGACAAGTGGATCAGACCATGATCATCCTTAATCGTTGACGTGCTGTATCCTTTATAGTAATTTGACATCACTCATTGGTTGTAATTGTCAATATTGGCCTGCAAGAAGCTGCTTCATCTGTTAAAGTAGCGGAGCTATCTATGAGAGTGGAAGGTTCTTATTGGTTGGCTCGCACTAGCTAGACGTGTTAAAGCCTTAGATAGTGTCAATGTTGAAGTAGGAACATCATGGTTTTTCCGAAGATAGACCGCAGGTACTTCCCGCAGAGCCGCCTTGAGCTTTTGATTGCGGGCTCGCGAACCGTTTTTGCTTTCTTTTCGCTGCTAGCCATATGGATAGATCCTTCCGAACCAAGCCGCTATGCCAACGTCGCTTATGGCCTGATGGTGGCATATGTCGTCTACTCACTTATCGTTGCTCTTGTTGTGTGGCCTGCATCGCGACCGATAAAGTGGCTGCCGGTTGCTACCCATGCTTTTGATGTGGTGGCTTTCCTTGTCTTCATGTTCTTTACTGAAGGCGCCACCAGCCCCTTCTTCGTCTATGTAACCTTCTCCATGTTGTGTGCCACCCTGCGCTGGCACTGGAGGGGAGCTATCTATACCACGGGGCTATTCCTCGTGTCCTTCCTGTGCCTCGGAGTGTACGGCAGCCACATCCTCCACGACCCCGGCTTCGAGTACAACAGGTTCATCATCCGCGGAGCCTATCTCACCGTTATAGCGATGCTGCTTGGCTACCTTGGGACCTATCAGGAAACCCTGATCGGCGAGATTGCCAATCTGTCCAAGCTCCCCAAAGTAGATGACGATCTTGACGTCGGGGCTCTCATGCAGGCTCTCCTCGAGCATGCCTGCACTCTGACAGGGGCTTCCCGAGGGCTCGCCATTTGGGAGAATTCCGAGGACCCATGGCGAAACGTGGCATATTTCACCGGGGCCTCGTATGAGGTGACCCGTGAAGCTCCCGATCTTTTCGGGGAGATGGTCACACAGAGCCTGTCGGGGAGCAACTTTCTTTGCCACAACGCAGACCTTCACGGATCGGGCGCACTGTGGGACTCACCTGAAGGCCCGGCTTACTGCTACGATGCACCCGTCATTGATCCTGAGCTGATCTCACGGTACGCCATACGCTCCGCCATCTCCCTCTGCCTCCAGGGCAAGCATGTGCAAGGGCGACTCTTCCTGTTCGACAAGAAGAGGATGACCTCCGACGACTTGCTGATGGGGAGAATCGTGTCGCACAGAATAGGGATACTTCTCAATCGGCATTACCTGGTCGAGGAACTCCACAACAGCGCGATTATCGAGGAGCGCATCCGCCTGGCCCGCGACCTGCACGATGGCCTGCTTCAATCCCTTGCGGGGATCACCCTGAAGGTGCAGGCACTCGACCATCATCTTCCCGAAGCCTCGCCGGGTCACCAGGAACTCCGCGATATCCTGAAGCTGCTCACCTTCGAGCAGCGGGACATGCGCTGCCTTATCCAGGAGTTCAGGCCGGGAATGATTACTTCTCGCACACTTGATGACGACCTTGCCGACCAGTTGCGCGACATGGCACTGTACATTCGCGAATTCTGGCGGCTGCAGGTCGAACTGAACTTGCCTGACAGTCTCGGCGGCACGGTTTCCCCGGTTCTCGGGCAGCAGCTTTATTTCATCGTGCGCGAATCGCTGATCAACTGCGCCAAGCACGCCGATGCTAGCAAGGTAACGGTCGGTATCGAGGTAAAGGACGGTCTGGTGCAGATTTCCATATCGGATGACGGAGCAGGGTTTCCCTACCAGGGGCGTTACGATCACGCTGACCTGTGCAGACTCCAGCTCGGGCCTTCATCCATCAGGGAAAGGGTCTCCGGCGTTAATGGTACTTTGTCCCTTGACTCAACCATCCGTGGGGCTTGCCTCGATATCACCATTCCGTTGAACCAGCGAGGAGGTTCACAGCATGTCCATTAGAGTAGTGGTAGCCGACGACCACCCTATTGTCCTGAGCGGGGTGCAGACCCTCTTGAATGGGGAGGAGGGGTTCGAGGTGGTCGCGTTGTGCAGAAATGGCGAAGAGGCTCTCGATGCCGTGCAAAAGCACGGGCCAGACATTCTGATCCTCGATATTCGCATGGCCGTAAAGGACGGGCTGGCAGTTTTGCGGGAGTTGCCCAGTCTGGGGGCGCAGACCAGGGTGGTGGTTTTCACTGCGGAGATGTGTGCCGACACCGTTGTTGAGGTCATGAAGCTGGGGACGAAGGGGATCATTCTCAAGGAGATGGCATCCCGTTTCCTTATCCAGTGCCTGCGCACGGTGCATGCGGGAGGGGAGTGGGTGGAGCGGCACTCTTTCCATAACGCGGTGGAAAAGATGCTGCAGCGTGAAAAAGGGGCTAAGGAGGTGCAGCAGGTGTTGACGAGCCGTGAGATCGATATCGTTCTCATGGTGGCGCAGGCGATGCGAAACTGCGAGATTGCCGCAAAACTCTTCATTTCCGAGGCGACGGTGAAAAAACATCTGTACAACATCTTCGGCAAGCTGGGCCTTACCAGCCGCTCCGCCCTGGTGCGGTACGCTCACGAAAAACAGTTGCTGTGAGCTCAAACCATGCGGAGTTTCCCATTCATCCCTCAGTTGGCAGGGAGCATGGCATATTCTGCCATAACCTCTCTGAAGGTCTGTGCTTGCTCGTGAGAGAACTGCCCGAATGTCAGAGCGCACCGGCGCGTCATTGCAGGGGCGCTGTCTCCGCTGTCGACTTTCCGGTGGTAGACCAGATTGAAAGGCACATCATGCAAGAGCAGGTAGGGGCTCGCTAGCCCCAGGATGTCCAGAATCCCCAGCTTCAAGTCGTTCGCTCTCCCCTCGTATTCAAATGCCAGACCACCCTGACTAATGTCCACTATTCGTCCCAGGAATGTGTAGTGGCTGTCGTCGTGAGGGGCCGTGAAGGCGGCTGTCGCGCCCTCGGATGCACAGAACCTCGGAAACTTTCTTCTCTCTTCCCTGCCCCGCGGATGTTGGTGTGGCACGTTCATCTCTACCCTCCGCATCTCCCTCGCGTTTGCTGAGGGAGCGAAAGAATGCGCCTGCGACAGCCTGTCGGATGCCTCTCAAAACGAGGATCAGTACCATTGAGGTGATCAGTTTGAGGGGGAAACATTATGTCCCGCGGCGGGTTTTGGTATTGTGAAGAGTGATGGCGGGAGGTCTGCTGGTTAAGCAAAAAAGTCCCCGCCGGATGGCGGGGACTTTTTGGTTGAGTCGCGGTTTACTGTACCGGGATGGTGCCGGTCATGACAGTGTCGGCAATCTCTGCGCCAGTGCTGTCGGTCAGGTAAGCCTTGTAGGTTATCTCGTTGACCGTGACAGACACAACAGTATAACCTGCCGGAATGAGGGCGGGATCAACAAGGTCGGCATTCGGGACGATGGACTCGGTTCCGGTCCAGTTGTACCCGGTGATCTTGCCCTTCGGATTGAGGCGACCTTTTTCGATGGTAGGTTCGGTAATGGCCGTCATTCCCTGCGACCCGTTGAACTTGTAGGTAACGGTCCTGGGCTCAGTCGTGGTAGTAGAAGTCTCATAGGAGCCAGTCCAGATCTCACCTTTTATTGCCTTGGGCTTGCCATTATTGTCCCAGCACGCGTTTTTCGTAGTGTTGTCTGCGGTGGCATAAGTTGTCGTTGTGCATTTTCCCGGCGTAAAAATCGTAACAGTGGTGGTTTCGCCCGGAATGGTCTCAGTTTTTTCCGCCACGAAGGAATACTCGTAGGTTACATCGACGTTGACGGTCTTCTTGCTCTGGATCGCACCGTGGTTGACAGTACCGCTAACGGAGGCGACGTCGTTGGCGTAGCTGTACCCGGTTACTTTGAAGTCCCCCGTTACGTCTGCCGAAGCAGTTGAAGCAACCGCACAACCTGCTATCAACGCCATTGCTGCAAAAATACGCTTTCTCATTTGTTCTCCCTCCCTGATTTGTTCCAGAACTCACCCTGGCACATTTGTGAAGTAGCTGTCGCTACTGACTCTTATGGCTGACCCGCAAAGGACTCGGTTCAGTGTAGTAGACAGTATAAGAATCACCTTGCGGTGTAAATACTACTCCGGCCTGCTTTGCGTACTCCCACAAGGAGCACGTAACTACTACCTTAGTGGTACGCAATCCTGGCCCCGATCGCAGAAGATCCCCCATCACTTGCCGGCCCTCTGGTCGAACATTTGTGCTGTCCCGAACCGGAGGAGCGACTTTTTCTTCCTTGACTTGCCGGCCATGCTGGGCTATTTAAGGCTCCTAGTAAGCAGCACCATAGCAGCACGATAGACGACAATACTAAACCATCCGTGAGGATGGGACGGAAAGCCTACAGGGTCTCACCGAGACAGCCGGGTCGCCGAAATATCGCATGATATTTGGGGCCCGGCTTTTTTTGTGCCCGAAGGGGGGATTCCGATGCAGACAGCAACATAACCGTCCAGCCCAATCGCACGATGTTCACCTGCAATGAAAGAAAAAGGAGGATTCCGCATGAAGAAGAGGATAATCGTCGCATGCCTCGCAGCAGTCATTTCACTCGCGGCCGGGACCGCCGGCGCGGAGAGCATAAAGGGCAGGTTCGGACTCACCGGCAAGCTCGGCTTTATCGTGCCGGCGGAGAACGAGTCAGATTTTTTCCCCAACAGGACCGACAGCGGCTTCATCGGCGGGGGCGGGGCGATCTACGGCATTGACGACCGCCTCGCACTGGTGCTTGAAGGAACCCACGCCTCGTTCGGCTCCGAGACCGGCGACTTCGGCGTTACCGATCTATCCCTCGGCGGTCAGTACCGCCTCGCCATGCCACGCAACCCGCTGGTGCCGTACCTCGGCGCCGGAGTCGACATCCTCGTTGCCGATTACGACCCGTACGACGGCTCCCGACAGGACGTCGACACCACCGTCGGCATGCACCTCTCCGGCGGCGTCGACTATTTCCTGCACCCCAACCTTGCGCTCAATGCTGAGTTGAGAGGGGTGCTGACCGGGGAGGCCGACATCAAGGACCGCTTCGGCGACCATGTAGGGAACTTCGACGGCTCGGGGTTCTCAGGAACGGTGGGGATCCGCTACTTCATTAAGTGACCAGAGTCGGGAAGGGAAGAGGAGCGCAAAAAAGGGGGCAGGCTACTTGGTAGCTTGTCCCCTTTTCCATTCTCTGCGAAGCACTGCAGTGCTCCTGTCCGGTTTTCCCTTTGCGGGCACTTCTTTGCGCTCTTTGCGCCTTTGCGGTAGGTGTGCCTTAGTCTTAATCCCACCCCCCTCCCGCAATCTCCAGCAGCCCCTCCTTCATCTTACGCCGTTCTTCATTGTCGCTCCTCGCCATAGACTCCACCGCGCTTTCACTCTGGCGCTTTGTGTGTGATAAAATTTTAATGTAAGGCGGAGGAGGTCGGACAGGTCCGAACATTACCATGATGAAAACGATCTGAAGTTGCTCAACGAAATGTCACAGCTTGCGCCAGAAGCTTCAAGGCGTGGGCAAACCTGGACCGGATTACCGGGCGCGAGGACGGCAAGATTCCGCGGAAATATCGGGAACTCATTGCAGTTGCCGTTGCCCACACTACCCAGTGCGTTTACTGCATCGAGATACACACGCGAAATGCCAGGCGTGCGGGAGCAAGCAGGGAGGAAGTCGCCGAAGCGGTACTCCTGGCGGCCGCACTCCGCGCCGGCGGCGCAGCGGCACACGGCACGCTCGCTATGAAGTTCTACGACAAGTCGTGAGGTGATCCGGTGACGGCCTCCGCGAAGACACAATGAGAGCGCTAAAGATGCACAGGACGGCGGTCATGCTTTCGCGATCTGCAGACAACAAGGAGGGGGAGGAGATGGTATGGAAGATACCTTAGTCCAACGAGCCTACACTGCTGTAGTGGAGCACTTTATCAACACCGGGCGCGCACCGCACTACACGGAGCTTGCGGGAGCACTCGGGATATCAGTTGAAGAAGCCAGGCAGGTACAGCACAAGGCTGCCGAGTCCGCCATAGGCTGCTGGTTTGTCAAAGACACGGACACTGTTGAGTCTTGGGCCCCTTTCTCCAACGTACCGACCAATTACCTGGTGACGATCAAGGGGGAGCAAAAGTGGTACGGCCAATGAGGCATGGAAGTGCTGGCCGTGCGCTGGCTTTACCCAGGTACAGAAATTCGCGTCGACACCCGTTGCCTCGATTGTGGGGAACCAATCAGCATTCGCATGCGTGACGAGGAGCTTGAAGTCGATCAAAAATCGACGGTGGGACACATGAACTATCCCTTTGCGAAGGCATTGACCGGAGAAGTGACATGGGGAGGGGCTTGAAGCCGCATGAATCTCTTCCGGTCGGAAGAGCATGTGCAAAGCTGGTCCTTGTACGATCCTGCGTCGGCCGAATCCATTATGCCCTTGTGCGACTGGGCGACTGTCTTCGGTGGTCCTCTGTTCAGGAATCGTCTGCAGCCGGATTATCTCTCCAGAATGAATGAATACGCCGCAGAACTGTTCGCTTCGTTGAAAAGGCTGGGCAGGGCGGGACCTTTTTGGACTCCTGAATAAGGGCGCAACGCGGTGATTGCCCCGAACTACAATCACGTTCAGGTGGTTGCCGGTAACTGGCAGGCTGCTTTTCTGTTCAAGTCGGAAAGGCAGCCTCTTCTTTTTCGACGAAGGAGGTTGACGCCTTCACAAAGCCTTCAGAGGTAAGAGGGCGACGACGTCAAAGCCAGGAGTAAAGAAGCGGAGGTGGAAGATGTCACGAGAAAAGTTCTTTGACACCGAAAAGGCGAAAATAAATTTCCTCGATTATGGCAATTCATCCAGCGAGCCAATGGTCATGTTGCACGGGGGCGCCTGGTCCTGGGAGGAATACCTATCGCTCATTCCTCCCTTGGCCGAGAGATGGCATCCCTATGCACTGGATGCACGCGGAAATGGCAAATCGGAATGGGTACCGGGACAGTATCGGCTGGAGGATTTTACCGAGGATACCTCAGCGTTTGTCCGGCATTTGAAGGCGCCGGCGGTACTCGTGGGGCATTCCATCGGCGGGGTCGTCTCCCTCATGGTGGCAGCCCGTTGCCCGGAAAAAGTGAAGGCGCTCATTCTGGAGGATATTGTGCTGACCCTGGTGAACTACAAGGGGGTCATCGATTCCTGCCGGGAGATGTTTCATTTGTGGCTGGAGCTAAAGAGATTGGCGCAGACGGAACAGGATCTGGCGTTGGCTTTGGCAGACAAATTCAGGGAATATCCCGTTACCAGTCAATGGACGCTGTATTTTGCCAGATGCCTCTGGCAGCTGGATCCTACCTATTTCGATGTATTGCTATACGATTTTGACCGTTTTGCGAAAGGTTATGAGTACAAAGAGCTGATTGCGAACATTAAATGTCCTATGTTGTTCATGCGGGGGGATACAAAGTTGGGTGCGGTCATGACCGATCAGGAAATTTCATGGCTTAAAGAGAATTGCAGCAACGCAAGTTTCGCCCAGATCAAGGGCGTGGGGCATCTCCTGCATATGCAGGACGAAGGCCAGTCCCAGGTGCTGACAGAGATGATGACATTTCTTGAACGTATCCCGAAGTGAAAGAGCAAACTCAAGGGCCGCGGCTTGATTAGGAAGAATTGGCTTTGGGGCGTAAATTTCATAATTCAAGCCGCGACCCCCAGGACATCCCCCACTTGCTGGGAGATGGGGGGACGGAGATTAACGCTGGGTCCATTACGGGGCAGAAACGCATAAACGCAGGGGCGTCGCGCTTGACGTCCTGGATGCCACTCGGGGCTAGACCGACCCCTTGGGACGCTTCCCCCTGATCCTCTGAATCGATCATGTTGAAACCTTTTTGAGGGGGCTGCACCGATAGCCGGTATAATGCAGGAATGGATGTGGAGCGCGTTCCCCTTTGCGAAACTCGCTTGTGGTTCCTTTAACAGGAGGAGGTTCAACTATGTTTGCGGTCTATGCCGACCATGGCGATAGCGAAAATCCGCTCGCGGCTCTGAGAATGGGAGAGCGCCCGGAGCCTCACGTTCCTGAGGGCTGGGTGCGGGTAAAGGTCACCCACGCAAGCCTGAACAGGCACGACATCTTCACCCTGCAAGGCGTCACGGCTCATCCGCAAGGGCTAACCTTTCCGATTATCCTGGGCAGCGACGGTGCCGGGTTGCTCGATGATGGTGCGCCCGTTGTCATCTATCCGGTCCTGGGGAGCGACGACTGGCGAGATGACGAGACGCTCGACCCGCACTGGCATATAGTTAGCGAGTTTGTCCCGGGCACCTTTGCGGACTACCTCGCAGTGCCGAAGCGCAATGCAGTTCCGGTGCCCGAGGGGCTCTCCCTGCTGGACGCCTCGGTGCTCGGCACCGCCTGGCTGACCGCCTATCGGGCCCTTTTCACCAAGTCTGGACTGCGACCGGGTGAGACGCTTCTGGTGCAGGGGGCATCGGGGGGAATGTCGACCGCGCTCATTCAACTCGGCCGCGCGGCAGGATTTGAGGTGTGGGTCACCAGCCGCACGGCCGAAGGGCGCGAACTCGCCGAAAGGATCGGTGCCAGTCGCTCCTTCGACTCCAACGAGCGGCTGCCGAGAAAAGTTCAGGCGGTGGTGGACAACGTGGGCCCGGCGTCATGGGAGCACACCTTCGCTTCGGTTGCGCGTGGCGGAACGATCGTGGTAACGGGTGGCACCACGGGATTTGAAGTCCCACTGCACATCATTCCGGTGCTGCTGGACCAGATCACTGTGTGCGGGTCAATCATGGGCACGCTGCAGGATATGAAGAACATGATGAAGTTGATGGCTGCAAGTGGCATCAAGCCGGAGATCGGCCAGATCCTGCCCATGGAGCAGGCGGAAGAAGGCTTTCGGTCGATGTGGCTTGGCAAGACCAGCGGCAAGGTGGTCTTTGTCAGGTGACAACGGGCGAAGAGCGAGGGAGCAGACTCCTTGCAGCCAAGTACGCAGGGGTCGCGGCTTGATTAGTGAAGAATTGGCTCCGGGGCGTAAATTTCATAATTCAAGCCGCGACCCCAGGACGCTCCATTACGTTACGTCCGTCGTTCGCTACGGTTCGTATTCGGCACTGCTAAAGGCCAATAGCGGGAGAAATAACATCGGCAAAAAGGCGAGTCCGAGGCCGAACGCAGGACCCTTACGGAATTTACTCGCCAGCGAGACGTTAGCGACAATTCCGATGATCACGCCAACCACAGGGATGAATAGTAATATGAGCCACCACCACGGCTTTCCGGAAATTTCCATAAAGATGAAAAGGTTGTAGATCGGTATCAGGCTGCTCACTCCTGACTGCCCCGCCTTTTCAAAGATCCGCCACATTGAGGCGACGGCTAGAACTATGCACCCTACAAATATCAACAGCGTCGCGGCCCCCGGTTGCAGACCGGCAGGGAGGACGTTCCCGGCGGGGCGCGGTTGCGGGGGGGGGCTGGCATCTTGCGGGGCATTCAGTTCCGAAGCGGTAGAGGGAGCAGGTGTCGGTCGTGCAGGGAGGGACTGAGCACCTTCCGTCGGTAGGGGGAGAGAGGGAGCAGCGGCCGGAGCCGCCGGTTTGGCCGCACGTGCAGCGGCAGAGGCCCCCTGCGCCGGCATCGGAGTAGCTGCAGGCCTTTGCAGTGACTGCGGGCGGCGTACCTGCCCGACAGGGGCGACTGCTCCGCTCTTCTTCGTAGGAATTTTCCCGAAGGTACGCTTTATATCGATCTCACTCCGCTCAAAGCGGAGGAGTATATCCCGGTTAACCTTGACAAAGACGGTGCTTTCACTTCTCCAGAACGATTCACATTCAACGGTGCTGCCGTCCTTAAAGTACACTTCCTTGCCGGAGCAGATGCCCACCAGCAGAAGCCAAACACCAACAAGAACTGTTCCTCTGAGAAAATGCACTGTCATCTCTCCTTAACGCCGTGAGAAGGGGGGGCGGTCCCTAGGGAGTTATTCCGGGGACACGCCATAAAAATTATACATACGACAGGTAGTACCGGGTAGTACCGGGTCGCGGGTAGTACTGGGTCGCGTCTGTACTTTTACATTTCTTCCTGCTGCGGTTATAGATTCTGTAGAATTTACAGACGCGACCCCTCAATCTTCCCGACCCCTCAATCTTCCCCTCGCAGCCTATCTTTCCCAAGGTTTCTGCCGACTCATCAGCTTATGATATGGTATGTTTTTGCCTTTACTGTTTGGAACGTCTAACTTATAAAAGAAATGTAAAGCTGCTTCAAGAATCTGCTTGATATGAGGAAGACGAACCTCGGAATACCATTCCAGCAGCGTGTTAGGGTTATTTATTACGGGCTGGTATCCTCCACCAGTAATTGCTTTTCTTATGTCACTAGTGCTGATACCTTTCCCCCTGATTTTCCCTAAGTTATTGATGAATTCTACTTTCTCTTCCGTTTCAAACAAAGGCGCCAAGGTCCAGTTAAAAGATGGCTTGTTGTTAAAAATATTGTAGCCATACCTAGAGTAATACGTCACCAGCATAGCTTCCTTTCCGAATGTAGCCTTGCAGTCGTCAAACGCAGCCCAGTACTCCTCGTCAAAGGTTGAAACTTTTTCCACGTTCCGAAGAAGATAAAAATAGGGATCCTGCAGACCTTCCTCATTATCAAAAGGCACAATATTCTCAAAGCCTAACTTTGAATCAAGAGTATTTTCCATTATATACAGCCGCATGTTTACATAGGTTTCTGATCCAGCTTCGCCGTCCTTGTTAGCTTCATCAATGATCCCTTCAAAGACCTCCCTGAATCGCTGAATTCCTAACAAACTAATAATATTTGTGTTGATATTTACTATGCTAGGTAAGGGGCGCTGTGTGCCATGAGCATTTTTAAAGTTGACAACGGTGTCGACAGCAATTGTTAACAGCATCGCGGTTGACTTTTTGCTGATATTACTCAAATATTTTATTATCTTGGAAAAAAACTGTACTGACGCTATCTTATTTCTTGAAATTTGAGCAGTGACTATCGAATCAATCACCTCATAGTCGAACTGCTCTTTGTCTATCTTGCAGATTAAAACTTCGAGGATGTTTGCCCACGCGGAATCGGCTATGTGGTCAGCAATGACCGAGTCTCTATCAGCAGCCTTTCCCTTTTGGTGAAAGTTTGTGTAGAGGAAGTATGCGACGAAATATTCAAGAAAAGTTTTGTGAGTAAAAGAATTCTCAACGTAAATAGACCTATTTTGAGCGAATTCTAAAAACTCTGTGGCTGCCTCTTTTGCAGAAAAGTCGTCTTCGATTTCGCATACGTGCTTAATATACCTTGTCATGTGTTGGAGGACGCTGTCATAGGTAATAGCTTTCTTGCTGTCTTTCTCCGTATATTGCCAGTACGCAATAGATGAGAAGGCTGAAAGCTTATTCGCCACTTTTAGTTTAATGTCAAGACTCTTTTCTTTCTCATCCCGTACCTGAACGAGTGTGTTGGTACAGCTCTCATAGATATCCAGTTTTGAGGCCGGTATTTCGAGCGAGTTTCGGTACACAAGCAGTATTAAAGTTAGCAACAATGGGTTGGTCTTTAATTCATCTTCAACTCCTGCCAACTTATCAAGGCATCCCTCAATCTCTTTCTGCTTAACAGTTGGATCTGGTTCTTCTAGATCGTACCAGTTCGAGACATACTCAGAAATTTGACCAGAGTCAAAGTGAAGCAACTCAACTACATCAAAATTATAATCTTTGAAGTTTACTTCCTGGTACGATTCAAAGCGACTAGTGATAACGCCTTGGCATAATGGATACATTTTTAAAAAGTTGGCTATGTCGTTTCTTACCTCTAGCCTATCTTTAACGCTTAGGACCTCATCTAATCCATCAAAAACAAAGATTGTTTCGTATGTCTCAAATAGATGATGTAGAGCGGAACCGCTAACGTAGTTGATTTGGCAACTGCTATCTAGAAAATGAGAGAGGTATGAAAGTATTCCGTATGAATGAGAAGATTTCTGCTTCTGATATTTGCTAAGTTCTATCCTAAAAGGTATACGGTTAAAAATAGAGGCGTTATCAAACGCTTCTTTATCTCGCATTAATAATTTACACAGGAGAAATTTAGAAAATGATGACTTTCCAGCACCTGGTATTCCAAGAACGACGAAGTTATTGGTATTTCTAAATAATCCTCGCAGAGGTATTGAGTCATCTTCTTTAACAGCTGTTGCTACCGGTGAACGAAACGCGAAATATTTGTGAAGCACTTCGTAGAAATACCTTCTGTGCAATGAAGTATCGAATTCCTCTACCAGATAGATGTTTCGCGACGTGGACTTCACTTTGAATCTCGGTCGCACAAATAGTCGATCTAGAGGTACCTCTCTCGGTTTATTGACTATGGACAATCCGAAAAAATTGATCTTGGAGTAATTGTTAATGGTTGCATCTCTGTAGTTTTCCATAAAACCTGAAACATTCAAATTTTTACCTGCAAGTATTGATTCAAAAACCTTTGAGTCAATCACTGCCTTTGTATCAAAGAACAACGAAATTACTTCAGCATTTCCTTGTACAAGCGCAGTAATGTCAATCGGAATCATTTTATCTATTTTTATCGATTTTAAAACACTGTACAAATCATCCTTGAGCGATTTAAAGTCTTTTGTAAAGGATGCATATTCTGCTATCAACTGCTGTGCCACCCCATCGATATCCTCATTGAATACGGCAGTATTGAAGGCGTCCATCAAATCAAGTGTCGGTTTTGTTAGTCCATGAGCGGCGGCTAGCACATAGGTAAAACTTGTGGATGAAATTTCTATACTTTTATGGGCAACATGCAAACAAAATTTAATTATCTCTTTTAAAAAAGTAGTTTTATCTATATTAGTCTTATATTTTTTGCATTGAATGACACCCACTGCTTTTCCATCTTTCGATATGATAATATCTCGTCCTTTGTCACCGCTTCCTCGCATAAGGGTGCATGTGTCATATTCTACACCACATATAGATTTTACTTGTGATCCCCTAAGAGAAAGATAGATCAGGATTTCAAAGTCTTCGTCTGATAACAAAGAATATGGATAATCTCTTTCTAATGTATATGTCTTTACCTTGTTGGATGATGCGATTCTGTTAATATCATTGTCGATTTCATTCTGGGTGATATTTATCATAAATAGATCTCCTGCTGATGTAATAATAAATTAGATTGTTTCGTCAATGACCACTAAGCATTGCACAGGGAGCCGGGAGGATGATGTGACGTCGTTGAGTAATGATGGCTCGGAAGTCAAGCTTCCCTCCATATCCACCCCTGCCTGCCTTTACCGCGTCTGGTGTACTGGAAGCTTTTCTTCATCACGATATGGCGGGGATCATCGGCACTCCAGATTTGGGAACGGCGAGGGAGACGCCCATAATTTGCGTGTTACTGGGAAGGGGCAGATCCGGTATTGGCTGGCAGGTTGAGTCTTTAATTAGACTGGTAACGACTTTATTGCCTATGTAAGGACTTTATTGTTGATGTAGCGACTTTATTGTCTCCGGACAGCTGCAACGCTACAGCGGCATCCCCAATCTGCGCATCTTTTCCACCAGGGTGGTCCTGTTCAGGTTCAGCATTGCAGCGGCGCGGGCTTTTACGCCGTGGGCTAGTTGCAGGGCTTCGGCGATCATTTTTCTTTCGATGTCGTTGATCGTCTTTACCATATCGATGCCGCTCGGGGTCACACTGGTGGGGGAGGCGTCGCGCTCGGTGTAGATCTTTACGATGTTGGAGGGGAGGTCCTTCAAGGTGATGACGTCGCCTTCGGTGAGGGCGACGATGCGCTCGACGATGTTTTCCAGCTCGCGCACGTTGCCGTACCACGGGTAAAATTCCAGCGCCTCCAGCGCCTCCTTTTCGAGATGCATGAGGGGGCGCTGCATCGACTGGCAGTTCTTCTGCAGGAAGTGCCTCGTGAGGGGGAGGATGTCTTCTGTCCGCTCGCGCAGGGGGGGGATCAAAAGCGGTATCACGTTCAGCCGGTAGAAGAGGTCCTCGCGGAAATTCCCCCGCTTTACCTCGTCCTCCAGGTTCACGTTGGTGGCGGAGACGACGCGCACGTCGAGCTTTATCTGGCGGTTCGAGCCTACGCGCTCTACTTCCTGCTCCTGCAGTACCCGCAACAGTTTCGTCTGCAGGTGCATGGGGAGCGTCCCTATCTCGTCCAGAAATATCGTCCCCTGGTTCGCTGCCTCGAATTTCCCGACCTTCTCCCTGATGGCGCCTGTGAAGGACCCCTTGGTGTGGCCAAAGAGCTCGCTCTCCAGGAGGTTTTCCGGAATGGCGGAGCAGTTCACCGCGATAAAGGGGCGGTCCTTGCGCGGGCCGTTGAAGTGGATCGCCTTTGCCACCAGCTCTTTTCCGGTCCCCGACTCGCCGAGGATGAGGACGGTGGAGTCGGTCTTTATGATCTTCTTCATGCGGGAGAAGAGCTGCTGCATCGGCTGGGAGTGCCCGATGATGTTGTCGAACTCGTACCGCTCCCTGAGCTGCTCCTTCAGGTAGACGTTCTCCAGGAACATCACGTTCTTCTCGACCGCCTTGTCGATGATGATGCGCAGCTCGTCTATGTTCAGGGGCTTCGTGATGTAGTCGAAGGCGCCTTCCTTCATCGCCTTCACGGCGGTCTCGGCGGACGCGTGCCCTGTGATGAGGATAACTTCGGTGGCGGGGGAATCGGCCTTCACGGTGGTGAGGATCTCGAGGCCGCTCTTGTCGGGGAGGAAAAGGTCGCTGATCACGATGTCGAAGCGCTCTTCCTTCAGGCACTTCAGCGCTTCTTCGCCGCTGCCGCACCCCTTGATCGAGAACCCGCTCCCTTTCAGGAGGGCGAGGAGCGCCTCACGGCTTCCTTCTTCGTCTTCTATCAGTAGTATCCGTGTCTGCTTCATTGGGACCCTTCCATGTTAGAGATTTCTTGATAGCACGTACAGCCCCGTTTTGCAAGGCGGCAATTGACAGCGAAGCCGCATGGATTATACTTTCGCGTCATCATACGCGGCCGGTTTCTCATTGGAAGGAGGCGCAAATGGACGTTCTCGGAGCTTTCCCCTTTCTGCTGGTTCTCGTCGTCCTCGTCGCCGTGGGGGCGAATGCCATCCGCATCCTCGCTGAATACGAGAGGGGGGTCCTCTTTCGCCTCGGCCGGGTGAAGAAGGTGCGGGGCCCGGGGCTCGTCATCATCATCCCCGGGATCGATCGCCTCGTGCGGGTGTCGCTGAGGGTCGTGGCGATGGATGTCCCACCGCAGGACGTGATCACCCACGACAACGTCACCGTGAAGGTTTCCGCCGTCATCTATTTCCGCGTGGTCGACGCGGTGCGCGCGGTCGTGGAGGTGGAGAACTATCTCTACGCCACGAGCCAGCTCTCCCAGACGACGCTGCGCAGCGTGCTGGGGCAGGTCGACCTGGACGAGCTCCTGGCCAACCGCGAGAAGATCAACCGCGAGCTGCAGGAGATCCTCGACCGTCAGACCGAGCCGTGGGGGGTGAAGGTGACAATCGTGGAGGTGAAAAATATAGACCTGCCGCAGGAGATGCAGCGGGCGATCGCGCGGCAGGCGGAGGCGGAGCGCGAGCGGCGCGCGAAGGTCATCCACGCGGAAGGGGAGTTGCAGGCATCGGAGAAGCTCGCCCAGGCGGCGCAGGTCATGACTGCGGAGCCGATGTCGCTGCAGCTTCGCTACCTGCAGACACTTACGGAGATCGCAGCGGAAAAGAATTCCACCACCATTTTCCCGGTTCCCATCGACCTGATAAAGATGTTTATGGATACGCATGAAAGGAAGCAGACAGAGAAGGATAAAATTGTGTCATAGCTGGCGAGGTAGCAGCAAATAGCGCTCCCTTTTCACTATCAGTTGAATGTATAATCAGTGCAACAGCTCATTTGAGAGCAGGCACCCACCATGTAATGAAGGGGGCATCGTATGATCAGCAACACCATGCAGCAGGCATTGAACAGACAGCTCAACAACGAGCTGTACTCAGCGTATCTCTATCTCTCCATGAGTTCCTATGCAGGCTCTCTCGGCCTGAAAGGCTTCGCCAACTGGTTCATGGTGCAGTACCAGGAAGAGACGGTGCACGCCATGAAGTTTTACAACTACATAAACAGCCGCGGCGAGCACGTGGAGCTCGCCCCGATCGCGGGACCGCCTACGGAGTTCAGTACCGCGCTCGACATGTTCGAGCAGACGCTGAAGCACGAGCAGTTCATCACCTCCTCCATCAACGACCTCATCGACCTGGCGCTCCGGGAGAAGGACCACGCGAGCCACATCTTCCTGCAGTGGTTCGTCACCGAGCAGGTGGAGGAAGAGGAGAATGATCGCGACATCATCGGGAAGCTGAAGCTCATCGGTGACAACGGGCAGGGGCTCCTCATGCTCGACGCAGAGCTCGGCGCGAGGGTCTTTACACCGCCGCCGGCGGGGGGGACGCCGTAAAGGGTGTCCGCCGCAAGGGGTGGTAAGTGAGCGCGCTGACGGATCCCCCCTCTTGCTCTCCGGGATGTGCCAGTAAAGGCAAATCCCCCCTGTCCCCCCTTCGCAAAGGGGGGAACGTAAGGGCGTCGGTTACTCCCTGTAGGGCACATCAATCCCACGTTTCCAGGAATTCCTCTACCGGATGTCTCGTGCGGCAGTTCGTTGAAACATACTACGGCTTCCTTGGCATTCACGGATGAACGTAAAGGCGGCCCTCCCGGGAGGGTCGCCTTCCTCATCCGGACATAAATAATCTCCTCCCGCCTCCGTCATCCTTTTCCTTACACGCTCCGCCAATTCGCCCTTTCTCCGGCCCAGACGCCGGCATCAGCTGCGAAAGTGCCCGAAAATTCGAGGCTCTTTTCGGGTCTGCCTGTTGCAAGCTCCGCCTCCTATGTTAGATTCAAGGAGGTTGGAATGTATTAATGTGTCCGGTCCGGAGGGATTCCGAGGGCGACACACCTTTTCCCGGCAGCTGCACCAGCCCGGCGAGCGAGGTGGGAATGGAACCGTTGCAATACGACATCCGCGGCATGAAACTCCTTTACGTGGAAGATGAAGGGGAAGCCCGGAGGCTGGTTTGTAACATGTTCGCCATGAACTACCCGAACCTGGAGGTCGACAGCGCGGAAAACGGCGCCGAAGGAATGGAGATTTTCCGGCAGAAACGGCCGGAAGTGGTCATGACCGACATCAATATGCCGGTGATGGACGGGATCAAGATGGCGAGGGAGATGAAGGCCATCGCACCCGAGACGATCATCGTCGCAGTCACCGCACACACCGACACACCCTACCTCCTGAACGCCATCGAAATCGGCATCTACCACTATGTTCTAAAACCTATAAATTACGACCAGCTCTTCGCCGTCACCGATAAGATCTTCGAACAGATTCTCCTGAAGAGGCTGGTGCGGGAGCAGGAGGAGCGGATCCGCAGGAGCGAGGAGCAGCTCTCCGAGGCGCAGCGCCTCACGCACCTTGGCAGCTGGGAGGAGGACCTCCAGCGCGGCGAGATAAGCTGGTCCGACGAGCTATACCGCATCTGCGGCCTGGAGCCGCGCCAGCCGCCGGCGGAGCCTGGGACCTTTCTCGAGCGTGTCCTCCCGGAGGACCGGGAGAGCGTGGAGCGGGTCCTCAGCTCTGCGCGGCAGGAGGGACGCTCCGCACTCATCGCCTTCCGCATAGTGCGCCCCGACGGCTCGCTGCGGATCGTGCACGGTCAGGGGGAGACCGTCTACGATCCTTCCGGCACACCGATCTCCCTCATCTTCGTCTGTCACGACGTCACCGAGTTTCGCGGGGCGCAGGACGCCTTGCGCGCTTCCGAGGAGCGCTTCGCGAAGATCTTCCAGGCCACCCCGGCCCTTATCGCCATCAGCACCATGAACGATTCCGCCTACGTGGAGGTGAACGAGACCTTCCTGCGCACGCTCGAATACGACCGCGAGGAGGTCATCGGCCGCTCCGTCCTGGAGCTCGGCATCTGGGCCGCCGCCTCCGACTTTACCCGGCTGCAGCAGCAGGTGAAGGATTCGGGGCAGTTGCGCGACTGCGAGGTGCGGCTGCGCAGCAGCAGCGGGCGGTTCGTGGAGGCCACCCTCTCGGCGGAAGTGATAGAGATCAACGGCAAGGAGTTTCTCCTCACCCTCTTCAACGACATCACGGAGCGCCGCCGGATGGAGGAGGAGCGCAGCCGACTCGCCGCCATCGTGGAGGCATCGGACGATGCGATCTTCGGGATGGACCGGGACGGTATGATCCGGAGCTGGAACGCGGGGGCGCAGAAGACCTTCGGCTACAGCATCGAGGAGGCGGTCGGCCGCGATGCTGCGATGCTCGCGCATCCGGAGCGGCGGGAGGAGCTCATCGCCCTCTTCGGGCAGGTCTTCCAGGGGGAGAGGGTCTCGCAGTTCGATTCCCTGGCGCAGCACAAGGAGGGGAGGTCGCTCAACGTCTCCCTGACGGTGAGCCCGATGGTGGAAGGGGGGGAAATAGTCGGCGCCTCCGCGGTCGTGCGCGACGTGACGAGGCAAAGCGAGCTCGAGCAGACCATAAAGTACCAGGCGTACCACGACGCTCTCACCGAGCTCCCGAACCGCCAGCTCTTCATGGACTTCCTCGCCCTGGAGCTCGCGCAGGCGCGGCGCAATGGCAAGAGCCTCGCGCTCCTCTTCCTCGATCTCGACCGTTTCAAGCACGTGAACGACACCCTCGGGCACGCGGTGGGGGACGAGCTCCTGAGGGAGGTGGCGCGCCGCATCAGGGGGTGCATCCGCGTCTCCGACACGGTGGCCCGCATCGGCGGGGACGAGTTCAACGTCCTCATGCCGGACCTCACCCAGACCGACGACGTGGGGATCGTGGTGCGGAAGATCCTCGGGGTCTTCGAGGCTCCCTTCCTCCTGGCTGACAAGGAGCTGCACGTCACCACGAGCATCGGGGTGAGCATGTACCCGGATGACGGCGGCGAGCTCGACGAGCTCATGAGGAAGGCGGACAGCGCCATGTACCACGCGAAGGAAAAGCCGGGGAACGCCTGCCAGTTCTTCAACGAGGAGCTCAATACCCGCACCATCAAGCGCCAGGCTATGGAGGGGCTGCTGCGCCAGGCGGTGGAGCGCGGCGAGATGCAGCTCGTTTTCCAGCCGCAGGTGAGCGCGCAGACGAGGGCGCTGGTCGGCGCCGAGGTCCTACTGCGCTGGTGCCACCCGCACGAGGGGGTGCTCCTCCCCTCCCAGTTCCTGACGGTCGCGGAGGAGACCGGGATGATCGTCCCGATCGGCGAGTGGGTGATCCGCAGCGCCTGCGAGCAGATGAAGAAGTGGCAGGAGCTGGGGCTCAACATCGTCCTCACCGTGAACCTCTCCAAGAAGCAGTTCTCCCAGCCGAACCTCCTGGAGATGATGGGGCGGGTCCTGAAGGAGACCGGGCTCGATCCGCGCTACTTCGGGGTGGAGGTCTCGGAGGGGACGATAATGGAGGACATCGACTTTTCCATGCAGCACCTGAGGGGGCTCGCCCAGATGGGGGTGAATGTCTCCCTTGACGACTTCGGCAGCGGCTCCTCGTCGCTGCAGTGGATCAAGCAGCTCCCGATCCGCAGCCTGCGCATCGACAAGAGCTTCATCCGGGGGATCCTGAGCGACCCCTTCGACCTCGCGGTGGTAAACGCGTTGATCTCCATGTCCCACGACCTGAAGATGCTCGTCACCGCCGAAGGGGTGGAATCGGAAGAGCAGCTTCTTCTGGTCAGCAAGAACGGCTGCGACGAAGTGCAGGGTTTCCTCATCAGCGAGCCGCTCCCCTCCTCAGAGTTCGAAAAGCTCGCCACCTACCACTGATTCCCCCGAAAGAGATCGACACCCCTCCCGAAACCGCACGGCGCGCCCCTTTATGCAAACTTCGGGGTTTTCTTACCCCACGGAATATGGTAAGAATTACGTCAGCTGTAGACCACCGGTTTATCCTCTAGGGAAGGGAAGGAGTCGAGCATGTCTAAAAAGAAGCAAACCGAGACGGCGGCGCTGGTCGCCTTTTTAGCCGGGGCCGCGGTAGCCGCGGGGGCTGCGCTCCTGTTCACACCGAAAAGCGGGAAGGAAGTGCGGGAAAAACTGGGGGAAGCGACCGATGGGGCGATCGAGAAGCTGAAGCTTTGTGTGGCGGGAGCAAGCTACAAGGTGAAGGGGACCGCCAACGGCGACTCCCTGGACTACGACGGCGGCGACGCCTGGATCTAGCTGATAGCGGGGAGGGGGCTACAGCCCCTTCTCGCGTTGCACCTCCTCAAGGAATTTCCTTATCGCCGGCCCGCTCGGCATCGCCAGCACCCGGTCGGCAATGTCCCGTGCCTCCTCATAACTTATGCGGCGGATCGCCTCCTTCACCTGCGGGATGGAGGGGGCGGAGAGGCTCAAGGCCCTGATGCCGAGCCCGAGAAGGAGGAGTGCGTTCACCGGCTCGCACGCCATCTCCCCGCACACCGTCACCTCTTTTCCCGCGGCCGACGCGGCATCCGAAACTCGCTTTATGGAGTGGAGCACCGCGGGGTGGTACGGGTCGTACCAGCGCTTCATCCGCACGTTGTTCCGGTCGCAGGCGAGCGTGTACTGGATGAGGTCGTTCGTGCCGATGGAGAAGTAGTCGACCTCCTTTGCCAGGAGCTCCACGATCTGCACCGCGGCGGGGAGCTCGATCATGATCCCTATCTGCAACCCCCCGTCAAATGCCTTCCCCTGCGCCGCCAGCTCCTCCTGCACCTCCTTCATTATCCTCTTGATGCTCTGCACCTCGTCCCAGGCGCTCACCAGCGGGAACATGACCCGGCACTTCCCGTAGGGGGAAGCAAGGAGTATCCCGGCGAGCTGCTCGCGGAAGATGTCCTCCCGGTCGAGCGATACCCTGATGGAGCGCCACCCCATGAAGGGGTTTTCCTCCCGCGGCTGCGGAAAGTAGCTGAGCTCCTTGTCCCCGCCGATGTCCAGGGTGCGTATGGAGACCGGCAGCTCCGGGAACCCTTCCAGGATCTTCCGGTAGATGAGGTACTGTTCCTGGCGCCCCGGGAAGGCCTTCCGGGTCATGAAGGGGAACTCGGTGCGGTAGAGCCCCACCCCTTCCGCGCCGTTGGCGCGGGCGACGGGGATGTCGTTCAGAAGGCCGATGTTGGCGTACAGCGCCACCCGGCAGCCGTCGGTCGTCTCTGCAGGCAGGTCGCGCATTCCCTCGAGGGCGCGCTGCTTCTGGCTGAACTCACGCTGCAGACGGTCGTACTCCACCCGGATCCTCTGCTCTGGGTTTATATACACGCACCCGGAGGTGCCGTCCACGATGAGCTCGCTGCGCGCCCCGACCCCCTTCATGATCCCCTCCACTCCGAAGACGGTGGGGATGCCGAGGGAGCGGGCCATGATGGCCGCGTGGGAGTTCAGGTTCCCGCGCTCGGTGACGATGCCGAGGATCTTCCGGTGGTCCATGATGGCGAGGTCGGAGGGGAAAAGCTCCGCTGCCACGAGGACCCGGTTCTCCTTCAGCTTGTCCTGCTTCTTTTCGTGCCCGTTCAGGGCGTCGGTGATGCGCCTGCCGATGTCTTCCATGTCGGCGCTGCGCTCCTTCAGGTACGGGTCCTCCATCCTCGAGAAGGCGGCGACGTACTGGGCGACGACCTCCGAGACCGCGCGCAGGGCGCCGTACTCCTCCTCTATGAGAGAGGTCACCTTCCCGATGAAGCCGCGGTCCTCCAGGATCATGAGGTGGCTGTGGAAGATGGCGGCGTCCTCCTTGGAGAGTATCTCCGCCATGCGCCGCTCCATGTAGATCGTCTGTACCCGCGCCTTCTCGAGGGCGAGCTGGAAGCGCTTCAGCTCCTCCCCTTTCGGGCGCACCCGCTCCAGCACCGGGACCTCGTCCGCGCCGCGGTTTACCACCGTGATCTTCCCGCAGCAAAAGCCGGGGGAGATGGCGTGCCCCTTCAGGACCGTCTGGAAGGTCTTTCCGTCAACGTGCCCCGCGCCTTCGGGGAGCTTCAGGCGGGCGAGTTCGGAGGCGAAGAAGGCGCGCTCCTCCTCCTTCTTGCGCACCGAGTCGAGGAGCTTTGCGTTCACAACGACAGACGAGATCTGCCAAGCGATGGTGCTGGCGGCGCTGATCTCTTCCTTGCTGAAGGTGCGCGCCTCCTTCGTCTGGACGACGAGCACCCCCACCGCCGCCTTTCTGTCGAAGAGGGGGACGCCGAGGAAGGAGAGGACTTTCTCCTCTTTTGCCTCGGGGAAATATTTGTAGCGGGGGTGCAGCGGGGCGTTGTCGATGGCGACGACCCCGCGCTGCTCGATGGCAAGCCCCGTGAGACCCTCGGAGATCTTCATGGTGATGCCGCGGGCGCCGCGGGAGAGGCCGCGGGTGGCGTGGAGCCGGAGGGTCTCGCCGTCCTCGTCGAGGAGGTAGATGGAGCAGACGTCGGAGCGCAGCCGTTTCGCCACCAGGGTGACGATGTTGTCCAGCGTCTCCTGCAGGTCGTGGGAGTGAAGGATGAGGGCGCTTATGTCCTCTATCGTCCGCAGCCCCAGCGTTTCCCCGCCGTCTTGTCCCATTTCCCCACCTCGCTCCCTGAATTTTCCACAGTATAGTGAAGCTCTGCCGAATGTGAAACAATTTATTGGGACCGGCACGCTCTCCTGTTGTCAACGCGGCGCATTCTCTGGTATAGTTGCCGCCGAGATAGCCAGGAACGGCGCTTTTGGAGGGGATATGGGAATGAGTTTCGATGAGGCACTGGCGCAGGGGATCGCGCAACTTGAAGAGGGCGCGTACGCCAAGGCCGCCGAGGCTTTCAGAAAATGCCTGGAGATAGAGCCGGAGAACCCGGAGGGGTACTTCTACCTGGGGGAGGCACTCGCCGAAAACGGCAAGACCGACGAGGCGATCGAGGTCCTGAAGAAGGGGCTGACCCGCGCCCCGGAGGACGTGGAGGGGCTCACGGCGCTTGGGGACATCTATTTCGAGGCTGGGAAACACAAGGACGCCCTTGCCTGCTACCGCAAGGTCACGGAGCTGAAACCGCAGGAGTGCGACGGCTACGTCAGCATGGGGCTCGTGTACAACGCGCTGGAGCGGGTCGACGACGCGCTGAGGTCGTTCGAGCAGGCTCTCTCGCTCGACCCGGGGAACGTCTTCGCCCTGAACGCCCTCGGGGACCTGTACTATGGCCTCGGGGAAAACGAGAAGGCGATTGCCGCGTACCAGAAGGGGATCGAGCTCGACCCGGCGGATGCCACGGCACGCTTCAACCTCGGCGAGCTGTACTACGACATGGACGACCTGGAGGCTGCCGAGCGGGAGACGCTGGAGGCGGTGCGGCTCGATCCGGACTTCACCATGAGCTACCTCACCCTCGGCAACATCTGCATCGACGAGGAGCGGATCGGAGAGGCGATCGCCTACTTCGAGATGTACCTGAAAAAGGAGCGCTCCCCGCAGGCCGCCGAGATGATCTCGGAGGTGAAGGCGGTGGTGGAAGGGTTGAAGGAGGAGATGCGCGGCTAGAGCCGCTCCATCTCTTTATCACAGGTATAGAAGCGCCCCGGCGGCATGTCCCGTCGGGGCGCTTTTGCGTTGAGATGAAGAGGCACCGTGACAAATGGACGTGTTCATTCGTGAGTCAGGCGTCCCCTCCCTTTCAAGGGGAGGGACAGGGTGGGGATGGGGTTGAGGGATGGTGAGCGTCGACCCCATCCCCCTCCTGTCCTCCCCCTTGAAAGGGGAGGGACGCGCTGCCGACGGCTCAGCTTTCATCTGTCTCGTCCCCCGCAACCAGGCATTTGTGCTGAGATGGTGGGACGGAGTCGTTCCTGCCGCGTCATTCTTCATTTCTCCCGATTACCTTTTCATCCGGCGCCTTTGCGGTATGCTTGCTCAGGTAAAAAAACCTTTAATGGGGGGTGCAACCATGTCGGAACAGGAAAAAGAGAACAAAGACAACAAGGTCATGGTGGGAGCGCTCATGCTCCTGGCCGGCGGGATACTCGGGGCGAGTGTGGCTCTTCTGTACGCGCCGCAAAGCGGTGAGAAGACCCGCAGGGGTATCACCCGCGGTGCAAAGAAGGCGCGGCGCCGCACGGAGCAGGCCGTCGACGACTTCTCCCAGAACCTGAGCGAGGTGGTGGAGATGGTGGGGGAACGCGCCTCCGAGATTCTGGAGAAAGGGCGGGACATGGGGTACAAGGCGAAGAAGGAGCTCCTGAAGGCGATGGAAGAAGGGGAGGCACGCCTCCAGAAGGAGAGGGCGCGGCTGTCGAAGATGCTCTAGCCCCCCCGTCAGGGTGCGTGCAGTGCGATGTCGCCGTACCAGGCGGTCGCGTCGCACTGGGTGTCGTCCGTATCGGTCATGATGGCCACCCCCCCGATCTGGGGGGGCTCTTCACCAAAGATCCTCTTGTAGTCCTCGTAGACGTTCCTCTCCTCGCTTACCCAGGTTCCCGCCTTCTCGTCGCCGCTTTCCACCGCCACGATCACCGAGTTCGCGGTGTAGGGACTTTTCGCCTCCGAACCCTTCGGCATCTTCCCCGCCCACACATAGTTGATGGCGCGCATCCTCCAGAAGAAGGTGCGCGGGAAGATGACGTACACCCGGGCGGCGAAGTCGTCACCTTTCTTCAGGCGGATGTCCTCACCCTTCAGCGTCTGCTCGATCTTCCAGCTCCAGGTAAGGCGCGGGTACTTCTTCGGGTCGGCGGCGAGCTTCTTCACGAGGCCGGAGCCTGCTTTTGCTGCGTGCGCGACGAGGGCCGCATTCTCCAGGAGGTAGGTGGTGTGCCCCTTGTGCACCTTCTCGGTCCAGCCGGTAAGGTCGCCGGCGCTGAAGCGGGCGACCGGGATCTCCTGCGGGGGGGCGAGAAGCGCGGCGGAAAGGAGTGCGGCTGCGAGGGTGTGAGTCATGGGGACCTCTGCTGGAAGCGGGATCGGTGTGGCGTTCTTTCGGGAGGGGGCCCCGGCGCGGGCGCGCCGGGGCGTCGTCGTTTACAGGGTGCGGCCGGTCAGTTTTTCCAGCGCCTCCAGGTACTTCTCGGAGGTCTTGCGCACGATCTCCTCCGGGAGGGGGGGGGCCGGCGCGGTCTTGTTCCAGTCCAGCGTCTCCAGGTAGTCGCGCAGGAACTGCTTGTCAAACGACGGCTGCGGCCCGCCCGGCTGGTAGCTCTCCTTCGGCCAGAAGCGGCTGGAGTCGGGGGTGAGGCACTCGTCGATGATGATGAGCTCCCCCTCGAAGATGCCGTACTCGAACTTCGTGTCGGCGATGATGATACCCTTGCCGTCCGCGATCTCACGCGCCCTGCTGTAGATCGCCAGAGTCACGTCCTTCACCTTCTGGGAGATTTCCGCCCCGCACAGCTCGCTCATCTGCTCAAAGGAGATGTTCTCGTCGTGGGAGCCGAGCTCCGCCTTCGTGGAGGGGGTAAAGAGCGGTTCCGGGAGGCGGTCCGACTCCTTCAGCCCCGCAGGCAGCGGGATGCCGCAGATCGAGCCGGTCTTCTGGTAGTCCTTCCACCCGGAGCCGGAGAGGTAGCCGCGCACGATGCACTCCGCCGCCAGCGGCTTTGCCTTCTTCACCAGCATGGAGCGGCCGGCGAGCGTCTCTGCGTACGGCTGGCACTCGGCGGGGAAGTCGGCGACGTCGGTGGAGATGATGTGGTTTTTGATGATCCCTTCCATCTGGCGGAACCACCAGGCGGAGATCTGGGTCAGCACGTACCCCTTGTGCGGGATCCCCTCGTTCATGATGACGTCAAAGGCGGAGATCCTGTCGGTGGTGACGATGAGAAGCGCCTCCCCCAGATCGTAGATGTCGCGCACTTTCCCCCGCGCTGCAAGCTTGAGCCCCGGAAAGTCGGTGGTGAGCACCGGCATGGTCATGGTCTTTTCTCCTTCAGTTGAAAAAGGTGCCTGGAAAATGAAAGGTGAAGGGAATGGTACCCCTTCACCTTTGAAAGTTTACAACGTCTGCCTGTCTCGCGCGAGCCGGAGCTACTCTGCGACGATCGCCGGGTTGATCTGGATCTTCGCCTTCGCCCTCAGCTCCTTCAGCCACTTCTCCACTGCCTCCTGCTGCTTCTTCGGGAGGAGTTCCTTCTTGAGGGCCTCCTTCTTCACCGGGAAGTCGGTGGTGGGGGCCTCGACCCTCCCCTTGAGCTTCACCGCAAACCAGCGATCGCCGATCTTGTACGGCTCCTTCGCTGCCGGGGCGGCGGCGGTCAGGCTGAAGGCCTCTTCCATCAGTGCGGGGGAGGTGCCGATCTGCGGTATGGCGCCGGTCGCGGCGTAGCCGAAGTTTCCGGTTTCCTTGGCGCCTGCTACGTTACCCTTGGCAAAGGCGGCGGCAGCCTCCTGCGCTTTCTTCTGGGCGAGCTCCGCGGCTTTCGCGTCGGTCGCCTTCTTCGCTACAGCGTCCCGGATCTGTGCCAGGGGCGGGACCGCGGGGGGGCGCTTCTCCAGCACCTTTACGAGGTAGATCCCCTTCGGCGTCTCCACCGGACCGCCGAGATCCCCCTGCTTCAGCATGAAGGCGCGCTTCACGACGTCGGCCTCGCCGGCGAGAGCCGGGGGGGGCGCCTGCGCGGTGAAAAGCGCGGTCTTCTCCACGGTGGAGCCGAGCGCTGCCGCGGCAGCGGCAATGTCGGCGTTCCCCTTGAACTTGTTCACCGTGTCAGCTGCCTTCTCGTACGCCTCTTTCGCCGCCTTCTGCTTCTGGGCGTCTGCCTTTACCTGCTCCTTCACCTCGGCGTAGGGGAGGATGCCACCCTTGCCCTGGTAGCGGTCGATGTTCTTCTGGTAGAAGGTCTGCGCCTCCTCCTCGGTGACAGCGGCGCCAGAGGCCACTTTCGCCGGGGAGACGACGGTATAGGAGATGGAGACCTCTTCCGGGGTCTTGAACTCCGCCTCGTGCGACTGGAGGTAGCTGTTCAGCTCCTGGTCGGAAAGCTTCACCTCGCCCCTGACGTCGGCGGGGGAGAAGGAGACGTACTGCAGGTCCACCTTGTCGTTCTGCTTCTTGTACGCCTGCAGGAGCTCCTGGTCGGTGAGCTTCGCGGACTCCTTTATCTTGTCGCGGGTCTTGTTGACGAGGATCTCCTCCTCCGTCGCATCCTCGAAGGCGCGCGGAGTGAGGCGGTTTGCTTTCAGCGTCTGCTTGTACAGCTCGAAGTTGAAGGCGCCGTCCTTCTGGAAGGCCGGGATCCCCTCGATGGCCGCCTGGATCTCCTTCTTGTTGACCTTGATCCCCATGTCGTCCGCGGCCTCGCGGACCAGCTCGTTATCAATGAGGGAGTCGATGGTGAGCTTTTTGATCCCCATCTGCTTTTCCATCTCGGGGGTCAGGGAGCGGCCGTATAGCTGCTCGTAGATCCCCCTGGTGCGGTAGTAGCTCCGCTGGAAGCTCTCGAGGCTGATCTTCGTGCCGTTTACCTTTGCTGCGTAATCGGACGGTCCGGTCCCCTTGTCACCCCTGCCCCAGACGAGAAAGATGGTGCCGATGAAGGAGAGGACGATCACCCCGAAGACGACTTTTATCAGTATGGACTGTTTGTACTTCCTCATTATCCCGAGCATGCAGTTTCGACTCCTTTAACCGGTCAGATTTAATGCAATCCTTCAAAAAGAATAGTGGGCGATACTAATATAAGTGAATTGCAAAAGCAACAATAGAATGAGCGGGAAACCGTCTCCGACGGGGGGTTGCGGGGTTTTCTCGCTTGCAAGGGATAACCCTTTTTGCTATCGTGACATGTTTTGAAGGAACAGATTCTCCAGGTAGCGCGAGCCCACCAGAAGGAGCTACGAATGATAAAGATTTTTGACGCCATTTTCGGCATGTTTTCCAACGATCTCGCCATTGACCTCGGCACAGCCAATACGCTGGTGTACCTGAAGGGGAAGGGGATCGTGGTGCGCGAGCCTTCCGTTGTCGCCGTGCAAAAGACGCAAAACGGCCAGCAGAAGGTTCTCGCCGTGGGGATGGAGGCGAAGAAGATGCTCGGGCGCACCCCCGGCAGCATCACCGCTATCCGCCCCATGAAGGATGGCGTCATCGCCGACTTCGACATCACCGAAGAGATGCTGCGCTATTTCATCCACAAGGTACACAACAGAAAGACGCTGGTGCGCCCCCGCATCGTCATCTGCGTCCCCTCCGGGATCACCCAGGTGGAGAAGAGGGCGGTGAAGGAGTCGGCGGAGAGCGCCGGCGCCCGCGAGGTCTACCTGATCGAGGAGCCGATGGCCGCGGCGATCGGCGCCGGCCTCCCCATCACCGAGGCGAGCGGCAACATGATCGTCGATATCGGCGGCGGCACGACGGAGGTCGCCTGCATTTCGCTTGCCGGGATCGTGTACACAAAGAGCGTGCGCGTCGGCGGCGACAAGATGGACGAGGCGATCGTCCAGTACATAAAGAGAAAGTACAACCTCCTGATCGGCGACCGCATGGCGGAGCTCATCAAGATCGAGATCGGCGAGGCGTACCCCTCCCCCGACGTCCTCACCATGGAGGTGAAGGGGCGCGACCTCGTCTCCGGCATCCCGAAGACGACCGAGATCGACTCCACCGAGATCCGCGACGCCCTCTCCGAGCCGGTCACCGCCATCGTGGACGCCGTGCGCAACTGCCTGGAGCGCACCCCCCCCGAGCTCGCGGCTGACCTCGTCGACAAGGGGATCGTCCTTGCCGGCGGCGGCGCACTCCTGCGCAACCTCGACATCCTCCTGCGCGAGGAGACCGGGCTTCCGGTCGTCACCGCCGAGGACCCCCTTTCCTGCGTCGTTCTCGGCTCCGGAAAGGTGCTCGACGAACTCGCGCTCTTGCGCAACGTGGCGATCAGCTCCTAGTCCCGGATGCGGAGGGGGGCGCCACTCCCCCCTTCCGCGTCCCGCCCCTTGCCCCCCTCCGGCAGCGGCACCTCCGGCTCCATGCCGCAACCATCCGGAAACCGGCGGCGCCCGCTCATTACGAGATCCCGCGTGACATCTGCGACGATTGACATCGTGGTGCCGATCTGGAATCGGCCCAATGAGACACGCAACTGCCTGGTCAACCTGATCAGCTACACCCCCGGTGCCCGCATCGTCATGGTGGACTCCGGGAGCGACCGGGAGACGGAGCGGATCCTGCAGGAGCTCGCCGATTCCCTCGAGGAGAACGCGCTTCTTCTGCACGACGACCACAACATCGGCTTCGTGCGGAGCGCAAACCGCGGGCTCGCCCACTGCGAGGCACCGTACCTCGCGCTCGTTCGCAGCGGGTCGCTCGTCCCTCCGGGGTGGTTCGAGCCGCTTCTCGCCTTTGCGGAGGCGCACCCGGATGCAGGGATACTGGTGCCGAGCCTGTCGAATCAGCGCGCCGAGCTCCCCCGGGAGCCGCTGGAGATGGAATCCGGCTCCTTCTGCGCCATGGTGATCACCCGGGAGGCGTATCTTGCCTGCCAAGGGTTCGACGAAGGGATGGATGACGGCTCCTGGTGTCTGAAGGATTACACCCGGCGCGCCTGCGCTGCGGGCTTTTTCACCTATGCCGTCCCCTCGCCGCAGGTGCTGTGCGAGGAGGAGGTGCGGCTCGGCTCGCAGAAAAGGCGCGACGAGGCGCTGCAGCGCTCCATCTCCCTCTTTACCGAACGGTGGGGGACCGGCCGGAGCTACTGTGTCCACCTCCCGGACGGGACCGACGCGACACTCCTGCGGCACAAGCTGGAGGTGCTCCTGAAGGGGGCACGGCACGGGGACCGCTACTGGGTCCTCCTGCCGAAGGCGCTGTACCACGGTGCGAAAGGGGGAGGGCTCTTCCTGCACGAGAACATCCGGCTGGTGCCGCTCCCCCGCTTCTGCACGATCGCGCGGCAGGGGCGGGTGTACCGGGAGATCGTGGCAGCCTGCCCCGGGATCGTGTCGGTGGCCGCCGTCGACGGGATACCCTTCCCGTGGGGGGATCCGTATCTCCCCTTCACGGAGCTGGCGGAGCGGATACGGGCCGGTTACCCGGAGACATAACTAGATTTTTGCAATGGAGCACTACAAGAGGTGGAGGCGGGAATGACAGAGGAGATCGTAGCGCAGCTAACGGAGCAGAGAAAGCTCGTGGAGCGGGTGGAGCAGGAGCTTGCTCCCGCAGTCGCCGCCGTAGTCGATCTGCTGGTGGAGGCGTTCCGCAGGGGGAAGAAGCTCCTGGTGATGGGAAACGGTGGGTCCGCCGCCGACGCCCAGCACTTCGCCGCCGAGATCGTCGGCCGCTTCAAGCTGGAGCGCCGCGGCCTGCCGGCCATTGCCCTTACCACCGACACCTCCATCCTCACCGCCATCGGCAACGATTACGGCTTTGACCGCATCTTCTCCCGCCAGGTGGAGGCTCTTGCCGAGGAGGGGGACGTCGTCTTCGGGATCTCCACCAGCGGCAACTCCGTCAACGTCGGCCTCGCTTTCGAGGAGGCGAAGGAGCGCGGCTGCCGCACCGTCGCCTTTCTCGGGCGCGACGGCGGGTCGCTGAAAGGGGTCGCCGAACTTCCGGTCGTGGTACCGAGCAACAACACCCCACGCATCCAGGAAACCCACATCACCCTCATTCATATCATCTGCGATCTGGTGGAGCGCACCCTCTTCGCCCCGCCGGCCTGACGTATCGCCACATAAGGCACCTTGCAGCTGAAAAAGCTAAAATTCAAGACCTGACCCCGGGGTCAGGTCTTGAATCTTGGTGTTTTTGCAGTGCTGCCGCCGCAAGAAATAGAGCAGGGGAGATCATGGGGAAGCACAGGGCGGTGTTCCTGGACAGGGACGGCACCATTAACATCGAGCGGGAGTATCTGAGCCGGGTGGAGGACTTCCAGCTGGTGCCGGGTGTCCCTCTCGCGCTGAAACGGCTGCAGGAGGCGGGGTTTCTCCTCGTGGTGGTGACGAATCAGTCGGGGATCGGACGCGGCTTCTACACGGAGGGGGATCTGGAGCGCCTGCACCAGCACATGGTGCATGAACTGGAGAGCTACGGCGCGAAGATCTCGGCGTGCTACTTCTGCCCGCACCACCCGGAGCACGGCACCGGTGCATACCGCACGGAGTGCGACTGCAGGAAGCCCCTGCCCGGGATGCTTCTGCAGGCCTCCCGCGACCTGGACATCGACCTTCCCCGCTCCTACATGGTCGGCGACAAGGTAGCAGACGTCGAGGCGGGGCTGAAGGCCGGCTGCGCTCCGATGCTCGTCCTGACCGGCTATGGGGAGAAGGAGGTGGCGAAGCTTCCTGAGGGGGTCCCGGTCTATCAGGACCTTCTGGCCGCCGCCGACGCGATACTCGCGGCGGAAGGGGTGTAGTAGCGAGACCTTACTCTTCCTCGTCCTCTTCGGTAAAGTCGAGATGGCGGGGGTGCTTGCAGAGGCAGCCGTAGGCGAAGGACATCCCGTACTTGCACTCCTCCTCGCCGTTCAGGCAGTGGGACACCAGCGGCTCTTTCTTGAGCCAGCTCGCCTCTATCTTCCCGGTCCTGCACTTTCTTACGTCGGGCTCTTCCTCATTGGGGGGTATGGCCTCATGCATGTCTCTCTCCCGATCGGTGATTGTGAAAGAGTCAGCTGCCATCTCTGGGCGGGACGTGCCAATGCACCACTCCTCATGCCATTTCAACTATTCATCACCCGAAGTCTCTTCCTCTTCCCTCTTTTCCGTATCCTCTGCCTTCCCGGGCGTCTCAGGAGCGTCGTCTTCCCCGAAGCGGTACTCGTACCCTTCCGCCTTGTGCTGCTCTCCCCTGCAGACCGGAAGCGCCATGGCGCCGGTCGCAAGAGGAACGCACCGGCCTTCGGTCGGGGCTTTTGGCGGCGCGACACTCATGAGGTCGTCGTCGGCGCTGCGGACGGTGTGCGATTTTTTTTGCGCCATGCCTGCCTCCAAAGATTTGGCACTCGCTAATTCTACCGGTCCGCTCAGGCAATGCAAGTTGCTGAATGATGAAAGGAATGGGGTGAGCCTATATCTCCCGCACGGTCCCCGCCTCACCCTCCTGCTGCAGCGCCTCCAGTTCATCCTCAAGTGTCCCGATCAGTTCCCCCAACTGATCCAGGAAGCCGGCAGGGGCCGCCGGGAGTGCGCGCAGAGCAGCCTCCAGACGCTTCGCTGCCGATAGTCCCGCCTTTACCGGGGCTCGCGGATCCGGCTCGTCGCGCAGCGCCGACACTTCCTTGAACTTCTTCAGCACGGTAGGGTGGCTGCGCTCCTCCTCGAGGACGCTCTTTCTGAGCTCCCCGTACTCCTCATCGGAGAACCCCTTTTCCTCCTTTGCCTGGCGCAGGAGATCGACGGAGCGGTAATCCGGGAGAGGCTTCAGCGGCTGCTCCGTGCGAAGGGCGTGCGGCTCCTCCTTCTCCATGAAACGATACGCCATGGTGAGCTTCTCGGCGGTTCCCCTCTTGATGCGTATCTCCTGGACGCAGTATTCCTCGAAGCTCGAGTACCCCCACTCGCGGAAGCGGCCGCCTGCGCTTACCTCGAGGAGCTTCTCCCCCAGTTCCACCCACGAAGACTTGAAGCGCTTCGCCTTGTCCAGCACGTCGTAGCGGTCGCTCCCGGGCTGGAGCTGCGCCATGATATGGTCTATATGCCGCTCACCTGTCGATTTCGGCGTGTCCGTCATAGGTCACCTTTTTCCTTGTGCAGTCTGGCTTCTCCGGCGTCGCGACGCTCCGTGCACTTACTTTTCCTCTTCTTCCCGAAAAGGGTAGAATGGGGGAGTACGAGGCATGGAGCGCGACGCGTAAAGGAGAAGGAAGTTATCAGAACGGGCGGCCGTTTTGAAGTCTTTTTCCTTTGGTTTGGGAATGGTTCGCGATATTATCTCACGCGCTTCGCGTGCCGCCGGCACCGAACTAGTAGCGCACAGGAGGAGAGATGGAACAGCGTCTGACAGATATGGAAATCCTCATAATGCACCATGAGCGCACCATAGAGCAGTTGCATGAAGTCGTGGCACAGCAGCAGGGGCGTATAGATCGCCTGAGCGCCGAGCTCAGGTTCATCAAGGAGCAGCTCAAGGGGCTTGTGTTCTCGCAGAACAGGACACCGGCCGAAGAGGAGCCGCCTCCGCATTATTGACCTCGCCGCGGCTGAGGGCCTCCAAGCGGCAGCTGCAGGGCATGCTGAACAGGAGGAGGCTGCAGCCGCGTGAAGAGGGGATCGATGGTTCCACCCTCCAGCGACGGGGGGCAGGTTCGGCAGGTAGTGAACTTGGAGATGAGGAGCGGACATGGCAGTTGCGCCGGGGCGGTATCGCCACTACAAGGGGAATTACTACGAGGTGATAGGGACGGCGCGGCACAGCGAGACGGAGGAGCCGTTCGTGGTGTACCGCCCTCTGTACGGTGAGGGCGCGCTCTGGATCCGGCCGGAGGCGATGTTTTGCGAGACGGTTCTTTTCGAGGGGAAGGAAATCCCCCGCTTTTCACTCTGCACGGCGGACTGAATGATCAAGGTGTGCCGCAGGCGAGCCGGACCCCTTTCTCTCGTCTCCTCGGCATCTTCTTCGGTCCCTCCTTCATATCCGCGATACCGCAGATCTTCAACACCACACAATCCAGGAACTTGGAGGTGGAGATCAGCCACCAGGGGGCGTCCTGCTCGGAAGGGTGCTGTCCGAGATGGGTCGGAATGCCGGTGACCCCTTTGCCGGTACGGTGCGTGTGGCTGACGCAGCGTTTTATCTCGCAGCCGGCGCATTGCGGCCCCTCGCCGCAGCCGTTATCCTCTTCCTGCTTCTCGCACCCAAAAACCTTTCCGCATTCCACCCCTTCAATCTGTGCGAGTTCCTTTTGCAGCAGTGCGCACGCGAGTCGATTCGCCGTCATGACGACCCCTTCGCCGCTCACCAGTGCCACCGGTGAATCTATCTGGTCGACATACTCCTTCAGTAACCATGGGGAATCCTTCAGTACCCTGCTGGCGCACGGGAGGCAGATGCCGTACGATGTTCCCCCCTTGCAACCAGCCCGCGACGCTTTCAGCTTGTTCCCGCACCAGGCGCAGACCAGTATCATGATGTACCTCGCGTAAGTTCATCCCCCGCCGAAGCCTCGGCGACCGCCGGACCGTTCACAGCTACGAGCCTATAGGAAGCGGAATCCGTATCGGTCCCGCTGACTTACGCACCTCCTTCCCCGGTCATCTCTCCGTCCCAATCCTCCTCCGACTTGCTCCGCCACACTCTCAAGCGAAGCCCTCGAATGTCTCTGAATGATGGATCTCTGTACTTATGTGAGGGCAATTATAGCACTGCCGCAGAAAATGGCTACGTACCTCCTCTTTTTTCTCTCAGTCGCTTATGCCAATGACAGTTGAAGCAGAACTTTTGCCAGTGCGATATGTGAAATAAATCTAATCTGACAAGCTTAATTTTTACTCAGAGTGCTCTTGCACGCTGCTGATTGGATGATACAGTGAGACGGTTCAAAATAGCAGGTGAAATACTTTTTTACCTTTCCTGTGGTGTAAGGCCGCTGGATGTGTGGAAACGATTGATATACCGTTCCAAAACATAACATCTGCTCCACTATGGAACACTTTCGCCGTTCCTTTTCAGAACTTTGGCGCCGGCTGGCACAAAGTACGTTCTTTCAGACTCAGTTGCAACAAACCGAAAATGCGAGACTTTTCTCCCTATGAAGGCAAAAAAATTAGAGGTGCGCCATTTTGGTATGGCGCTTGCGTATGCGTAAAAAACCGTTTTAAGAAAGTGTATGCACAATCCGGTGCTTTCCATGTTATGAGTGCGTGGGGCTGTCCTGTATCACAGAGTGTGTGAATGGACGTGAATTAACCATTTAAAAGGGGGAGAAAAGAAATGACTTTAGCCGTGTTGATTGCAATCAGCTTGATGTGGTGGACGGTAGGTGGGTTTTTCCTGGGCAAGGGTGACGCCAGGTCAACCGGTGCAATTTGCGGCCTGGTAGGTCTCGTGACGGTAGGGGGGGGCTTCGTCGAGTCGATCGGCGGGAACAACTTCGGCGCCGGGCTCCTCTTCGCTCACGGCCTGCTCTATCTTTCCGTCAGCCATGCGCTGCTGGCCGGGGTTGAAGACCTTCGCTCCGTCGGCAACGTAAGCCTCACGGTCATGGTGATCTCCGCCATCTACTGCTTCCTGTGGGCTACCGGCGGTCCGGTTCTTGCCGACGGCAAGCAGCTCGTGGCCAAAACCCCCTACCTCGCCTTCTGCGCTGCCGGTTACACCGTGCTGACCGCTGAGGTGTGGCTGAATGCCTACGGGAAATTCCCGGCAAAGGCGCTCGCGTACTCCCTCATCGTGTGGGCGGTCGTGGGCCTCTGGGTTCCGTCCTTCATGCTCCTCGCCGCAGGGAAGCTCCCCTTCTAGTCGGGGCGCAAATCTGAAACGAAAAAAAGCTTACCCTGCACCGGGGGTAAGCTTTTTTTTTATGCGCACTACTCCGCTTTCTCAGGCAAAGTCCCTGGCGTCTATGACCTTGCCGCTCATCTGCCCCTCCAGGCTTGCCCGGTAGGCAAGCGCTACCCGCTCTGCCGGCATCCCCAGCGAAGAATCCATCCCCAGCGCTTCCAGAGTTTCCTTCACCCATGGCGGGCTGACCGCGTTTATCCGCAGCTTGCGCGGCATTTCCAGCGCCGCGGCACGCACAAATGCCTCGATCCCTGCATTGACCATGCTGATCGAAGCGCTCCCCGGCATCGGCCGCTGGCTTAAGACCCCGCTTGTCAAGGTGAAGGAGCCGCCTTCCCGTACATTGCCTAATCCAAGTCGCACTAGGTTGACCTGCCCCATGAGCTTGTTGGTGAGTCCCAGCTGAAAGTCCTCATCCGAGAGCTCCACGATGCGGTCGAACTTTGCCAGTCCGGCAGCACAGATCAGTCCGTCAAAGGGGCCTATATCCTGAAAGAGCCTCTCGATGGAGCTCTTGTGGGTCAAGTCGACCTGGAAGTCTCCACGCCTGAGCCCTACCCGCGCCAGGTCGTGAAGGGGAGAGAGCAGTCGCACCACCGCCTTTCCGATGGTGCCGGTTGCTCCGATAACTATTACTTTCATAGTGCCACCTCCCGTGATCGATACACCTACTGTAAATTGTATCTCTCCGGCGGCCGGCTCCCCGATCTACACCCCGGTTTTGTTCCGGTGCGGAATCCCCAGCGTCGACAGACCTTCCCGCAGGTCGTCCAGCGCCCCTTCGAGGAGTGTCTTCAGTTCCGCTTCATCCTTCCCGACGGTGGTGAGGGTGATGTCGAGCTCCTGGAACTCTCCCGGCGCGGTGGCAAGGGACTTTATGTACACCCGCGGGTGGGCTTTCGTCACTCGGCTCAGCACCGGTTCCATGAGGGACTCGTCGTTGCAGCGCACGGCGATGGTATGCAGGACGGAGACGCCGCGGCTGAACGCTTTCTGCATGAACGGGTTGAGGGAGGTGTTGAAGATCCCCCGCAGTTCCGGAGGGACGCCGGGAAGGCTTATGATGGCGCACCGGTCGAGTTCGAGAAGAACCCCTGGGGCGGTGCCGACCGGGTTGTGCAGCGGCAGGGCGCCGGCGGGAAGCCACGCCATCTTTTCCCGCGCAGGATTCAGTCCCCCCTGGGCGAGGATCCCCTGCGCCTGGAACTCGTCGTAGCGGTCCTTCACCATCTGCAGTGCGGTGCGGTCGAGCTCGAGGGGAACCCCTGCGCCGGCGGCGACTGCGGCGAGGGTGAGGTCGTCGGCTGTCGGGCCGAGGCCCCCGGAGGTGATGATGATACCCGCCCCGCGCGTCAGCGCCGCGGCGATCTCTTCGGCGATGACCTCGTGGACGTCACGAAGGATCGTCACCCGGGAGACGACCCCGCCGAAGTTGTTGATCTCCTTGCACAGCCAGTTCGTGTTGGTGTCCTGGATCTCTCCGATCAGGATCTCGTTTCCGATGATGAAAAGCTCTACAGCCGGGCCGGACATGACGCCTCCTCTCATTGCAGATTCACTTCACTGGTTCTCTTCTTCCTTTTTTCCAGCCTCTTGCAGCGTGTCCCCTTCCACTACCATCTGCTTTCTCTGGTACATGTCGGAATACTTGAAACCTCCGCCGATGGTGGCGGGAGAGCACACGTTATCCGCGGAGTTCGCGTTCACGAGGCACACGGAGCAGGTGACGGTGGGGTTGTCGGTGAGACTCTCCACCTCCTCGTACTTTCCCTTGTTATGCAGAGCGCATATATGCTGGTCATGCCGGGCAGGATCGCAGCATGTCCTGTTCTCCCCCATGTGCATCATCCTCCTGTGAAGGTACGGTGGTTCTCTTCCCCTCTTACCTTATCCCTTCCGGCATTTATGAACAAGATGCCTCTGAAGCTGCACGTGGTGCGGCTTCACATCTGCTACCGCTCTTTGTCGCTGTCGGTGCAGCTGCAACAGCCGCAGCCGAGTCCGCGGGCCTTTTGCAACGCCTCTTTTCCCTCGCTGTAGGCGAGGTAGCCGATGGCAAGGGCCCCGAGAGAGTCGAGGCTCCCGATGCCGGTGAGTTCATAGCCGAGACTGGCAGCAAGGAGGACGAGCGACAGGTAGAGGCAAGCCTTGGAGCAGGCGGCGTCGGCAAGGAGTGCGGCAGAGCCGAGCGCGTGACCGATCCTCGTCTTGAAGTGAATGAGAAACCACATGAAGGACATGGACAGGCACGATATGATGATGCCCCACACGGTCGTTTGCGGCTTGTGCTGAAGGGAGAAGTTTACCGCGGCGGTGAGGAGAAGGGCGCCGGCAAGGATGTGGAAGCACCACCCCGTGATCCTGAGGGCGGCGCGCTCGAACTCGTCGCGCGTCTCACCCTCGTTCATCCTGATGCGGCGCAGCATGTGCCAGACCCCTATGGCGGAGACGACTTCGATAAAGGAATCGACTCCGAAGCCGAAGAGGGAAAGGGTTTCGTCGGAGGCTCCGAACCAGACGGATGCCACACCTTCGATGATGTTGTAAAAGATGGTGAAGAGGGCGAGGAGGTTGGCCTGCCGGTACAGCTTTTCCACTGGGGCGTCTTGCATGGTACTCCTTTCGGTTATGTGCAGCTGCAAAAAAAAACCGCAGTAACTATACCCGAAGCCGGTCTGCGCTGTCCACCAGCGCCTGTCCGCTTTTCTTTATTCTTTCGCGAGCTTCATATTGTGCGGCGGTTGTGGTACATATAGTGGTTTGCATGGCCATCCGGTTGGTCCGCATCACCCTGCAACGTCGTCTCACGGAGGGAATCATGTCAAACAGCTCCTGCAACTGGAGCCTGAAAAAATGGTGCTGGGGGATCTTGCCGCTCATCCCGCTCCTGTTCCTCTGTGAGCGCTACCTGGACGTGCCGCTGGCCCTCCTGGTGCAGGAGGTGCTGTACGGCGACTCCGGGTGGGCGCGGCACACCTCGCACCTGCCGGACCTGCTGTTGCCTCTGGTCGTTGTCGTCACCGCCGTCACCTTTCCGGTGTACCTGATCCGACGGCGGCACGGGGTGCACGACAGGCTGAACCTCCTGCTGCAGGTCGTGGCCTGGACGACGCCGTGCTCCTACCTCCTGAAGGGGACGCTGAAGCATATCTTCGGGCGGATCAACACCCGTGAGTGGCTGCGGCATCCGGAGATGTACGGTTTTCACTGGCTGCGCGGGGGGGAGGGGTTCGAGGGGTTCCCCTCCGGGCACATGCTGGTCCTCGTGGCGCTCGCGGCGGCGTTGTGGCGTTTCTATCCACGCCACCGCCAGGCGAACGTGATCGTCATGACCCTTCTCGCCGCAGCGCTCATCGCCACAAACTACCATTTCCTCAGCGACGTCATTGCCGGCGCGTACCTTGCGGTGGGGCTGGAAGGGGTGCTTTTCAAGGTGATCGTATCCTCCCAGGAGGAGCCCGGCCTCTGCCGGGAAGGGTGACGCTTCAGGAGGCGGGGAGACTTTTCCCTTGCAAAACGTCCCAAAATCCCATATAGTCCAAAAACCAAAAAACGCTGGAAATTTAAACGCTTAAACCAGAACCTATGTAACGCGCGGGGTCCCTTTTGCTGAGCTTTTTCCTTCCGAAGGGGAGGGGACGGCGGGGGGAGATCAGGAGGGAGTCCCGCAGAAGATAACGGATGGAAAGGGTTTAGCCGCACCCGGTTAAGCCCTTTTTCTTTGAGAAAGGTCAGGGAGGACGTATGTTGAAAAGAGCAGTATCGGCAGGGGACACCGTTGAGTCGCAGTGCACACGATGCAAGTCGCTGTTGAACCACACCGTGGTCGCCATGGTGGATGGGCGGGTGGTCCGTGTCAAGTGCAACACCTGCGGCAGCGAGCATAACCATCGTGAAGTGAAAGAGCCGAAGGCTCCCGTCCAGAAGAGCGTGAAGGCGGCTGCAGCGCCGAAGACTCCCCGTGCGAAGGCGGCGAAGGCTCCGGTAATTTCCGACGAGGAAGTTTGGGAGGAACTGATCCGCCCGCTCGATCCGGATCTGGCGGTCCCCTACAGCATGGACGGGCGTTTCCGCCCCAACACCCTGCTGTCGCACCCGTCCTTCGGGATTGGCGTCGTGTCGTCGAGCCAGTCCGGCAAGATCGAAGTCGTCTTCAAGGCGGGGCGCAAGCTGCTGCGCTGTGCGGCGTAGATTCTCTGTTGATTAAAAATTAAAAAGGGCACCCTCGGAATGGGGTGCCCTTTTCTTGTTTAAGCTCCCAACTCGTTCCCAAGGTCACCTTGGGAACGCACCTTGAGTGCGAAGCTGAAGCTTCGCATCCGCGTCAGCGGAGGAGCGCGGCCTTGGCGAGGCGGAGCCTCGCGGGCAAGAGCGTTCCCAAGCCGGAGCTTGGGAACGAGGTCCCCGAGGCCGCTGACCGTGTGGCTTTGTAAAGGGCGTCCATGTAGGCCGGGATAAGCCGCCAGGCGTTCCCGGCAGTCCACCACAGACGCAGCCCCGCGGCAGCGCATGCCGGAAACGCTATCGCTTATTCCGGCCTACATGTGCCAGCGCGATGCGATAGAAGTTGCTAGCGCCGAACCCCATCCCCCTCCTGTCCTCCCCCTTGAAAGGGGAGGGACGTGCTGCCCTCGGAATTTTACCGCCCCTTCTTGATCCTGAACCCTGCCTTCTCCCAGCGCGTCTGCTCGCTCTCCTTCTCCTGGCGCTTCGGCTGCGGAGGTGCCGACTTCGCCGGTTCCGGCTGCGTCGCCTTCATGGAGAGAGCAATCCTCTTCCGCTCCGGATCAGCGGAAAGGACCTTCACTTGCACGATCTGCCCCACCTTTACCACCTGGTTCGGATCCTTCTGGTAGCGGTGCGAAAGCTCGCTTATGTGCACGAGTCCGTCCTGGTGCACGCCGATGTCCACGAAGGCGCCGAAAGCGGCGACGTTCGTCACCACACCCTGCAGGATCATCCCCGCCTTCAGGTCGGCGATGGTGGTGACGTCTTCGCGGAAGGTCGCGCTCTGGAACTGCTCCCTCGGATCGCGCCCCGGTTTCTTGAGCTCCTGCAGAATGTCGTTCAGCGTCGGAAGCCCGACCGTCTCCGACACATACCGCTCGATCTTTATCTTCGCCACCAGGGAGGGATCGGCGATGATCTCGGCGACACTCTTCCCGAGGTCGGCAGCCATCTGCTCCACCACGGCATAGTTTTCCGGGTGGACCGCACTGTTGTCGAGAGGGTTTGCGCCCCCCCTGATGCGCAGGAAGCCGGCTGCCTGCTCGAACGCCTTGGCGCCGAAGCGCGGCACCTTCAGAAGCGCCTGGCGCGACGGGAAGGCGCCGTTCTCGTCGCGGTAGCGCACGATGGCGCGCCCCTGGCTCTCGCTCACACCCGCCACGTAGGAAAGGAGTGCCCACGACGCGCTGTTCAGATCGACCCCAACGAAGTTGACGCACGACTCGACGACGGCGTCGAGCGACTTCTTCAGGGCCGTCTGGTTCACGTCGTGCTGGTACTGCCCCACGCCGATACTCTTGGGATCGATCTTCACGAGTTCCGCGAGCGGGTCCTGCAGCCGCCGCCCGATGGAGATCGCGCCGCGGACGGTGAGGTCGAGCTCGGGGAACTCCTCGCGGGCGATGTCGGAGGCGGAGTAGATACTTGCGCCGGCCTCGTTCACCATGATGCTTTGCGCCTTCACCCCCGCGTTGCGCAGCGCCTCGCGCACGAAGACCTCCGTCTCCCTCCCGCCGGTGCCGTTGCCGATGGCGATCAGGTGCAGGTCGTTGCGCGTCACCATGGCGAGGAAATCGTCAGCTGCATCCCGCGCTTTCCCGCCGCCTGTGTGCGGATAGATGGTGCAGTGCTCCAAAAAGCGCCCCGTCTCGTCAAGTGCTGCAAGCTTGCACCCTGTCCTTAGCCCCGGGTCGACCCCGAGCACCCGCCTCTGACCCGCGGGGGGCTGCAGGAGAAGGTGCTTCAGGTTCTGGGCGAAGACTGCGATCGCCCCTTCGTCGGCCCGGTTTTTCGCCTCGAGGCGCAGCTCCACTTCGATCGACGGCGCGATGAGCCGCTTGTAGGCATCAGCAGCTGCCTTTTCCAGGACTTCGGAAAAGATGCTTTTACCCTTCACGAGGCGGGCCTTCAGGTGGGCGAGGATCGTCTCCTCCGGCGCCCGCAGCACGAGACGCAGCACCTCTTCCTTCTCGCCGCGCCGCATGGCGAGCATGCGGTGGGAAGGAACGGAGCTTATCGCCTCGCTGTACTCGTAGTACATCTTGAATTTCCCTTCCGGGTCCTTCTCCTGGTTCAGGATGCTCGCCTCGAAGATTCCCTCTTCCCAGGTCTCGCGGCGCACGTATCCCCTGGCATCGGCGTCCTCGCTCAGACGCTCGGCGAGGATGTGTGAGGCCCCTTCCAGTGCGGCAGCAGCGTCCGCCACGCCGAGCTCCGGATTGATGAAGGGGGCTGCAGCCTCCTCGGGGGTCCCGACCGTAATCAGCTGGGCGGCGATGAGGTCCGCCAGCGGCTCCAGCCCGCGTTCCTTCGCGATTGTCGCCTTTGTGCGCCTCTTTGGCTTGTACGGAAGATAAAGGTCCTCGAGCTCGGTCTTTTTGCGGCACGACTCGATCCGCGCCCTGAGCGCATCATCAAGTTTTCCCTGCTCTTCGATACTCTTCAGGACGGTCAGCTTGCGCTCTTCCAGCTCACGGTGGTAGGCGAGGAGCTCCTCGATGGTGCGGATCTGCACCTCGTCGAGCTCCCCGGTCTGCTCCTTGCGGTAGCGGGCGATGAAGGGCACCGTGCCCCCTTCATCCAGAAGCTGCACCGTATTTTCCACCCTGGCGCGGGAAAGGCCTGTCTCCTCCACGATCAGGGAAAGTATCAGTCGGTTGTTCTTCTCTTCCATGTGCTGCTCTCCTTGCTTCAGTAAAAAAGTTTGTTTCGGCTCGGTGACCGGGGGCCCCGGAAGTCGACTCTGCGGTACAGGCAAATCCCCCTCTCCCCCCTTCGCAAAGGTTCATCCGGGAATTCCGGGAAGTGAGCCCGGTCGCTTCCGTTGACGTGAGGGGACACTAGTGGCGCCGCGCTGGAGTACAGGCTTCCCAGCCTGTACCGCGGCGCCAGCCGCGCGGTCTGTGGCGGCTGCGCCGCCATCGCAGGCAAGATGCCTACGCTCCAGCGTAGGGGCACCCGGATTCTTTGTAACGCGTTCCCCAGAATTCCCGGATAAATGTTCGCAAAGGGGGGAACGTGAGGCCTCGTGCAGTGCTTTGTGGCAAAGGGGGCGCGAGGTCTCGTGCAGCGGTTTGCTCTCCCGGACCAGCCGAAAAAAAGACCCTACTGAATACACGCTTTGCCGGCGGTGGGCAAGCTATTTTGGACCGGCGTCGGCAGTTCTTGACCCCTCGGCGCGAATGGGATATTCTGGGCCGATTTCACATGAGAAGCTGGGATTTTGCGCGCTCATGCGGGGGGACGGCAACGGCTTCGAGTCGCTGCTGCCATCCCATCCATTCTCATGGAGGCGTCTGTAGTAGGCCGGGATAAGCCGCAGGTGTTCCCGGCATCGGCGCCCGCCGATGATCCGCAGCAGATACTGCCGGAAACGCTCCGCTTATTCCGGCCTACATTGCATCACACTCAAGCTTTCAGAAAGAGGCAGCCATGTCACGTCCCAGCTGGGATGAGTACTTCATAGAGATTACCCGCTTGGTGGCAAAACGCTCCACCTGCCTGCGGCGCCAGGTCGGTGCCGTGGTGGTAAAGGACAAGAACATCCTCGCCACCGGGTACAACGGTTCCCCCTCCGGCACCGCGCACTGCCTTGATGTCGGCTGCCTGCGGGAACAGCTGCAGATCCCCTCCGGCGAGCGGCACGAGCTTTGCCGCGGCCTGCACGCGGAGCAGAATGCCATCATCCAGGCGGCGAAGCACGGCACCTCCATCGACGGCGCGACGCTCTACTGCACGACGATGCCGTGCATCATCTGCTCGAAGATGATCATCAACGCCGGCATCAAGCGCGTCGTCTATCTCGAGGGGTACCCGGATCAGCTGGCCGAGCAGATGGTCGGGCAGTCCGGCGTGGTCGTCGAGAAGTTCGGGGAGGAGGCGTCATGAAGTGCCCCTTCTGCGGCTTTGCCGACAGCAAGGTCGTCGACTCCCGCCCCGACAAGGGTGGCGCGACGATCCGGCGCAGGCGCGAGTGCGAATCGTGCGGCAAGCGCTTCACCACCCACGAGCGTGTGGAGGAGGTGCTGCCGCTGGTAACGAAAAGAGACGGGCGCCGCGAGCCGTTCGACCGGATGAAGCTCATCGCGGGGATCCAGAAAGCGTGCGAGAAACGCCCGGTCTCGGTCGACACCATCGAGAAGCTGGTGGATCGGCTGGAGACGCGGCTGCAGGAAAGCGGCGAGAAGGAGGTCCCCACCACCACCCTCGGTGAGTGGATCATGTCCGATCTGCACGGCATCGACCAGGTCGCCTACGTCCGCTTCGCCTCCGTGTACCGCTCCTTCAAGGACATCAACGAGTTCATGAGCGAGCTGCAGGACCTTTTGAAGAAGTAACGACAAGAGAAGCTGGGAGAGCGGATGCCCCGCTTCCGCCGCGCCGCGGCCTGTACCCTTTCCCAAACGTCCCCTCCCTTTCAAGGGGAGGGGACGTTTGGGGATGGGGTTACGCTCCATCAGCAAGGAAGCCGATGCACCGATTCCACGAAAAGATGATGCGCAGGGCGCTGGCGCTGGCACGGCGCGGCCTCGGTCGCACCTCCCCCAATCCTGCGGTGGGATGCGTCATCGTCAAAGATGGCGAGATCGTCGGGCGCGGCTACCACAAGAAAGCCGGCACCCCGCATGCGGAAGTGCACGCTCTTGCCGACGCGGGGGCGCTCGCCGAGGGTGCCGACGTCTACGTGACCCTTGAGCCGTGCGCCCACTACGGAAAGACCCCGCCCTGCGCAAAGGCGCTGGTGGAGGCGAGGGTGGCCCGGGTTTTTGTGGCGGTGGTCGACCCAAATCCGCTGGTCGGCGGGAAGGGAATCGCGATCCTGCGCGAGGCGGGGATCGAGGTGGAGACCGGCATCCTCGAGGAGGAGTGCCGGGAGATCAACGAGCCGTTCTTCAAGTGGATCGCGACGGGACTTCCTTTCGTCATCCTGAAGAGCGCCCTCACCCTCGACGGCAAGAGCGCCACGGCCTCCGGCGACTCCAAGTGGGTCACCTCCGCCGCTGCCCGGCAGCGGGTACACCGCCTGCGCGGTCAGGTGGACGGCATCATGGTCGGCGTCGGGACCGCGCTGAAGGACGATCCGCTTCTCACCTGCCGTGCGCCGGGGGGGAAGGATCCGATCAGGATCGTCGTCGATTCGAGCCTTCGCCTGCCGCTGCATGCCGCCGTTTTCAATCCGCACTCCAAAGCCCCCACCGTTGTCGCTACCTGCTGCGGGGATCCCGTGCGGGTAGAGGCACTTCTCGCTCACGGTGCGGAGGTGATCTGCTGCAGCGAGAGGGACGGGCGGGTCGATCTGTTAGACCTCTGGGCGCACCTCGGCAAGCGCGGCATCCAGTCGATACTGCTCGAAGGGGGCGCTTCTCTTGCCGCCGAGGCTCTCCGTCTCGGGCTCATCGACAAGTTCCAGATCTATCTCGCTCCGAAGCTCGTTGGCGGCGAGGGGCTCGGACTCTTTTCCGGCGCAGGGGTGCCGCTCATGGCGGATGCCTATCCCCTGGAGCGGGTGACGGTGGAGCGGGTCGGAGTGGATCTCCTGGTGCAGGGGTATCCGAAGAAGGGGTGAGCCGGGTAAAGGCTGCCGGGAACGCCTCCGGCTTATCCCGGCCTACATGGCTGCAATCGCTGTAACACCCAAAAGCGGCCCCGGGTCCCCTCCCTTTCAAGGGGAGGGACAGGGTGGGGATGGGGTTTAGCCTCCCGCCGCCATGCCGACACAAACGAGGCATTCAATGTTTACTGGTCTTATCGAAGAAGTAGGCACCGTCGTCTCCCTTGAGCGAAAGGGGGCATCCGCGAGCCTTACCGTCAAGAGCTCCCTTCCTCCTGCCGAGGTTTCCATCGGCGCCTCCATCGCCGTGAACGGCGCCTGTCTTACCGTCGTCCGCCTGGGAGGTGGCACCGTCACCTTCGACGTCTCTCCCGAAACTATCGACAGCACGGCCTTCAGGCACCTGAAGTCCGGCTCGCCGGTCAACCTCGAGCGGGCGCTGCGCCTTTCGGACCGGCTGGACGGGCACCTCGTCTCCGGGCATGTCGACTGCGTCGCCACCATCACCGAGCGTCGCGAGGTCTCCGGCAACACGGTCTTCTCCTTCCGGGTCCCCCGCGACTGCGCGCGCTACATCGCACCCAAAGGTTCCGTTGCCATCGATGGCATCAGCCTCACCGTGAACGGCGTCGGTCCGGACAGCTTCAGCATCAACGTCATACCGCACACCGCGTCCATGACTACCCTCTCCACGAAGAGGGTGGGGGACGAGGTCAACATCGAGACCGATCTCATCTGCCGCTACCTGGAGCGGTTGCTCGGGAAGGACAAGTCGGAAGGGCTGTCGCTCGAACTGCTTGCAAAAAGCGGCTTCCTGTGAGATACCTCTAGCTTTGTTAAAAAAGGCGCCGCAGCGCCAGCGTCCTTAACGTAAACGAGGGTATAGAGTATGTCTGTATCGCCGATTGAAGAAGTAATCGAGGACATCAAGGCCGGGAAGATGGTCATCCTCGCCGATGACGAAGACCGGGAGAATGAGGGCGATCTCACCATGGCCGCCTCCAAGGTGACGCCGGAAGCGATCAACTTCATGGCGAAATATGGGCGTGGTCTTATCTGTCTGACCATGACCGGCGAGCGCTGCGACAGGCTGAACCTCCCCCCGATGGTCTCCAGCAACACCTCATCCTTCGGGACCGCCTTCACCATCTCTATCGAGGCGAAGAGGGGGGTCACCACCGGCATCTCCGCCGCGGACCGCGCTCATACCATTCTCACCGCTGTCGCCCCCGAGGCACAGGCATCCGATCTGGCCCGCCCCGGCCACATTTTTCCGCTGCGCGCAAAGAACGGCGGGGTGCTGGCGCGCTCCGGGCAGACCGAAGGCTCGGTGGACCTCGCGCGCCTCGCAGGACTTGAGCCGGCAGGTGTGATCTGCGAGATCATGAACGACGACGGCACCATGAGCCGCATGCCGGAGCTGAAGAAGTTCGCCAAGGAGCACGGCATCAAGGTCTGCACCATCGCCGATCTGGTGGCGTATCGCCTGAAGCACGAGTCGCTGGTGCGCCGGTCGGTAGACGTGGCGCTACCGAGCGCCTACGGTTCCTTCAGGGCGATTGCCTTCGAAAACGACGTGGACAGCCTGGAGCACCTCGCGCTGGTGAAGGGTGACATCCGGGGCGACGAGCCGGTTCTTGTCCGGGTCCACTCCGAGTGCCTCACCGGTGACGTTTTCGGCAGCATGCGCTGCGACTGTGCCGACCAGCTGCACGCCGCCATGGAGCAGATAGAGGAAGCCGGATGCGGCGTAGTCCTGTACATGCGCCAGGAAGGGCGCGGCATCGGCCTCATCAACAAGCTCAAGGCGTACGCACTGCAGGATCAGGGGCATGACACCGTGGAGGCGAACATCGCCCTCGGCTTCAAGCCCGACCTGCGCGACTACGGCATCGGCGCCCAGATTCTGGTGAACCTGGGGATCAAGAAGATCCGCCTCATGACCAACAATCCGCGGAAGCTGGTGGGACTGCAGGGGTACGGCATCGACATCGTCGAGCGCGTCGCCATCGAAATGAAGGCCTCCACCTGCAACGCCAAATACCTGAAGACGAAGCGGGAAAAGCTGGGGCACCTGCTGGAGAATATCTAGAAGGGGAGGGGCAAGACCCCATCCCCACCCTGACCCTCCCCTTGAAAGGGAGGGGACGAGTCGTCTGACATATTGCAAGGGGGGCACATGCCTAAATATCTGGAAGGAAAGCTCACCGCCGAAGGGATGAGCTTCGGGATCATCGTGGGGCGCTTCAACAGTTTCATCGGGGAGAGGCTCCTCGAGGGTGCGCTTGACGCCCTCGTGCGCCACGGAGCAGATGATGCCCGCATCACCGTCGCCCGCGTCCCGGGCGCTTTCGAAATACCGATTGCCGCCAAGAAGATGGCTGCAACCGGCAGCTATGACGCCGTCATCTGCCTCGGTGCCGTGATCCGCGGCTCCACACCGCACTTCGACTACGTCGCCTCCGAGGTGGCCAAAGGGATCGCCCACGTCACACTCGACAGCGGCGTGCCGATCAGTTTCGGGGTCCTCACCACGGACACCATCGAGCAGGCGGTCGAACGTGCCGGCACGAAGGCAGGAAACAAAGGATTTGACGCGGCGGTCACCGCTATCGAGACCGTCAACGTCTTGAGGGAGATAAAGTAATTGAGCATTCGTAGAGAAGGCAGAGAGTTGGCGCTGCAGGCACTTTATTCGAAGGACCTGGACCTGCAGGAAGGGGGAGTCGCCCTCAAGCGCATCGCGGAGAGCTTTGCGGAAGGGGAGGAGCCTACCCTGGAGATTCATTCCAAGGCGTACGAGTTCGCAAGCGAGCTGGTGCACGGGGTGATGGCCAACCTGGCTGCCATTGACGCGGTCATTGCGGAGAAGTCGAAGCACTGGAGCATGTCGCGCATGGCGCGCGTCGACCTGAACATCATGCGCCTGGCGGTTTTCGAGCTCATGTTTCGCCCGGACATCCCGAAGAACGTCACGCTGAACGAGGCGATCGAGGTCGCCAAGAAATTCGGCTCCGAGGACTCCCCTGCCTTTGTGAACGGGATCCTCGATGAAGTAGCATCCGGCATTCAGGACAAGGAGTAACGGAGCGGCCGCTCCCCGTTGCCCCGGATCCCTGAGGCTTTTGCTGTGTTTTATAAAATTCCGTAGGGGGCTATATGAAAGAGATCAAGGTAGGTCTTCTCGGCTTCGGCACCATCGGCGCCGGTGTCGTCAAACTACTCCGCGAAAACCGCTCCATTATCGAAGAAAAAACCGGCGCCACCGTGTCGCTGAAGAGCGTCGCCGATCTGGATATCACGAGAGACCGCGGCGTCTCCACCGAAGGGATCAATCTCACCACCTCCGCTGACGAGGTGCTGAACGACCCCGAGATCTCGGTGGTGATAGAGCTGATGGGTGGCTACGAGCCCGCCCGCACCTTCGTGCTGAAGGCGCTGAAAAACGGCAAGCACGTGGTGACCGCCAACAAGGCGCTTCTGGCGGTGCACGGCCAGGAGATCTTTGCCGCGGCGAAGGAAAGCGGCGTCGAGGTGCTCTTCGAGGCTGCCGTCGGCGGCGGGATCCCGGTCCTCTCCGCCATCAAGGGTAACCTGGCGGCCAATCGCTTTTCCACCGTCCTCGGCATCGTGAACGGCACCTGCAACTATATCCTCACCCGCATGACCCAGGAAGGCGCCGACTTCGCCGACGTGCTGAAGAAGGCCCAGGAGAAGGGGTATGCGGAGGCGAATCCCACCTTCGACATCGAAGGGGTCGACACCGCCCACAAGCTCTGCCTCCTCCTCTCCCTCTGCTTCGGCACGAGGATCGACCTGAAGGACATCCACACCGAGGGGATCACCTCCGTGTCGAGCGTGGATGTGGAGTTCGCGAAATCACTCGGGTACCGCATCAAGCTCCTCGCCATCGGCAAGCGCGACGGCGAGCGGATCGAGGCGCGCGTCCATCCGACCATGATCCCGCAGGACTACCCGCTGGCAGACGTGCACGGCGTATTCAACGCGATCCGTCTCACCGGCGACTTTGTGGGCGCCGTCATGTTCTACGGCAGGGGCGCCGGGATGGATGCCACCGCGAGCGCCGTCGTCGGCGACGTCGTCGATCTCTCCCGGAACATCCTGGCGTGCATCTCCCGCCGCGTAGCACCGCTTAGCTACCTCGACGAGAAGGTCGTCACCCTGCCGATCAAGCCGATGGGGGAGATCGTCAGCAAGTACTACATCCGTTTCAGCGCGGTGGACAGCCCGGGCGTCCTCGCCCGCATCGCCGGCGCCCTTGGCGACGCCGGGATCAGCATCGCCTCCATGGTGCAGACCGCCAAGAACGGCGAGGGTGAGACCGAGACCGTGCCGATCGTCATCGTGACCCACGAGGCGGCGGAGGCCCAGGTGCAGCAGGCGCTCGGCCAGATCGACGCATTCGACGTCATCCGCGAGAAGAGCTGCTTCATCAGGATCGAGGACAACCTGGAATAAGCAGTAAACGAAAAGCGAAAAGCTTTGTCCGCAGATTACGCAGATTTACGCAGATTGAAAAAACGAGGGGAAGACAAGGGCATATTAGCCGTTTTGTCTTCCCCTTCTTTTCTGCTTTTTTTGCTGCTTTTTATTAGTTGTAATCTGCGGACAAAACTAAAGCTTTAATGCCTTTGCTTTTAAATCTGCGTCAATCTGCGTAATCTGCGGACAGAGAGCCTTTAGCCTTTCTCGTACTTCTCCACGATCGCCCGGTAGTGCGCCTCGAGTCCCGCCGCGCTCTTCTCCTCGGCGCTCCGGTACCTCCGGTTTATCTCTTCACGCTTCTCGTCAGGAATCACCCGCTCGGCCAGGGGGTAGAGAATGGTGTCCTCCCTGTCGATATGTCCGCGCAACAGCTCCAGGTACCCGAGCGCGCTCTCCGCGATCTCCGCGTCCTGCCCCGGCTCCCCGTCGAGCGCCCGCTGCGCCGCCTTCTCCATGCGCCGTACGAACTCCCTCCCTGCGTCGTGCTCCATCAGCATCGCCGCTACCGGGCTGTTCTCCCGCGGCATGCCATTTTCCACCAGCGCCTCGAAGAGGACGTCCTCTTCCTTCGCATGATGAAACCTGTCGGCGAAGTTGCGGATGAAGTCGACGCCGTCGAGGTAGAAGCGGTAGTCGGAGAATTTGCCGGCCGCGGTCAGGTTCGCGTTTTTCTCGAGAAGCGCCAGCATCCTCAGGATCAGCTGGTGCTCGTCCTTCAGTCTCTGGGTGATGTCCTCTTTCATGGCTCTAATTTCTCCTTTCGCCATTGACCCCGATGATCACCGTCTCCACCGGGACATTCTTCCCGGAAAGCTCCAGCGCCTGCCGTACCAGCACATCGAGGCCGCGGCAGCACGGAACTTCCATGATGGCGATGGTGAGGCTCTTTACCTCGTTTTCCTTCAGTATAGTCGCAAGCTTCTCCACATAGGGAGCGGTGTTGTCCAGTTTCGGGCAGGCGATCGCCAGAGCCTTCCCCTTCAGCAGGTCGGCGTGGAAGCTCCCGAGTGCGAAAGCGACGCAGTCGGCGGCGACCAGGATGTCGCTGTTCTGGAACCAGGGAGCGGTGGGGGGCACCAGGTGCAGCTGAACCGGCCACTGCCGCAGCTCGGAAGGCGCCTTTCCGGTTGCCTCGGCCGGCGCGGACTCCACTCTCTCGATAACTCTTGCCATGCTGCCGGGGCAGCCACATCCTGTATGTGCCATTGTCTCAGCTCCTTTATCTATTTCTACGCTCTTTTTGGTATATGGTCGCGCCGGCCGTCTCTGCCGGTGTGGGATAACGCCTTTGCCTGCCTCACTTCTGCTCATTGCTGCTGTCCAGGTACTGGTTGACCTCTGCCTCGATCTTCGCCTCGTCCTCTTTGGAGAGGCCGTGAATGGCGACTACATCTTTCAAAAGGCAGATGCCGACCTTGCAGGTGACGCAGCCTATCTCGAATCTGTTCAGGATCTCGCCGATTGCCGGATGCTTCACCATGACGTCCTGTATCGCTTTCTCGCCCAAACCGTCTCTGAATTCCATCGTCGTCTCCTCCGTAATCCGTCGTTGAAGTGACAATAGCGGTTTCCGCGAAAATCTTTTATGACGTTTGTCAAAAGTTGTGTATTGTCTTACCTTGTTGAAAAGAACCCCCTGCTTTGTGCCGGGAACCGTAGCATCTCAGATGCAGAACCCTGCTTTGTGCCGGGAACGCCTGCGGCTTATCCCGGCCTACAGTCACAGGGCGCACCTGGATTCCCATCTCGTTCCCAAGCTCCAGCTTGGGAATGCAGTTGCCCGCGAGGCTCCGCCTCGCCAAGGACAGTGTGTTCCGCTGACGCGGTGCGAAGCCGGAGCATCGCGAGCAGGTACGTTCCCAAGGTGGACCTTGGGAACGAGCATGTTCAGCATGACTCCCCCCTATGGGGCTGAAGAGGTAGCGATATGAACAAGAGAATAGCAATCCTGACCGGAGGGGGCGACTGCCCGGGACTGAACGCGGTCATACGCGGTGTGGTGAAGTCCGCTACCTTGCGGGGGTGGGACGTGGTCGGCATCGAGGACGGCTTCGAGGGGTTCCTCCACGCGGAGAAGTGCCGCCCGCTGACCTGGGACGACGTGCGCGGCATCCTGCCACGGGGGGGCACGATCCTCGGCACCAGCAACCGCGGCAATCCCTTTGCCTTCCCTATCGTGCGCGAGGGGAAGGTCGAGGTGGTGGACGTCACTGAGGAGATACTCTCCCGCATCGCCTGCCTCGACATAGATGGGCTCATCGTTGTCGGCGGCGACGGCTCGCTGAAGATCGCCCTTGAGCTCATGGGCCGCGGCATCCCCATCGTCGGGGTGCCAAAGACGATCGACAACGACCTCATGGAGACGGACGTCACCTTCGGTTACAACACGGCGGTGGAGACCGCGACCGACGCACTGGACAAGCTCCACTCCACAGCCGAGAGCCACCACCGGGTCATGGTGCTGGAGGTCATGGGGCGCTACGCCGGCTGGATTGCCCTTGAATCGGGTATCGCTGGGGGGGCGGACGTCATTCTTATCCCCGAGATTCCGTACGACATCGAGGCGATCTGCGAGTCGCTGCGGGTACGCAAGAGGCGGGGGAGCCGCTTCAGCCTCGTGGTGGCGGCGGAAGGGGCCTTTCCCCGCGGCGGCGGGAGGATCGTGCGCCACGCAGGCACGGCCGGGACGCTGGAGCGCCTCGGCGGGGTGGGGGAGCTCATCGCCCACGAGATAGGGAGCCGTCTCGATGTGGAGACCCGCGTCACCGTCCTCGGGCACCTGCAGCGCGGCGGGTCCCCTTCCACCTTCGACCGCTGCCTCGGCAGCCGCTTCGGCGTGAAGGCGGTGGAGATGGTGGAGCGCGGCGAATTCGGGCACATGGCCTGCCTCAGGGGGACGAAGATCCTTTCGGTCTCCATCGAGGAGGCGGTGCGCGCCCCGCACCTGGTCGACCCGGATGGGGATATGGTGCGGCACGCCGAAAGCCTGGGGATCATGCTGGGGCGCTAGGTAACGTTAGAGTTGACTTTGACCTCCCTTCGCCTTAGACTGCTGCGAGCCTCGCTCCAGAGGCATCACGGCAGGATATGGCGGAGGAATCCCCTGGTGATCAAAACAAGACGTATCAAGGATGCCAGCAGAAGCCAGCTCTACGCGCTTTCCGGCTTCTGTCTCGGCATTCTCGCCCCAATCGGCTGGACCCTCCTGAGACTTCTCTTCTTTTCCGACCCCACGGTACCACTGGTTTCACAGATCTTCACCGACATGCGCCAGAGCACCCAGTCGATGGCTCTGTACGCCTACATGGGGGGCGGGACGGCCTTTGTCCTTGCCACCTTCGGCTACTTCATCGGGAAAGCTGCGGACGAGCTCGAGGCGCGCGGCGCGAAGCTCGATCGACTGGTGCAGGAAGTCGACTCGCAGAAGCGGCTCTTTGAGAACCGCTACAAGGTCCTCGACAACAACATCAAGAGCTTTCACAAGATAAGCAACCGGATCCAGAAGACTCTCAGCGAGGAGGACGTCCTCTCCCTGTGCGTGGAGGGTCTGCACAAGGTGCTGGGGTACGAGCGGGTGAACGTCCTCATGGTGAACGAGGAGCGCCGCTGCCTTACCTTCGCCCACTGCGCAGGAAACGACGCCTCGTCGGTGGCGGAGGTGGAGCTCCCCCTCGACCACCGCTCCGGTGTGATCAACAAGTGCTACCAGGAAAAGCGGGTCTTCTACATCACGGACATCGACAAGTATCCCCCCGACTTCCTGCTGCAGCCCCCCTACGACAGGGTGAGCCCGCTGCGTTCCTCCTGTTTCATCCTCTGCCCCATCATCGTGAAGGGTGAGGTCGTGGGGATCTTCGGGCTGGACAACAAGAAGAGCCACCGGACGCTGAACGATACCGATGTCGATACCTTGAAACTCTTCGCCGACCAGGCGTCCTCCGCCTTCACGAGGATCGACCTTCTGAGCTCCATCGACCGCCTCACTCTCGAGCTCGGGAAGACCTTCTCGGAGCTCCTGAAAAGCCGCGAGGGGTACTCCCGGAATCTCAGCCAGCTGAAGGGGGGGGTCCATTCTCTCGCCGAGGGTGCCGTGAAGATCGACGCCGCGACCCATGCGGTCATGGATTCTGTCGAAGGTGCGAGCGCTTCAGCGGCGGAGATCTCCGTCGCCACCGACCAGATCACCCAGAACCTCGAAACCCTCTCCGATTCGGTGCACAAGTCCATCTCCGCGATGGAGCAGATCACGGCGAGCCTGAGGCAGGTGGAGAGCAACACCGCGGTCTCCAACAGCCTCTCGGCCGAGGTGAAAACCCAGTCCGAGATCAGCCGCAAAGTCGTGCAGGAGACGATTGACTCACTCGCCGAGATACAGCGCTCGGTCGAGCTCTCCTACGAGGGGATCCGCAAGCTCTCCGCCAACAGCGGCCGGATCGAGGGGATCGTCAGCGTCATCAACGACATCACCAAGCGCACGAACCTCCTCGCCTTGAACGCCTCCATCATCGCGGCGCAGGCGGGGGAGTACGGCAAGAGCTTTGGCGTCGTCGCCGACGAGATCAGGAACCTCTCGCTGCAGACCGGCATCTCCACCGGCGAGATCACCAGCATCATCGAAGAGATCATGACCGACTCCCGAAACGCCACCGAGAACGTCACCGCCACGAAGGACCTCGTGAAGAAAGGGGTGGAACTCGGGCACGAGACCGGGAAATCCCTCGGCACGATCCTGCAGAGCGCCCAGAAGGCGATGGTCATGACGGAGCAGGTCATGAACGCTACGAAGGAGCAGAGCGGGGCGGTAACGATGGTGAGCCAGTCTATCGAGGAGGTCGGGAGCCTCACCGCGCAGATCGCGAAGGCTTCGAAGGAGCAGACCCTCGCAACGAAGAGCATTGCCCGCGCGCTGGAGCACGTGAAGGAGCAGGCGCACGAGGTGGCCGGTTCCGCCGCACGTCAGACTTCGGACAGCGCAGAGATCAGGAAGGCGGTGGAGTCCGTCTCCACCATGGGGGACTCCATCTTCGAAGGAATGGAACAGCGTCAGCAGGAGAGCAGTGCCGTGGTGCGGGATCTGGAGCAGCTGCGCGCTACAGCGCTCTAACAAAGGGGTGGACGCGACCCTTTTTCTATGATAACTAGGTAACGGTGTTTGGCCCGCTATACTTAACTGCTAAGTGGAGCCGCTAAAGACACACACCAGATCACAGTCATACCGCCTGGATTCCGCGAGGAACCGGTACGGGAAAGCGATAGCTGAAAGAGAGTAGGGGGTGCCTTTCCACGGCGCTCTTGTAACTTTTGGGCGTCTTCCTTTGCCGGAGGCGCCTTTTTTATTTTGGGGAGTGCTGCCAATGCAGAAGAAAAAGACCATTCTGGACCTGCAACGGATGAAGTCGGAAGGGGAGCGGATAGCGGTCCTTACCTGCTACGACTACCCTACCGCCGTGATCGTGGACCGCTGCGGGATCGACGTCATCCTCGTCGGCGACTCGGTGGGGGTGGTGGTGGCCGGCTACGACAACACGCTCCCCGTCACCATGGAGGAGATGATCTACCACACGAAGGCGGTCATGCGGGCGCGCCCCCAGGCCCTTGTGGTGGCGGATCTTCCTTTCCTCTCCTACCAGACCGATCTCGCGGCGGCGCGGCTGAACGCAGGTCTTCTCCTCAAAGACGGCGGCGCCGCAGCGGTGAAGCTGGAGGGCGGGGTCAACATCGCCCCGGCTATTCGGGCCATCACCGAGATCGATATCCCGGTCATGGCGCACATCGGTCTCACCCCGCAGTCGCTGCACCGGATGGGTGGCTTCCGCGTCCAGGGGAAAGGGGAGGAGCAGGCCGAGAAGCTTCTCGCCGACGCCCTTGCCGTGCAGGAGGCGGGGGCTTTCGCCGTCGTCCTCGAATGCATCCCGGCTCCCCTTGCCGCCCGCATCACCGCCGAGCTCTCCATCCCCACCATCGGGATCGGCGCCGGCGTTTCCTGCGACGGGCAGGTCCTTGTGCTGCACGACATCCTGGGGCTTTGCGAGAAGTACTCGCCGAAGTTCGTGAAGCGCTATGCCGAGGTCGGACCGATCATTTCCGAGGCGGTCTCCAGCTACATCTCCGAGGTGCGGCAGGGCGCCTTTCCGGAGGAAGGACACTCGTTCTCATGATAGAAACGATCGATACCATACAGGAAATGCGGCGCTTCCTCGCCGGGCGGGACGGACTCGTCGCGCTCGTCCCCACCATGGGATACCTGCACGAGGGGCACGCCTCCCTGATGCGCGAGGCGCGGCGCCGCGCCGACACGGTGGTGGCGAGCGTCTTCGTGAACCCGATCCAGTTCGGGGTCGGCGAGGATCTGGAGAGCTACCCGCGCGACCTGGAGAGGGACCGCCTGATTGCCGGGGAGGCGGGAGCCGACGTCATTTTCGCCCCCACGGTCGCCGAGATGTACCCGCAGGGGTACCAGAGCTTTGTAAACGTGGAAGGTATCACCGGCCGCCTGTGCGGCGCGAGCCGCCCCGGCCATTTCCGTGGCGTGACGACGGTGGTGACGAAGCTCCTGAACATCGTGCAGCCGGGCATTGCCCTTTTCGGGATGAAGGACTTCCAGCAGCTCGCCGTGATCCGCACGATGGTGGCGGATCTGAATATGAACGTGGAGATCGTGGGGATGCCGATCGTGCGCGAGCCGGACGGGCTTGCCTTGAGCTCCCGCAACGCGCGGCTCGACGACGCACAGCGAAAGAGCGCTCTTTGCCTGTCGCGTGCGCTTTTTGCCGCGAAGGAGGCCTTCTCACGCGGCGAGAGAAGCGCGGCGACCCTTTCGGCGCTCGCGTTGGCGCCGATCGGCGCGGAGGTAGAGGCGCAGGTCGATTATCTCGAGCTGTGCGACTCCGCGACGCTGGAGCCGGTAACGACGGCCGACGAGAAGACCCTCCTTGCACTGGCGGTGAAAATCGGCACGGTGCGCCTTATCGACAACTGCATTTTAGGAGAAGAGTAGCGATGGAAAGACGGATGCTAAAGAGCAAGATCCACCGTGCCACGGTGACCGGGGCGGACCTGCACTACGAGGGGAGCATCACCATAGACCTCAACCTCATGGAGGCGGCGGACATCCTGCCGTACGAGGCGGTGTGCATCTGGGACGTGAACAACGGCAGCCGCTTCGAGACGTACGCCATCGAAGGGGAGCGCGGCTCCGGGGTGATCTGCATCAATGGCGCCGCTGCGCGCATGGTGGCGCCGAAGGACCTTGTCATCATCGCGAGCTTCGCCAGCATGTCCAACGAGGAGGCGCTGAAGCACGAGCCGAAACTCGTCTTTGTGGACCACCAGAACCGCATGCTCGAGTCGCGCAAGGAAGAGGCAGGGCAGGGGAAAGTGAAGAAGGTCGCCTGGTAGGTTACACGGCCCCCTTTTTGCGTTAAAATTTCAATGGGTTCTGCACTTTCTTCACCCCTATCGGATCACGTCATGCAGATCTTTTCCGCTTCCCAGATCCTTCCGGTCTCCTCACCCCCCATTTCCGGCGGCGCCATTGCGGTGCGCGACGGACGGATTGCGGCTGTCGGAACGGTCGAGGAGCTGAAAGCGAGCTGCGGCGGCCCCGTCACCGACTTCCCCGGCTGCACCATCATGCCGGGGCTGGTGAACGCCCACACCCACCTCGAGCTTACCCACTTCCCCTCCTGGAAGGTCAGGAAGGACCTGGACTACCTCCCGAAGAGCTACGTACAGTGGGTCTCCCAGTTGGTGAAGATCAGGCGCGCCCTTTCCCGGGAGGAACTGGAGCACTCCGTCCACGAGGGGATCAGGCTGTGCATCGAGTCGGGCACCACCACGATCGGGGAGATCCTCACCGACTTCTCCCTCCTCCCGCTCTACGCCTCCTCCCCGCTCGGCGGCCGATATTTCCTGGAGGGGATCGGCCACGACCCACGCGGCTGCGCGGAGGTGCTGAAGCGTATGGAGGAGTCTCTGCAAAAGCCTGCAGGCAAATTCCTCCCCGGTCTCTCGCCGCATGCGCCCCATACCGTCTCCGGAACGCTCTTCACGGGGATGCACGAGCTATCCTGCAGATACGAGGCGAGGAAGGCGATCCACCTTTCGGAGTCGCGGGAGGAAGTCTCCTTCATGCACGACTCCACCGGCGATTTCGCCTCCATTCTGTACCCGGCGGCGCACTGGGAGGAATACCTCCCGAGCCCGCGGCGCACCACCTCCACCGCCTGGCTCGACTCTCTCGGCGTCCTCGACCGCGCGACAGCCGCAATCCACTGCGTGCACCTCACCCCCGCCGACGGCGCGATTCTCCGGGAGAGGGGGTGCTTCGTCGTCCTGTGCCCCCGCAGCAACGACCGGCTCAATGTCGGCTGCGCGCCGCACCACCTGCTGAAGAGGCTCGGCTTACCTCTGGCGATCGGCACCGATTCGCTCGCGAGCAACGACTCCATTTCGCTGTGGGACGAGATGCGCTACCTGAGGGCCCTGGCGCCGGACGACTTCAGCGCCGCAGAGCTCCTGGAGATGGCGACGCTGGGAGGTGCGCGGGCGCTCGGCCTGCAGGATGCGGTCGGCTCGCTGCAGGTCGGGAAGAGGGCGGATTTTCTTGTCCTTTCCCACCGCTCCTGCGAGGGATGCTCACTTCACCAGGCGCTTCTCGAGGCGAGCCGGCTGGAGGAGGTGTACATCTCCGGCGCCGCGTTCTCCCCCCTCTCTTAATTAACCATTTCCCCTCTGTCAATTTGCAGGGCAATCTGATAGGATGGCCGGCCTATGGGCGAAAAGCTGATTTGCAACAACAAGAAGGCGTTCCACGACTACTTCATCGAGGAGCGCTACGAGGCGGGGATAGTCCTTCAGGGGACCGAGGTGAAGTCGTTGCGAAACGGCAAGGCGAACCTCAACGACGCGTTCGCCACCGTGAAGCACGGCGAGGCCTTCCTGCACAACTTCCACATCCTGCCGTACGAGTTCGGCAACCGTGAGAACCACGACCCGGACCGCATGCGCAAGCTCCTCCTGCACAAGACGGAGATCGTGAAGCTTTTCGCGAAGATCCGGGAGCAGGGGTACACCATCGTGCCGCTGCGGATCTACTTCAAGGACGGGAAGGTGAAGGCGGAACTGGGGCTTGCAAAAGGTAAGAAGCTGCACGACAAGCGGGAGACACTGAAGAAGAAGGATATGCAGCGCGACATCGCGGTCGGGCTGAAGGAGCGCGACCGCGGCCGGTGATCCGCTCAGGCGACGGGGTAGCCGCACGCCCTGCATCTGCGGGCCTCGAGCGGGATGGTCTCCAGGCACTCGGCGCAGCTCTTCGTCGGCGCCGCCGGAGCAGGTTTTAGCAGCGCCTTGGTGATGAGAAAGACCACCAGGGCAATGAAGAAGAAATCGACCAGCGTCCCCAGGAGGTGGCCGTAGGCGATGGCGCTTTCGGTGACCTTCCCTTTTCCATCCACCACACTCCGCAGCACCAGCTTCGCCTCCCGCCAGTCCCCCGCCGGCAGAATCAGCCCGATGACCGGCATGAGGAGATCATCCACCACCCCCGACACGACCTTCCCTGTAGCAGCCCCGATGATGACGCCGACCGCCAGCGCCAGTGCATTCGACTTCGTCAGGAAAGACTTGAATTCCTGCAGCATATGCCCCCTCCTTTCTTGCGCATGTAAAAAGGGTGCGCACCTCCCGATGCGCACCCTCCAATTCACCTTCTACTTCTGGACGCAGTCGAAATTCGCGACAATCCTGCGGTTCTGCTGGCGACCTGCCGCTGTGGCATTGTCAGCTACCGGCTTCGCGAAGCCGTACCCCTTGACGCCGAGGCGGGACGGCTCGACGCCGAATTCCTTCACCAGGTAGTTCTTCACGCTCTGTGCACGCCGCTGCGAAAGCTTCTCGTTGAGTGCCTTGGAGCCCACGTTGTCGGTATGCCCCTCGATCACCCCTTTCACCTGCGGATACTCCTTCATGAACTTCGCGATCTTCGCGAGATCCTCCCTGTATTTCGCGGGGATCTCCGCCTTGCCGGTGGCGAAGTTTATGTTCAGCGTCACGCACAGCTGCTCCGGGGTCGGCGCGGGTGCCGGAGCCGGCGCCGCCACCACTACCTTCGTCGAGGCCTTCGCCGTCCCGCCATCCCCTGCGCAGTTGAGGGTATAGGCGGTGTCCGACTGTGGCGTCACTTCGATGGAACCTTGCGGCTGCACTGCGCCTATTCCGGGCTGCATGTCGCAGTTGTTCGCCTCTTGCGAGGACCACTGGAGCTTCGCCTTTTCACCCGGGGCAATCGTTGCCGGAATTGCAGTCAGGCTTGCCTGCGGCGGGGCTATCGGCAGGGCAACGGCAACCTGGGTCGCGCAGGTCGTCGTACCGCCGGGGCCGCTGCAGGAGAGGGTGTAGGAGGTGCTGTCGACGGGGGTGACCGCCATGGAGCCTTGCGGCTGCACCTTTCCGATCGCCGGCTCAAGGGTGCAGTCGGTGGCGTTTTGCGAGCTCCAGGCAAGGGTTGCACTCTCCCCTTTCTTGATCGAGGTCGGCGTGGCGGCAAGGGTGCTCGTCGGGGGCGCGGGTGGCGCAGGAGCGATCGGCTTTGCCTCCGGTGCGGGAGCCGGGGCGGGTGCTGCCTTTGCAACCGGAGCCGGCGTCATTCCGCCGAAGAGGAAGCTCAGCCCTGCGGTGTATTCCCAGTTGTACAGGGTCTTCTTCCCGAAGACGAAGAGCTGACGGGCGTCGGCGCGCAGCGCGACCGAGTCGGACAGGAAGTACTTCAAGCCCCCCCCGACGTTTGCCGTCGGCGCGGTGTTTCTGCTGGTCTGGTTCTGGTACAGGAGGTCGTTGCCATTCCGGGTGTCGAAGTCACCGCCATGCCCGATGGTGGTTCCCCCGCCCCCTGCCGCAAGATAGGGGACGAGCGGCCCGTCCGGCATCAGGTTGTAGAGAAAGTCAAGGCGGTAGGAGACCGCGTTGACGCTCCGGTCACCACCGCTCGATTTCTGGGTGGCGAGGTAGTTGCCGACCGCCTCCACCCCGAAATATTTGGTGAAGTCGTAGCCGAGGCGCAGCCCGTACACCGGCGCGGTTTCCAGATGCTGTTCGCCGTCAAAGGTGTAGCCGCCGACGAAGGGCGACACGGAAACAGCACCCGCTCGCTCCCCGGCGAGTACCGGTTGTGCCAGCATAAGAATGGCGGCAAGAGTGGAGATTGAAGAAACAAATTTTCTCATTGCAAAACCCCCCTTTCCTTCAGAATGTGTCTCGCGTACTCCGAGTACTGCAGCGACAGAGACATGCATAGTTCCAAGCGACTAAGTTTTATCACGTGGGAGGGTGAAGTCAAACTCGAGACGCTTTTTGAGACTCCGCTAATGCCCTCTTTTCTATGTCATGCGCGGACGATCGCTGTGCCGCTGCAAGAGAGAACGTGCTGGTAAAGACAACGAAGGGGCAAGCGTGGCGAAGCGTTTACATTGCAGAGAGAGCCGAAAGAGATGGAAGTCACTCCGGCCCAAACAGGAACGCGCTGGAGTCAATTCCTGGCGGGGGATTCTCCGATGGAAGAGGTCATTGAGGGCTTATTCTTTTCCTTCACATAGAAAAGGGTGCTGCGTCTTATCGTCTTGCCCATGGAATAGATTTCCAGCCTGATGCTGTACCAGCCGCTCGGGGCGTTGCGGGGGACCTTGATGAAGGCGTCGATGGTCCAGGTGCCGGCGCAGAAGGCCTGGTTGCTGACGTCGTGAAACACCTCCCTGCCGCGGTACAGCACCCTCCTGACCAGACGCCCATGCAGGACGTTGGACGGGGTGGCCGGGGAGTAGGCATAGCGTATGCGGTGATTCAGTTCCTCCCCCGGCCCGACCCGCTCCGGCAGCGCTCCGGTATCTTCCAGATAAATCACGTTTTTCTGGTAAGGGGGGCAGCAGAGCCTCTTCATGGTGGTCTCCGGAGATTCCACCATCTGTTGCCCGGGTCTGCGGGCCTTTACCACTTCCTGCTGGTATATCTCCTTCATCGAAACGCAGCCCTGGCACAGGACGGCGCCGCAGATCGCTGCTGCTACAGTCAATACGCGCGCGTTCATTTTCTGATACTCCAGGCGTCAAGTTCGTCAGGCGGCGGTGGCGCAACCGGTAGGGAGGCAGTCTCCGACCTTCTCGAGGAGGAAACCGTTTTCACTCTCTTCTTTTTGTGATGCACCTGAGTGGCTTTCTTTCTCTTCTCGGCCGCCGGCTGGGGTGTCGTTTCAGGGGCGGGTGCCGCCGGTGTCGGCTGGTCGACAACAGGAAGTGCCGTCGCCGGAGGAGGAATTTTCGGTGCTGAAGGAATCTCGGAGGCAACCTTTGGCACCGGGACGACGTGAACTTTTCCCCCCTGGATGAGCGTTTCCCTGTGCCGCCCCACGACTACGAAGAAGAGCAATACCACCATGACGACGAGAAGGACCCCGAATCCCTCGGTGCGCTCCAGGAATGACCGCGCCCTGGAAACCTTCGCGGGGCGCACTCCCCCTGTACCCTCCGCTTTCTGCCTTACTGCACGGGCGAACTCCTGCGCACTTCTGAACCTCTCTGCGGGATCGCGCGCCATCGCCTTTGCCAGGAGGTCTCGCAGTTCGGGAGGGACAGCCGCTTCCGCTTCCGCCTCAATGAGCGGCGCGCTCGGATCGGCGGTGTACGGCGGCTCCTTTCCGACCATCTTGCAGAGGACCGCCCCGATTCCATAAAGGTCGGCAGCCGCGCCCTGCGACACTCCGTCGGGATCTTCCGGCGGGAGATACGATTTGAGCTGAGGGTCATCGATCGCGGTCGCCCCGATGTAGGCGAGCTTTGCTCTCCCCTCGCTGGTGAGGTAGACGTTTCGTGGGGAGATGCGGCCATGTACGATCTGGTAGCGGTGCAGGTACTGCAGCGCGTCGAGAAGGCGCAGGCATAAAGCGAGCGCGGTGGCGGTGGGAAGGAGGCACTCCCTTTCCAGGAGATCTTCCAGCGTCTCGGGGAGATGCTCCGTCACGAGGTACAGGAAACCGTCACTTTCCTCGCAGAGCTCGATCTTCACCATGTGGCTCGGAGCCGCCTTCTTCAGGAAGGAAGCGTCCCGCAGGAACCGCGCTCTCGCCGCCGGGTCGGGAATGACGGAAAAGGGAATTTCCCTTATGACCACCTCCTGGTCCTTCGTCTTGTGGACGCCGGCGTAGACGGCACCCTCCCTACCGTCGGAGATCTTTTTTACAACCCAGTAGGACCCGATCTCTCTGTCAATCATGACATTACCCCAGGAGGTGCTGTCTCCGCGCGACGAAGGAGACTGGATATTTGGAAAAGATCCTGAAGAAGCGCGAGAGTGGATGCCGTCGGAGAAACCTGTTCTGTATTTCGGCACCCACCTGGAACGGAGAAGCTCCCAAAAAAAGAGTATTGTGCGGCCACGCCAAGTCAAGCCGGGAGGCCGCCTCAAAGAGTCTTGCCCGTTTTGGGGAAAGGTGATATGGTGTGGATGTAGTAAAAATCACAACAGTTATGGGGGTGTACTGGTTTCGACGGGGGTAAGAAGCGAAGGTTGCATGCCGAGGTCCGGGTGGCTCGTTAAACAATCCGGGGCGAATTAGACGCCGACAACTACGAATACGCTTTAGCAGCTTAATAACCTGCTAACGATCTGCCGACCCTCTCCCACGGGGAAGGACAGATCGTCATTTTAGTGGGATAGTTTCAGGGAGTGCCTGCGGCCCTGAGGCGAAACTTAGCGGGACCGCTTCTTCGGAATCCCGGCCTGTGGAGTCCGGAGTGGTTAAATCAAAAACAGGTATAAGCATGTAGACGCCTTCCGTGTACGACTTTCGGACGCGGGTTCGACTCCCGCCACCTCCACCATCCTTCGCCAAGGCTTCGGATGGCACGCCAGTGCCACTCCGGAGCCTTTCGCGTTTAAGGGCGAAGGATGCCCGCCGAAGCGGCATTTTCGCGAAGGCGGGCTTCACTTCCTTGCACGATATCTCATAGCTCAAATGACGGAGGTGAGAGGGCATGAAGTACGTCTACCTGCTCCAGAGCATTTCTAATCCTTCCCAGCGCTATGTTGGTCTCACTTCGGACCTCAAGAACAGATTAGCCGCGCACAATGCAGGTCAGTCCCCTCACACTTCAAAGTACCGTCCTTGGAAGATCATCACCTAGCACGCTTTTGTGGATGAGGCGAAGGCAGCCACGTTTGAAAGCTATCTTAAATCCGGCTCCGGGCTCGTGACTTTTGGGCGGAGTAGAGCGCCCTCTTTTTTCGGTCATGGCGGAATTGACACTCAACAACAAGATCTGGATGCTGATGCCGGCGCAACACGTTGGCTTATCCTATTGAAAATGTCCTTAATCAAACGTATAGTCACAGCCGCTTCACCTCAAGGGCTTTTCCCTCGTCAGAAGATCAAAAGTTGGGAGAGTGTAGATGAATAGACTTCTTGAAATAGGTTTTTCGCCCGTCGGTTCTTGGATCCTTTCTGAAGGCGAGCTGCAGTGTGAGTTGCACCGTGACTGCCGCAACACGAATGTCCTTTATGCCTTCGTTTCAGACGGAGAGGTCAAGTACATCGGCAAATCGATACGAACCTTAAGACAGAGAATGCAGGGATATCAGCGGCCTGGTGCAACGCAATCCACAAACATCAAGAACAACCTGCGCATTCGGGATTTGCTTGCTGGGGGCGCAGCAGTCCAGGTCCTCGCCCTTGTCGATAATGGCCATCTCCGTTACGGGCAGTTTCATCTGAATCTTGCTGCCGGCCTCGAGGATGACCTGATCCGCGTTCTGGATCCGGAATGGAATGGCGGCAAGAAGGAAGTTCTCCCTGCGCAAGAGCAGGCCAGAGTTGAAGAGCCTGTCACTGAGGATGAGCCTTTAGCCCAAGCGGAGTTCCGGTTCGTGCTACAGCAAACCTATTACAACCAAGGGTTCTTCAATGTTGGTGTCGATCATCAACACTACTTCGGCGGCGATGGGGAGAGGATAGAAGTTCAAGTAGGTACCTGTTCCACTCCTTTTGCTGGAACCATTAATAGAAGGGCCAATTCCAATGGCACGCCTCGTATCATGGTGGGATCGGCTCTCAAGACATGGTTTCAGGAGTGCTTCAACGTTCTGGACATAGTTGCCGTCGAAACCTTCTCTTCCAACTCCATCCGACTATGGAAAAGTGATGATGGCGCCAATCAGTAGAAACTAGCTACATTTTTGAAGTGTGACACTGCCACTATCAGTAACAGATATATGCAGTAAGCTCGGCATCGTGGTTCACCTCTGTCCGTAATATTTTCGAGGCGTGAGAATACCAGACGCGGCTTGATACCCGCCTCCTCCGCCAGAAGGTCCCAGTGCCTCAGCCTCAGTAGATGTTGCTATCCGAGCGCGGGTGTTGTATGTTTATTTTTCAGGGTGTACCCTGGTTTATCACTATATTTCATGTGCGCAGGGAGTTTTTCATAATCATGAGGGCAAAGTACGTCTTTTCAGGACCGGTGACGTTTTTTCAAGAGCGGGCGCTCCCGGAACGCGCGACCCCCGCCGGCTACGCCGCCCTCATCGATGCGTGTCGGCTGCGGGTGCCGTTGCCGAGAACGCTGACGGCGACTGGAGAACACCACCGGACCAGAACCGTGGCCGGCTGGCGCATCCTCACCCCCCGCCACGCGCCGTCGCCGGACCTGGAGGGGCACCTGACCTTCGCCCTCAAATACGAGGGGGTCGATCTCGCTGTCCTGAAGCGCCTGTTCCAGAAGGTGCAGCCGGGCGAAATCGAGGCCTTGGTACGGGCGAAGCCGACCGGGCGCTACACAAGGCGCATCTGGTTCCTGTATGAGTGGCTCATGGGAGCGCGCCTCGACCTCCCCGACGCTGTGTCGGGCGCGTACGAAGCGGCACTCGATCCGCAGCAGCAGTGGGCGACGCAGGGGGAGAATTCCCCCCGGCACCGCGTACGCAACAACCTACCCGGCACTCCGCAGTTCTGCCCCCTGGTCTACCGCACCGGTGCGTTGGAGGAGTTCGCCGCCCTCGATCTGGCGCGCCGCGCCCGGGAGGTCGTCGCCGCGGTGCCGCGGGACGTGCTCGCGCGGACCGCCGCCTTTCTGCTCCTGAAGGACTCCCGGTCGAGCTTCGCCATAGAGGGGGAACGCCCTCCCCACGACCGCATCCAGCGCTGGGGGCGCACCATCGGAGAGGCGGGGCGGAGGGCGATTGATCTCGATGAGCTTTTGCGCCTGCAAGCCATGGTAATCGGCGACGCGCGTTTCGTGCGTCTGGGGCTGCGCGAGGAGGGCGGGTTCGTCGGGGAGCACGAGCGGGATAGCCGCCTTCCTATCCCGGAGCATATCAGCGCCCGTCCGCAGGATCTCCCCTCCCTCATCGAGGGAATGACTGCGTTCGACCGCGGAGCCGCCCTTGAACTCGACGCGGGCATCGCCGCCGCTGCCCTCGCCTTTGGCTTTGTCTACGCCCACCCCTTTACCGACGGCAATGGTCGCATCCACCGCTATCTCATTCATCACGTGCTCGCCCGGCGCGGCTTCAATCCGGCAGGGGTGGTCTTTCCTGTTTCGGCCGCGGTCCTGGCGGAGATCGATAGCTACCGCCTAGTCCTGGAGGACTATTCCCGACGGCTGCTGCCGGTTATCGACTGGGTCCCGACGGCGGACGGCAACGTGGCGGTCCAGAACGACACCGCGGATTTCTACCGCTACTTCGACGCCACCCCCCACGCCGAATTTCTCTACGCCTGCGTAAAAAAGACCATAGAGGAGGATCTGCCGCGCGAGAGCGATTTCCTCAGACGCTACGACCTCTTTCGCTCCCGCACGGAGGTCGTGATCGACATGCCGGACCGCACCATCGACCTGCTGTTTCGCTTTCTGCACCAGAATGCGGGGAGGCTGTCGCGCCGCGCGAGGGAGAAGGAGTTCGGACAACTTACCGACGCTGAGGTCTCCTCCATCGAAACGGCTTACCTTGCATCGTTTCCGGAGGGATGGGAAGGGTAGCAAAGCCCCCGTCAAATATCCTGTATAACAACCGGTTATCTCTCCTGTTATCGGACGCCACCTCCACAAATCAAAGGTCGCCCCTGTCGGCGGTCCGGACGAAAAAGAAGGCCCCGGGACATTCTCTGGGGCCTTCTTTTATATTCCATCCTGCAATAGTTCAACGGGCGGAGGGATGTCCGCGCACCTTTTGCCTTCCCAACGGAAAGAGAGTTAAAATGGGTGACCAGTCTCTCAAGAGCGGAGTAAGTTCGAACGGTTGGAGGAGGTACGATGCCGAGGGAAAAAGTGAAAAGAGGTGCGGGATGGAATTTCGACAACAGCTATGCGCGGCTGCCGAGCACGCTGTTCTCCCGCGTGAATCCGACGCCGGTACGGTCGCCTGCCCTGGCTGTGCTCAATGACTCTCTGGCGGTGGTGCTGGGCCTGGTTCCCGAGGAACTGCAGGAGGGGGAGGGGCTGGCGGCACTTGCCGGCAATGCCATTCCTCAGGGCGCAATGCCCCTTGCTCAGGCCTACGCGGGACACCAGTTCGGCTACTTCACCATGCTCGGGGACGGCCGAGCCATCCTCCTTGGTGAGCAGATGACCCCTTCGGGGGAGAGAGTGGACATCCAGCTGAAAGGTTCCGGCACCACGCCGTACTCGCGCCGCGGCGACGGGCGCGCGTCACTGGGACCGATGCTGCGTGAGTGCATCATCAGCGAAGCCATGTACGCCTTGGGAATTCCCAGCACCCGCAGCCTCGCAGTAGTCTCTACGGGGGAATCGGTATGGCGCGAAATGGAAATGCCTGGCGCCATTCTGACCCGGGTGGCGGACAGTCATCTGCGCGTCGGGACCTTTCAATACGTCAACGGGTTGGGGAATCTGGAGGACCTCCGCGTGCTGGCGGAGTACACACTGAAGCGCCACTTTCCAGACGTCGAAGAGGACGGGGACCGCTACCTCTCGCTCCTTAAGGAAGTGATCAAGCGTCAGGCCGTGCTGATAGCAAAGTGGCAACTCGTCGGGTTCGTCCACGGAGTCATGAACACCGACAACATGGCGCTCAGCGGGGAAACGATCGATTACGGTCCGTGCGCCTTTATGGATGCCTACAATCCCGCGACGGTTTTCAGCTCTATCGACGCTGAAGGACGCTACGCTTATGGCAACCAGCCGCGCATCGCCACCTGGAATCTGACGCGCTTTGCGGAGACGCTGTTGCCTTTGCTGCACGCTGATCCGCAGACGGCCGTGAAACTAGCCGAGGAGGCCCTGTCGGAATTTCCCGAGCAGAGCCGGTCGCATTGGATGGCGGGAATGAGATCGAAGCTCGGCATTTTCAACGAGGAGGGTGAGGACGAAGCCCTGATCGAGCGGCTCCTGAAGTTGATGCACCGGTATCGTGCCGACTACACCAACACCTTTCGGGAGCTGATGGGAAATGATAGCGCAGGTAGCGCCCTTCACGGCACCTCCGAGTTCCAGCAGTGGCACGAGTCATGGCAGGCAAGGCTGGTGAGGCAGGCGGAGTCGCGCTCCTCGAGCCAGCTTTTGATGCGCAAAAGCAACCCGGCGCTGATCCCCCGCAACCATAGGGTAGAGGAGGTACTGGCCGCCGCAGTGCAGCAAGGTGATTACCGCCTGATGCACGAGTTTCTCAAGGCACTCTCCGATCCCTACGCGCACACTCCCGAACAAGCCCGCTACGCCACCCCGCCTGATGCGTCGGCTCCTCCGTACAGGACCTTTTGCGGGACCTGAGGATGGTGAATCAGAAAGAAACGGCTCCGGCTTGTTTACGGCTGATTAGCTGCGGGTGCTCCTCCCATGGTCAGGCCATGTGGCTTTGAGATGCTGACGGCATGCTTACCAGTCCTGCCCATTCTCCTAAGCTTGAAATACCTTTAGAAAGGACGTAGAATTCACCGCGCTTTTAGGTGGGTTCTTTGCCCTCGAGGCGATTCAATTTTTTAGGAAAGGCAGGAAGAGCATGTCTTCTGCGACCAAAGTCGTTTCTCTCTCTGCTGCGATGGCAGCCATCCTTCTCATTACCTCTTGCGCCACCGTAGACCAGCGCTCCGGCCTCACAGCCCAGCAGCCGAAGGAGGAGGCGTTTCGCTCGCGGCTCACCAGGCAAGCATCCACAGTCAATCTCGCCATCGGCGCTTCGGCTGCTGAGCTTGCCGATATGCTGAACAGGTTGACGCCGAAGGAGCTTTACCGCGGATCCGCCAAGACGAAGGGGCTCACCGCGGATATCCTCCGAAACGGAACGATGTCGGTATCCGCGGCGGATAACTTCCTCTACCTTTCCATCCCTATCTCCCTGAAGCTCAGCTACGGCAGCATCGAGACCCTCCCCTATGCCACCACCTTGAAATTCAAGGTGCATCCGAAGGTCACATCGGACTGGCGGGTGGACGCCGATATCTACTACACCGGCGTCACCAATCCACTCCCGGAGGAGGTGGGGGTAGGGCTCTTCTCCATCAAGCCGCGCAGCATTCTCGACGGCCTCACGCTGCCGGTACAGCAGAGCCTTTCGACGCTCATCTGCAAAAAGCTCAACGAGAAGTTTCCGCTGAAAACGGAGGTGGGGAAGGTCTGGAGCGCGGCGCAAAAGCCGATCCTGCTGGACAAAACGTACAGCGCCTGGCTTGTGATGACCCCGCAGGAGGTGCTCCTCGATCCTCTCTACGCCCAGAACAACCAGTTGAAGCTGGGTGTGGGGCTCAAATCAGTAGCCGAGGTGGTGGTGGGGCCTCAGCCGTCGGAACGGGCGCCTGTGCCGCTGCCGAATCTAAAGCTGGTGAAGGGGATGGACAGGACATTCCGCGTTGCGCTCAACACGGAGCTCTTCTACCGCGACATCGTGAAGATCGCCTCTCCGCTTCTTCTCAACAAGGAGCTGGGCGAGAACGGCAGGAGCGTCATTCTCAAAGATTTGGAGGTGTACGGCAACGGGGAGCGGCTGGTTGTGAAGGTGGTGATGTCCGGCACGATCGACGGCACCTTCTACCTCACCGGGAAGCCGGTCTTCAACTCGCAGACGAACCTCTTTTCCGTGCACGACGTCGACTTCGACCTGCAGTCCCGCAGTCTCCTGGTCACCTCCGCCGAGTGGCTGTTGCATGGGACCATCAGGAGCAAGATCGAGGAGAAGCTCAACGTGGACCTGACGCAGAACATTGCCCAGGCGCGCGAGATGGCGGGAAAGGCGATGCAGCGGGTCAACCTGGCGCAAAACGTCTTTCTTTCGGGGACGCTGAAAACGGTAAGGGTGAATGACGTCATGGTGGAGAGGGACCGCATCGCCATCCAGCTGTACTCCGAGGGGGAGACAGCTATCCTCTTCCACTAATCAGATGAAGGAAGCTATGAAGCATAAGGCTGCTTTCGTCGGGCTGGCGACCTGGGACCTGATCTACGTGGTCGACCGCCTGCCATCGATCGATGAAAAAATCGTGGCGTCTGATGCTGCCATGAATGCCGGTGGCCCGGCAACAAATGCCGCTGTCACCTTTTCCCATCTCGGCGGCGAGGCCGTCCTTCTCTCAGCTGTCGGCTCCGGTGCGATGGCTAGGGCGATTTCCGATGATCTGAGATCCCATCACGTTCGCCTTCATGACATCGCCCCGACGAGCGACTTCCGCCCTCCGGTGTCCTCGGCTTTTCTGACGGCAGGTTCCGCCTCGCGCGCTCTTGTCTCCCTCAATGCTTCCAAAGTGGCGGAGACCGCGCTCTGGAATCGTGAAGAGATCCTGGAGGGGTGTGAGCTTCTCCTTGTGGATGGCCATTATATGGACGCCGCGATCCGCGCTGCCCGGTGGGCATCTGCGGCAGGCATCCCGGTGGTCCTGGATGGTGGAAGCTGGAAAGAGGGTACTGAAGAGTTGCTGGAATTTTGTGACATGGTCATCGCCTCGTCGCGCTTCCATCCACCCGGATGCAGCGGGAAATCGCATAGTGTGGAATACCTGACAGGCGCCGGCATCAGGCGGATCGCGATAACCGACGGTGCAGAGCCTATCGTTGTCAGAGACGAGAACGGGGGGGCACTGGTGGCGACCTATCGAAGCAGAGGTATCGACACAACCGGCGCAGGCGACGTCTTCCATGGCGCCTTCTGTTATTACTTCCTGGAAGGGTGCGATTTCCGACAAGCTCTAAGCGAGGCAGCCAGAGTGGCAGCCGTTAAATGTGATCATCTCGGTGCACGTTCATGGTTTACTGCTGTCTAGCTGGGTCCAGAAGGATGCCTGCCACGTTTCCTGGCCGACTGGCACCTTCAATTGGTCGTCCTGTGGCGCACAAAGTCAAATCCTTAGCAGAGCAGGAGCTCTGGCGTCCCCTCCCTTTCAAGGGGAGGGACAGGGTGGGGATGGGGTAGAGGTTGACGCGTGACCATCCCCCTTCTGTCCTCCCCGGGGGGGAACGCTAGTGACGTCGCGCTGGAGCACAGGCTTCCCAGCCTGTAGCCGCGGCGCCAGCCGCGCGGTCTGTGGCGGCTTGCGCGGCCATCGCAGGCAAGATGCCTACGCTCCAGCGCGGGGGCACCATGATCTTTGTAGCGACCTCCCCTGCAAAAATTTCTTCAAAAAGAGCCTCATCACTATTTCTTCTCACCCATCAGCCTGAACCAAAACCTGAGTTGTGCTGTAACTCGCTGTAACTGCTCAATTTTGTATGGTGCTGAGCAGGCGGCGTGATTTATGCTGTGGATGCTTGTACTGCACGTGGCCCTCGAGCCTCGGTGGCGGGTGGAACATATCTACAGGAGAGGGCCGCGGAGGAGGCGATATGTTACTCGAGCGCATAGCAACAGCAGCTTCCAAAGAGCCTGAGTTTGATTGGGACAGATACTATGGATGGCTGTACGGGGAGTTGGCTGGGAAAGATGATGTAGAGATCGCCTTCTGGGCATGCCGCAACTGCAACACGGTGAACGTAAGCTGCCTTCCTGCGCGCTACGGGAAGTGTAGCGAGTGCAAGCTGATCCACATGGGCCACCCTTTCCGGCGTTAACAACCTGCGGCCGATGTCTCTGAGGCCGCAGATCCGGATTAGCCGTTCGTGCTGAGCTTGCTGACAGTGTGATATCCCACCTCCCTCAAGGATAGATCGCTTCGGCAAGCTCAGCGAGAACGTTCAAGCATCCTCCTCCTGTTACGCTCTTACAGTAAATGTCACAGCTTTCTGCTTGTCTTCTTTAGATCCTCCCTTTTTTGACTCAAAAAAGCCCGCCTCAGGTTGCTGATCGCATTGATCCCGCCAAATATCGTGTTACATCTAATGTCGGTACTCCCACAGTGATATGCCAGCCGGAGGAGCGAAGCTATGAGGCATGTTCTGGTGCTCGGTCTTTTACTCTTAACGACTGCTGCGTGCACCGCCCAAACACCTGTCCGTGGCGCCCCCAGCAAGGAGCTGGACGGAGACCGGCTGACAGTCGGAAAGGTGCAAAGGGAAATTAAGATGGGAATGAGCGCGGCTCAGGTGGTCGAGGCTCTGGGATCACCAAATATCGTGACGACTGACGAACAGCGGCGGGAAGTGTGGGTTTACGACAAGGTGTCCAGCGATCGGATCGACTCATCCCAATCCTCTTACGGGACGCTTGTCGTCGCCGGCGGCGGCACCGAATCCGGCACCAGCTCGACCCGGCAGCGTACCCTCACAATCATCATCAAATTCGATGAGGAGAAGAAGGTTCGCGACTTCGCCTACAATGCCACCCAGTTCTGAACGCGGAGCGCGGCGTCACGCCCGGCGGGATCACGCTGGTCACCTTCTGGCGGTGGCGAGTAACTCCTTGCGCATCCTCTATGCCGCTGCCGCTCTGGCTGCCTCTGCCTCTCTCTCTGGCTGCGCGTCCCATATGCAGCAGACGGCGTTTTTCGAGCTGAGTGAGGAAAGTCCTGCCAGGCGGCGGCTACGTCCGCATGCCTGTGGACTTGCAGCAGAAGATATCCGCTGTCCTCGTCGCCACCCCCGTCAACGCCGGCGGCACCCGCCACGAGGTGCGCGTCACTTTCTACTGCGTGGTATGGAAGGGGGACGGGTGGGTCGAGCGCCAGGCAATCCTCCCCGGCGAACAGAAGATGGAGATGATTTCAGACCCCGAGGTTTACCAGCTCTTTTTTGCCGGACTCTCCAAGGCTCTGTTCCTCGAGGCATTCACACTCTAGGGTGGTGGGCATGAAAAAGAGGTTATCTCCAGCGGCCGCACTCCTGGCGGGCTTTCTGCTGGCGCAGGGGTGCGCGGCTCCGCAGCCAGGCCAGGATCTCCTTGCGCCGACCGACGCGCAGATGAAACTGCGCGCCGTGCAGTCGAAGGCTTTTGAGGTGGCGGACCGCACGGTGGCCATGCGCGGCGTTATCTCCGCTCTGCAGGATCTCGGCTTCATCATAGAGCGCGCAAACGAGCCGCTGGGGCTCATCACCGCCGTCCGGTTCGCCGAATACACGGATGTCGTGGGAGTCACGGTAACGGTGCGGCAGCAGGAGAACCGGAAGATGATCGTGCGGGCCAATGCGATCTACAACAACAAGCCGATCGATGACCCCAAGGTATACCAAAACTTCTTCGCGACCCTTGAGAGATCACTCTTTGTCACCAAGGAATAGCCGGCGATGCCATTGCTACCTCCTGTGCTCATCCGCCCATTTCTCGTCGGGCTTTTCCTCGTGCTCCTGGGGTGCCCCTCCCCGTACGAATGGCGGCATGAAAACCAGTGGGACTCGCGCACCCAGATTTCGGCGGCGCATACGAGCCAGGTGAAACTCCGCTCCGCGCAAAGCCGCATCTTCGATAGTACCGACAGGCGCCGCATCGTCGAAGCGATCATCTCTACTATGCAGGATCTCAACCTGATGGTGGAGGTCGCAGACGAGGATCTGGGCGTCGTCTCGGGGCGGCTCTTTCTGCCGCTGGAGCACCCTCTCGCCGGCGACCGGTACGAGCCGTCTTATCACCTGTATGACGGCGGCTCACTTCTCATCCTCAGCAAGGGATTCCGCACGTGGGGACCGTTCTGGCAGCGCAGCAATATCGTCCGCCTGACGGTCACGGTGCGCAGGCGTAACGAAAAGCAGTCCGTGGTCAGGGCGAGCGCGCAGTTCTACCTGCAGGAGGTGGAGGATCCCTTAATCTACCAGCAGTTCTTTCGCACCCTCGAGCAGGCGGTCTTCCTGCAAGGCCATCTGGTCGAGGAATCGATGCCGGTACAGGAACCTCAAGCTGTGCCGGGCTCCATGTAATAGAAACAGGACGCAGCCATCGGTAGTCTGAAGTGAAGGCAGGATTTGCCGCATCGTAAGCAGGAACGAGAGGGTGTCCCATCGGCGCTGGAAGTTGCATGGAAAAGTGATCTGCAATAGGAGGTGCACCGTGTATGAATTCAGAGAATTGGCGAAAGATGTCTACGCGTTCCTGCAGCCGCCTCTAGTCTGGTACAGCAATGCGGGGGTCATCGTTGGCGACAAGGACGTCATCGTCGTCGACAGCCTCGCAAATGCGGCCATGACGAAAAACCTCCTGTCGGAAATCCGGCGGGTGACGGACAAGCCGATCCGTTTCCTGATCAATACCCACTCCCACGCCGACCACGTCTACACCAATCACCTCTTTCCGGAGGCCACGGTCATCACTACTCACTCGGGGCGGGAGCAGACGAAGGCGAATCTGGAACTCCAGGGGGAGCACTCGGCCTCCTACGCCAAGTTTTTCCCGGAGTTCGATTTCAGCGGCGGCCGGTACACCGTGCAGGATATGTGCTTTCGCGGGACATTCTCCCTGTATCAGGGGGCGCGAGAAGTGCGGGTGATCGAGCTGGGAGCGGGGCACTCGGAATCGGACGTGGTGGTTTATCTACCGTCTGAAAAGATCGCCTTCTGCGGAGACGTATTCCTGAAGGGGATGCCGCCGCTCCCCCTCGAGGGGCATGTCAGCCAGACGATCGCCCACTACAAGCTCCTCGAATCGTTCGAGGCGGAGGTCTACGTCCCCGGACATGGCGAGGCAGGCACGCTGGCGCATGTGCGCGTCCAGAGGGAGCAGCTCGAAAGGCAGTTTGAGCGCGCGCGGGAGTGCTTTCAAAAGGGGATGAGCTATGACGAGGCGCTCCGGGCCTTCGCCGGTGATGTCATTCCCCTGGAGTTCCAGCGGGTGGTGATTCTGGCCAGTTACTGCGAATTCACCGGCAGGCACCCCGAAACGAAGGATCCCGCCAGCCAAAGCCACATGTCGCTCATTCAGTCTGTTGCCGACGAGTTGCGGGTACTTTTGGGGACGAAAGAGGTCGACAAAAAGGTCGCCATGTCGCGGTAAGAAGGAAGGTTCCTGGTAACTTCGCCCACAGCGCCGATTCCTGTCCGCAGGAATCCTCCTCCCCGAAAACAGCTCCCTGAGCCCGACTCCGCCTACCGGTTGTCGGGCTTTGCCATCTCCTGCCTCTCCACTCAACATCCACAGAGTAGCAAATGAAATATTTGGCATATACATAATTTGCCGCCAAATATTTCATTGTATACCGCCAGATATTTCAACCCGCCTTGCGCGCTCATACTCAAGTTGCTGAACCTGAAGAGATCTTCACGCTGGCACAGTAATGGCTTTATAGCACCGGCTGGCAGTACCGGATTGGTGATGTCAGACGGACGAGCATGAAGTTATTCACTTTGCCTCCGAGCCGTGCGTCCTAACAGGGTAAACCTCATGGCGCCCGGCCAACGGGTTTCGTTGGAAACGGCGTGGCCTCCCTTTCGGAAAGGAGCAAATCCGCTCGCGCGGAAAATAAAACGAAAGATAGGGAGATGGAGCATGGACAAAATTTTTCGCCTGAACATGACCGACAAGAGCTTCAAGGTTGAGCCGGTACCCGCCGCCTGGGTTCCCCTCGGTGGCCGCGCCCTTACCTCGACGATCGTCGCGGAAGAGGTTACCCCGACCTGTGACGCACTCGGTCCGAACAACAAGCTGGTCTTCGCACCGGGCCTGCTCTCCGGCACCGCAGCCGCCAACAGCGGCCGCCTCTCCGCTGGCGCCAAGTCCCCGCTGACCGGCGGCATCAAGGAGTCGAACGCCGGCGGCACCGTGGCGCAGAAACTCGTCCGCATGGGGATCAAGGCGATCATCATCGAGGGGATGCCGAAGGACAACAAGTGGTACAACCTTCACGTCACCAAGGACAGCATCGTCATCAACGAGGAGACGGAACTGCTGGGCAAAGGTAACTTTGCCGTCGTCGAAGCCCTCGAGGCGAAGTTCGACAAGAAGATCGGCATCCTCACCATCGGCCAGGCTGGCGAGTTCATGATGACCTCCGCCAACATCTCCGTAAAGGATCCGGACTCCAAGATCCGCAGCCATGGCCGCGGCGGCCTCGGCGCAGTCATGGGCTCCAAGAAGATCAAGTACATCACCGTTGATGAGACCGGCGCAGGCGCGGTACCGGTTGCCGAGCCGGAGAAGTTCAAGGCTGCAGCACGCACCTTCGCCAAGGCCCTTCTCGATCACCCGGTTTCCGGCCAGGGTCTCCCGACCTTCGGCACGAACATCCTGGTGAACATCCTGAACGAGGCGGGGGGGCTGCCGACGCGCAACTTCACCTACGGCCAGTGCGAGGATCACGACAAGTTCTCCGGCGAGACGATGCACGACACGATCGTGGCCCGCGGCGGGAAGCCGAAGCACGGCTGCCATGCAGGGTGCATCATCCAGTGCTCCCAGGTTTATGTCGACAAGGACTCCAAGTACCTCACCTCCGGCTTTGAATACGAGACGATCTGGGGCCTCGGCGCCAACTGCCTCGTTAGCTGCCTCGATGACATCGCGAAGGCCGACAACCTGATGGACGACATCGGGATCGACTCCATCGAGGGCGTCGTCATGTTTGCAGTTGCCATGGAAGCAGGGATCCTTCCGTGGGGCGACGGCAAGGCAGTGCACAGGCTGCTGACCGAAGAAATCGCCAAGGGGACCCCGCTCGGGCGTGTCCTCGGCAACGGCACCGGCTCCGTCGGCCGCACCTACGGCATCACCCGTTGCCCGGTCGTCAAGAACCAGGGGATCCCGGCGTACGACCCGCGTTCCGTCAAGGGTATCGGCATCACCTACGCAACCTCCACCATGGGTGCCGACCACACCTCCGGTTACACCATCGCCACCAACATCCTCAACGTCGGCGGCTTTGTCGACCCGCTGAAGAAAGAAGGGCAGGTCGAGCTCTCCCGTAACCTGCAGATCGCAACCGCAGCCGTTGACTCCACCGGTATGTGCATCTTCGTCGCCTTCCCGGCTCTCGACGTACCGGAGTGCCTCCCGGCCCTGATCGAGATGATCAATGCCCGTTTCGGCATCAACCTGACCGGCGACGACGTCATTGCCCTCGGCAAATCCGTTCTGAAGACCGAGCGCGCCTTCAACCTCGCAGCGGGGATGAACAACGCTCACGACCGTCTGCCGGAGTTCTTCTCCCTCGACCCGGTCGCACCGCACAACGCGATCTGGGACTTCTCCGACGCGGAAATCGACGAGTTCTGGAACTTCTAGAAAGCTCCAAGAGCGTCGGCACAAAAAGAATCCCGGTGTGGCTCCCCCCACACCGGGATTTTTTTTATCTTGTAGGCCGGAATAAGCGGAGCGTTTCCGGCATGTCCATCGGCTGTCGCCGACGCCGGGAACGCCTGCGGCTTATCCCGGCCTACGACCTCGAGGAACCCATGATTGCTCGTTCCCAAGGTCACCTTGGGAACGGCACCTGGGCGCAAAGCTCCGGCTTTGCATCCGCGTCAGCGGAAACGAAGAATCGCGGCCGTTGGCGAGGCGGAGCCTCGCGGGCAGCTGCATTCCCAAGCTGAGCTTGGGAAGTAGGACTGTCTTATCTATTCAAGGCAGGACAATGTAGGCCGGAATAAGCGCAGCGTTTCCGGCATGTCCATCGGCCGGCGCCGACGCCGGGAACGCCTGCGGCTTATCCCGGCCTACGACCTCCACGGAATCAGATCCCGGCTGCACTGCGGAGCTTGTGCTAAAACTACCGAAGCGGGGGAGCGCTAGCGGCTTTCTCCCTGCGCCGGAATTTGATCCCCAGTTTATCCATCCTGGCCCGCAGGGTATTCGGCTCCAGCCCGAGAAGCTCTGCGGCACCCCCGACCCCATGGATCTTTCCGTTCGTCCTTTTCAGCACACTGCTGATGTGCAATGCCATCGCTTCATCGAGCCGCATCGGTGGTGCATCGTCTCCAACCTCCCTCGGAGACAGCACCCCATTCCCTTCCCGCGGCAGCACCGAATCAAAATAGAGCTGCCCCCCGCGGTGCAGAATAAGTTCCCTTTCCACCAGGTTCTCCAACTCGCGCACATTGCCGGGCCATCCGTAGTTCATGAGGCGCTGCAGCGCGCCGGGGGCAATCTGCGGCGGGACGGAGATCCCCAGCCCCCAACACTTCTGCTCCACGAAGTGGCGGGCGAGGGGGGCAATGTCCTCCTTTCGCTGCCGCAACGGCGGGATGATGATGGGAAAGACGTTCAGCCTGAACCACAGGTCCTCGCGGAAGCGGTTTTCGGAGACCATGCTCTCCAGGTTCCTGTGCGTGGCCACGATGACCCGGATATCGACCGGTATCGGCCTCGTCCCGCCGACCCTCTCGATCTGGCGGTCCTGGAGGACACGCAGCAGGCGCACCTGGGCCTGGAGCGGCAATTCGCCGATCTCATCAAGAAAGATCGTCCCGCCGTCGGCGCGCTCAAAGCGTCCGCGTTTTTCGCTGTGAGCGCCGGTGAAGGCGCCCTTCTCGTGGCCGAAGAGTTCGCTGTCCATCAGGCTCTCCGGGATTGCTCCGCAGTTTACCTTGATGAAGGGGCCGTCCCTGCGCGAGGACCCGAAGTGAATGGCATTGGCGATGACTTCCTTACCTGCACCCGTCTCGCCAAGGATGAGCACGGAGTTGTTCAGCGGCGCCACCTGCTGCACCATCTCCATGACGTGGCGCAGGCCCGAGTTGCCGCCGATGATCTCCTCTTTCTTGAAGAGGAGCTCCTTGTTGAGGAAGCGGTTGTCGTCGAGGAGGATGTCGCTGTATTTCTTCAGCTTCTCGTGGGCGAGCGCGTTTGCGAGAGCGATGGCGAACGGCTCGCTCACGGTGGAGAGGAGCTCCACGTGGGAGGAGTCGTAAAGGTCCTCGCCGCGGGCGCGCAGGATCAGCCACCCCAGGCGCTCCTTCTCGACCCACAGGGGGATCTGGATGACGGAGTACCCCTTCAGCTTCATGTGCGGGGCGAGCTCCCTGATGAGCTCGTCGCGGTGCGGGTTCATTATGGTGGGGACGTGGATGTTCCACGACTGGACCTTCACCCAGAGGTCCTCGGGGAGCGGGATGATCTCTTCGGTGAGGCCGAGCCTGCCGTTGGTGACGTGGGCGACCCTTCTGAGGGATGAAACGTTGGTATCGCGCACGGTGAGGCTTATGCCGTCAAGGGGAATATGTTCGCGCAGATACTCAAAGGCGCTGGTAAGCGCCGTCTTTATCTCGAGACTGCTGCAGATCTTGACAGTCATCTCGCGGAAAAATATGTTTTTGTCCACCATCCCCGCCGGTCCCCCCGTTTCCGTCCGATGCCTATGCTTGGCCTTTCCGAACCAAATGAATAAGCCTCAAGGAGGGGCGGGTTGTCAAGAGATGAATTCCCAAATGTGGTAATGCACGATGAGCGGAGATAGTAAAAAGGCCAACTCTCCGTGATGGGGACTGGCCTAAAGAGGTGATGTAACAAAATGTCTGTGAATCACTCCACCAACTGCCGCAGCCGTCCCATGCCCGATATTTCATCGCGGCCCCGTCCATGCCGCCTTGTGGGGAGGCGTGTCGTTGACTGCTGTAGGACACCCCTCTTTCGCCCACGACACCGCCGAAGCGGTTTTTACGCCTGCCAGGAGAGCACGTCCCATTGGTTGGGAGGTGGTCCATCCTTCGTAACGGATGACATCATCCTTTCTCTTGTCTTCAAGATGACAGGGGAATGGGCCGGAATTGTGGACGGAGTGTGAAAAGAAGATGGCTCCTGGGGGAGTCTGAAGTTACCAATTATCGTAACGCTGAGATTCCGGGAGGGATCTCCACGGTGTGCAGGCTTCATATTGACTTCAATGGCGAAAAAAGGTACCTCATTTCTCTCGCGACAGAAGTTTTGAGGAAGGAGTCACCTGTGCCGCAGTTCAGCTATTTTCCCACTCCGTCATTTGCAGCAAAAATGGCTAAGCTCGAAAAACACGATCCGCCTGGATATGCAAGGATACTGAGCGTCATTGACCGGCTTCTCAACGACCCCACGGACGCAGACGGCTGGATGCACGGCGAGTATCATGGGCGGCTCAAGAAGTATGTAGGGCGACGCGATTACCGGCTCATCTATCACTGGTGCGAGTTGTGCCGAAAGGAAGGGAAGAAGTTGGAGGGGCACTGCGGTTTTTGTCACGAGGTTGGCGACAACAGTGTCATCTTCTTTGATGTGTACCACAAGAACGAGGCGAACCGGCTGTAACGCTGACGATATCCGCTCTCGCAAAGAAGGAAGATTACGACCGCCACGGCTCTCTCCAATAAAGCTTTATTTGCACGATCTATTGAAATGTTTTTAAATTTACCGTATGCTGCCCGCCACCAACAAGGAGGTGCCATATTCGGTGAAAAAGCTCCCCATCATCACTCTCTTCATAATTCTGTCCTCTATGTCAGCGTATGGCGGAGTCAACGAGTTCGACTCATGCAGATGTGGTAACGCTATCGCCACCAAAGGGGATTCGAAGCAGGAGGTTCTCCAGAAGTGCGGGCAACCTGCAAAGGTATCGTACCAAGGCACCAGCTGTTACCAGATGTGGTTATACAACTTTGGCCCGAATGAGTTCATGCAGGGGATTTGCTTCGACAGCGGCGACAAGGTCAAGAAGGTCCTCAGCCTCAATCATGGCTATTAACGTTCTATCAAAGACGTTGTAGCGTCACTGCCTCCATCTGCCAACTTATGCCGATAATCTCTCTCTGCCGATCCATCACTTCCTCCCTGTCGCACAATCTCACTTGCGCCGCCTCGGATAAGCAGAGGCAGCAATTCGCCGCTGATGCCTTGCTACGGTCGGAGAAGGTCTTGGCTGATCTCGCCACTCTTCTACTGGAAAAGGGGGAGGGGAATGGCGAGTACCATCGAAGCCGGGAGGCTGCACTTGACTTGCTGACGACAGCAGGGATAGCATTTGTCCGCAACTGTACCACTTTTTCCGAAGGGGTTTTCCTGCTGGAACGGCTGGTGACGAAGACTAACGATGTCGTGTTGAGGAAGAAGCTTCGTATCTATGCCAACCAGCTGAGGCATAGATGGAAGGATGCTGACCCCGCGAACCTTTCCGAACCCTCCTGGCAACGAAGCAGAGCGCTGGGAAAGGTGGACGGCACACTAGTCTCCGCTTTGATTATTTGTTTCTGCTTCATTCTCCTTGCGGGCATGGCAAAGCCTATGGTTGCTTCTCTTGCCGCTCAACGCCCCGCCGAGGCTCCGATTCCTGCTGAACAGCCTGAAGTTGTAGGAGTTGAGCCTCCTGCAAGTCCTGTTGCGACGCCCCCTGATGTGCCACCTGCCGATAACTCGGGAGGTGGATATGGCAGATACACCGACGACAGCGGCGTGATCCATCTTGTAAATGATCCTGCAGATGTGCCGGCTCAGTTTAGATCTCGATTCAGGGTGATCGCTGCCGGCCGGGAACTGAGTGGCGGTGATGGCAAAACCACAACTCCTGTGAACTGCACGAGAAACAGAGTCCTTGTTCCGGTAACGCTGCGCTACCAGGGCCGGGAAGCCCGGGTCGTGCTTCTTCTCGATACTGGCGCCACCGTCACCACGATCAGCACTGGGGTCGCCGACCGCCTTGGGATCAATCGCGATGCGCTGCAACAAGGGACTTCCACCGTTGCCGACGGAAGGGTTGTCCCTTCCTATCAATTCACTGCGGACCTCATTTCAGTCGGACCGAAACATATGCCCGGCGCAATTGTTTCCATACTTCCCGGCTCCGGCAGCGACGGCGCGGAGGGTCTGCTCGGCATGAACTTCCTGAAGGAGTTCCGCTACCACGTCGATTTCAACCGCGGTGTCATTGAGTGGGGCAGCTGAAGCACGGGGAACTCTGATCCGAGCCCGCCCGCGCTTGGAAGAAGAGGCGTGGTTGTAGCCTCAAAATGTACAAAAGCCCCGACACGTAATCGTGCGGGGCTTTTGCTTTTGCAGTCAGTAACGGTGAGGCTGCTCTTTTACGGCTGGGCGAGGAAGGTCTCCACGGGGGTGTACGGCAGCCCAAACGCTTCGGCTACGCCGCGGTACGTTACTTTGCCGTGTGCGATGTTTACTCCCGCCCTGATACCGGCATTCTCCCTTATTACCTCCGGCCACTTCTTGTTGGCGATCTGGACGGCATACGGGAGGGTGGCGTTGGTCAGTGCTACGGTGGAGGTGAGGGGCACGGCACCGGGCATGTTCCCGACGCAGTAGTGCAAGACTCCGTCGACGGTGTAGGTCGGGTCGGTGTGTGTGGTTGCGCGGGAGGTCTCGAAGCAGCCCCCCTGATCGATGGCGACATCGACCATCACGGAGCCCGGCTTCATCGTCTTCAGCATCTCGCGGGTCACGAGTTTCGGAGTCTTCGCTCCGTGTACCAGTACGGCGCCGATGACGGCATCGGCTTCCTGGACGAGTTCACGAATGGTGGCCGGGGACGACATGATGGGGAAGCAATTCTTTGGCATCGTCTCGGAGAGGTGGCGCAGGCGCTCGAGGTTGCTGTCGAGGAGGTACACTTTCGCGCCGAGGCCGCACGCCATCTGTGCTGCGTGTGTGCCGACGACGCCGCCGCCGATGACGAGGACGGTCGCGGGGGGAACGCCGGGGACGCCGCCGAGCAGAATGCCGCGTCCGCCCTGGGCTCTCTCAGCGTACTTCGCTGCCTGCTGGGCTGCCATGCGTCCGGCAACCTCGCTCATCGGGGTGAGGAGCGGCAGGCTGTTTCCCGGACCGGTGATCGTCTCGTAGGCGATGGCGATGGCGTTTGATTTGATGATGGCGCGGGTCAGGACTTCATCGGCAGCAAAGTGGAAGTAGGTGAAGAGCACCTGCCCCTCGCGGATGAGTTCGAATTCGGAGGGTTGCGGCTCCTTCACGTGCATGACGAGCTCTGCACGGTGGAAGATCTCCGCGGGGGTCTCGACGATCGCCGCGCCTGCCTTGATGTAGGCGTCGTCACTGAACCCGCTGCCTACCCCGGCGGAGGTCTCCACCAGCACGGTGTGCCCGTGGCTTACCATCACTTCCACGCCACCAGGGGTCATGGCGACCCTGTTTTCCTCTACCTTTATTTCTTTCAGGATGCCTACGATCATCGATTTGTCCTTTCCTGCGGCTCGGGAGTCGTAATTTGGACGTGCCTCCCGCGCCAGCCCTGCCCCTCCCGCGAAGGGGAGGGGACGTGGGCTATCCGTACAAGGGAGGGTGTACGCAGCGTGTGAGGGAGGTGTCTCACATCCGGAACTATATCAGAGTAAACACGATTTTTTCTTGCAAAGATGCTGAGGTTTCCTTACTATTTCGCAGAAAATTTCAAGAAGGCGGTATCCTTGTGCAGAACATTGATGTCACCACGATCGACAGGATCGACCGTATTATTCTATCTCAGCTGCAACGGGACGGCAGACTCTCCAATGTGCAGCTTGCGGAGTTGGTGGGGCTATCGGAGTCAGCCTGTCTGAGACGGGTCCGTATTCTTGAGCAGAGCGGAATCATCGACCGCTATGTCATGCTGGTGAATCAGAGTGCTATCGGCAAATCGGGCAATGTCTTTGTCACGGTTACTCTTGACGGCCAGCAAAGGGAGAAGCTTTCCACCTTTGAGGATGCCATCCGCACTGTACCGGAGGTCATGGAGTGCTATCTTATGTCCGGGGATGTTGATTACCTGCTGCGGGTCATCATCAAGGACACCAATGACTACGTTCGCCTTCACAATATACTGACCGGCCTTCCGGGCGTGCTGCGGGTGCAGTCTTCTTTTGCGCTGCGTACGGTGTTGAGCAAGACGGAGCTGCCGCTCGAGGCGATACCCTGAAGTTCCCAAGGGAAATGCTCTGATAGTGGTTGACCGGCTTCTTTTGATTAGCTAGAGTGAATCGGAAATTCAGTGTCATGTGCCAAGCTGAATACTAAAGACAGTGTATTGCAGCAACGACGCACCTGCATCAGGGGGCACTATGACAGCGGTATCACATATGCTAGAAGCTGTTCCTTTATAGTTTGGCTATGCCGAGCCATCATTGATGGTGCCCCACACTTCCTTTCAAGGAGCCCCACCATGGCATCCCACGCCTTCATCCACACCAAAGCACGTTTTGAAAAGCCCGCTGAGTACCCGGAGCGGTTTCCGGTGCCCGATCATCTGGTGAGCTGGGGGAGCGAGTACCCCGAGTACGCTCCGCCGTACTACGTCTCTCCGGTGGTCATCAAGAACGACTCCAGCGCTAATCCGGCGGGGTGGGCCGATCCGGAGGATGTATCGCTCCTGTCGGAAATGCCGCAGCAGAGCTTTGCCGGTGTCCTCGTCCACGACGCAGAGGGGCGGGCGTTAAATCCGATCGGCCGTACCGGTATCGCGGGGAGGGGGCTTCTCGGCAAGTGGGGGCCGAACTACGCCGCGGATCCAATCATTACCTGCATCAACCATGGCGATCACACGGTCGAGATGCTCGCGGTGCAGCGGAAGGACAACGGCCAGTGGGCGATCCCCGGCGGGATGGTGGACAAGGGGGAGGAAATTACCAAGACCCTGACGCGGGAGTTGATGGAAGAGACGGGCGTTAGGCTCGACATGGGGAGCGGGAGCCTGATCTATCGCGGCTATGTGGACGATCCGCGCAACACCGACCATGCCTGGATGGAGACGACGGCGAAGCACCTGCACCTTGACCCGGAGACGGCGCGGCGCCTCGATCTTGTGGCCGGAAGCGACGCCCGTGCGGTCCGCTGGTTCAAGCTCACACCGGAGAGCGTGTCCCAACTCTATGCCAGCCACTGTGCGCTGGTAAAGGCGACGCTGGAAGAGCTCTGCCGTGAAGGGAAGGCTTGTGTCACGAAAGAGGAGCGGGAGATCGTCGAGAGGTTACTGCAGAGATTGTAACTGGAATAACCCCATCCCCACCCTGTCCCTCCCCTTGAAAGGGAGGGGGACGTGAGGCTCCTTCTTAGGTCTGGCCAACACGGCGGGATATACAGCATTTGGAGGGGAATAAGCGGTAGCGTTTTCCGGCATGCGCTGGTGCGGGACTGGTGGTGGACTGCCGGGAACGCCTGGCGGCTTATCCCGGCCTACATCACGATATCGCCGCCCCTCAGAGGTCACTAGTGTTCATGCTCGTGATGCTCGTCCGGCGGTGGAGTCGGCGGCGGTTCTTCTACTCTCACTCTCTTCTTCGTCTCTTTCGGTATCCCTGCAAGACTCAATTCCAGTACCAGGTCCTCCAGATGGCCAAAGGTCTCCGCGTTGGACCCTGCCGGCCTCGAGATCTCCACATGCCACACGCCTCCCTGCGTTGATCTGCCGAAGGGGCTTGCGTTGAGGTGAGTCGTGGTGCCGCACAGCTCCGGCGGACGCGGAGACTTCCGGTTCTCGACCCTTCCCAGCATGATCGGCGCGAGATCCGACTGGTCCACATCCACATACTCACCCGAGCGTTCGTAATGCGCTTCGTTCGGCAGCCGGACGGAGACCGACCACTGCACCGCCCCGGCATCCCCTACCAGCGCGGCCCCTATTCCGAGCAGTCTGCAATTTTCGTGGCTCCTGAAAAGGTCGGACGGGATCTGCAGCTTCAGCGGAATGCTGTCCCTCGCGTGCTTTACCTGCGTCCACATCCCCCTGTTCAGCAGGGAGCGAATCGACACGACTCGGGTGAAGCGCTGTTCCTGCCGCTGGTAGCGTGTCAGCCACTCCATCGAGTTGCGGATCCACATGGCGAGGGTGGTGAGCGACTCGTTCAACGTCTCCGCTTCAGGCGGGAGCGGCGAGGTTATCTCTGTATAGCCAAAGATCGTTCTCAGCCCTTCCTCCGCCACGCAGGCCCGGTTCATCGCCTCCTCGTAATCGCGGCAAAGCCGCTTTAAAACGAGGTCGCGCTGCTCGTGCAGAGCGAACGGCTGCCCCGGCGTCGCCAGGTCTTTCTTGCGCTGCACCGCCTCCTCCCGCAGGTCGAGCCGTGACTTCGCGACCGGAGCCGGTGCAGGCTCCGGTTTTGACTCCTCCTCCGGCTGCTCCTCCCTTTCCCCCTCCTCGCCCTCTGCCGGCTCCCCAGCTGTCGCATCTGCCGGCGCCATGGCCGCCGTCGCGCTCTCCTCGTCCGCCGCCTCAGCAGGAGCTTCAGCCTCACGAGCCTCCTCTTCGAAAGGTCCACCATCCCATCGGCGGCGCTGCCTGTCCAGCTCGATCTGTTTTTCCTCCGCCCTTACGTCGTTCACGAACTCGTGCCAGGCGTAGTCGAGCGAGCGGTATTCCTTGAAGTCCTTCAGGCACCGCTCGATGAGGACGGCGGCTTCATCAAGAAGGATTTCCACATGCCGAGGGGCATAATTGGCAGCCAGCATCTTCCGGTCGGGACGGTAACTCACGATGTTGCACAGCAGCTTGCTCATCTCTTACCTCCTGCCCATTTTGGACAGCTTCAGTGCTTCAACTTTCAGCACGAAGGGACAGGGACCATTCTGATCGGTCGAGCCTTTCCTCCACAGTCATTGTTTCCACAACGCATCATCATTTTCTACACCTGCACTCTTTCCACCATCGTCACTCCCCCCACTCCGTCACCATTAAATGGTAACTCATAACAGGCCAATATGCTCTTGTTGATGCGCCACGGCTCCGGAGCGCAGCGTTCCGGGTCGGTTCGGGGAGGAGGTCGCCGGCTCTTTCGGCGATTAGATCGTCGCCTGATATCAAGAAACAGGGGAGGAAACGGTATTCATTGAATCGTTAGTCTTTATAAATTAAAATCTATATTGTATTACCCCGGACGCTTCGTATAATTGACCACGATTTGAGGCCGGAAGAAGGACTATTTCTGAGAGGAGAGGTTCAATGACCAAGAAAATGATGACAATGGACGGCAATACGGCCGCGGCGTACGTCGCTTACGCCATGAGCGAGACGGCGGCCATTTATCCGATCACTCCTTCCTCCACGATGGCGGAGGTCGCGGACGACTGGGCGGCGAAGGGGCGCAAGAACATCTTCGGCCAGACCTTGAGGATAAGGGAACTGCAGTCGGAAGCGGGCGCGGCGGCCTCTGTTCACGGCGCACTGGTAACCGGGGCGCTTACCACAACCTTTACCGCGTCACAGGGGCTTTTGCTGATGATCCCCAACATGTACAAGATCGCCGGCGAGCTCCTCCCGGGCGTCTTCCACGTCTCCGCCCGGGCCCTGGCAACCCATGCGCTCTCCATCTTCGGCGATCATCAGGACGTCATGGCTGCGCGCGCCACCGGCTTTGCCCTCCTGTGCGCCTCCTCGGTGCAGGAGGTTATGGACCTCGCACTGGTCGCCCATGTAGCTGCTCTCGACTCCAGTATCCCGTTCCTCCATTTCTTCGACGGCTTCCGGACCTCCCACGAGGTGCAGAAGATCGAGGCGATCGACTATGAAGACATGGCACCGCTTCTCGATCGGGAAAAACTCGCCGCCTTCCGCGCCAAGGGGATGAATCCGGAGCATCCGGAGCTGCGGGGGACTGCGCAGAATCCCGACATCTACTTCCAGGGGCGCGAGCGCGCGAACCCCTACTACGACGCCGTCCCCGGTTTCGTCACGGCGGCGATGGAAAAGGTCGGCGCCATCACCGGGAGAAAGTACACTCTCTTCGACTATGTGGGGGATCCGCAGGCGGAGCGGGTCATCATCGCCATGGGCTCCTCGTGCGAGACGATCGAAGAGGTGATCCGCTACTCGCAGGGTGAAAAGATAGGGCTGGTGAAGGTGCGGCTGTACCGCCCGTTCGATGCGAAGGCCCTTCTGGCGGTGATTCCTGCATCTGCAAAGAAGGTGACGGTGCTCGATCGCACGAAGGAGCCGGGCTCCCTCGGCGAGCCGCTCTACGTCGACGTCTGTACCGCCTATCTCGAAAGGGGAGGGGAGATTCCGGAACTGTACGCCGGGCGCTACGGCCTCGGCTCGAAGGAATTCCGTCCCGTTCACGTAAAGGCGGTTTACGACAACATGAACGGTGCACCGGGAAGGCGCCACTTCACGGTCGGCATCGAGGACGATGTGAACGGGATTTCGCTGCCGGTCGGCGGCACCCTTTCCACGACTCCGGAAGGGACCGTGCAATGCCGCTTCTGGGGGATGGGCGCGGACGGGACGGTCGGCGCCAACAAGGCCGCCATCAAGATCATCGGCGACAACACCGACCTCTACGTGCAGGCCTACTTCTCCTACGACTCGAAAAAATCAGGGGGGATCACCGTCTCCCATCTGCGCTTCGGGAAGAGCCCCATCCTTTCCACCTACCTCGTCGACTCTGCGGACTTCGTCTCCTGCTCACAGGCGCCGTACGTCGACGTTTATGATGTCCTCGAGGGGATAAAGGACGGCGGCACCTTCCTTCTCAACTCCCACTGGACCAGCGTGGAAGAGCTGGAAAAGCACCTCCCGGCAGGGATGCGGCGCACAATCGCGGAGAAGAAGATCCGCTTCTACAACGTGGACGCCATCAGCATCGCCGCCGAGGCGGGGCTGGGCGGGCGCACCAACATGATCATGCAGACCGCGTTCTTCAAGCTCTCCGGCGTCCTCCCCTTTGAGCAGGCGGTGGCGCTTTTGAAGGACTCGATCCGCAAGGAGTACGGCCGCAAAGGCGAGCAGATCGTGCAGATGAACCTCGATGCGGTCGACATGGCGGTGCAGAAGCTCGTGGAGGTGAGTTACCCCGATTCCTGGAAGGAGGTCCGGGACGAGGGGGCGGTGAACTTCCGTCTCGAGCAGGAGATGCCGGACTACATGAGAAACGTGGTCTTCCCGATCCTGCAGCAGAAGGGGGATCACCTGCCGGTCTCCGCCTTCTCCCCCGACGGCGTCTTCCCGGTGGCCACCACCCGCTACGAGAAGCGCGGCGTCGCTATCAACGTTCCGGAGTGGATCAAGGAGAACTGCATCCAGTGCAACCAGTGCTCCTTCATCTGCCCGCACGCCACCATCCGCCCCTTCCTCGCGACGGAAGAGGAGATGGCCGGGGCTCCGGCGACTTACGAGACGCTCCCGGCGGTGGCAAAGGATATCAAGGGACACGCATTCCGCATCCAGGTTTACCCGCTCGACTGCATGGGGTGCGGCAACTGTGCTGACATCTGTCCGGCGAAGAAGTCCGCTCTCGTCATGAAGCCGATCGAGACGCAACTCCTGCAGGACGAAAACCGCAAGTTCGCGGAGACGCTGAAGCCGAAGGGGCATCTGGTGAAGCGCAACACCCTCATCGGCAGCCAATTCCAGGAACCGCTCCTCGAGTTCTCCGGCGCCTGCTCAGGGTGTGGCGAAACCCCCTACGCGCGCCTCATCACGCAGCTCTTCGGCGAGCGGATGCTGGTGGCAAACGCCACCGGGTGCTCCTCCATCTGGGCGGCCTCCGCACCGGTCAGCGCCTACTCCACAAACAGCCAGGGGCACGGGCCGGCGTGGAACAACTCCCTATTTGAAGATGCTGCCGAGTTTGGCTACGGCTATCTCCTGGCGATCTCCCAGCGCCGGGAAAAGCTCGCTGATCTGGTAACCCAGGCTGTTGGCGCGGGGGCTTCCGGCGAGCTGAAGGATGCGCTATCTGGGTGGCTGGAGGGGATGAACGACGCGGAGGTGTCGCGGCGCCACGGTGACAGGATGAAGGAGCTCCTGCCAAAGAGCGGCGACAACCCGCTTTACAAGGAGATCATGGAGTACGCGGACCTCTTCACCAAGAAGTCGGTGTGGATCTACGGCGGCGACGGGTGGGCGTACGACATCGGCTTCGGCGGGCTTGACCACGTCATCTCCACCGGAGAGGACATAAACATGCTCGTCATGGACACCGAGCTCTACTCCAACACCGGCGGCCAGTGCTCCAAGGCGACCCAGCTCGGCGCCCAGGCCCGCTTCGCAGCCGGCGGGAAGCGCACCTCCAAGAAGGACCTGGGGAGCATGGCTATCACCTACGGCTACGTCTATGTCGCCTCGATATCGATCGGTGCGGACAAGAACCAGACGCTGAGGGCGATCGCCGAGGCGGAGGCATACCCGGGGCCATCGGTAGTCATAGCCTACTCCACCTGCATCAACCAGGGGCTCAGAAAGGGGATGGGGAAATCGATCGAAGAGTCGCAGCTGGCGGTAAGGTCCGGTTACTGGCCGCTGTACCGCTACAACCCACTCCTCAAGAAGGAAGGGAAGAACCCGTTCATCCTCGAATCGAAGGAACCGGACGGGTCGCTGCAGGAGTTCCTCTCCAGCGAGGTCCGCTTCCACGCCCTGGAGAAGATAAATCCGGAGGTGTCGCAGCAGCTGCGCAAGCAGATAGAGGAAGAGGTGGTGGAACGCTTCAAGCTCCTGAAGGGGATGGCGGAGTGGCATCCCTCACAGGGAGATACTCCGCGCGGTGGCGGCAGGAGCCACGAGCACGTGCCGGCGGACGGGGCGAAAGAGCCGGCGGCGCCGGTCTGCATCAGCGCCACCAGCGATGCCCGCTACAGCCGCCCGGGAGCTCCGGAGGAGGTGTGCGACGACGGACGTGCCGGTATCGACAAGAAGCTGGAGGATGATTGAAAGAGAAAGTAGGTAGTAGCGTTTAGAGGTAGGATCGAGGGCCGTGGAGCGGTAACGCTGCACGGCCCTCTGCTTTTGAGAGGGACGAGAAGGGGCGGAGTCACTCCTTGCGCCGCCGGGGGGCGCTGCCGCAGGGGCCTTCACAGATCTCCTTCAATTTCTTCCCCCTTTTCCGGGCAAGGTTCATTATCTCCTCGCAGGTAAGGTCTTCCCTTTTCTGCTTGCGGCGCTCGACGCGGTAGACCACCACCAACTCGTCCTGCCGGGTTTCCTTCTCATCCATAGGTCACCTCTTCTTTGGCGAATCATGCCGTATGAAGTCCCCCCCCTCCTTGACGGGAGGGGGACAGGGGGTGGGTGAAGGTGCCAGCATCTGGGACGGTGGCACCTTCACCCCCACCCTGTCCCTCCCCCTCAAGGGGGGAGGGAACGTTTGAAGAACCTTTTCTGGAGCCACTGAAGGGGTGTATTACAGAAAAGATGCCGAAACGGGAGCGGTCAATCCGGCCGGTATGACTGAGGTTTTAGAGGCAGAGGCTTTCGGAGGGGCGGGCGGAATGAGAGGCTGCTAAACATCTGTGCAGGAAGTGAGCAGCCGGAAGAGAAGAGAGGGAGATGCAGCGCGGAGGAGTACGTGTGTGATACGGGGGAAGGCGCCTGCGCGCCTCCCCCGGAGTTGATTCCATATCAGGGAGAAAAGAACCTGGAGGCGCGGTTCAGGAGGTTTTTGGAGAGGAAGATTTCCACTCCCTTCATCACCGCGTTTCTCACCCCCATCTCCTGCAGCCGCCAGAGCGTATTCAGGGAGAAGATCCGCCCGATGTGATTCACGTTGTTGTGGGCGTCTACCTCCTGCATCATCGCAAGAACCGTCTCACGGAATTTTTCCTGGGGGATGCTGCAGTAGCTCGTTGGGTTTTGGAAGTTCTGCAGCGTCGGATCGAAACCGGGAGGGAGGACCCCCTGCTCGCGGCAGTAGTCATAAAGGTCGGTACCGGGGAAGGGGGAGAAGGCGCTCAGCCAGATGTACCCCTTTATTTTTTTGATGACCTCCCGCGTCCGCGCCAGTGATTCCTCCGTATCCTGAGGGAAACCGGCTATAAGGTAGGCCTGCAGCTCGATGCCGTGCTTCTTCACCAGCCTGCATGCCTCGAGCGCCTGCTCGACGGTGATCTTCTTGTGCACCGCCTGCAGCACCCGGTTGTCCCCCGATTCCACGCCGACCTCGATCATGTGGCACCCGGCGCGCCTCATCATGGAAAGGAGCTCGTCGTTGACGAGGCTTACGTGCACCTCGCACTTCCACTTGAGCCCGGGGCAGCGCGTCGTGATGCCGTGGCACAGCACCTCGGTCCAGTCCCTGTTCCAACCGAAGGTGTCGTCGGCAAAGCGCACGGAGCGCAGCCCCATCTGTTGCAGACTCTCCAACTCCTGGATCACGTTCTCCGGAGACCTGAGCCTTACCTTTCCACCCCATACCCGTGAGGAGCCGCAGAAGGTGCAGCGATAAGGGCACCCCCGGCTGGAGAGGACGCTGTAGAAAGCGCTCTTCGGGTAGAGCGGGTAGTCCCTGAGCGATGCCTGCGCGGCGAGGTGGGGGAAGGGGAGAGAATCGAGGTCGAAAATCAGGTCCCGCGGCGCGGTCGCCGTTTTCTTTCCGTTCAGCCGGTACACGATCCCCTTCACCTCGGAGAGATCGGTCTTCTTTTCCAGCGCGAGGAGGAGATCGACGATCGTCACTTCCCCTTCGCCGATGACGCCGAAATCGATCTCCGCGGCGTCGAGGACGTCCACTCCGATCATCGAGCAGTGAGGTCCTCCGACTATGACCGATATGGCTGGATCGATCGCCTTGGCGATGCGTGCCACCATGCAGGCCGAGCGGAAGTTCTGGGTCGTCGTTGTTATCCCGACGACGTCCGGCTGCATTTCCTCGAGAATCTCCTGCACCTCCTTCCAGATAGGGTGTTCCTGCTCCGTGACGTTGGCGAGGAAGTTCGCATACCCCTCCGTCGCCTTGAAGCTGAAGGAAGCGCTGTGCCCCTGGAAAAAGGTGTTCCTGTTGAAGTCGGCGTTGTAGATCCCCACCTCCCACGAGGTACTCGCGCCGATGGCGCCGGCGAGATAGCCGAGGGAGAGCTGCGCTTCATTGTATGAGTGGGCGTCGTCGAAAAGGCGGTAGAAAGGTGGCTGTACTAGCACGATCTTCTTTTGCGTCATGACAGTTTCTCCTCTTCCTTTTCCGAAGCACTGGCTGAACTAGCGCATCCTCTACCAGAGCCAAGATTATATTGGGGGCAGCTAATGTCAACTCCGCTTCCCGCAACGCCTTTTTACGCTATCACCGAGGCCATACTCTGTGCAGCGCGTGAACAATTTTCTTGCCTTGCCCCTTTATCTCGGTACATTCTCACTTCACACCGTCTCACCGTAGTGCCACTTTTGAGGACCCGCAATGCCCATTGCTTCACTCCTTGCTGTCGATCTTGGTTTGAGAACCGGCCTCGCCCTTTACGGGGGGGACGGGAGACTCCTCTGGTACCGCTCCCAGAACTTCGGGAGCACCGAGCGGCTGCGCCGGGGCGCACACGGCATCCTGAACGGCATCCCGAACCTCACTGCCATGGTGATAGAGGGGGGCGGAAACCTCGCGGTGCTGTGGGAAAAGGAGGCGGAGCAGCGGGGGATCGCGGTGCGGCGCGTAGGAGCGGAAGTGTGGAGACAGGTTTTCCTCCTGCCGCGGGAGCAAAGAAGCGGCGCGGATGCGAAGAGGCACGCAGGGGAGCTGGCGCGAAAGGTGATAGAGTGGTCGGCTGCGCCCCGTCCGACGTCACTGCGGCACGACGCGGCAGAGGCGATCCTCATCGGGCTGTGGGGGGCTCTTCATTTCGGCCTGCTGGAGAGGGTGCCGAAGGAGGCACAGCGGTAGGAGCGACCTTTTCCTGTCGCGGAGGGATCATCTTCCGGCGCCGAGGCCGAAGCTCTCCTGGACCGGTCCTGGGGCTTCCTCGAAGCGGAGGAACTCCATGGTGTAGCTTCCCCTTCCTTTGGTGATGCTGCGCAATTCGGTCATGTAGCCGAACATCTGCGCCAGAGGGACCGTGGCGCGCACGACGTCGGTATCCCCCCGCTTATCGAGCTTTTCCACCTTGCCGTGCTTTTGCTGCAGCGAGCCGAGCACCTTTCCGACGCTCTCTGTCGGGACCTCCAGCTCCAGCGACATGATCGGCTCAAGAAGAAACGGTGCGGCCTCCCGCGCCGCGAGGATGACGCCGCGCTGGGCCGCCACCCTCAGCGCAGGCTCGCTCGGCACCCCCATCTCGACAGGGATCTCCTGCACTTTCACCTCGAGATCGGTGAGGCTGTAACCGGTACGGCAGCCGGCAGCGACCCCCTGCTGCAGGCTGTCCTTGGCGGCGGCAACGAGCTCCGAGGAGATCTGCGGGGGCGCCGGAGGAAGGAGTATCCGGACTCCGCTGCCGCGCGGCAGCGGGGTGAGAGAAAGGGCCACCTCCGCCATCTCCGCGCGCCTTTCCCCTTCGCGGCGGAAGACCTCGCGCCGCACCACCTTTTGCCGGATCGTCTCCCGGTACACCACCCGCGGCCGACCGGTCTGCACCTGGACCCCGTACTCGCGCCGCAGGCGGTCCACGATAACGTCGAGGTGCAGCTCCCCCATCCCCGTGAGGATCGTCTGTCCTGTTTCCAGGTCCTCGTGCACCCTGAAGGTCGGGTCCTCCCACTGGAAGTATTCCAGGACCTGCATGAGGTGCTCCCGGTGGTCGGCACCCTTCGCCTCCACAGCGACTGATACCACCGGCTCCGGAACCGAGAGCCCGTCGAGAAGAAGCGGCTTCGCCGGGTCGCACAGCGTGTCGCCGGTAAGGGTAATCTGACAGCCGGAGGCCGCGACTATCTCTCCGGCGACGGCCTCCGGGATCTCCTCTCGGCGGTGCGAGTGCATGCGGAAGAGGTGCCTGATCCTCTCCGGCGACTGGCGGCTGCTGTTTAGAAGGGGCACCCCGGGGCGCAACGTGCCGCTGTAGATGCGTAGATAGGTGAGTCGGCGCCCCTCCTCGGCCATGACCTTGAAGGCGAGCGCCCTCAGCGGTGCGGCCGGGTCGCACGGCAGGCTTTCGCGTTCGCCGGTGGCGGGATTGTGCCCGGCGAAGGCGGGGATGTCGAGCGGGGACGGCAGGTAATAGCCGACGGCGTCGAGCACCGGCTGTATCCCCTTGTTGCGCAGGGCCGATCCGAGGAAAACGGGGAAGATGTCGCAGGCGAGGGTGGCGCGGCGCAACGCCTCACGCAGCCGGCCACCCTCCACACTCTTGTTATCCAAAAAGTCCGCCATTATCGCGTCGTCGAAGTCTGCGGCTGCCTCCACGATTTTCAGCCGTGCTTCCCGCACCTCTTCCATCATCTCCGCGGGTACCGCACCCTTGTGCACGGTGCGCCCGAGGTCGGCCTCACTGAAGGTGAGGAGCTCCTCGGTGAGGAGATCGATCACGCCGGAAAAATTCCCCTCGGACCCCACGGGGAGCTGCAGCAGCACGGGGCGGGCCTTCAGGCGCTCCGCGATCTGGCGCAGCGCCTGCTGGTAGTCTGCGCCGGCGCGGTCGATCTTGTTGATGAAGCAGATCCTCGGGACCCGGTAGCGGTCCGCCTGCCGCCATACCGATTCGCTCTGCGGCTGCACCCCCTCGACGGCGCTGAAGATGGCCACCGCCCCGTCGAGTACCCGGACGCTGCGCTCCACCTCGATCGTAAAATCGATGTGTCCCGGCGTGTCGATCAGGTTGATGCGGCAGCGGTTCCAGTTGCAGCTCGTCGCTGTGGCGGTAATGGTGATGCCGCGCTCCTGCTCTTGCGGCATCCAGTCCATCACGGCCTGGCCGTCGTGCACCTCTCCCATCTTGTGCGTTTCCCCGCTGTAATAGAGGATGCGTTCCGAGACGGTGGTTTTCCCGGCGTCGATGTGGGAAATGATCCCGATATTGCGGACTGTGCGGATGAGATTAATGGTCCTTCTCCTTTTTGGGTAGAAGACGGAATCAGAGACGATTCTAATTCATGGATGCCGGATTGACAACTCCGCCTCCGACTCTTTTAAACCGGTCCGCTGAGAGAAAAAATTATTTCACTCTGTCTTCAGACGGTTGCTAATTAGGAAAAGGAAAGCTCCCTTTGTCATTCACACAGAACGCTCTTTAAGGGCTCATGAGGGTAGATAGAAGAGTCAACGCCGGCAGTCGGGTGACTTTCCTGCCGGGGGAGGGGAAGCGCGCACCAACTTCTACCGCCGTAACACACCCTCATCCCTCCACTATCCGTCGTGTTATGATGGCCTCAGAGGAGGTGTATTCATCATGAAACGGCTGCTTTTGGCCCTGGGGCTTCTTCTCATCGCGTCAAGCCCTGCAGCGGCCCACGACAGAGGTTTTCAGGGAATCAGTTTCGGATTCCCCTTGTACTACTATCCCACCCCTCCCGTGACCCCTTATGTGATGCCGCAGCCCGAGGCCCTTCCGAGGCCGCAGACGGTGGGGCCCCAGATGGCGTCCGCCCCCAACGGCTTTTACCATGCGCCGCCCAAGGTTTACCGCTACGCGGACGGCGACAGGTGGATCGTGGAGGAGATCTACAAGGACGGGCGGCTGGTGGAAAGAAGGGTGAAATGCTACCCGCCGGACTGGGAAGGTTACCGGTAACGGCGACGGGTTACACATAGATAGAGTGAGTCAGTTGTCTGTCATAAAGTGCCATCGGGATGCAAACCTGATGGCACTTTTGATTTAGTGGGGGAAGCTGCGCCCTGAAGCATTCTTTGCCGTTGACTTGCTAAAACAGAAGGTGTATGGGAAATGCTTGATTTCGTGAAGGTGTTGTCGGTTGTGCGCTTCAGGGATAGAGACTGGAGCTGGCTCGCCGGCATTAGAGACAGTGAGATAAATGGCCGCGTGTGAGCTGACGGGTGGCCTATGACTGTGACAACGTCACCGGGGGCAGCAAAATGTCACAAACGTGGCTGACCGATATGACCCACTTCATCGATGAAGACGGGGAGCTCATTTCGGAGCCGTACCACGCAAAGAGGCTTGGGGAGTACATTGCGTCGATTGTTTTGATGGTGTCGTATCCGACCGCGGAGATACCGCCGGAGTATCGGGTTGTCTGCCGCCGCCGTCCGAAGCAGCAGTCGTGCGGCGAGGAGATTGCCGGGTTCGTCGATCCCGATACGGAGAAGATCGTCTGGGTCTGCCCGCGCTGCGGCGACCGGGGATTTATCAGCAACTGGCGCGGGACGGTGTGGGATCTGAGCGAGGTCGTTGACATTGACCACTGAAACCTCTTGTGCTGCCGTGGTGGGGGCATGACCGGCATGCGGCACATCCACGTCACCTGCGCCATCATCGAAAGGGACGGACTCGTGCTGGCGGCTCAACGAAGCACAGAGATGAGCCTGCCGCTCAAGTGGGAGTTTCCCGGCGGCAAGATCGACGAGGGGGAGACGACCGAGGAATGCCTGCGCCGCGAGCTTATTGAGGAACTGGGGATCGAGGTCGTCCTGAAGGACACGCTGGAGCCGGTCACCTACCACTACCCCACCCTTGCCGTCACGCTTTATCCCTTCATCTGTGCAATAAAATCGGGAGAGGTTGTTCTGCACGAGCACGCCGCTGTGGCCTGGCTTTCAGCCGGAGAGCTGGAGACGCTCGACTGGGCCGCGGCTGATATCCCGGTGTTGCAGGCATATCTCGCGGCCCCGTCGCGGTGCCCTTAAGCGGCAGTGGCGCCGGCGGCGTGCCGGGAACGCCTGCGGCTTATCCCGGCCTACATTTCCTACATTCCCCGGCATGCGGGGGGACTGGCTCCGCAGGTGCCTGTCCCCTTTGCTCCCGGCGCTGGCAGCTACGGTGCCGGTTGGCAGGTCGGGCAGAAGTAGGCGGTACGACCGCCGGACTTCAGGTGCTGCAAGGGGCTCGAGCAGCGTGGGCACTCCCCTTTCTTCATCCGGTGCGGCAGTAGAAAGGAGTGCGGCATCTTCTCGGTGTCCGCCTCGCTGGCCACGGCCTTGTCCAGCACCATGGCACTCGCCCGATACAGCTCCCGCCAATTCCCGTCCGTCAGTGACCCCACCTTTGTCTCCGGATGTATCTTCGACTGAAAAAGGATCTCGTCGGCGTACTCGTTCCCGATCCCAGCGACAAGGTCCTGGTCCATGAGAATCTGCTTGATCCGGCCACTCCTTGTGGCGAGACGACTCCTGAAGGTCTTCTCGTCCACCGTGAGCGCGTCGGGGCCGAGGTCGTGGCGCCGGACATACTCCTCCGGCGACGGGGTGAGCCCTATCCTGCCGATCATGCGCCTGTTGTCGTAGGCGAGGTGCGCGCCGTTTGCGAAGGTGATGAGACACCTATCGTGTGGCGGCTCCTCCGAGAGGTCGCGGAAATAACGGAAGTACCCCGTCATGCCGAAATGGACGGTGAGCCAGAGGTCGCCGTCGGTCTGGGCAAAAAGGACCTTTCCGTGGCGCCGGGTCGAGAGAAAGCTTCTTCCCACCAGTGCCTTTTGCAGCTCTTCCGGCAAAATGCCGTCCAGCACTCCCGCCCTCTTGACCTCCACAGCGCTTATCTTTTGCTTCAACGCCGTACTGTCGAAATAGCGTCTGAAAGTCTCTACATCCGGTAACTCGGGCATAAGCTCCTCCATTCTTCGCTGCTGCTTCGGTGCTGCTCCGCCACTGCGCCGGTCGCGCTCGCGGTAGCTGCTATTCCGTCTCCTCCTTTCTCTCTATCAACGACTGCGTTATTTGATCATCTTCCGGCTCCGTAAAATGTGCCAGCCGGCGCAGCGCCTCCACCTTTTCGGAACGCGGCACGGCGGCTCGCTGCAAGCTTTTGCTGAGTACCTCGATAGTGGTGTCGTAGACCTCCCGGTTCACCGGGTAGGGGATGCGGTCCTTTCCGCCGTGGGCGAAGGAGAAACGGGCCGGGTCGCGGGTGGAGGCCGGGGTGCCGAAGATGACCTCGGCCACCAGTGCAAGCGCCCGCAGCGAGGCTGGGCCGACCCCCTTCATCCCCAGGAGTTCTTCGAAATTCCCCGGCGGCTTTTCGTAGGTCTGCAGGAGTATCTTGTGGAGCTGTCTCGGATTGATGTCTCCCGGAACGATGTCGTGGCGCTGAGGCATAACGAGGGTCGGCAGCCTCTCCGCCACCGCCATCGTCTCCCGGTCCGGCGTGACCGCCAGTTCGACGGCGTGTTCCCTCACCAAGGCGCTCTCGGCGGCGACGAGGTTGAGGGGAGTCACCCTTTCGTCGCAGCAGATGGCGGCGTGCGGTTCCTCCACGAAACTCTCCACCCCGGCGCTTAGCCAGTGATAGCGCCGTGCCGTGCAACTCCCGGGATTCATCCCTTGCTGCACGACGGCCCACTCGCCCTCCCTGGTGAAGAAAAAGGAGTGGTGATAGATCTGGAAGCCGTCCTGTACAGCGGCGCTGTCGACCTTGGCGGACATCCGGCTGGCATAAACCAGGGGGAGCGGATTTTCCCCCTGCGTCTCGCAGCGCGCGACGATCTCTGCCGGGGTGTTGCGGGAAACCTTTCCCTTCCCTCCGGCGACAAAGAGCCCAAGCTCGTTCTCCACCCCCCGGACCCCCTCTTTCAGTGCGCCGCAGGTGGTCGTCGTTACGCCGCTGGAGTGCCAATCAAAGCCAAGGACGCAGCCGAGGGCCTGGAACCAGAAAGGGTCGGAGAGGCGCCTTAGCACCTCCCGCGCGCCGTACTCCGCCACCATGTGCCGCACGATCTCGCGCGAGAGCCGCGTCATCCGCTCGAAAAGCCAGCGCGGCGCTTTCCCGCCGTGCAGCGGGAGCTCAGCATAACCTGTCCGTCTGTTCCCGTTCATCTCCTTATCATGATATAGGAAAGGCGCCGTCGATGGCGAGGTGCATTGGCGGACGGATCAAAAGGGAAGATTGGTGAAAAATGGAATAGAGGAGGGCGCGAGTACTTTCGCTGCCGTTCAGGAGGTAATACTGTCACTGTGATAATGCATGCAACACAGTGACCCTTCCGCACTGGCAGAAGTAGGTCACTGTGGATGTATTAAATCAGGTTAATGTCGATGCGGTGCCTCACCAGGAAGATGCCTTGATCTTTGCTGTGGCAATCTTTTGACACAGAGACTGCCGCAATGAGATAAAATTTTGGTGAGATCCTTGTGGATGCTGCAGAAAGTAGTATATGACAAGAATATGAGTGTGGGGGGCAGGTCTTTTTGGGGATGTGAGAAGCGTTGCCTGGCCGTGAGCCGCTTCTGTCACAGTATGTGACGGGCGGCTCTTTTTTGTGAGCAGGAGCGCAGGCGTCCCCTCCCTTCAAGGTACATCCGGGAATTCTGGGGAACGCGCTACAAAGAATCCGGGTGCCCCCACGCTGGAGCGTAGGCATCTTGCCTGTGATGGCGGCGCAGCCGCCACAGACCGCGCGGCTGGCGCCGCGGTACAGGCTGGGAAGCCTGTGCTCCAGCGCGGCGCCACTAGTGTCCCCTCACGTCAACGGAAGCGACCGGGCTGAATTCCCGGAATTCCCGGATGAACCTTTGCGAAGGGGGGACAGGGCAGCGTTGTCCGGTTAGGTTTTTGCTTTGCGTCGTTTCTGCTTTTTTCGGTTTTTTTTGGCCTCATTTTTTCGCAGTCTAGAGGCTTCAGCTGCCATTCCAGCAGCTTCACTAGCGATTTTGTTTCTTAGCTCTCTGACACGATTGATGCTCACCCGCTCGTTATGCTGTTCTTGGCAGTAAATGGCCAGGAGAAGGTAAGTGATAAGTCCACTAAGGACCTGCACCATCACGCCATACTGGCTTCTGGCGATTAAGTGGTAGACGTTGAGGTATCGTTTCCACCAGCCAAAGAAGGTCTCTATGTTCCAACGTAGTTTGTAGGCTTCGGCCACCTGTTCAGCGGTAAGGTCATAGCGGTTTGTCGCAACCCAGTATTCCTTTCGGTCAACGCGATAGCCAACTACTCGGAGCTCTTTCTGCCCTTCAGTGAGCCCCTTCTTGCCCAGAATAACGATGGCGTCATAAAAGACGATGTCACTGTGCGGAAGAGGATTTTGACGGACGACCTTCTTTCTGGCTCTCTGCTGGATGCGGCAGATAAAGAGTTTGCCGTCTTCTTGCCACTGATCGAAGTCGGCGTTGCATTGGTACCCTCGATCAAGGACAGCAGTTTCGCCAGGCTGGAGGATACGGTCTACATACTGCCGCTCCACCTGGTTAGCGTCAGTCACGACCACACTCGTCGGCACACCACGGTTCAGATCAAGGCCTACGTGGGCTTTGGCTTTATTGTGAGTGCTTGAGTACTGCGCCCAATCCATGGACATCAAAGCGTCGATGACAGATCCATCGATGCCAACAAGGTTGCCAAGTTCTGCGTGTTGGGCGGGAATGACTTTGCGAGCCTCTTTCGCCAGTGCTCCAAAGATTTCAGTGAGTTGTTCGAGTCCACGTGTGTTGATAGCCTCAAAAAAGGCGGATTTTTTAACGCCTTTAGGTGGCGCAACACATTCCTTGGCGAAATTGTCCTGTTCCAGGGCCTGGATCAGTTCTCTTCCAGAAGAGAATTCCTGGAGATGGTAGTAGACAAGGGCCTTTAGCTGATCGTCGAATGACAGTTGCAACGGTCGGTAACCTCTCGATGTAAGTGGAGAAACAGGGGTGCATGCTCTCTTTACTGGGTCGAGAAGTCTATTAAATTCATAAGGATTCTGCGGCTTTTGTCTGCTGAAGGGACGCATGTCGTAACCACTCCCGAATTACGTAGTTACGAACGCGGCGCGCGCCACCCTTCAACAGATGTCAAGCAAAAAGTACAGCAATATCAAAGATTTCAGAGAGCAAGAACCTAACCGGACAACGCTGGGGACAGGGGGGATTTGACTTGGTCAGCACCGTCCTGCAAAGTCGCAACTGCTGGGATGGGGGAGAACCTGGTTCCCGCCGATCAACCCGCTAAATGTCCGGCTCCACCTCTGCGTAAGACGCCGCTCGCACGACCGGCGTTATCTTTCCCTGCCATGTCGGCATCGGCCGTGTCGGCTCCTTGAGAAGGACCTGCGCTTCTTCCTCCGTGATCGCTTCCAGCTTCAGAAGCTTCTCTATATCGACCGGGCGGGCGTACTCCATTGTGAAGGCGAAGTCTTCGGTGTCGTAGTCGGCGGGATTTCTGTACACGGAACGCACCATCGTCTGCACCGGTGACGGATTTGTGTTCAGGTGCTCCTGCCACGCGGCTTTCTGCTTTTGGGAGAAGGTGGTGAACCAGCAGTGGTGGGAAACCTCGTGCACCAGAAGGTCGCGGAGTTCCTGGTCTGTGGGGGTGAACTGCATATTGCGGTAAATGAGGCCGGTGTCGGTCCGGTAGGCGCCGAGATGGTGCTTTACCTCGCTTGGCATCATAACTTCGCTGAAAGACTCACCGGCAAAACGGAGCGTGCTGAGCTTCGGGTCGCAGTGGTTGAAGAGTATTTCGAGTTTGGGGTCGCTCTGGGCGAGGCGGCGTGCCTTGTCCCTGTAGCTCCATGACACCGGGACGTACGTGGTGGCGCAGCCGGCGGTGATGAAGGCCAGGAGAGCAATGGCCGCAGCAGCCATCGTGGATTTTCGCAGTTGTATCTTCACAGGTGCTCGGTCGTCGGGGATGCTGCCGAAAGATTTTCGGCATGGGGAAGCGCTAAGGACGCCGGATTGTATACGTCTTATTGGAATTTGACAAGAAAAAAGGGGGAGCCCCCCTCTGTGCTCTCAATGGCACTTGAAGAAATTGGCGCATTCCCCCCTGTTTTTGCAGCACTGCGTGAGGGGTGTTTCGGGGAGGTTCTCTGGCTCGTACTCCGGGCTTTCCTTCCTCGCCTGCGCCGATAGCGACAGTGCGCTCCCCCGGAACGTGCGTCTTTCCACCTCCCCCTCCGGCAGCTCGCGTTGTCGCAGATCGTGCAGCACGCCGTGCGGATCGGGCGCCAGGCAGAGCTTTCCCGGAGCAAAGCCGAGCCCGCAGCCGCGCGCCTTGCACACCATCCACGCCAGCGCGCAATCCGATAGCCCCGCCTCGTGGTATCCCCCACCCACATCGGAATGCACCCCCGGAAAGAGGACCTGCTCCCCCTTCGTGGCCGGCCCGCTCTCCCAAAGGCACGGAGCGTAGTCCGGGCGCCGCTCGTCGATAGCCACGGCATGGTAGGCATTCTCCACGATGGAGCTCAGGTTGAGGGAGTGGAAACACCAGCTGTTGCTGGGGTGACCTGCAAGGATTGAACGGGGGATACCGCCGTGCCCGACCGTATCCCATACCCCCAGAAATTTCACTGCGGCGGGGACGCTGAAAGTGTCGCGGAAACCTGCCGAGTAGCCGGAGTCGGGGTGGGTTTCGGGATAGCGGTTTCTGTACAGCTCATATGCCAGGGAAAGCTTGTCCAGCTCCTCGGGACGGAGAAGTCCGCTGTTGTGGATCATACCGATGATGCTGCGGGCGATGTAGGCCCCGCGGCTGAAGCCGAAGAGCCAGATCTCGTCCCCCTCCGAGAAGCGGGATGCGATGAAGCGGTACCCTGTCTGGATGCAGTGGGTAATCACGGTGCCGAGGGAAGCTTCCTCCGTCTCGTCCGGCAAGTCCGCCGTCCCATCCTGGTAGAGGCAGAACTGGCCGACCCCGCGTTCATCCCCAGGTGCGATCAGTTCGGCGATCTTGGCGACATTGGTGGGAGCCGATAACTCCTCTTCGCGACGGTACGGCAATTCCCACGTTCCGTCACAGCACACGATGATCCTTTTCATACCCCCTCCTTGAGTACACGCAGTGCAGTGCTGCGGATGAGATAGGGGAGGTGTCCTTTCGACACGGTAGCTGACAGATCACACTTCCGGTAAAAGCGATTTAATAATTAGAATAGAGAGGCGCCAAGGAGAGGCAAGGGGTGATGGAGAAAAATTCAACGCTGCGCACCTGGCGGCACGGCTTCCCCTGTCAAAGAAGGTGAGGAGCCTCTTCGGCACCCCCACGCCACAGAAAAAGGCCCCTCGCGCTACCGCTCCAGGTTGGCGCGGAAAGTTTCCTGCGCAACAGCGTTGGACTGGGCAACGAGCTTCCCGCCGCGGTAGTATCGAACGTACGGGATCTGGTCGTTGCCGAAGGTCTCTTCCTTGAAGGTCCGGAAGTCCTCGAAAAGCTCAGTCTTGTCATATTCGATATAGAAAACCGCCGCGTCCTGGAAGCCCGCGGCGTAACTGCGCATCTCGTGCCATTGTAGACACCAGCTCTGCGTAAGGATGACAGCCACTTTCTCTGCCGCTTCGGTGATGTCGCTGCCGATTTCCCCTCTTTGAATGGCCTCGCGCGCCTGTTGTTCGCTCATCTTTTCCATCGTCTTTCCTCGATCGTCTTCTTTGGCGGCCGCTTTGCCGCTCCACCTCTTCCCTAAGTATAAGTCAGGCGGGTAAGGTGCGCATATCATTATCAAAGACTGGAGCTTTGGCTGGGAAATAAGAAGCGCGGGGCATTGCCGGAGTGCTGCGGGCCGCTGTTGCGCCGACCCCGCGTGGAAAGGGAGATCAGGGGGAGTGACAATCTTTTTTACCGAAAGTTTACACGCCTCCCCCTTGCATCACGGTTGAGGAGGCTAAAATTGGAACAGGCAAATAATCGGGTTAGCGGGGAAAATACATGAAAATTTTAATGGTTTATCCGCATTATCCGGACACATTTTGGAGCTTCCGGCACGCCCTCAAATTCATTGGAAAGAAAGCAAGCTTCCCGCCGCTGGGCCTTTTGACGGTCGCCGCCATGCTCCCCTCTTCCTGGCAAAAACGGGTCGTGGACATGAACATCCGCCCGGTCTCCGACGATGACCTCCTCTGGGCGGACTACGTCTTTATCAGCGCCATGGACATCCAGCGCGAGTCGGCGCTGGAGGTCATCGCACGCTGTCGCAGGTTGGGAGTAAAGACCGTCGCAGGTGGCCCCCTTTTCACCTCGTCGCACGACGATTTTCCCGATGTCGACCACCTGGTCCTCGGGGAGGCGGAGGTGACGCTCCCCGTTTTCCTGGATGATCTGGCCCGGGGGGACGCGAAGCATCTCTATCAGCCGGACCGGCGGGCGCTCCTTGATGAGACTCCGGTCCCCCTCTGGGACCTCGCCGAGATCGGGAAGTATGCCGCCATGAACCTGCAATATTCCCGCGGCTGCCCCTTCGACTGCGAGTTTTGCGACATAACAGCCCTTTTGGGTCGGATCCCGCGGACGAAGCCGCTCCCCCACCTCATCGCCGAGCTCGACAGCCTGTATATGCGCGGCTGGCGCGGCGCCGTCTTCATCGTGGATGACAATTTCATAGGGGACCGGAAGAAGCTCAAGAAGGAAGTTCTCCCCGCCATCATCGAGTGGATGCAGGAGAAGCGCTATCCCTTCTACTTCTACACGGAAGCGTCGGTCGATCTTGCCGATGACCCCGAGCTCATGTCCCTGATGGTGCGTGCCGGGTTCGAGGAGGTCTTCGTCGGGATAGAGACGCCGGAGGAGGAGGGTCTCGCCGAAACCGGGAAGTCCCAGAATCGCAACCGCGATCTCCTGGAGTCCGTGCGGCGCATCCAGCAGGCGGGGCTGCAGGTCCATGCGGGCTTCATCGTCGGCTTCGACAGCGATTCCCCCGGCATTTTCCAGAGCCAGATCCGCTTCATCCAGGAGAGCGGGATCGCCACCGCCATGGTGGGGATACTGACCGTGCTGCGCGGGACGAGGCTGTACCAGCGCCTCGACAAGGAGGGTCGCCTGCTCGGGAAGGCAACCGGGAACAACATGGCGGTCTCGCTGAACTATATCCCGAAGATGGATGCCAACACCCTGATCGCCGGGTACCAGGACATCCTCGACACGATCTACTCGCCGCGCAACTACTACCGTCGTGTGCTGCAGCTTCTGCGGGAGTACCGTCCGCTCTATCTCGCCAGCTTCCGCTTCCAGCCCGGCTATTGGGGGGCGCTGGTGAAGTCGATGCTCTTCCTCGGGATCATCGGGCAGGAACGTATCCACTATTGGAAGCTTTTCTTCTGGTCGCTGCTGAGAAAACCGCGTCTCTTCCCCCTTGCCATAACCTACGCGATCTATGGCTTCCATTTTCGGAAGGTGGCGGAGAAGATCGGCAATAGCGGCATGTTCCACCGGGATGGATGGGCAGCAGAGGCGGAAGCCGACGGCGCTGAAGGGTGAGGTCGCTAGATCACGTAGGATAACGAGAGGGAAGGGCGCGCCTTTCCCTCTTTTTGTATGCAATAATCAAGATGATATGGCACCCCTTGCCGGAACCCGCATCGCCGCGAAAGCCTCAGTTGTAACAGGCCGGGCAATTCCACAAAATGAGCGCTGCCGAAAAAGGAAACCTCGAGGAATACCGCAGAAAGCGCGACTTCAACCGCACCCCTGAGCCTTCCGGAGAAGGGGGGGCGGAAGAAGGGAACATCTTCGTGGTACAGAAGCACGCCGCAAGCCATCTCCACTACGACTTCCGCCTGCGCCTGCACGGCGCGCTGAAGAGCTGGGCACTCCCGAAGGGGCCCTCTCTCGATCCCACCCAGCACCGCCTCGCCAGCGAGACCGAAGACCATCCCCTTGAATACGCCCGCTTTGAAGGAGTCATCCCTGCCGGTGAGTATGGAGGCGGCACCGTCATGGTCTGGGATATCGGTGAATGGGAGCCGCTGGAGGGGGGGAAACAGGGGTATTACCAAGGGCGGCTCCACTTTGTCCTGCACGGCCAGAAGCTGCGCGGCCGATGGACGCTGACCCGCGAAGACAGGGAGACCCGCAGCTGGCGGCTGGTGAAGGATGCGGACGACTTCGCCTCCCCGAACGACATCCTCGCCCGCGACAGGAGCGTGATGAGCGGCCGTACCATGGAGGACATCGCCGAGGACCGCGACCGCCTCTGGAGCAGCACCGTCGGGGAGGTCACCCCCCCTGTCTTTGGCCACGCGCTCGGAGGCGCTCTCCCCTCCTGCACGACGCCTCAGCCGGCGACGCTGGTGGACCAGGTCCCCCAGGGAGACGAGTGGCTGCACGAGATAAAGTACGACGGTTACCGGATGGTGTGCCGCATCGACAAGGAAGGGACCGGCGTGCGCTTCTTCACGAGAAGAGGGATCGACTTCACCGACCGGATCCCCACTCTGCAGCGCGCAGTGGCGCGCCTCCCGGTGCGGCAGGCCTGGCTCGACGGGGAGATCGTCGTCTTCACCTCCCAGGGGCGCTCCGACTTCCACGCGCTTCAGGAAGCGCTACGCAGCGGCAGGGAAGGGGAGATCACCTACGTCGTCTTCGACCTCATGAACTACGAGGGGTACGATATCCGCGGCGCACCTCTTTCGGAGCGGAAAGCGATACTCGCCGACCTCGTTCCCCCTCAGATGGAGCAGGTGCGCTACGTCGATCACGTGGTTGGGCACGGGGAGGAATTCTATCGCGAGGTGTGCAGCAGGACGCTGGAAGGGATCGTGTCGAAGCAGGCAGATTCCGGCTATGTCTCGGAACCGAGCCGCCGCTGGCTGAAGGTGAAGTGCTCCCAGCGCCAGGAGTTCGTGGTCGGCGGCTATACCGAGTCCGGGGCAGGCCGCCCCTTCGGTTCACTCCTTGCCGGGTATTACGACCAGGAGGGGCACCTCGTCTTCGCCGGGAAGATCAAGAGCGGATACAGCATTTCATCGAGTGAAACCCTTCTCGAGGTTCTGAGCCGCTACGAGCAACCGGAGCCCCCTTTTGTGAACCCGCCGTCCGGCCAGGAGTACCGCAACCCGCACTGGGTGCGCCCCGAGCTGGTGGCGGAGGTCGCGCACGGCGGGATCTCCGGGCGGGGGATGCTCAGGAACGCCTCCTTCAAGGGGCTGCGGGAGGACAAGCCCTCCCGCGAGGTGCGCCTGGAAATCCCCGAAAGGGCGCGGGAGACGGCCATGCAGACGGCGCCCCCCCGGTCGGCGAAGAAGGATCTCCCGGTCTTCCCCCACGAACGGCTGCGCAGGGAAGACCTGGTGAGCTACTACACGCTCGTCGCCGACCTGATGCTCCCCCACATCGTGGACCGGCCTCTTACGCTCATCGCGTGCCCCACCAACATCTACCGGTGCCAGTTCAAAAAGCACGCTACCAACTTTCCCCCTCCGGTGCGCCCGATAGATATCGCCGGGCATGCGGAGCGCTACCTCGCGGTGGATGATGCGGAAGGGGTGCTGACGCTCGTGCGCCAGGGGAGCGTCGAGTTCCACGCCTGGCAGTCGCGCTACGCCGACCTGGAGCACCCGGACCGCCTCCTCTTCGACCTCGATCCCCCTGAGGAGGGGTACCCCTGGGAGGATCTCGCCGAGGCGGCCCTCCTCCTGAAGATCCATCTGCAGGAGCGGGGGCTCGAGTCCTTTCTGCAGACGACCGGCGGCAAGGGGTACTATCTCGTCGCTCCCCTTGACCGGAGCAAAGGGTGGAAGGAAGTCACCGCCTTTGCCAGGCGGATCTCGGAGGAGATGGAGGAGTCGCGCGGCGACCGCTTTACCGCGAAGCTCTCCAAAAGCGAGCGGCAGGGGCGCATCTACGTGGACTGGATGAGAAACGGGAGGGGAGCGCACGGAGCGGAGCCGTACTCGGTTCGGGCCCGCCCGGGGGCGCCGGTCGCCACGCCGATCGGGTGGGAGGAACTGGTGAAGGGGGTGAAGCCGGACAGCTTCAGCGTCCTCAACATGAAGGAGCGCCTGGAGCGGCTGGAACGGGACCCGTGGGAAGGATTCTTCGCAATCCGGCAAACCTTTCGGCGGTAATCAAGGGTTTACTGTATTCCATGTAGGCCGGCATAAGCGCAGCGTTGCCGGCAGGCAGCTGCGCCGCTCCGGACGAATATGCCGGGAACGCCTGCGGCTTATCCCGGCCTACCTGGACTGCATTCACCTCGTGAAGTTGTCTCTGTAGGGCCGGCATAAGCGGTAGCGTTGCCCGGCAGACAGCTGCGCCGCTCCGGACGGAGATGCCGGGGAACGCCTGCGGCTTATCCCGGCCTACATGGACTGCATCGACCGTCGCCGCATATTACGTATACGCATTTTCACCAGTGATATCTTTTCTCTTGGTTTCCTGCCGGAGTTTGTGAGAGACTGCCCATTGCCCTTTTGGCCCATGTTGTCGAACGCTTGCACACGGAGGTGGCGGGACTTTGAAAGGCTCCTTTTTCAACATTTACAATCACAACTATGTCCGCATAGCGGTTGCCATCCCCGAGGTGCGGGTGGCGGACCCCGCCTTCAACGCGCGGCAGACGGTTGACATGATGCGGCAGGCCCACCAGAGGCGGGCACTCGTCGCGGTCTTTCCCGAGCTCGGGCTTTCCGCCTACTCCTGCGACGATCTCTTTCACCAGCAGGCCCTGCTGGACGCATCTCTGAAGGCCCTGCAGGAGGTCCTCGACGCCTCGAAGGAGATACCGCTCATCACCATCGTGGGGCTGCCGCTGCAGGTGCACAGCATGCTCTTCAACTGCGGTGCCGTCGTCTACGGCGGGCGGATCCTCGGGGTCATCCCTAAGAGCTTCATCCCGAACTACCGCGAGTTCTACGAACTGCGCCAGTTCTCCCCCGCGGACTTCGCGCCGGTGGAGAACATCGATCTCCTGGGGCAGAAGGGGGTCCCCTTCGGCACGCGCCTCCTCTTCCAGGTGGAGGAGCAGCCGCTCCTGACCTTCTTCACGGAGATCTGCGAGGATATCTGGGTCCCCATCCCCCCTTCGTCCCTCGCGGCCATGGCCGGAGCGAAGGTCCTCATCAACCTCTCCGCCTCCAACATCACCGTTGCCAAGGCCGACTACCGTAGGCAGCTCGTTGCGAGCCAGGCCAGCCGCTGCCTTGCCGCCTACATCTACAGCGCTGCAGGCTCCGGGGAATCGACGACCGATCTCGCCTGGGACGGCCACGGCATGATCTGCGACAACGGCGTTTTCCTCGCCGAGTCGAACCGCTTCGACTACGGCCAGCAGCTCATCACGGGGGACATCGACCTGGATCGGCTGACCCAGGAGCGGATGCGCCAGACGACCTTCAACCAGTCGGTGCGCCGCCACCACCCGGAGATCGCCACCTTCCGCACGATCTCTTTCAGCGCCGAGCTTCCCCTCGAGGAGAAGCTGCCGCTCGAGCGCTGCTACGAGCGTTTCCCCTTCGTGCCGAGCGATCCTGCCCGCAGGAACGAGCGGTGCCACGAGGTGTACGAGATCCAGGTGCAGGGGCTCGTAAAACGGTACCGCAGCTGCGGGGCGTCGAAGATGATCATCGGTGTCTCCGGCGGGCTCGATTCCACCCAGGCGCTCCTCGTCTGCGCGAGGGCCATGGACGTCATGGGGCTGCCGCGCAAGGACATCCTCGCCTACACCATGCCCGGTTACGCCACGAGCGAGAGGACGCTGGACCAGGCGCATCGCCTCATGCGTTCGGTCGGGTGCACCTTTGCAGAAATCGACATCCGCCCCAGCTGCGAGCAGATGATGAAGGACATCGGCCACCCCTTCTTCGACGGCCATGCGGTGTACGACATCGCCTTCGAAAACGTGCAGGCAGGGGAGCGCACCAGCCACCTCTTCCGGCTCGCGAACCAGAACTGCGGCATGGTGGTCGGAACCGGCGACCTGAGCGAGCTCGCGCTCGGGTGGTGTACCTACGGGGTCGGGGACCACATGTCCCATTACAACGTGAACGCCAGCGTCCCGAAGACGCTGATCCAGTACCTGGTGCGGTGGGCCGCGAAAACAGACCTGCTCGGCCCGGAGGTAAGCGGCGTGCTGGAGGAGATCGTCGATACGGAGATCAGCCCGGAGCTCGTGCCGGGCTCAGCCGGGGACAATCAGCCGATCCAGCGCACGGAGGATAAGGTCGGGCCGTACGAGCTGCAGGATTTCAACCTCTACTACATCCTGCGCGTCGGCTATCTCCCCCCGAAGGTCGCCTTCATCGCCTGGAGCGTATGGCACGACCGGACCCGCTACAACTGGCCCGACATCCCGGAGGAGAAGCGCAACGAGTACACGATCGAGGTGATAAAGAAGTGGCTCGGGGTCTTCATCTGGAGGTTCTTCAAGATAAGCCAGTTCAAGAGGAGCTGCCTCCCGAACGGGCCGAAGGTCGGCTCCGGCGGCTCCCTCTCCCCCCGAGGCGACTGGCGCGCCCCGAGCGACGGCGAAGCGACGCCTTGGCTCGCGCAGCTCGATCTCATTCCGGAGAGTGAGGAGCCGTGATACAGGGAGAGTGAAGGACGAAAAAAAAACGCCACCCGGCCCGGTGGCGTTTTTTCTTTAAGGCAGAGGTTATTTACGCTGTGAAAGCTACTTCCCGCCTGCTCCCACCTTCTTTGCTACCTCCTGCGCCTGCTGCAGGTGCTGTTCCAGGATCGGCAGAGTCTTCGCCGCGAAAGCCTGGATGTCAGGGTCTTTCACGTCCTTGGATGCCTTGCGGAAGTCCGCGACGTCCTTCTGGTGGTCCTTCACCATCGCCTTCATGTACTCCTTGTCGAACTCCTGCGGCTTGACCTTCTGGAACTTGTCCACCATCTTCTTGTCCTTGCGGTCCATGCTCTCGGCAAGGGAGATCCCTTTCGTTTGCGCCAGCTGTTTCAGCTCGTCGTTTGCTTTCGTGTGGTCGGCGACCATGCGGGACCCGAAATCCTTCACTTCCTGGGACTGGCCGTTTTGCTGCGCCATCTGCCCCAGTTGTACCTCCATCATGCCGGCACTAGCTGCCTTGGTGACAAAGGCCTTGTCTTTGCGGCCGAGTTTTTCCGCCGCGAACGCAGACATGGCGCCACCGATTGCAAACACTGCGACAAACAACATAATAAACGTCGACCTTTTCATAGTACCTCCTTCTCTGGTTTCCGGTTTTTTGTTAAGGAAGCGTTAATGTATTCCATCAAAAAAGGTATCGTCAGGGGGAGTAAAGTCAACAGCAATGCCCCTTTTTGAAGTACCCTTTACCGTATAAGGATGATCTACTAAACGGGCACGAGGAGATAACGATGGAGAAGGACCTGGTCCTGGAAGTCTTTTCAGACTATGTCTGACCGTTCTGCTGGCTGGCGGAGCCAGCCCTGGTGCAGTTGAAACGGGAATTGCCCGAACTTTCGGTGGTGTGGCGCGCCTTCGAGCTGCGGCCGGAGCCGGTCCCGACGCTCGATCCGGGGAGCGAGTACCTGGTGCGGGTGTGGAACCAGATGGTCTACCCCATGGCGCGGCAGATGGGGATCCAGATAGAGTTGCCGACCCTGCAGCCCCGCTCCCGCCTTGCCCATGAGGGGGCGGCGTTCGCACGGGAACACGGCCGCTTCGAGGAGTACCACAACGGCCTCTTCCGGATCTTTTTTCAGCGCAGCGAAGATATCGGTCACCCCACTCTCCTTGCATCTCTCGGGGGAGAGGTCGGGCTCGATGCCGACGCCTTGAGAGATGCGCTCGATGCGCACGTCTATCAGGACGCGGTCCTGGCAGACGAGGAACTGGCGGAGCAGCTCGGCATCAACGCGGTTCCTGCCTTCGTGGTGGGGAGGAGCAGGGGTGCATCCGGGGTCCTCAGTGTCGATGCGCTGCGGGATCTGGTTCTCGGGAGATAGACCGTTCGCGCTCGACGGATGCCCCTCTTTCCGTTCCTGCTGGAGATGCGTCGGAGGTTGTGGCACTATGCGCGGTGTCGGTATGAAAGGAGGGTGCCATGCACAGTTGCAGCAGGGGGGAATTTATGACGGCACAGGGGCTCATCGAGCACTACGGACTGCAGCCGCATCCGGAAGGGGGATGGTACCGCGAGGTGCACCGCTCCAGCCACTCCCTCGGGGGTATTCCCGGCTACTCCGGAGAGCGCTCTGCCCTTACCGTCATCTACTTCCTTCTGAGTGCGGGGAACTTCTCGGTCTGGCATCGTGTAAAGAGCGAGGAGGTGTGGCTGCACCTCGCCGGGGCGCCGCTGGAGCTCGTGGTGCTGCAAAAAGACCCGGCGGTGTACCTCCTCGACCATGCCGGAGCGCCGGGGCAGCCTCTTGCCGTGGTGCCGTGTGACGCACTGCAGGCCGCCCGCACCCTCGGCGACTTCACCTTCGTCAGCTGCCTCGTCGCCCCCGGATTCGATTTCGCCGACTTCGAAATCCCCACCTGCGACGAAATCGTTGCCTCCCATCCGCTCCATGAGCAACTGGTGCGGCAGTTCTGCCGTTCCTAGCAGATGGGGAATCACCGAATGCGCAGCATCATCTGCTCCCTTATGCTTCTGATCTCCTTGTGGCGATCATCTGCCGCCGCCGCTGGTGGGGAGAGGCTCGTCGAAGTGCCCAAGGTAGCACCGGGGGTGAAGGTGGAGATGCCCTATGCCACGGCGGATAACTTCACCGGCAGGATCATCTACGACTGCGGCCGGTGCTTTCTCGACAGCCGGACCGCGGCAAAGCTGGCGCTCGCCCAGCGCTACCTGGAAACGGAAGGGTTTTCCCTGAAGATGTGGGATTGCTACCGCCCTCTTTCGGTGCAGAAGATTTTGTGGTCCATCGTTCCCGACAGCCGCTACGTTGCCGACCCGCAGAAGGGATCGCGGCACAACCGCGGCACCGCCGTCGATGTGACCCTCGTCGACCTCTCCGGGGGAGAGGTGCAGATGCCCACCAGCTTTGACGACTTCTCCCCTAGGGCGGCGAGTTCCGCAAAAGACGTCGGGCCCGCAGCCGCGAAAAATAGGGAGATCCTCGCCATAGCGATGCGCAACGCCGGATTTCGCCCCCTCGCGACGGAGTGGTGGCACTTCGACGATGCTGAGGTGTCGGGGGATCTTCTCGATGTCCCTTTCACGGAGCTTTGCAAGTAGCAAAGGGGATGGCAGCCAGAACCGCTGCAAGAGAACTTCCGTCCCCCCCTTTGCGAAGGCTCATCCGAGAATTCTGGGGAAGCCGTAGTATGTTGCAATGAAGGGCGGCACGAGGCCTCGCGTCCCCCCCTTTGCGAAGGGGGGACAGGGCAGCGTTGTCCGGTTAGGTTCTTGCTCTCTGAAATCTTTGATATTGCTGTACTTTTTGCTTGACATCTGTTGAAGGGTGGCGCGCGCCGCGTTCGTAACTACGTAATTCGGGAGTGGTTACGACATGCGTCCCTTCAGCAGACAAAAGCCGCAGAATCCTTATGAATTTAATAGACTTCTCGACCCAGTAAAGAGATCATGCACCCCTGTTTCTCCACTTACATCGAGAGGTTACCGACCGTTGCAACTGTCATTCGACGATCAGCTAAAGGCCCTTGTCTACTACCATCTCCAGGAATTCTCTTCTGGAAGAGAACTGATCCAGGCCCTGGAACAGGACAATTTCGCCAAGGAATGTGTTGCGCCACCTAAAGGCGTTAAAAAATCCGCCTTTTTTGAGGCTATCAACACACGTGGACTCGAACAACTCACTGAAATCTTTGGAGCACTGGCGAAAGAGGCTCGCAAAGTCATTCCCGCCCAACACGCAGAACTTGGCAACCTTGTTGGCATCGATGGATCTGTCATCGACGCTTTGATGTCCATGGATTGGGCGCAGTACTCAAGCACTCACAATAAAGCCAAAGCCCACGTAGGCCTTGATCTGAACCGTGGTGTGCCGACGAGTGTGGTCGTGACTGACGCTAACCAGGTGGAGCGGCAGTATGTAGACCGTATCCTCCAGCCTGGCGAAACTGCTGTCCTTGATCGAGGGTACCAATGCAACGCCGACTTCGATCAGTGGCAAGAAGACGGCAAACTCTTTATCTGCCGCATCCAGCAGAGAGCCAGAAAGAAGGTCGTCCGTCAAAATCCTCTTCCGCACAGTGACATCGTCTTTTATGACGCCATCGTTATTCTGGGCAAGAAGGGGCTCACTGAAGGGCAGAAAGAGCTCCGAGTAGTTGGCTATCGCGTTGACCGAAAGGAATACTGGGTTGCGACAAACCGCTATGACCTTACCGCTGAACAGGTGGCCGAAGCCTACAAACTACGTTGGAACATAGAGACCTTCTTTGGCTGGTGGAAACGATACCTCAACGTCTACCACTTAATCGCCAGAAGCCAGTATGGCGTGATGGTGCAGGTCCTTAGTGGACTTATCACTTACCTTCTCCTGGCCATTTACTGCCAAGAACAGCATAACGAGCGGGTGAGCATCAATCGTGTCAGAGAGCTAAGAAACAAAATCGCTAGTGAAGCTGCTGGAATGGCAGCTGAAGCCTCTAGACTGCGAAAAAATGAGGCCAAAAAAAACCGAAAAAAGCAGAAACGACGCAAAGCAAAAACCTAACCGGACAACGCTGGGGACAGGGGGGATTTGCCTTGAGCCGTAACTCCGCAACATGCGCAAGCATGCAGCTGCTGTTCTCTGGAGAGCGATGCAATCTGACCGAATTGAAAAGGTGATCTCCGGAGGGCAGACCGGGGTGGACAGAAGCGGGCTCGACGCGGCTATGGAGGCGGGAATCCCCGTCGGTGGCTGCTGCCCGAAGGGGCGCCGCGCGGAAGACGGCGCCATCCCCGACTGCTACCCCTTGGTGGAGCTACCGTCGGCGGACTACCGCAGGAGGACGAGACGCAATGTGGTCGATTCGGACGGGACGCTGATCCTCAATGTGGGCTGGCTGAAGGGGGGAACGGCGCTCACGGCCCGCTACTGCCAGGAGTATCGCAAGCCGTGCCTCGTGCTGCAACTCGATGCCGATCCCGATCCCGATGCCGCCGCGGGGTGGATCGCGCAGAACAAGGTGCGCATCCTCAACATCGCGGGACCTCGGGAGTCGGAGCACCCCGGGCTGCACGCGCTGGCTCTGGAATTTCTCCGCGCCTTCCTTTCCGCCGTCAAGGGCGCACGGTGAGCTAGGTAGCCAGGACGAACCCCCCCATCTCGTTGTCCGCGGGGCGCACGAGCTGATCCAGTTCATCGTCCTTGAACGCCGCCATCTGAGCGAGGGTCGGAGTCTTCAGGGTGTCGATCTCCCACTCGCCGGTGTTGAAGGTCGTGTTGTAAAAGGCGAGCCGCTTCTCCTTGTCGAGCCCCATCTGCAGCAACTGCTCCGCTCCCCGCTGGATCAGCTTCAGCTTTTGCTGGAGATCCTCCCTGTTTTTCACCGACCACACGCCGAGATAGATCGGGCTGTCGTCATGCTTCACATCCCCCATGAATTCCCCCCGCAAAAGCTCATCCTTGTCGCGCGAGAGGTACGGTACGAAGTCCAGGTGCTCCGCGAGCTTCCTGTCGGAGACGAGGAACTCGCCGCTGTACGGGTCGAGGGTGAAGATCATGGTGCGGTCGATCGCCTGGCTGTAGCTCTCGAAGAGAATCCCCTTGTACTCGTGGAAGGAGATATTCTCCTGGAGATAGCTTTCATTGCGGCTGATCCGTTTGGTAACCCCGAGAAGCCACGATCGGATCACGTCGTGCTCTATGCGGTACTTCTTCAGCTCTGCCTTCAGATCCTCGAACGACTTCCCGTCAAACCTGTACAGCATGACGTTCTGGAAGATGTCCCGCACGTTGTTGTACCTGCTGAAGTGGTACACGAGGTCGTAGCTAAAGATCTCCATCTGCCGCAACTGCCAGATGAAGATGGAGATGTCCCTCCTGCTGCTTTCTTTGGTGAGGGGGATCCTGTGGGTGGACTTGATGAACCTGAAGTACTTGGAGCCGAGGTCGGCGAGGAGCGCTGTATCCCTGTCGGTGATGACGGGGAGGGAGATCGTCCACCGGGTCCACTCGTTCACCTTGCTTTTCACGGCGATGTGGGGCGGGCCGAAGGCGGCGTAGATCTGCTTTGTCCCTATCCCCTCGCCGGTCTGTTCCCCCTTGGTGGTGTGCCCCACAAAGAGCGGCACCTCGTCGGGGCCCTTCTTGAGCTTCTCCTCGGGGATCCCGATCCCGTTGTCCTCCACCGACAGAACGACCCGATCTTCCTCCTGCCCGAGGGTGAACCGGATGACTCCCGGGCGACCCGCGGCCTTTATGGCGTCGAGCGCATTGGAGACGATGTTGATGAGGGCCCGGCTGTAGCTGAGATAACTCCCGCTGACCGGGGGGGCCTTCGACTTCAGGACCAGCCGGATCTCGCAGCTGCTGTCCGCCGCCTCGAGGTAGGGGATCACCCTCTCGGTGATCAGTTCCTTCAGCGAAACCTTCCGCGAGGTGCTGATCCTGTCCGAGTACATGTTGAGGGTGTTGAAGAGGGCGGTGGTCTCCCTGTTGATGTCCTCGGTCACCTTGTTGAAGTTGTCGAGGCTCAGCATGGAGACCATGTCGAAAAGAACCTTCACCGACTTTTTCGCGTCGTGACGGACCTTGCTCAGTTCCTCGACCGCCGGCACATCCTTCTTCCTCGGGGCGAGTCCCCGCTCCCTGATCGTCTGCGCCGTGACCGACATGAGGTGGAACTTCATCTTGCGGTAGACGATGAGGTCCTCGATCCGGAACCCCCTGCTGGTGAAGAAGTCGACGGAGCTTATCAGCTTGTCCCAGACGTAGAGATAGATGTGCGAGTCGGGATCGACCGTGTTGGCGAGATAGAGAACGAAGGCGGAACCGATCCCTTTTCCCCTCCCGAAGGGGCTGGTGACCTGGCGGTAGATCTGGAACTTCTTCTGGTCGGGGGTGGCGTAGACCAGGAGGTAGCCGAGGATCTCCCCTTTCTCCTCCCACACGTAGCTGTGGTCGTAGTCCACGTCGATCGCCTTGTCGAGTATGTAGGGGGAGGGGATGAGGAGTGAATCGATGTTGAGGAAAGGGATCTGCCGGATCGTCTTTTCGTACTCCGGCGTGAGCTTCTTGATAAAGGGGAAATCGTCGGGGTGCCACTCCATCGTTCCACCTCCGGCAGGCAGCGTGCAGGAGCGCCGCATGGCGCTCCCGCCGTACCTTGTTGCTTACTTCAGGAGCAGGGTGACCGAGTGCAGGAGAAGTCCGATCATGCCGCCGACCAGGGTGCCGTTCATCCTGATGAACTGCAGATCGGAGCCGATGCTGAGCTCGATCTCGTTCACAAAGTCCCTGTCGTCCCACTGCTTCACGGTCCCGGCGATGTGCTTCGTGATCCCCTTCTGCATCGTCTCCGCGTAGTTTCGCACCATCATTTCCAGGTGCTCGTTTATGGAGTCCTTCAGGTCGCTGTTCTTGGAGAGGGTGTTCCCGATGGCGACCGCGAGGTCCTCCATCTTCTGCTGGATTCTCGAGTCGGGGCGGTCGAGGTCGTCCGCGAGCCACACCTTCAGGTCGTTGATCAGTCCCTTAACGTAGTCGGTGAGCTGCGCGTTGTTGATCGCCTCCCGCTTCAGCCCCGCGATCTTCTCCCTGAGCGCTTCGTCCGACTTGAGCTTCGTGCTGAACCCTGCCACGGCGTTGTCGAACTTCTGCCTCACGTCGTGGGTCGGATCCGCGTTCACCGCCTGGATGAACTCGTTCACTTTCCCGGCGACCTTCTCTCCGGCTCCCTTGGCGAAGTTGTCGCGGTTCGGGATGAAGCGGCTGAGGAGCGGGTAGTCGGTGTTTAGCCAGTTGTCGATGAAGGTGGCGATCTTTCCCTGTGCCTCCTCCGTGGCGAGCCACCCCCCGAGACGCTGCAGCAGGTCGTCGAGCACCGCCTGGTGCCGGTTGTCCTTTCTGAGGGTGTCGATGAGCGCGCCGGCGGAAGTGGAGAGGTCGAATTTCTCCACCCGGTCGTTCAGGGCGCTCCTCAGCACCTGGCGCACGCGCTCGTCGTCAAGGAAATTGAGGGAATCGGAAATGATGCTGGTGATCCCCTGCGCCAGCCACTGCGCGTTCCCCCTGGACATGAGGTACGTCGCCAGGTGCTGCGCGGGATTGAGCTCTCTCAGCTTCGCGACGACGGACTCGGTCGCCAGGAACTTGTCACGGATGAAGATCGCGAGGTTCTCGGCGATCGTCTCCTTCTTGTTCGGGATGATCGCCGTGTGGGGAATCGGGACCCCCAGCGGGTGCCTGAAGAGGGCGACGACGGCGAACCAGTCGGCCAGTGCGCCGACCATGGCGGCCTCGGAAAAGGCCGCGACCCACTCCCAGCCACTCCCCTTGTGATAGCGTGCAATGACGAAGAGTACGGCGGCGCCGATCATGAGGCTGAGCGCTATCGCCTTGTTCTTCCTCAGGGCATTTCTTTTCTGTTGCATGTTCACTCCTTCACTGTCGGCATTGCATGGGAACCGTTAATGCGCATGCGCTCTCTTTCTCACCCAAAGCTAGGTTTTAACAGTTTGTCGCAGCCAAGGCAATAACGCTTTTCGCACCGGAAGTTCCAGTTTTCCCGGGGGGATGCGGAAGCTTTGACATGCCCCGCTGTAAGGTCAGAATAATTAAAGAGGTGTACCGCCCGGCGCAAGGGGAAGATGTGACGCCGCCCCTCGCCGGCGCCGCAGTATACATGCCTGGAGGCGCATCATGAGATACATCGTCCCGCTCGGGAGGATACTTTTTGCCGCGATCTTCCTGATTTCCGGTCCCGGTCATTTCAGCAGCGAGACCATAGGGTATGCCGCAGGACGGGGGGTGCCCCTTGCAGCGATCGCTGTCCCCCTTTCAGGCATCATCGCGATCGCCGGGGCGCTGAGCGTCATGCTCGGATGGAAGACGCGCATAGGGGCGTGGCTCCTGGTGCTCTTTCTCGTGCCGGTGACCTTCGCCATGCACAACTTCTGGGCCGTGGCGGATCCGATGGCGGCCTCCATGCAAAGGATCATGTTCCTGAAAAACATCTCCATGCTCGGCGGAGCCCTCCTCATCGCCTACTTCGGCGCGGGACCGTGCAGCCTCGACGAGAGAGGACGGCCTCATCGCTGATGGACGGGTGTAAAGATGGGCTCTGCACACGGTGATCCCCTCTTTTAACTTTTACATCTTTACACCCTTTACACCGGGGGCTTCGTGATTTCGTGACCTTAGCTGCGGCAGTGTAAAGAGGACACGTCGCAACTCCCCTCTAGTTCGTGGTATGTTGCCGTATCTGCAGCAGTTTCGGGTGTGGCCTCATGCGTGCTGATACCCGGGCAGTCCAGCCCGAGGCACGATATGAAACGGTCCACCAAAACATTCGGCATCATCTACCTCCTCCTTCTGATGGCTGCAGCGCCACGCGCAGCCGAAGCGGCGCAGGGGCGGGCAACCGCATCCGCGCAGGTCATCTCCCCCACAGAATCAGCCCTCCTGGACACGGCCAGCATGACGGCTGCTGGAAGCGCCGCCACGCAGAAAAGTACAGCAGGCCCGGAAGCTTCCCGACAGACGCAGGTAACGGAATCGAACGGGACCTTCACCGTCTCCATCGATTTCAACTAGCTCCACCTCCTCCCTTCGCTGCAGCGCAACGACCCCCTCCTCTCCACCCGAAAAAGATCGTTAAAGTTTGTGACGGACGTCACAAAATTCATCAATGGATAGGGAATTTTCCCTAGTCCTTTGTATGGCGTTGGATATATTTAATCTTGTCCAGAAAGGGCTAGTCACCGGGATCCCGCCACAGTTTCTTTTTGTTTCAGAATCCAGATCACGCAAATCAGACCAACAGAAACACAACCAGTTCGACTGTGCAAAGCGCAAGGGGGCTCGTATGAAGAAAGATGCTCCGTACGGAAAGAACCGCGCCCGCATAAGCCGAAAGAGTGGAGGCGAGGAGCCGAGCCAGTACCGGACCCTCTGTAGAGCACCTCCGACACGGTGAGTTGGCGCAGCTCTCCCCTGGACAGTGATCTTCCAGGCGGCCGTCGTGGCCGCCGACAACTGTGTGACTGAACCCCATGGAGAGTAAAAAGTACTCTCCCTCCTGGATCAGTGATCTTCGTAGGCAAGGCAGCAAGGCTGCCCGCCGAAAACCGTGTGACTGAACACAAAGGAGAGAGGAATGAAAACTCAAAACATATTCAGGAAGCTCTTTTTCATCGCTGGGTGTGCAGCAATTGCTTGCATCGTGAACGTCAACGACAGCCATGCTGCCTCGGCAACTGCCGCGGCAAACGGCAAAGTGATCGTACCGATCCAGATCCTCAAGACTGGTGACTTGAACTTCGGCAGCTTCCTTGCCGGAGCAGGTACGGTGGTGGTCGACAATGCCGGCGCAAGGACGAAGACCGGAGCGGTGGCTCTCGCCTCCAGCGGGACCGCGCCATCGGCAGCGGCATTCGATATCTCCGGTGAGCCGAGCGCCACCTACTCCATCAGCGTACCGGCTACCCTCGACCTGATGAACGGTGCAAACAAGATGGTGGCCACTCTGACAAACAACATCGGCACCACCGGTACACTTTCTGCCGGCGGCACCCAGACCCTGAATATCGGCGGCTCCCTCGCAGTTGCGGATGGGCAGGCCTCCGGAGCGTACACCGCAAGTCTCATAGTTTCAGTCGATTACAACTAATACCTCCAGGGGGGGCGGCCATCTGCCCCCCCGCTTTTTCGACCGCAGTCGCCCCCTGCCAGAGCCCAACCGGAGCGCGCGATGCCCGCCCATGATCCCACACTGCACAGAAAGACGGTGCTGACCCTCGTGGCGGGGCTTCTCCTTCTGGTGCTGGCGCCGTCAGTCCTGTGGGGCGCTCCTCTTGCCGTCACCAGGAACAGGGATCTCACCTTCGGGAGATTTGTCGGTGGAGGAGGACGCTCCGGTACCGTCAGAGTCGACGTCTCCGGAGCCAGATCGGCCACCAGTTCCGTCATCCTCCTCACCGGAGATTCGTATGCCCCGGCTCAGTTTACCATCACTGCGAACTCGGGGACGCGTTACACAATCGTCCTCCCGGCGAGCCTCTCCGTCACGTCGGGAGCATCCCAGATGACACTGTCGCAACTGACCGCATCGATAGCCACAAGTGGAGTCGTTCCGGCTTCCGGAAGCGTCACCTTCCTGGTCGGCGGCACTCTCACGGTCGGTTCGACCCAAGGAGCCGGCAGCTACAGCGGCACCTTCGACGTGACAGTGCTAAGAAACTAGGAGGAAACGATGAAGAAGGTCTTCGCGGTCATGGCGATCCCGGCGCTCGTCGGTTTCCTTATCCTCTTCAACGCACCGATATCGGCGGCGGCACCGGACCTTATGATCTACCCGACGCGCGTGGTCATGAGCGACAAGGTAAAGTCGGCGCAGGTGGACATCATCAACACGAGCCAGACGCAGGCCTCATACAAGATAGGGCTGGCCCGGAAGCGGATGACGGAATCGGGGGAGTTCAAGGACGTATCGGACGCCGAGCCGGATGAGAGATTTGCAGACGATGTGGTGAAGTACTCCCCCCGCCAGGTGACCCTTCTCCCCGGCGCCGGACAGACGATCCGCATCATGTTCAAGCCGTCGGCGGAGATGGCCGACGGAGAGTACCGCTCGCATCTCGTCTTTGCGAAGGTCGCCTCCGGCATCTCCCAGCTCCCCGAGCCAAAGGAGCAGGATCCGAAGACGCTCACCATGAAGATCACCACCAACGTGAATATTTCCATCCCGGTGATAGTGCGCCACGGCCAGCTCGAGGCGGAGGCGTCCATCGATCCCTCCTCCATCACCCTCACCGCACTACAGCCGAGCCAGCAGCAGGTGAACTTCACCCTGGCGCGCAAAGGAACCCGCTCCATCTACGGCGAGGTCGCGCTCTACCGGGGGAAGGAAAAGATCGCGGTCATGGACAACTTCGCCGTCTACGTCCCAAACAGCCACCGCAAGGTCAGCATGCACATCCTCGAGCCGCATCAGCTAAAGCCCGGAGACGCAGTGCAGGTCGTCTTCACCGAGAAGGGCGAGTCGAGGCCGCTGGCCGAGGCGAGTGCGGTCCTTCGGTAGCGTATGCCCCCCGTGGACGGTGCCGACAGTCGCCGCCCCCCGGCCATCCAGCTGGCCGCACTGCTCTTTTTGCTATTCCTCCTTTTTCCCCGTACCTCGCAGTCGGCCCCTCCTCCCCCCCTCCCGGCATCGGACGATTCCGAGATCATACTCACTGTCGACCTCGACGGTGAGCCCCTCGCCGACGGCCTTTTGGCACTGGAGCGGGGGGGGCGGGTATACCTCCCCCTCTGCCCCCTGGCCGAGGCCCTCTCCCTGGCGATCAGGTGCACGGGGACGCGCGCCTACGGCTTCATCATCGAGGAGTCACGTCCCATCGTCATCGACCTGGAGGAGGGGTACCTCGTCTCGGTGCGCAGCGTCTACGCGCTCGGCGATGCCGCTTTTGCAGCGAGCGGCGAGGTCATGGCGGAGAGCGGGGCACTCTCCAGGTGGCTGCCGGTGGACCTCGTCGTCGAGAAGGAAAGCTCGGCTCTCCATGTGCATCCGAGGGAAACGCTACCGATGCAGGGGTTCAAAAAGAGGGGGCAGGGGGGACAGGTGCGCCCTCCTGCGCCGGCAAAGGCGCAGTACCAGGAGGTCACGGCGCAAAGGGGAGCCGTCTCCCTGCCGACGGTCGATCTGACCTCGCAGCTTCAGCTTCTCGGCGAGGGGGGAAGATCAGAAGGGGTGGCCAGAAACGCACTGCAGATGGCGGGGGACCTCTTCTACCTCTCCGGCGTGGCCCATGTCGCCTTCGAAAACGACAGCGCCCAGCGTCTCGACGTGACCCTCTCAAAGCGGCGCGACCACCCCTTCCTCATCGGGCCGCTGCCGGTGACGACTTTCGCCATCGGCGCGTTGCAGCCCCCCACCGTCGACGGGATCGGCGGCAGCACCACCACCATGTACGGCATGGCCTTTTCCAACCGCCCCCTCTCCGGTTCCTCCCACTTCCTCTCCCACGACATCGACGGCTACCTTCCTGAGGGGTGGGACGCGGAACTGCTGCACAACGGCGTACCGGTGGGGTACCAACCCCCCTCCGCCGACGGCATGTACCACTTCAGGAATCTGCGGATACACTACGGCGTCAACGACTTCAAGGTTATCCTGCACGGCCCCTTCGGGGAAACGAGACTCTCCGAGCAGACCTTCGTCACCGACTCCACCACGCCGAAAGGGAATTTTCTGTACACCCTCTCCACCGCCTGGCAAACCGGGTTGACAGACAGGGAACCGGGGACCGGCGACGAGTCAAACGTCACCTTCACCTCCGATTTCGGGATCACGGACGGCGTCACCGGCTCCGCTCTCCTCGTGCGCCGGACCGACTCGCACGACAACGAAGAGGAGTACCTGGGGCTCGGGGCACGAAGCGCCCTCGGCTACACCCTCCTTTCCCTGGAAGTGCTGCAGCGCATCTCTGGCGCCGAAGATCGGGGGCAGCTCTTCACGGTGAAATCGAGCGGGCGCTATCTTGGAGATCTTTCTGTCGAGTCCTCCGTCCGGCTCTTTCATGATTTCTCCAGTCCCCAGTTCGAGAAGGATCCCGATCCTCTCCTGGCGCAGGGACTTCTCAGGGGGAGCACCTCGCTCGACGTGTGGGACGGGGTGCGCTGTCCCCTCTCTGTCCAGCTGAACCTGGAGGAGCGGCGCTCCGGAAGGACGAACTTCGGCTCCGCCTGGAGGGTGTCCGGCGGGTGGAACGGCTGGAACGCGGCGCTGGAGGGAGCCGTCGCCTACCTGCAGAGGGAGGTGAACGCAGGGGGAATGCTGCAGATCAGCACCCTGGTGCAGGGGGTGAGCGTGCGCGGGCAGGTCGGCTTCACCATCGCGCCGACCGTCTCGCCCTCCGTCATCAACCTGAGCGCGGACCGCGATCTCGGCGACGGTGTCTTACTCAATTCCGCCTTCAGTCACGATACCCTCGGCGGCGTCTCCGCATTGCGTGTCGGTCTCTCCAAGAAGCTCGGGCTTCTCGGCTACTCCATCTCCGCCACCGGGGACAGCAACGGGGCCTACGGATTCAACGTCGCGGTCAGTACCTCCCTTGCGCCGGACCGGGTGAACAGCCAGGTGGTGGTGGCCTCGGAGCCCCTCTCGAGCTACGGGATGATCGCGGCGACGGCCTGGCTGCGCGGGGTGCCCGGCTCCCCCGGGAAGCCGTTGCCGCAGGTCGGCTTCCTGGTGAACGGCGGCCGCCCCGTCACTGTCACCGGAAGCGCCGGCGTCCCGGTCATCGCCTACCTGCAGCCTGACATTCCGGTCGACATCACCGTCGACCTCTCGACGCTCGAGGATCCCTTCATGGTCGCGCTGGAGGACGGCTGTCACATCACCCCGCGCGCCGGCTCCCTTGCCGCCTGCCGCTTCACGATTGTGACCGGCGGCGAGATCGACGGGATGGTCCTCATAAAGCTCCCCTCCGGCGAGGTGCCGCTGAAGGGGGTACGGGTAGAGCTCCTGAGGGAGGGGACGGCCGGCACGGAGCTCGCCGCCAGCACCCTCACCGAGGAGAGCGGCTACTATCTCTTCAAAACGGTACGCCCCGGCAGGTACCGCGTGGCGATCCCCGAGGAGGAGGGCGCCCGCCTGAAGGCGGTAGCGGGGCCCCCTCTCACCGTCACCATGCCGGAAGGGGGGGACCAGGTGACCGGCAACGACTTCCTCCTGAACCCGCGCCTGAGCGGCAGCTAAAGGCTCCCCCTCGGTCTCCCCCCTCGTGCAGTGATCCCTCCACTTTTTGTCGACGTGACCATTTTTCATTAAAGCATCTCCTTCCGCGGTCGAAGAGAAGACGACGGGGACCGCGCCGGGGTCCCGCGGAGCGCCGCTCCGGAAAGTAACCTCTTGTACCGGAGCGCCGCGCTGCTCTACACTGTACTGGAACCGGCGGAGAGGGAGATGAGCCACACGGATCCCGCAGCACTCTATGTCGAAACCCTGAAGGAGAGGGCGCGCGCCTTTGTCGGCGAACTGAGCATCTACGCCCGTGTCGCGCGCTCCTACCCCACGTCACACCCCTTTGTCCTCGCCGCGGCGGAAAAGGTCCTCGCCCGGCTCGAGCCTCTCACCTCCCACGAGGAAAACTTCCGCCTAGGGGTGAGCCGCTCCGGCTTCTCCGTCGCCGGAAGCCCCCTGGTCATCAAGCAGCAGGCGGTGGCGAACTACGCCGCCCAGCTCTCGGCAATCGGCATCGTCACCCTTACCTTCGCGCCCGACCTGCAGCCGGATGAACTGTACCGCTTTGCCATTCTCACCGCCCGCCCGCGCCAGGAGATCTGGGACGAGGGGGGGATCACCCAGTCTCTGATCGATGCGGGGATTGCCGGGATCGAGACGCGCGAGATAGACACCTCGGAGCTGCACCTCTCGGAGGTGGTCACCACCACCTCCGGCACCGACACCTCCGGGGTGTGGGAACGGCTCGCTGAGCGCCTTTCCGACCCGAAGTTCCCCGCCACCATAGACATCTTCACCCAGCTCCTTGCCGCCACCCCGGCGGAACTCGCCCAGAACATCAGCCAGGTCGCCGACGGACTGGAGGAGTGGACCCGGGAGGCCCTCCTGCAGGGGCTCACCAGCGCCATCTCCCCCCTCTTCCCCGCGGGGATCCTCACCGCCGCCGGCAGGGACCTCTTTCGCAAGATGATCACCTTCGTCAGGAACCTGAGCCCCGCGCTGCGCCAGGACTTCGTGAAGACCTTCCTGCGCACCTGGGGGGTGGAGGCGGAGTTCAAGGACGATCTCTTCGGTACCGTGGGGGCGGAAACGGTAAGCGGGGTGCTCGATGCGCTCCTGGCGCAGGGGGGGGAGGCGCCCTCCCTCTTCCTGCAGCTCATGCACCGGCTCGCCGACATAAGCAGCGAGAAGGTGGCGCCGGCCCAGGACCTCCAGTCGGCGCAGGACCGGGGGGATCTCCAGACCCTCTTTCGCAAGGCGGAGTTCGAGCGCTACCTCCCGAAGGCGTACCACGGAGCGCTTGCGGCGATAGTAGGGGAGCAGACCCTCCCGGAGGAGGTGAGCCGGGAACTGGCGGAGGAGTGCGTGGCGCTGCAGGAGGACCCGCTCGACGCGAAGATGGTGCAGGTCATCGACCAGATCGTGTCGATCCTGCCGAAAGTGGAGCTCGGCGGCGGAGTCCGGCAGCACCTCGCGGAGCTCGCCTTAAAGTTCATCCGCACAAACGAGTTCGCGGAGCTCCCGAAGCTCTACCCCCTCATCAAGGGTGCTTCGGAGAGCGCCGAGAGCGGGGGGGGAGAGGACCCCTTCGGGGCGCAGTTCGTCATGGAGGTCCTCGATGCCGCCGTCCTCTTCGGGCGGCAGCGCTACCCGCAGCTGCGCGAGCTCGTCGCCGCCGTCGGGCGCCCCTTCGTGGTCCCCCTCATCGAGCGGCTCGCGCTCGCTGAGCGGCGCACCCTGCGGCGCTTCTACTTCGATTGCCTCACCGATCTCGGGGGGCTCGTGCGTGAGCCGGCCCTGGAGCGGCTCACGGACCGGCGCTGGTTTCTGGTGAGAAACCTGATCATCCTCCTGCGCGCCTTCCCGGACCTGGAGGTGCAGCGCGCCGTGCGCAAACTGGTGGACCACCCCCACCCGAAGGTGCACACGGAGGCCTTAAAGAGCCTCGTCCGCTACAACTCCCCCGGCGCGGAGTCCCTCCTGGTGCAGGAGCTGGAAAGCAAGGATCCGGCGCGACTCCTCGCCGCCGTGCAACTGGCGGAACTGAGTCCCACCCCGCCGATCATGCAGAGGCTCCTCGCCTTTTTAAGCGACAGCGGGATAGGCGCCTACAACCTGACGCTGAAACGGGCGGTGGTGACGACGCTGGCGGCGATAGGGGATCTGCGGGTGCTGCCATACCTGGAGAAGCTCCTGCGCTCCCGAAACCTCCTGCACCCGGCAAAGCATCGCGACCTGAAGGCGGAGATCGTGCGCTCCCTTTCCCGCTACCCGGCCGCCGCGGCGCGGCTCCTCGCGGACGAGTTCGGGGGGCAGCGGCTCCCCAGTTCCAGCTCCACCGCCACCATGGACCAGGAGTGGGGAGGGCCGGCATGACCCGGGAACGGAAGGATCCTTTGAACCTTTTCGTGCAGGAGGTGGTGCAGGCGGCAAGCAGCGTCTCGCTCTACTCCGCACAGCACCGCCGGGTGCAGGGGCACCTCGCCCAGGCGGAGAAGCTTGTGGCGCAGGCGATTGCGGACGCAGGAGAGCTCTCCCTCATCGTCGTGCAGGACGAGCTCTTCTACGGCGGGAAGCCGCTGCCGAGGACCCCGCTTCTGGACCGTTTCGTGAAGGGGCTGCAGGGTCGCCAGATCGGTCATCTTACCATCAGGGGGGGGATCGGAACCTCGGAGCTCGAGCACCTCGTCATGGTGGTCGCCGGGAAGGCGGGAGCTCTCTCCTCCGGCGAGAAGCTCCGCTTCGGCTCCGTCGGCCTTCCGGTCGCGCAGAGCTGGGACGACGAGAACACCCCCGGGATCTACAGCTTTGCCGAGATGCCGGAGAACCTGAAGAAGGGGCTCGCCACGACCTACGAGGGTGCCCGCTCCAGGCAGAGACTGGACCTCAATTACATCCTGAGGGTGGTGAACGGCTTCCTCGTTGCACTGCGGCGGGGGGCGAACCCCTTCCTGGCGCTCGTGCCGCTGCGCCAGATGGACGAGTACACCTTCACCCACTCCATAGACGTGTGCATCCTGAACCTCGCCCAAGGGGTCGGGCTCGGCCTCTCGGGGCAGCTCCTGCGCGACGTGGGGGTCGCCGCGATGCTGCACGACATAGGGAAGATGTTCGTACCGCCGGAGGTGCTGAAAAAGCCCGGGAATCTCGATCCGGAGGAGTGGGAGGCGATGCGCCAGCACACGGTGAAGGGTGCGGAATACCTGCTGAACACCCCGGGAGTGCCGCGCCTGGCGGTCCTCAGCGCCTTCGAGCACCACCTGAAGTACGACGTGAGCGGCTACCCGAAGGTGCCGCAGGGGTACCAGATCAACTTCTGCAGCCAGATGACCATGATCTCCGACTGCTTCGACGCCATGAGGACGAGGCGGATCTACAAGGACGCCGTCGACTTCGCCCGCACCGCGGGGCGCATGCTGGAGATCGCGGGGCAGGCGCTGCACCCCGCCCTTACCCTCAACTTTCTGAAGATCCTCCACGAGAAGGGGGAAGGTGCAACTCGTACCTCTTGATCTTTCTCGTCGTCGTCTTCGGAAACTCGTCTTTGCGCACCATAATCTTCTTTACCCTCTTGTAGCTCGCCAGCCCCTGGCACGCTGCGGTCACCTCCCCCTGCAGGAGCGTCTCCAGCTCCTCCGCGGAGAGGGGGGCCCGCTTCTCCCTCTCGCAGTACTCCCCGACCCCCTCCTCGTCCGGAAAGATCATGGCGTGGATCTCCTCCGTGTGGGGGTCGCTTCTGTGGCCGTACACCACGACCTCCGCCACGAGCGGGCTCTTCAGGATCTCGATCTCCACCTCCTCCGGGTAGACGTTTTTCCCGTTCGGGGTGACGATGACGTTCTTCACCCTGCCGCAGATCGTCAGATACCCCTGCGCGTCGACCCTTCCCAGGTCGCCGGTCCGATACCAGCCGTCCTTCAGCGCCTGCTCCGTGGCGGCGGGGTCCTTGTAGTACCCCTGCATGACGTTCGGGCCGCGCACGAGGATCTCCCCTACCATCTCCTCGTTCGGCTCGTCGATGCGGATCTCCACCTCCCCGAGCGGGCGCCCGACCGTTCCCGTCTTTCTCCCGGTGGCGCACTCCGCGGCGATGACCGGCGAGGTCTCGGTGATGCCGTATCCCTGGAAGATGACGAGCCCGAGGCGCTCGAACCCTTCGCTGACGGCGGTGTCGAGCGCGGCCCCCCCGCTTATGAAGGTGGTGGCGCCTCCGAGCCTCTTGCGCAGCCGGCTTTTCACGAGGGGGCGGGTGAGGGGGAAGGAGAAGAGCGCCCGGGAGACGGGGTTCGAACCGATCTGCTTCACGATCCGGTCGAGCATCTTCCGGTACAGCGCCGGGACCCCGAGGAAGAAGGTCGGCCTCACCTCCGCGAGGTTCTCCGCGAACTTCTTCACCGACTCGCAGAAGGAGACGGTGCCGCCGAGGGAAAGGGGGAGGAGGACGCCGCAGACCTGCTCGAAGACGTGGCTGATCGGCAGGAGGGAGAGGGTGTGGATCGTCTGGTCCAGCCCGAGGTGCCTGATCGCCCCGTCGATGTTGGAGACGATGTTCCCGTGGCTGAGCATCGCCCCCTTCGCGCGCCCGGTCGTGCCGGAGGTGTAAATGATGACCGCGGTGTCGGAGGGGGCCCGGGGGGGGAGGGGTGAAGGCTTCTGCACGAGGAGCGCCTCCAGGCTCTTCAGCCTCTCCAGGAGCTTCCCGCTTCTCCCCCGCCAGCGCGCCGGAGCCGCCTCGTCGGAAGGGGTTCTCCCCTCGTCCAGAAGGACGACCTGCTGCAGGCGCGGGAGCTCGTCGGCGATCTGCAGCACGGTGCGCAGGTATGTGCTGTCGGTGAAGAGGACGCGGGACTCCGAGTCCGCGAGCACATGCTTCAGCTCGCCGCTCTTCAGCTCCTTGTCCACCGGAACGACGATCCCCCCCGCCTTCAGGATGCCGAAGTAGGCGTAGAGCCAGCGTGGGGAGGAGGGGGCAAGAAGCGCCGCGTGATCCGCCGCTCCGAAGCCGTCCGCCATGAGACCCGCCGCGACCCCGTCGGAGATCTGTCCGAGGGTGCGGTAGGTGATCTCCTGCCACCCACCCCCTACCTTCTGCCGCAGCGCCGCCTTCTCCGGGTTTCTTTCGACGCTCTTTTCCAGCAACTCCACCACGGTCCCTGTCAACATCGTCCCCCGCCTGCAGTATTTGAAATTACCGCTTTCTCCTTAGCATATACTTGCCGGTGCTGCAACCCCGCCCCTGCGGGGGCGGCGCATTGCCAGCGGCCGCTCCCTTGGATACTATTTCTGGAGCGGGCTCTTTTCCCGGTTACACCAATCCGGCTCCTTTCCCCTCTCCAGGAGAACCGCATCATGCACAACGGCGAGATCCTCGAGGAACTTTTCCGCTCGCGCCGCATAAACCTCCACAAGGGAAAAATTTTTCGCACGTCGCCGCGCCCCCTGCCGACCTTTTTCGAATTCTCCCGCATCGAGGGGATGATGCTCGGCCTGGCAATCGGAGACGCACTCGGCAACACCAACGAGGGGCTCCTGCGCTCGGAGCGGCGCGAGCGCTTCGGGGAGATCCGCGACTTCCTCCCGAACCGGTACGCGCACGGGCGGCGCCTCGGGCTCCCCTCCGACGACACCCAGATTTCCTTCTGGACGATCGAGACCCTGCTGGAGGACCGCGTCTTCATCCCGAGCCACCTCGCGGCGCGCTTTTGCCGGGGGGAGATCTTCGGGATCGGCTCCACCGCGAAGGCGTTCATCTGGAACCTGAAGGCGGGAAAACCGTGGTACGAGTCGGGCCCGGTCTCCGCCGGAAACGGCGCCCTCCTGCAGATCCCCCCGATGCTCCTCCCCCACCTGCACGGGGGGTGCACCGATCTGTGGATCGATACCGCCCTCTCCGCCATGATAACCCACAACGACTCAGCCTCCAATGCCGCGTGCATGGCGTTCGTGGCGATCCTTTGGGACCTCCTCGGGATGGTGAGGCCTCCCCCCCCGCACTGGTGGCCGCAGCGCTACGCGGAGGTCGCCGCCGACCTGGAGGGGGAGAGCCGCTACTCGCCGCGCGGCGGGATGTTTCCCGACTACGTCGGTCCCTGCTGGCGCTACACGGTGGAGAGGGTGACCGAGGCGCTGCATCTGCAGCTCACGACGGGGGAGGCGTGCGACGGGTGGTTTTCCGGGGCTTTTCTCATGGAGACGATGCCGAGCGTACTGTACATCATGATGAGGCACGGCGACGACCCGGAGGAGGCGATCGTGAGGGCGGTGAACGACACGAAGGACAACGACACGATCGCCGCCATAGTCGGAGCGCTGGCGGGGGCCCTGCACGGGAGGGAGGGGCTGCCGAAGAGGTGGCTCGACCGCCTCCCCGGAAGGACCGGTGCCTCGGACGACGGGAAAGCCTACCTGCTCCTGAAGTGCGCCCGGCAGGTCTTCTGGGAGGACGTCCTTTCCGAGCGCGGCGCCATCACCCGCTAGCCTCCCCCCTTTGCAGCTGGACCACCGCGTCGCGCGTCCTGTCCACGATCTCACCGGGCTCCTCGAAGGTGAAGCGCAACGGAGGGGCGAAGCGCACCGTCACCGTCCCCCGTCGCGGCCACCCCGACCCCGGCGGGAGAAGCTCTCTCGTCCCCTCTATCGCCACCGGGACGACCGGTATCCCCACCTCTTTCACCATGATCCCGAGCCCCATCTGGAAGCGCCCGAGCGTCCCGTCCTTCGAGTGCTGCCCCTCCGGGAAGATGAGGATGTGGATGCCGGCGTCGGCGAGTCGCCCCATGAACTTCAGCGACCCGCTGAAGCCGCGGCTCTGGGGGAGGGGGAAGACGTTCAGAAGGAGAGTGGCGAGCTGGTAGGCGGTGAGCTTCCAGATCTTTTCGGCGAGGTTTCGGTACTTCGCGAAGAAGAACTCCTCGTAGGCGGCGGTGGCGCAGCGGTAGCGGATCGGGCGCGGCAGCGCGCACATGACCGAGGGCTGGTCCAGGTAGCTCAGGTGATTCGCCACGAAAAAGACGGGGCCGCTGATCCCCCGGAGGTGCTCCCCCCCCTCGACCTTCAACGTCACAAAGCTGCGCACCACCGGCCAGAGGAGGATCGCGTCCGATACGGCACGTAACCCCCTGATGAAGGAGGAGTTCGTCCAGAACCTGAAGTGCCCCCCCGGGTGCACCTTCTCCCGCTTCGCGATGAGCTCCCGCACGTCCTTCACCCGGGTCTCCGCCCCGATCTGGGAGTCCTCTATGTCGAGGCGAAACTCCTGCTCCAGGTAGTTCACGAGCTCGACCCGGTCGATGGAGGAAAGCCCGAGATCGGTGACGAGCCTTGAATCCTCCGTGATGGAGCCGGGGTCGGTCCCGGTGATGCGGGCAAGGAGCGCGATCAGCCGGTCCCCCGAGACCCCCCCTTTTCCCCCCTGGGCACCCTTTAGAATCTTCTCCTTCACGAGGAACTTCCGCACCTTCAGCGTCGTCGTCTTCGGAAACTCCGGCTCGTCCCACACGGAGAAGGAGGCGATCTGGTGCAGAGGGTCGAGCCGGGCGTTCGCCTCCCGCACGATTTCCTCCGCACTCCTGCCGCTGCCGTCGAGGATGAGGACTGCGTGCACCTCCTCCCCCCCCCCCTTGTCGATTCCCACCACGGTCGACTCGCGAACCCCGCGGCTCCGGTCGAGGATCCCTTCCAAGTCGTCGGGGTAGACGTTGATCCCGGAGCCGGTGACGATGAGCTCCTTTTGCCTCCCCTTGATGGTGAGCCACCCGTCCGGCGCGATTTCCCCGAGGTCGCCGGTTCTGAAGAAGCCGTCCTCGCTGAACGCCTCCTTCGTCGCCTTCTCGTTTTTGTAGTAGCCGGGAAAGACGTTCGCCCCTGCGGCGAGGACCTCCCCGTCGACGACCTTCAGCGTCACCCCGGGGAGAGCGCGTCCCACCGCCCCCGGGACCTGCCGCTCCATGCTGTTGGCGGCAAGTACCGGGGAGCACTCCGTGAGACCGTACCCCTCCATGACGGTAAAGCCGAGCGCCTGCCAGAAGAGGAAGGTGTCGGGGGGGAGTGGAGCCCCTCCGGAGACGAAGAGGACGAAGTTAGCCCCGAACTTCTTGTGCACGGGGTAGAAGAGGAGGCGCCTCCCTTTCCGCGACAGGCGCGGGGAGAGGGCCATCAGGCGGGAGAAGAGCGCCGTGAGCTTCTTCTGGGCGATCTCCTCCTCGATGGAGTGCTTCAGGAGCTGGAGGAGCCTCGGCACCGCGACCACCGCGTAGATGTCCTCCTGCGCGAGCGCCTCCAGTATGGCGGAGGGCTTCAGCGTGCGCAGGTAGACGATGGAGGCGCCGCGGTGCAGCGGTGTCAGGAATCCCCCCATCTGTTCGAACATGTGCGACAGGGGAAGGAGGGAGAGGAAGTGGTAGTCGGCGGAAATGATGGGGATGTGCTCCTGCACCTGGAGGAGATTGGCCACGAGGTTTGCGTGGGTGAGGATGACCCCCTTCGGGTTTCCGGTGGTGCCGGAGGTGTAGATGAGCTGCGCGGTGTCCTCCGGGGTGCGCGGCTCAGGCGCCGGGACGGGGGAAAGTTCGGGGAGGAGGTACTGGAGGTCCTCCAGAAAAACGGTCCCCGGCGCCACGATCCGTTCAGGTTTCATGCGGCTTTGCAGGAGTACCTTCGCCTCGGTGAGGGTGCTGATCGTCTCCGCCCGTTCCCTGTCGGACATGAAGTCGACCGGGACGGCGATCGCTCCGCGCGCCATGATCCCCCAGAAGGCGATACCCCACCAGGGGGAGTTCGGCCCCCAGAGGAGGACCCGGTCCCCCACCCCCACCCCCCGCTCCTGGAGGAGGGCTGCCATCTGCAGGGAGCGCTCGTGCAACTCCCGGTAGGTGAAGAGCTGGCGACGCACCCCGGTGCGGTTCACGAAGACGATCTTCTCCCCCCGGTCGCGGAAGGTTTCGAAAAGGTGGAGCAACGTTTCCATGGCTACTCCCGGTTGCTAGAAGAGGCCGGGGACGAGGGCTGGTCCCTTCCCCGAGGCCGGCGCCTTCCTGATGTCCAGCTCCCGCTTCTGATGGTAGAAGAAGCGTACCATGTAGTACTCGAAGGGGTAGCCGCTGCGGTAGTAGCGGAAGGGGACCTGGTGGCGCTGGTCTACCGCCTCCAGCGTCGTCACTCCGGCTGCGATGGCGGTGGGGCTCCCGGTGCTTCCGAAGGGGTCGAGGTAGCTGTACAGGCCGAAGCGCATGGCGCTGTCCGCCGCGAAGCCGCCGGTGTCGCGGGCAGTGGAAGGACCGAGGATCGGCATGACGAGGTACGGCCCGGAATCCACCCCCCAGTGCCCGAGGGTGAGGCCGAAGTCCTCGTCGCGCCGCAGCAGCCCGAAGCTGGTGGCGGGGTCGAAGAGCCCCCCGATACCGATCGTGCTGTTGGTGACGAAGCGGCCGAGGGTGGTAAGCGATTCCTTCCCCTTCAGCTGGAGGATGCTGTTGGTGAGGTTGCGCACCTCTTTCAGGTTACCGAAGAAGCTGGAGACGCGGTTCTGGAAAAAGACGGGGGTCACCGTCTCGTACCCCTTCACCACCGGTATGAAGAGGAAGCGGTCGAAATAGTAGTTGAACCGGTACATGGAGCGGTTGAAGTGCTCCCACGGATCGGGTACGTAGGCGAGCCTCTCGTCCTGGAACTCGCTGATGGTGTGCCGGGGGGGCTCCTCCGGGGGGAGGTGGGTCGTCTGCGACGCGCACCCGGCAAGGAAGAGCGAGATGAGGAGCACGAGGGGGACGCGCTTTGCCAGGGGCGGTCGGTACATGGAGCTCTCCTCCTTTCAAATTTGCGAAGGGGGGGCGCCTCGGGGAGGGCGGCCGCACCTTCAGTCCTTCGTGAAGAAATCAACCACCCGTGCCATGTTCTCCCGGTACTGCACATTTCCCAGGTGTCCCCCCCGGGGGTAGACGATCGCCCGCTCGCCGAAGAGCTCCTGCAGGTAGAGCAACTCGTCGGGGGCGAGGAGGAAGTCGTTGGCGTTCGTCATGATCCCGAACTTCCGGTTCCCCCTGAGGTACCGGTCCAGAGTTTTCAGGCTGAGAGAGGCGATGAACTCCTCCTTGCTGAGCTCCGGCCTCGTCTTTCGCAGGTGGGGGTAGAGGTATTCGTTGAAGTACTGGAGAAAACTCAGGTGGGTGCACACCAGAAAGTAGTCGGAGAGGGCGTCGTTACTGGAGAGGACCCGGTTCTTCGGCACGACATAGCCGCTGTTTGTCATGACGTCTGAGGTGAAGATCATCCCTGCGGAGTTGATGCGGAAGGAGATGGCGATGAGACCCCCTGCTTCCTCGCGGGAGAAGAGGCGCTCCTGGTACACCGCATAGAGGAAGTCGTCGTTGATCGCCACAAAATTGCCGTAGCTGTAGAAATCGGTGAACTTGTCCAGCATCCGGTTGAAGAAGGCTCCTTCCCGTCCGGGCCCTTCCGGGACCCCATTGAGAAGGGAATCGATTCTGACGACGGCGTTGTAGAGGCTGACCGGGGGGTTGATCATCAGCACCTTCCGGAAGTTGAAGATTCTCCGCTCCTCGTCCAGTCGCGCCACGAACGGGGCCTGCACCCCTCCGAGGCTCGTTCCGATGAGGTAGAAGGCGCTCGCCTCCACGTCCCCCTCCACCTCCTTCCAGGCACTCTCCATGACACGGTAAAGGTCGCTCGCGTCCGTGGCGAGGTCTCCCGGGACATGGCTTTGGGAGCCCGAGATGATGAAGTTCGGATGTGTCGTGGAGGGGATGGTGATGACGTGGCACCCTGCGTGATAGAGGGCCTTCAGCAGCGACATCGCCGTCGAGGACTGGTCACTGGCGCCGGTAGGTCCGATTACGAAGACGAGGGGGGCCTTCTTCTTCTGATAGGCGAAGGTGCAGCGCAAGCCGTTGTCGTAGAAGAAGACCGGCGGCTTCTCTTCGCTGTTCAGTTGCAAAAGAAGGGTTCGGGTGCGCACCTTCGGGGGGAGCTGTGACCTCAGTTCCGTAGGTGTCCCGAGAAGGGTTGCCTCGTAGGCACCGGCGATCGGGTAGCCGTAGGTCTCCTCCCCCCGGCAGGGGAGGGGGGAAAGGAGCAAGGCCGCCAGCAGGAGCGTCGGGATGCGCATGCGGTTCACCTCCAGGAAGGACTGCACAGCAAAAAAAAACCCGCCGGAGCGGGTTTGCATGGAAATGCACTCTCCAACAGTGTCAGCTATTTTACGATAAGGTCGTTTTGCACGTTCTTCACGCCCTCGACCTTCCCGGCCACGCTTGCCGCCTGCCTTGCCTGCTGCTGGTTGTCGACGAACCCGCTCAGCTGCACGGTGCCGTCATGGGTCTTCACATTGACCTGCATACCCTTGAGTGCCTCTTCATTGACTATCGCCGCCTTCACCTTGCTGGTAATGACGGAATCATCGATGTACTCACCTGCAGTCTGGCGTTTCTCCGGGGCCGAGCACCCCAGGAATGCTGTCACCAGTCCGAGGCATGCCAGCATTCTGAACAGTCTTCTCATGGGACCTTCTCCTTTTTCCGTGCGCAGGCACGGTCCTTGTTTCCAATACTGTTTCACGGTCTTTAACAGTCAACCTCGCAATATTAGTGTATAAGGGGGTGAGCCCCTGTCAAGGGAGGCCTCCGCGTAACTGCTGTAATTTCAGGGCTATGGAAGACTCTGTCTCCCTCGCGTGAGCCGCACGCGACTCTACATTCAGTACAGTGACAGTACGACTTACCTGCTGTTATAACTGTCAAAAGGGCTCTGCTCTTGATATGCTAGTGTCAGTGGAGCCGGAGGTGGAGGGTGCCTCCCTTCCCGGTTGCCCCAGAGAGGAGCATCGCATGAAAGTCATACTCTGCTCGTTCCTTTTGCTCGCACTGCACGCCGCCACCGGCTGTACCGCCTCGCGCAGTGCCAGAACGCCGGAGACGGCGAAGGAGAAGCCGGTCCTCGTGCTGCCGGCGGTACAGGTAGGGAAAGACTGGCAGGTGAAGGAAAAGGCACCGGACCTGACGGACGAGCGCGGCCGGGTCTCCTTCCAGTCTGAGCAGTCGGTGCAGCCTCCGGGGGCGGCCCCGACCACCCCGCCGGAACAGAGCATCGCCCCGCGTCAGTGACCCGCCGGAGGGGCTCCCCCCCTCCGCGCTGCACCACATCCTCCCCCCCCCTGCACAATCCTCCGGAGCAGCTCCCCTTCCTGCCGGCGGCCGCGTCAGAAAAGCACCTCCCGTCCCCCCCCCCCGCCGCAGGGCGCTAATCGGTTGCTTTTTCCCTGGCATTGCGTTAATAAGAACCCCTGTTCCCACTCACCCCTCGCGGGTTACGGCAAGAGGTCATCTGCATGAAAAAAAGGAATCTCCCCCTCGAGCTCGAGGGCGATCTCTGGTTTCACCGGGAGGATCGGAAGTATCTCGGTGGCGACAGGATCAGCCTGCTCGAAAGGATCGATGAGCTCGGATCGATCACGAAGGCTGCCAAGGCGGTCGGCATCAGCTACAAGACGGCGTGGGATCTCGTGAACATGATCAACAACATGGCGGAGAAGCCGCTGGTGGAGCGCCTTACCGGCGGGAAAGGGGGGGGCGGAACGACCCTTACCGCGGAGGGGAAGGAGGTCGTCCGGAAGTTCCGCGTGGTACAGGAGGAGCACCGCAGGTTCCTGGAAAATCTGGAGGCGCGGCTCGGCGATACCGACACCCTCTACAAGTTCCTGAGGAGGATCTCCATGAAGGTAAGCGCCCGCAACGTCTTCTCCGGGACTATCACGAAGGTCACCAGGGGGGCGGTGAACAGCGAAGTCTGCCTCACCCTGAAGGGAGGGACTCCCCTCATAGCAGTCATCACCAACGGCGCCGTCGACAACCTGGGGCTGAAGGAGGGGGTGGACGCCTACGCCATAATCAAGTCGAGTTCGGTCATCATCGGGGAGGGGCTGCACGAGGCGAAGCTCAGCGCCCGCAACCTCATGTGCGGCACCGTTACCAACATCATCACCGGAGCGGTGAACACGGAGATCGACCTCGAGGTAGGGGGGGGGAACGTCCTCAGCGCAATCATCACCAACGACAGCGGTGAGAGCCTGCAGCTAAAGGTCGGCGACCACGCCTGCGCCATCTTCAAGGCCTCCAGCGTCATCCTCGGGGTCAGCTGACCCGGCTCCACCGTTTCCTGCCGCCGCACCCGGTCTCCTCCTGAGGGCACCGGGTTTTTTTGCGCCTGCGCCACAGCCGCGCCGGCACTCCCGCATCAGCACCCCCTCCTCCCCGGGCGCGGCAGCGGCTCCCAATCTTGCTTCAAAACGGTATGGTGATACTATTGGATCGTTTTTAACCCGGCATATTTACGCCATTTTCCCCTTTCCCGCAGAGAAACCGCCTCTTGCTTTCCGGGCGCCACGGCATGAACGGCGAGTGTCCGGCAAAGGAGAAACCATGTCTGCCGCAACAGTCGACAGCGACGGCCCCTCCAAGATCCTCGCCGACTTCTCGTGCCTCATGGAGCCTTTCCCCGATGCCATCTTCGGGATGACGGTAGAGGGGATAATCGTCAGCTGGAACAGGGGGGCAGAGAGTATCTTCGGCTACAGCAGCCGCGAGATCTCCGGCTCCCACCTGATACGTCTCGCACCTCCCGAGCGCCACCACGAGGTCCCCATCCTTCTCGAGGGACCGAGCTCCGGCACCCCCTTTCATCCCGCCCCGACGGAAGTCGTCACCAAGGACGGCCGGCGCATCACCGTATGCCTCAGCGCCTCCCCGCTAACCGACTGCGGCGGTGCGGTCGTCGGGATCGCGGCGATCGCCCGAGACATCACGGAAAAGAAGGAAAAGGAGCGGGCCCTGCGGCACAGCGAGGAGCGGTTCAGGGCGATCTTTTCCCTCGCCGCCCTCGGGATCGCGGAGGTGGCGCTCGACGGGCGCTGGCTGCATGCGAACCAGAAGCTCTGCGACATCCTGGGATACAGCTGCGAGGAACTGGCGACGCTGCGCATTCAGGAGGTGAGCCACCCGGAAGACGTTGCGGCGCACCGCCCCCTGCTCGACACCCTCCTTGCCGGGACGATCGAGAGCTTCTCCACCGAAAAGCGCTGCTACCACCGCGACGGCACCCTCCTCTGGGTGCACCTGAACGTCTCCCTGGTAAGAGACGGCTCCGGGGAGCCGGCGCACTTCATAGCGGTGGTGGAGGATATCACCAGCGCGAGAGCTCTGCAGGAGGAACTGAGGCAGTCAATGGACCTTCTGGAGAAGCGGGTCGCGGAGCGCACGCTGGAGCTTACGCAGACGATCGAGACCCTGCAGGGGGAGATCGCGCAACGGGAGAGTCTCTCCCGCTCCCTGGAGACGCGGATGGCGGAGCTCCTGGAGACGCAGAGCGAGCTGCGGGAGAAGGAGGAGCTGCTCCTGCAGCAAAGCCGCCTCGCGGTAATGGGGGAGATGATCGGCAACATCGCGCACCAGTGGCGCCAGCCGCTGAACACCCTCGGGCTCCTCACGCAGGACATCGGGCTCACCTGCAGGACAGGGGGGGGCGATCCCGATACCATCGACGCCACCGTGCGCAAGTCGATGCGGGTCATCGAGCATATGGCCCAGACGATCGACGACTTCCGCAACTTCTTCCGGCCGGACAAGGAAAGGGTCCCCTTCAGGCTATCCCATGTGGTGGAGAAGACCCGCTCCCTCCTGGAGGAGAGCTTCAGCACGCAAAGGATCACCATCGAGGTGCAGGTGACGGACGACCCCGTCGTCACGAGCTACCCGAACGAGTGCTGCCAGGTTCTTCTGAACCTCCTGATCAACGCAAAGGACACTCTCGAGGAACGGAAGGTCAGGGATCCGAAGGTGGTGATCACCGTCGGCAGCGAAGAGGGGAAGGGGGTGCTCACCGTCACGGACAATGCCGGCGGCATCCGCGACGAGATCATCGAGCGGATCTTCGAGCGCAACTTCACCACGAAAGGACCGGAGAAGGGGACCGGCGTCGGCCTTTTCATGTCGAGGATGATGGTGGAAAGAAATATGGAGGGAAAACTCTCCGTCTGCAACGTCGGCACTGGAGCCCGCTTCACGATAGAGTTTCCCGCTACGGGGTAAAAGTGCGAGTATGGAAGGAAAGTAGGGAAGAGGGCTGGCATACTGATAGATAAGGGTAGTGCGGTTTAAGGGGACGAGATGGAGCCGACGCACGAAAAACGCGACATTGCCCTCCTGTACGTGGAGGACGAGACCGAAGCACGGGAGATGGTGGGGCGCCTTATCGGCTCCACATACCCCGACGTGCGTCTTCTGACGGCAGAGCACGGGGAGGCCGGGCTGGAGCTCTTCCGGCAGGAGCGCCCGGAGCTGGTGATCACCGACATACGGATGCCCCTTATGGACGGGATCGCCATGGCGGCGGAGATAAAGAAGCTGAACCCGGAGACGATAGTCATAGCGATGACCGCCTACAACGATGCCGATTACCTCCTGCGGGCGCTGGAGATCGGGATCAGCCACTACATCATGAAGCCGGTGAAGTACGACAGGCTCTTTGCCGTCATAAACGAGGGGATCGATATCGTCTCCCTGAAGCGGCAGGTGCTCAAGAAGGATGAGGCGCTTCGAAAGTCTGAACAGAAGTTCGCCAAGGTCTTCCATGCCGCCCCGGCGCTGATGGCCTTGACCACCCTCTGGGAGGGGCGCTGCATAGACGTGAACCAGGCATTTCTGGAGGTGTGCGCCTTGCGTCACGAAGAGGTGGTGGGGGGGACGACCCTGGAGGGGTGCCTCTGGGGCGCCCCGGAGGAGCGGGGGGCGGTGGTGCGCCAGCTTGTGGAGCAGGGGCCGGTGCGCGATCGGGAGATCACCATTACGACCCCTTCGGGAGAGCCGCTGGTGGGGCTCCTCTCGGCGGAGCTTGTGGAGATCGACACGGAGCAGTGCCTCCTCGTTCTCGTAAAGGAGATCACGGAGAGAAAGAGGCTCGAGGAGGAGATCCGCACCCTGAACCGGGAACTGGAGCAGAAGGTGGCGGAGCGCACCGCGCACCTGGAGGCCTCCATACAGGAGCTGGAGGGGTTCTCCTACGCGGTCTCTCACGATCTGCGGGCGCCTCTGAACCGGCTGGAGGGGCTTTGCACCGCCCTTGAAGAGGATTATGCCGAAAAGCTCGACCCGGACGGCGCCTTCTACGTCTCGAGCATCGCGCGCATGACGCAGGATGTAAAGAGGATCGTCGATGCGCTTCTCAGGCTGAGCAGGGTCACGAAGACGAAGCCGGAGATCGGGGAGGTGGACTTGAGTGCCCTCGTCCTTTCGGTGGTGGAGGAGCTGCAAAGGGAATTGGGGGAGCGCAGCGTGACGTTCACTGTCGCCGAAGGGGTGCGCGCCCTGGGGGACCCGACCCTCCTGCGACAGGCACTGGTAAACCTGCTGGGCAATGCCTGCAAGTTCACCGCGCACACGGAAGGGGCGACGATCGAGTTCGGCGTCGCTCACCTCGAAGGGGAGCAGGTTTTCTACGTGCGGGACAACGGTGCCGGGTTCGACATGAAGTACGCCGGGCAGCTCTTCAAGCCGTTTCATCGCCTGCACACGGAGGGTGAGTTCCCGGGGGAGGGGATCGGGCTTGCGACGGTGCAGCGGATCATCCACTCCCACGGCGGGAAGCTCTGGGCGGAGGGGAACCCCGGCGCGGGTGCCACCTTCTTCTTCACCCTCGGTGCCGGAAAGCTCCCGGGGGGCGGGAGCGCCGATGCCGCTTCCGGGAGAAAGGACTCGGTCGGGTGAAGGGGAGCGGGAGGGAGTCATGAGTGATGCCGCGGTGCTCCTCGTGGAGGACAACCGGTTCGATGAGATCCTGACGCTGCGCCTCCTCGGGAAGTCGAACTACCAAAACGTCGTCGTCGCCCGCGACGGAGCCGAGGCGTTCGACTATCTCCTCGGCACCGGGCGTTTCGAGGGGCGGGACAGCAGTGCCCTGCCGAAGTTCGTCCTCCTGGACCTGAAGATGCCGAAGATCGACGGCATAGCTCTTCTGAAGATGATGCGCTCGCAGGAGAGGTTGAAGAACGTGCCGGTGATCGTCATCACCTCCTCCATAGAGGACAGCGACCTGAAGCTCTGCAGCGATTTGAACGTGCTCGCCTATCTCAACAAGCCTCTGACGAGGGAGGATCTGGAAAAGACGCTTCGGGAGCACGGCATAGCCTGAAACTACCCGGGGCGGTGCGTTGGTATAAAGGAGGGGTTGGAGCCGGAAGGCAAAAGGTACGACGCCCGGTGCAGGCGGGGCGATGCTGGATCGGAGGGCTCATGGAACGGCCGAGCCTCAGAAACACCCCCCTTTACAACAGCAGGATCATGAACTCCTACCTGCAGGTAATCAAGCGCAAGTACAGCTACGTCGACCTGAAGGAGCTCTTAAGCTACGCCGGCATCAAGGAGTACGAGGTCGCGGACCAGTCGCACTGGTTCACCCAGAACCAGGTAGACCGCTTCCACGAGAAGCTGGTGCAGCTGACCGGCAACCCGCACATCGCCAGGGAGGCGGGGCGCTTCGCCGCATCCCCCGTGGCGCTCGGGGCGATGAGGCACTACATACTGGGGCTCATCGACGCGGCGAGCACCTTCAAGATGATCAACAGCGCCAGCGCGAACATCACCAGGTCCTCCCGCTACGAGTCGCGAAAGATCTCTTCCAACAAGGTGGAGGTCGTGGTCACCCCCGTCGCGCCGGGGCTGGAGCGCCCGTTCCAGTGCGAGAACCGCATCGGCTTCTTCGAGGCGATCGTTCTCATCTTCAACAGAAAGATCCCCGATGTCCTGCGGCTCCCCCAGGATATCCACCTCCCCCAGGTCCAGCATCCGGAGTGCATGTTCCGCGGCGACCCGGTCTGCCGCTATGTGGTGACCTGGGAGAAGACCTTTTTCGGCTACCTGCGCAAATTCAGGGACTATGCCTTCATCGTCCTTCTTCTCGCAAACCTGATCACCGTCCTCTTCGGGACCTGGGTGCTTTTGCGCGAGGTGCTCCTCGCATCGTTCTGCCTTGCCCTCATCATCGCCATCTTCACGGAACGGAGCGAGAAGAAGGCCCTCAGAGCGAGTGTGAACAGTACCAGGGAGTCGATCGACGAGCTCCTGACCCAGATCGACCTGAACTACAACAACGCGCTCCTCCTGAACGAGATCGGGCGCGGCCTCGGGAGCTACAGCAGCACCCGCGAGGTCCTCTCGGGGGTCATCGAGGCGATGGCGCGGCGCCTCGATTACGACCGCGGCATGATCCTCCTCTCGGACCGGGGCCGGGAGAGACTGCAGGTGCAGGGGAGTTTCGGCTACAGCGCGGCACAGCTGCACCGGATCAGCCGCCTCCCGTTCCGCGTGGACCGGCCACGCGCCCTCACCATCCTCGCCAGAACCTTCCGCGAGCAGCGCCCCTTCCTGGTGAACAGCCTGGAGAACGGGGACGAGGGTATCTCCCGCCGCAGTTTCGCATTGCAGAGGGGGCTTGGTGCTTCCTCCTTCATCTGCGCTCCGATCATCATCGAAGAGGAGTCGGTAGGGGTACTGGCGGTCGACAACGTGAAGAGGAAGAAGCCGCTCATGGAGAGCGACATAAGCCTCATCATGGGGATCGCCTCCGTCATCGGGATCAGCATCCGCAACACGGAGCTCATGGCGGATCTCAAGAAGGGGAAGGAGGAACTGGAGATGCGGGTGGCGCAGCGGACCGAGGAGCTGCTGCGCAGCCAGAAGGAGCTGAGCCTGCAAAACCAGGAATTGCAGGAGGCGTACCGGGCGGTCGCGGTGGAGACCGAGGGGCGCATCGAGGCGCTGGAAAGGCTGAGGGAGCAGGAAAGGATGCTGATCCTGCAGAGCCGCCAGGCAGCCCTCGGGGAGATGCTCAGCAACATCGCCCACCAGTGGCGCCAGCCTCTGAACGTCCTCGGGCTGATGGTGCAGGAGCTTCCGGTCATGTACGACATCGGAACCTTCACCTCCGAGTACCTGGACGAGACGGTGGCAAAGGCGATGGAGGTGATCACCTACATGTCGCGCACCATCGACGACTTCAGAAACCTCGTGCGGCCGGACAAGGAGAAGATCCCCTTCCACGTCCGGGAGGTGCTGGAGAGGACGCTGTCGCTGGTGCGGGAGAGCTTCGCCGCGCTGGAGATCGAGCTGCAGGTCGATCTCCGGGGTGACCCCGTCATTACCGGATACCAGAACGAGTTCTCGCAGGTCCTTTTCAACCTCCTCTTCAATGCGAGGGACGCCCTCCTGGAGAGGAACGCGGGGCGGGAGAAGAGGGTGACGGTAGCGGTGGAGACCGAGGAGAGCAGCGCCGTCGTCCGCGTCTCCGACAACGCCGGCGGCATTCCGGAGGAGATCCTCGAGAAGATTTTCGATCCGTACTTCACCACGAAGGGGCCGGACAAGGGGACCGGTATAGGGCTGTACATGGCGAAGAACATCATCGAGAAGAACCTGAAGGGGAAGGTAACCGCCCGCAACGTGGGGGAGGGGGCCGAATTCACGATACAGGTGAAGGTCGCCGGATCGGCGACCATCGATGCGGAGGGACCATGACTCTTTTGACAGAGAAGGGGGAACGGAAGAGGATGGCGCTTCTGCTTCTCCTCACCGGCGTCACCGCCCTCATGCACTTCATGCTCCCCACGGAGCCCCTCTACTACCACGAGATGCATATCGTGCTGCGCAAGCTCTTTTACCTCCCGCCGCTCATTGCCGCGGCGTGGTTCGGGGTGCGCGGGGCAATATCCTTTGCCTTCCTCGTAAGCGCCATCTTTTGCGTCCACAGCGCCCTCAACTGGCCGGGGAGCCTCATGGAGCAGGCGACCCTGATAGGGGAGCTGGCGAGTTTCTGGGTGGTGGGGCTCGTTCCCGCGTGGCTCCTGGAGCGTCAGCGCCTCCTTCTCGGGGAGGTCGCCAACGCCAACGAAGAGACCCTTCTCTCCCTCGTTTCCGCTCTCGATCTCCGGGAGCACAGCACGCGGATGCACTCGCAGCGGGTGCGTGAGTACACCCAGCTTCTCACCGGCACCTTTGATCTTCCGGAAAAGGAGGTGCGCGACATCGGCTTCGGCGCCCTCCTGCACGACGTGGGGAAGATCGCCGTCCCCGATCATGTTCTACTGAAGAGGGAGGGGCTCTCCGGCGAGGAGTGGGCGGTAATGCGCCGGCACCCGGAGGTCGGGTACGGTATCGTGAAGAGGATCACCTTCCTCAGGGAGGCGGCGGAGCTCGTGTACGCGCACCACGAGTGCTGGGACGGGAGCGGCTATCCCCGTGGCCTGCGCGGCGACGCCATCCCGCTCGGGGCGCGCCTCTTCATGGTGGCTGACGTCTACGATGCCGTCACCTCCGACCGCCCCTACCACAGCGCCGTCACCCACCGGGAAGCCTCCCGGCTGATCCGGGAGAAAAGCGGCAGCCACTTCGATCCGGCAGCGGTGGAGGCGTTTCTGAACGTCGGCGAGAAGGAGTTCGAGGCGGTGCGCCAGCGCTACAGGGACGAGGTGGCATAGACCACGACCGGACTGCTGCGGCGCTCTCCCCGCCGCTGCAATCGCTGTACAAAATTCCACACGACCTGCGGAATATTCCTCACTCTCCAGCTGCACAACCTTTCCCTGTTCCGTCACGCCCCCTCTGGTGCGGCTCCACGCCATACCCACCCCATGGCACGCAACTTGTATTGCCAAGGGAGTTTTTTCAAAGGCACACGCTAGTGCCGACTCGGCACGAGAACTTACGGAGGTAACATGAAAAGGACGTCGAATAACCTGAAATGGGGAGGTCTCACCGTGGGACTCCTCCTTGTCTGCGCCACCGCTTTCGCCTTCACCCTCCCCGGCCTCGGGAAGCATGAGAAGGTGCAGCCGGTAAGGGGTGAGGTCATCATCCCCGTTGCGAAGGTCTCCGACGGGAAGGCGCACTTCTACTCCTGGTCGGAGAAAGGGAAGGACCTCAAGTTCTTCATCGTGAAGGGGACGGACGGGGTGCTGCACACCGCCTTTGACGCCTGCGACGTCTGCTTCCATGAGAAGAAAGGGTACGTACAGGACGGCACCGCCATGACCTGCAAGAACTGCAACAAGAAGTTCGAAATCACCCGCATCGGCGCCGAGTCCGGGGGGGGGTGCAACCCCTCCCCCCTCCCTGCCAGGGTGGACGCGAAAAACGTGACGGTGAAGGTGACCGACTTGAGAACCGGAGAGCGCTTCTTCTAGAGAGGACGGGAAAAAACCGCATGAAACTGCACAACATATCGGTAAACAACCTGAAGCGGCGCAAGGGGAAGATGGCGTTCCTCACTATCGGCCTTATGGTGGGGATAGCCACCATCGTGACCCTCGTTACCCTGACACGCTCCATGTCCGGCGACATCGAACGGAAGATGGAGGAGTTCGGGGCAAACATCCTGCTCACTCCGCAAAGCAGCGGGCTCTCCATGAGTTACGGCGGCATCAGCCTCGGCGCGGTCACCTTCGACCAGAAGGAGATCCGGGAGGAGGACCTGGCGCAGATCGCCACCATCAAGAACAGCAAGAACATCTCCGCCATCGCTCCTAAGGTCCTCGGGAGCGTGCGGGTGGGGACCCACGACGCCATGCTGGTGGGGGTCCTTTTCGAGAAGGAACTGCGCCTGAAGCAGTGGTGGAAGGTCTTCGGGGAGTCGCCGAAGGGGGCGCACGATCTTCTTCTGGGGAGCGACGCCGCGAAGGTCTTCAACGTCATGCCCGGTGACACCCTGGAGATAAAAGGTCAGAGCTTCAAGGTCGCCGGGGTCCTTGACCAGACCGGCTCACAGGACGACGCCCTCGTCTTTGCCCAGCTCGGGAAGGCGCAGGAGCTTCTCGGCAAGAAGGGGAAGATCACCCTCGTGGAGGTCGCCGCGCTCTGCTCGGGGTGCCCGATTTCCGACATGGTGAATCAGATCGCCGAGAAGCTGCCGGAGGTGAAGGTCAGCGCCATCCAGCAGGTCGTCGAGGGGAGGCTGCGTGCGCTCGACCAGTTCAAGCGCTTCTCCTACGCCATGGCCGGTGTGGTTGTCCTCATCGGCTCGCTGATCGTTTTCGTCACCATGATGGGAAGCGTCAATGAGCGCACGGTGGAGATCGGCGTCTTCCGGGCGATCGGCTTCAGGAAGAGCCACATCATGCGCATCATCCTTCTGGAAGCGGCGCTGATAAGCCTGCTGGCGGGGGTGCTGGGGTACGGAGCGGGAATGGCCGGTGCGAAGCTTGCCCTCCCCTTCATGGCGGAGAGCAAGGGGGCGCTCCTGGTATGGGATACGACGGTGGCCTATGGCGCGGTCGGTCTCAGTCTCCTCCTCGGGATGCTCGCGAGCCTTTACCCCGCACTGCACGCCTCCAACATGGACCCCACCGAAGCGCTGCGGGCGCTCTAGATACGGGAGTTATTTCAATGGCTTTGATAGAAGTGCACGATGTGAAAAAAGAGTACCTGAGCGGGGCGGACACGGTGCAGGCGCTAAACGGCATCAACGTCGCCATAGAGAGCGGAGAGTTCGTCACCATCATGGGGCAGTCCGGCTCCGGGAAGAGCACGCTGCTGTCGGTGCTGGGGGGGATGAACCACCCCTCCAGCGGAAAGGTGGAGATCGCCGGAGTGAAGCTGTACGACCTCCCGGGGGAGAAGCTGGCCGATTTCCGCGCCACGAAGCTTGGCTTCGTCTTCCAGTCCTTTCACCTCATCCCGTACCTCACTGCGCTGGAGAACGTCATGCTCCCCTTGGTGATCGCGGAGATGAAGCCTGCGGAGAAGAAGGCTGCCGCCAAAGCGGCGCTGGAGCGGGTAGGTCTCGGGAAGAAGACGGACAGGCTGCCGAGCCAGCTCTCAGGCGGCGAGCAGGAGAGGGTTGCGATAGCGCGCTCCGTGGTTAACTCGCCGCACATCCTCTTTGCTGATGAGCCGACCGGGAACCTCGACTCGAAGACCAGCGACGAGATGATGGCGCTTTTCCGGGAGCTGAACGACTCGGGGCAGACCGTGGTCATGGTGACGCACAATCCTGATAACTGCCGCTACTCGGACCGCACGATCTACCTGAAAGACGGCGTGGTTGTAGCAGGTCTGTAAGGAGCACTCCCTCTCCCTTTGTACCCAACCCCTCCTTGAAAACGCCCCCCCTTCGCGAAGGATCATCCGGGAATTCCTGGGAGCCAGCGTCTTGAAGATCCCCCCTCCCTTGACGGGAGGGGGGCAGGGGGTGGGTGAAGCTGCCATATGGTGGGCTGGTGGCACCTTCCCCCCCACCCTGTCCCTCCCCCGCCAAGGGGGAGGGGACGGTCTGGTCGAGTTTCCCCTGAATTTGCGGATGAAACTTCGCAAAGGGGGGGACGGGAGGGCTCGTGCACTGCTTCGTGGCAACAACGTACTTGTTCCTGGTCCACTCTCCCCCTTACAATCCGCAGTGCGGGCAGGCTCTGCTGAGGACGCGCCAGAGTGCGGCGCTGCCCATAAGTGCCACCGCGACCCCCGCGCAGCGCGCCATCGCCCCGCGCACGGCGCCGGAGGCGGCAAAAGACGCGCCGCCGCAAAGAAGAAGAGCGGGGGTGGTGCCGAGCCCGAGGGCACCCATGATCGCGGCTCCCATGAGCGGAGTCCCCGCCGCCGCTGCGGCGGGAAGTGGTGCGTAGACGAGGCCGCAGGGGAGAAAACCGAGGATCGCCCCCAGGGGAAAAGCCGCCAGAGGGGAGGTGCTCGTCATGACTCGCCGCAGGGGACGGGCCAGGAGGCGCCCTCCGGCACCTTCGAGTGCGGAGAGGTTCAGGCGGTCCAGTTTCAGCGCGGTGCCGAGGCCTGCGGCGATGACGCAGAGGTTGGCGGCGATGAAGAGCCAGGAGGAGGCGGAGTTGAGGACGGAGGCGTTGAGGGAGCCTCCGATCCATCCGGCAGCGGCGCCAAGTACGGTGTAGGTGGTGACTCGCCCCGAGTGGTAGCAGATCTGGCGGTGAAGGGTGTGCCGGAGGGACGAGTCTTCCCCTCTGAGGGAGAGCGCGGCAACGATGCCGCCGCACATCCCGATACAGTGGAAACTGCCGGCGAGCCCTGCAAGAAGTGAAAGCCAGATGACGGTCATTGAAGGATCCTTTCTCGCGGTGCTCGGTTTTTTGCCGGGAACGCGGGGTGGAATGTGGGCCGAATAAGCGCAGCGTTTCCGGCAGGTGCCGGAGATATGCCGGGAACGCCTACGGCTTATCCCGGCCTACAGGTAACGGCCGGGTAGTGCAGCCGCTTACTCATCATCGTCGAGCATCCGATGCTTCGGCCGCTCGATGTCGTCGAACTCCCCTTTTTTCACCGCCCACAGAAAGACGAGCCAGCAGGCCGAGCCAAGGAGAAGCGAAAGGAGCATCAATAGCAAGAGCGATTCATCCATTCCTTCCCCCCAATAGCCTCAGAGAATTTCCGACCACGCAAAGCGAGCTCAGAGCCATTGCTGCCGCGGCATAGACGGGGGTCAGACGCCCGCTCATGGCAAGCGGTATCCCCACCATGTTGTACACGAAGGCCCACAGAAGATTCTGACGCACTACGCTCATCGTCCGCCGCGCCAGGCGGTGCGCCCTCGCCAGCCGTTCAAGGTCCGGGCGCGCCAGCACGAGGTCGGAAGTCTCGATCGCTATGTCTGTCCCTCCGGCCACGGCGCACCCGACCGCTGCGGCACCAAGGGCGGGAGCGTCGTTTATGCCGTCCCCCACCATGAGGACCGTCTCCCCCGCCGCGTGAAGTTCCTCCAGGTGGCGCGCCTTGGCCGCCGGGGAAAACTCCCCCAGCACCTCCTCTATCCCCACCTGTCTCGCCACCCCCGCAGCCGTCTGACAACTGTCCCCGCTCAGAAGCAGCGTCCGGATGCCGTGACCCTTGAAGTACGAAACGAGCGCCTGCGCCTCGCGACGTACCGGGTCGCTGACGCTGATCGCTCCGGCATAGCGCTGATTGAAGGCGACGTGCACTGTCGTTATCCCGGGGGCGGCGGCACTCTTCTCCGGAGATCCCTCCACTCCGTTGCTGATGAGAAAGGGGAGGCTCCCCACCAGCACCTTCTCCGGACCGACCCTCCCCAGCACCCCACCTCCCGGCACCGTGAATAGCTGCTCCCCCACGGGGTGCATCAGTCCCTGCCGCCGCGCATGGTCGCAGATGGCGCGCCCTATGGGGTGCAACGACCCCTCCTCGACGGCTGCGGCAAGGGTAACCACCCTCTCCGGAGCGACTGCCGCGACAGGGGCCACACCCTCGACAGTCGCTTTGCCGGAGGTAACCGTGCCGGTCTTGTCAAAGGCAACCGCGGTGACGGCGCTCAGGCGCTCCAGCACATCTCCCCCCTTGATGATGATGCCGAAGGCGGCTCCCGCGGCTGTCCCTGCCGCGATCGCTGTCGGGGTGGCAAGCCCCACGGCACAGGGACAGGCGATAACGAGGACGGCAAGGGCGGCCATGAGGGACTCGGGGAAGGTACTGCCGCCGGCGGCGTAGTGCCAGCAGAAGGTGGCGCCGCCGAGGATAAGAACGAGCGGCACAAAGTGGGCAGCCACCCTGTCGGCACTCCCCTGGATCGGCGCCTTCCGGCTCTGGGCCTCTTCCACGAGACGGGCAGCACGGGCCAGAAAGCTGTCCTCCGCACTCTTTTCGCAGCGCACCCGTACCGCCGCCGTCAGGTTACTGCTGCCGCCCCAGACGGTGTCGCCGCGCTTCTTCAGGACCGGGAGCGGCTCCCCGGTCGTCGGGGACTGGTCGACCTCGGTGGCTCCTTCCTCGACAGTTCCGTCGACTGCGAATCGCTCTCCGGGGGAGACGAGGATCAGGTCGCCCGGGTGCAGCTCCGCTACGGGAACGGTTTCCAGCCGGTCGTCTCGCAACCTTTTCACCCGGTCCGGGGCGAGGCGCAGGAGGCGCTCTATCCCCCCCGCCGCCCGGCTACGCGCTGCGTTTTCCAGAAGCCTTCCGGCGAGAATGAGGGTGATGATCATCGCCGCGGTCTCGAAGTACACCTCCTCCCCGGCGAGAGTCGCGTATATGCTGTAACCGTAGGAGGAGAGGGCGCCGACGGCGACCAGGAGCTCCATGTCCGGCGCCCTGTTGCGGACGCTTCGCCACGCCCCGGCGAGGAAGGGGGAGCCGCAGTAAAAGATCACGGGGGTGGTGACGATAAGGGAGAAGATCTGCATCCAGCGCTTCATGTCCGGGGTCATTCCCTGAAAATATCCGGCATAGAGGGCGAAAGAATAGGCCATGAGCTGCATGGTGAGAAAGAAGGCGGTGCCGAACCTGAAGAGGAGTTCGGTGCGCTCGCGCCGTGTGCTCTCGCTTCTTTCCGAGTCGAGGCAGGGGCGGGGGGGGTAGCCGAGTTCGGCCGCCCGCGTGACGATCTCGCGCACGGTCACCTCGGCGGGATCGAAGAGGACCGAGGCGCGCGCCGTCGCATAATTTACGCGCACCTGCGCCACTCCCGGAAGGCGGCCGATCATCTTTTCCAGCAGCCAGACACAGCCGGCGCAGCGCACCCCGTCGAGCCTCGCCTCCAGCGAGAGGAGCCCCTCCCTCGGACGCAGCGACGAGGCAAAGGCGCTCTCGTCGTAATCTGCCGGGGCGGGGGGAGATACGGGCCCTGCGTCGGCACGGTCGCGACGGGCGTAGAAGGAGTCAAGCCCGGCGCCGCTGATGAGAAGGTAGGCGCCGTGGCACCCCCGGCAGCAGAAGGAGAGTACCCTTTCAGCTACCCGCTCCTCCAGCTTCAACCCTGCCGGTATCCCGGCACCGCAATGGAAACAGGTCTCCGTCACGGGATTAGCACCATCCTTCTGGTGCTGTGCTCCTTCCCCTTGGTAAAGCGCACGACTGCGCGCACTTCCCCTGTCGGAAGGAGCGCCTTGGGAGCGGAGTACACTCCGGGGCTTTTTTCGGTGAAGGTCACGGCCCCTGCATCCGCAACCTGGCACGCCACCACCCCGCCGGTCACCGGCGCGTCGGCTTCATCCGTCACCCGGATCTCCAGAGCATCCGGCGTCACGACTGCGTCGAGGAGCCAGCGGGCCTCGCCGCCCTCCCTGCCGTACTCCAGCCCGTGGCTGTAGTAGTGCGGGTCGACCACCTTTGCCGGATGCCGTACCGCCACAATGAAGCTGCCGGCGCTGACGACAAGGAGGCTCCCCATCATAAGCCCCATGGTGAAACGCCAGAACGGCGGGATCGTGGACTCTTTCATTTCTTCTCCTTACAGCTATTCCGTGAGGAGCGGAAGTCGCGACCTGGCGATGTCAGCTCCCCCGCGCATGAGGTGCAATTCGAGTTCTTTCCCCTCAGGTGGAGTCGGGGAGACCTGCACCGCGAAATCGACCCTCCTGTTGTCGTTCGCGCCGACGACGAGGTCCTGCACCGGGCCGAGGAGTTCGCAACGGATTCCGGGCACCGGCGTCAGGGCCAGTCTGTATCGCTCCTGCTGCGTCCCCCGGTTCTCCAGGTAGGCGATATAGAAGTTCACCACGCTCCCCGGAAGCTTTTTCACCGCCGCCCCCGGTGCGTGTTGCACCTTCAGCGTTCCTTCCGGCCGCGTGATGATCCCCGCCACAAGGGTCAGGGAGAGGGCTGTTACCGCCGCGGCCAGAAGGGACCTGCGCCCCCAGACGCTCCCCGCTTCTCTCCCGTTCCCGAAACGGTAGCTGATCAGCCCCTGGCGCCCCTTCTTTCCCATGACCCCCCGGCAGGCGTCGAGGCACCTGCCGCAGTTTATGCAGGCGACCTGGGTCCCCTCCCTGATGTCTATCCCCATGGGGCAGACGCCCCGGCAGCTCCCGCACCTGATGCACGAGCCCTCCGGGTCTTCGAAGAGAAGGGTAAGGGTCCCTCGGTCCATGGTAAAGAACTGCAGACGGCCGTAGGGACAGACGATCTTGCAGAAGTGGCGGCGCATGAGGGCGAGGTTCAAATAGGTGACGCTGCCGAGGAGGAGGAAGGAATACCCTGCTACCCGCGGAAGGGTCCCGGACCATACCCCTTTCAGGAACTCTCCCGCCGGGATGATGTACCAGAGGAGGACTGCGGCAATGAAAAAGGAGAGGGCGGCATGGCACCCTTCCCGCAGCGCCCCCCGCACCCACCGGCTGTGCACCGTCCGGGAAAGCTTCTTCTCCAGCCATTCGGAGAGGTCCGAGAGCGCGCTCTGGGGGCAGAACCAGCCGCACCAGACCCTGCCGAGCACCATCGTCATGAGAAGGAATGCGAAGAGCAGGAGGAGGACCGCCACGAGGAGGAGCCTGAACTCCACGATGCGAAGGGTGGCGCCGAAGACATGGAGGGTGCGCGTGCCGATGTCGAGACGCAGCAGGGAGTCGCCATTGAGCGGCACCACCGGGAGCGCGAGGAAAAGGAGGGCGCACAGAAGTTGAACCCCTCTCCTCTTCGGTGCCAGCAGGGAGCATCCCTTCTTCCGACCTGTCACAGGTGGAGCAGATAGGCGGCCAGCCCGGCGATCTTTTCGGGCGCAAGGTCACCAAAACCGGGCATGCCGCCGGGGCGTCCCTTGGAGATGCTTTCCGTTATGGCTGCCTCCGACTTGCCGTACTTGTAATCCTTTCTGGTGAGGTCGGGGCCGATCTTTCCCTTCGCGTCCGCCCCGTGACAGGCCGCGCACCGTTCCGCGAATACGGCTGCGCCGACCTGCGGGTCCCCTGGCGCGACCTTCACCGGCGCCGCCGCCGCGCTTGCGGCCTTTAGCGCGTCATTTGCCTTCTTTTCCTGCACGTACTCCCCGACGGAGGACCAGTCGCTGAAGAGGAAGTACCCCATGAAGCCGAGCGCCCAGAGCACCAGACCGGAGAAAAGGATCGTGAAGACGAGAGGGGGCCTGCTCTCTATGCGGTACTTGATGCCGTCGTAGTCGAAGCTGTGGTGATCTGACATGCAACCGTCTCCTTTCTCCATTTTGCCGTCGCCGGTCCGGACTCCACTTCGTCACTCGTCTTCCATCATCCGGTACTTCGGCCCTTCGAGCCGTTCCTTCTCGCTTCGTTTGTAGGTCCTTCTCACGATCGCCGCAAAGATCACGAAGAGGAGGATGGTGGTTCCCAGGTAGTACACGCTCGCCCAGATCATATCAGTGCCTGTGGGTGGACTTTATAAAGGTGACGATCTTCCAGATGCGGTCCTTCCCGAGTGTCTCTCCAAAGGGGGGCATCCCACTTTGCGTCCCTGCGAAGATGGTCTGGAAGACGCGGCTGTCCGGCTGGTCCATGTCTACAAGGCTCGGGCCGACTCCCCCTTTCAGTTCTGCTCCGTGGCACTGCGCGCAGTTTTTGGCGTACAGCTCCTTTCCTTCGGGGAGCACCGTCACCTTGTCGAGGTAGGGGTTGTGCAACTCCCCTGTTACCATGGTCTGGGCAGCCTTGCGCCAGGGGATGTCGTTGCCGAGCTTTTGCAGGTAGGCGACCATGGCGTCCATCTCCGTTTTCCCCTTCAGCGATTCGAGATCGGTGCTGCTGTACGGGAAGTGCAGCGCCCGCATCTTCTTCTCCGTGAGGCTCGTGTCGAGCGGCCTCTTCATGAATGCGTACCCGGGCATGTTCGACCGGGGCACCATCGCCTGGGGGGTCGCCATGTGCGTGTAGTGCCAGGCGTCCGGGTACTTCCCGCCGATCCGCGCCAGATCAGGGCCGGTGCGCCGGGATCCCCAGAGAAACGGCTGGTCGTACACGAACTCCCCCGCCTTCGAATACTCGCCGTAGCGCTCGGTGTCGGAGAGGAGCGGCCGCACCGTCTGGGTATGGCAGTTGTTGCAACCCTCGCGGATGTAGATGTCACGCCCCTCCAGCTGGAGCGGCGTGTATGGCTTCACCTCCGCGATCCTCAGTTTCGGGTCGTTGATCCAGCGAAAGGGGACGATCATGGTGACGACCGTTCCGACCATCACGGTGGCGGCGGCGACAAGGAGAAATACTATCGGATTCTTGTAGAGCATCGGTCCGTCCCCCTCCTTTAGGCTTTCTGCACGGCAGGCGCAGCGCCGGTAATGGTCTTCGTTATGTTGTAGATGAAGACGAGGAGCCCCAGGAGGTAGATGATCCCTCCCAGCACCCGGATGTGCCAGTAGGGGTAGAGCTCGACCAGTGTTTCCATGAAGCTGTAGTGGAGGCTGCCGTCGGGATTGGTCGCTTCGAGCATGCTCGCCTGCTGCACCCCCCCGATCCACAGGGTGATGGAGAAAATGAGCTGACCCGTCACCGCGAGCCAGAAGTGGAGGTTTGCCAGGGGGATGCTGTAGATCTCCCTGTCGTAGAGCCGCGGCAGCGTGTAGTAGATCGCGGCGAAGAGAACGAGCGAGACCCACCCCAGCGCACCCATGTGCACGTGCCCGGGGACCCAGTCTGTATAGTGGATGAAGGCGGAAAAGGTGCGGATCGATTGCGACGGACCCTGCAGCGTTTGCAGCCCGTAGAAACTTACTCCGAAGATCAGGAACTTCACCAGGTAGTTGTCGCGCATCTGGTGCCACTGCCCGTTCATGGAGAAGTAGGCGTTGAAGACAGCGGCCCAGGAGGGGGCGATCAGCATGACCGAAAAGGCCATCGCCAGCGTCTGGACCCAGTCCGGAACCGGCGTCCACAAAAGGTGGTGCGCCCCGGTCCACAGGTACATGAAGATGAGGCTCCAGAAGGCAATGACGCTCATGCGGTGACTGTAGATCGGCTCGCCGGTCGTTTTGGGGAGAAAGTAGTAGAAGATGGCCAGCGGCGGCGCGGTGAGGACCATTGCCACCGCGTTGTGTCCGTACCACCACTGCACGTTTGCGTCGTTGGCCCCGGCAAAGGCAGAGTACGACTTTCCGAGGGACACCGGAATCCCGGCATTGTTGACGATATAGAGGACGGCGACACCGACGAGAGCGGCGAGAATGTACCAGAGCGATATGTACATCTGGTCTTCCCGTCGCTTCATCATGGTCATGAAGATGTTCACCGCAAAGATGACCCACAGCACCACCACGAGGAGCGCCACCGGCCACTCCAGCTCGGCGTACTCCTTCGACCTGTTCATCCCGATGAGGAGGGTCACCGCCGCCAGCGCGATCACGATGTTGAAGAGCCAAAGCTGCACCCGGGCGAGCCCTGGGCTCCACAGCCTCTTCTTTGCCAGGCGCTGGGTGATGTACAGGAAGAACGCCATGAAGCTCCCGACCCCCCAGCCGAAGATCCCCGCGTTGGTGTGTATCGGGCGCAGCCTGCCGTAGGAGAAGTAGGGGGGGATGTTGAACTGGGGGTGTGAAAGCTGGAGGGCGATCAGCACGCCGAGAAGAACCGTGACGGCACCCCAGACGATACTGGAGATGATGAATCCTTTTACCACGTCGTCCGCGTAGACCTCTTTTTGCAGCATGACCACCTCCTGACATTGCAAAACACCTTGAGTCATAGCCGTAGGGACCCACTGGCAAGGCAGAGAACCGATACGATTATAGCCGCTACTTTGTAGTTTTCTTCTCAACAGCAGAGTTGGGGCAAATTTTTTATGCCTATCATCGGAGAGCAGGTATCAACACGTTGCCTCCATTTCCTTTGACTGCATCTGGTGGCAGACAGAGTGGGGAAAGTGCTGTGACAGAAGAAGGTTTACGGTGGGGGAGGGGGCTCTGCGTCAGGAGGGGTGCAACTCCGTTTACGGGATGATTAAAAAATAGGCAAAATGCTAAACTATCATGAAAATATTGCAGATAAAGGGGGCCTTCCCGGAGATATCAACAGAGTTATCCACAGCACTGTTGATTGCGGAAGCTTGCTAGTAAAGGATCTAGCAGGAGGGCGTCAAAATTATCCACCTTTATCGGCATGTTACCCGCTCAGGCATTTGAAGAGCGTGCGTCGTCACAATTCTGACGCTTTGGGAACTGGTGGGACGGCTATTCGAAGTCCAGGATTTCCCTGCTCCCCGAGATGTCGCCATCCCGGTTCTGCACGATGGCAAGAGCCTGGTAGGTACCGGCGGGGAGCTCGGTCAGGTCGATCCGGTGGCGAACTGAATTCCCGGGCGCAATGTCCTGAAGACCTGCTCTAAACTGCCCCACGGCCTCTCCCTTCTGGATCAGGTCGACCATGAGCTCGGAGGAGAGGGCGCGTTCGCCACTGTTGCGCACTTCCAGTTCGAGGAGCCGTTTTCCAGCTTCAGCCACGACCCCTCTGGTCACAAGGGTCATCGTCTTGCACTGGCTGGCGCCGCGCTCCCCGTCGCTCAAAGGTACCGGGGGGACAGCCGCAGGGGGGGCAACTTCCTGTAGAGGGGGGGGTAAGGGGGTGGCGGTTGCGGGATCTGTAGCAGATGCTGCAGCTGCGGCGACCATGAAGAGGAAGCAGTACCTGGCGGTAGTCATAACGCCCTCCCGGACAGCCGGATGATTACATGTGATTCTATTAATGTTTCGCTACGATTTTACAGCAGTGCGCCCCACACTCAAGGTAGGGGAGCGGATGGGCAGGTAATGGAGGTTTCGACACTGAAAAGTTAAAGGAATGGAGGGGGCACTGCGGAGGCGCGAGTCCGCTGCAACTGCTCCGTGGTCGGGTTGCAGTTGCAGCGGTGTCTCGCGGTACGTCAGAGTACGTCAGAACGGTATGGAAATATCATCTATCTGGCGGAAGAGCTTCCCGCCGCTTCGCTCGATAAAGTGCAGCACCTGCAGGTTCACCGGGATGCCGGCGAAATCTCCGGAGTCGCGCAGGTCGGTGCGCAGCCCGTAGCATTTTTTCCCGAGGGCGCAGCCGAAGCCGATCTCGCTCGCGGTGCCGGAGTCCACTTCCGCGCCGTCAAGAACCGCGAGGACGACGTCAGCCCCCCTGATCCCCGCCTCGTTGCACGAGCCGATCCTGGAGGAGATTTCCCTGAAGGCGGCGATCCGTGCTGCGAAGTCAGGCTCGCTCAGAGCCGCCGAAATTTTTGATGCGAAGTGCTTCTGTTCCCACGGATCGAAGATCTCGAACCCCTGGCTCGCCACCTTTACCTTTATGCGGTTCAGGTATGGCGCGTTTTCGGGGGAGAATCCAAGTGGCGACGCAAGGTACATCCTCTTCATTGCTGCTACTCCTTTAGTGATGCCGCCGGTGCCCCGTGCATCCGGTAGCGAGATTTATAGCGCACCCCTTACCTTTGCGCAAGGGGGGAGGAGCCCCCTCCGCCACGGAGTTGTGCCGCAAGGTTTCGGGGGTCGACGGTCGGCGCGAGGCAGCGGCCGGTACGGCAGAGATAGGCGACGGGACGCTCCCCCTCCGCCTGTTTCCCGGCCACCAGGGGGGCGAGTTTTGCCAGATCCTCCAGCTCTTCCCCTTCGGTCACCGAAATGAGGACCGTGTCGGGAAGGAATGCTCGCCGCACTTCGTCCAGCAGCGGCTTTGCCGCGCGCCGGTTCCCTGCAGGGGCTACCACCACCAGCTGAGCTTTTTCCCTGTGGTGGAAGTCGAGGGCCAGGAGCATCTCCGTGGCCGCCGCGGGGCTCCCTGCCATGATCGGGGAGAATGCGGCGAGCGCCGCCTCCCCCTTTTTCTGCAACGACTCATCCCCAGTGAGGGCGGCAAGCCTCAGGAGGTTCATGGTCATCACCGCGTTTCCGGAGGGAACCGCGCCGTCGTAGGCGGGCTTCTCCCGGGCGATGAGCTTCTCGTGATCCTTTCCGGTCAGAAAGAATCCGCCGGAGCTGTCCGCGAAATCGTCATGGACAACCTTTTCCAGCTCCAGGGCGTGCCTCAGCCAGACCGCCTCGCCGGTACTCTGGAAGAGATCGATGAGGCCGGCGACGAAGAAGGCGTAATCGTCGAGGAAGGCGTCTCCCCTCGGCTCCCCTTCCTGGTAGCTGTGGGTCATCCTGCCGCGGAGAGTCAGCCGCTCGAGGAGAAAGGAAGCGGTGCGGCGTGCCTGGGCGAGGGAGTCGTCATCGTCGAGCACGAATCCCCCCCGGGCAAATGCGGAGAGGGCGAGCCCGTTCCAGGAAAGGAGAATCTTTTCATCGCGCAGCGGCCGCGGACGGCGGTTTCGCTCCTGGTAGAGGACTTCCTTCCCCTCCGTGAGGGTGCGGCGCAACTCCTCCTCCCTCTTCCCCACCTGCGCCGCGACCTCTGGCAGCGGCTTCGGGAGGTGCAGGATAGAGCGCCCCTCGAAGTTTCCCCTCTCAGTCACACCGAAGGAGGCGCTGAAAAGATCCGCCTCCTCGCGCCCGAGGATCCGCAGCAACTCCTCCCTCGTCCAGGTGAAGAAATACCCCTCTTCCCTCTTGCCGCCGGGAGTCGGGCTGTCCGCATCGGTGGCGCAGTAGAAGGCCCCTTCGGGGGAGGCGAGGTCGCGCTGCAGGTAGCGCAGGATCTCCCGTGAGACGCGTGCAAATTCCTCGTCGCCGCTCAGCTGGTACCCCTCCAGGTAGGCGACGGCTAAAAGGGCGTTGTCGTAAAGCATCTTCTCGAAGTGGGGGATTAGCCAACCCTCGTCGGTGGCGTAGCGGTGGAACCCTCCTCCGACCTGGTCGTAGATCCCCCCGGCGCCCATCCGGCGCAGCGTGTGGGTCGCCATCTCCAGGAGTTCTCGGTCTCCGCTCGCCAGATACTGGCGAAAGAGAAGCCGCACCGGCAGAGTGCTCGGGAACTTCGGCGCGCCGCGCTGGCTGCCGTGCACCGGGTCGAAGGTCTCCTTGTAGTGCTTCATCGTGCTCGCCAGCAGTGCAGGGGAGGGGACTCCTTCCCCTTGGGGAGGAGCGAGGATACGTCCCACCGCCTCGGTGAGCTGCCGCCCCGCCTCCTCCACCTGCCCCGGTTCGCGCAGGTATGCATCCTTCAGGAGCTTCAGCAGAGAGAGGAAGCCGATGCCGCGGGTATGGTTCCTCGGGGGGAAGTAGGTCCCGCCGTAGAAAGGCTTCCGGTCGGGGGTGAGAAAGACGTTCAGGGGCCACCCCCCCTGGTGCCCCATGGCGTGGAGGGCGTTCATGTAGATGGAGTCGAGGTCCGGACGCTCCTCCCGGTCGATCTTGATCGCGATGAACTCCTGGTTCAGGTAGCTCGCGATCTCCTCGCTCTCGAACGACTCCTCCTCCATGACGTGGCACCAGTGGCAGGTCGCGTACCCGATGCTCACCAGTACCGGACGGTTCAGCTGCCGCGCCAGCTCGAACGGCTCGTCCCCCCACGGGAACCAGTTCACCGGGTTGTGCGCGTGCTGCAAAAGATAGGGACTCTTCTCCAGGAAGAGCCTGTTTGTGTATCGTGCCCAGCCGTCCTCCATGAGGTGTCTGGTCCGCGGCTCGTACGCTTCGCCGCGCTTCAGGCGCAGCGCCTCCAATTCCTCGGCCGGAGGGGCGGGTGTCCCCTCTGTCCCTGGCAGGGGAGGGTAGCGCCTTTTCATTTCACTTTCCATGATCCATCTCCACGGTTGCAGACTCTCTGTGCACGGGGATTTACCAGCTACGGCTCTACCAGAAATTGTAGCAGCATTGGGTAGCGTGGTGCATGCGGTGGTGAAAGAGCACGCCGGAGGGCGTTGTGCCTGTGCAAAGGGGAGTTGAACAACTTTTGGCGGTGCGGTAGACTGTGTCGGACGCTTGAAACGGGAGGCCGGCGGCTTCCCGCGCGGTGCCGGAAAGGAGAGTGGTGATGGGAGAGCGCTGTACCGTCCTTGTCATTGACGACGATTCCCTCGTTCGGATGACGCTGGTGGCGTACCTTGAAGATAGCGGCTACACGGTCATCGAGGCCGCCGACGGTGAAGAGGGTGTCGAGCTCTTCCGCAAGCTCCTTCCGGACGTCGTCCTCACGGACCTGAGGATGCCGAAGCTCGACGGCTTCGGCGTCATCGCTGCCCTGCAGACCCTCAGTCCAAAGACCCCCGTCGTGGCGATCACCGGCACCGGCGACCCCGCCGCGGCGACGGAGGCTCTCCGTCTCGGGGCACGCGGCTTCCTCACAAAGCCGATCATCGACTTCAACGAGCTTGAGGCGTCCATCGAGCGCGCCCTCGCCGCTGCCGGGCAGTAGTCCCCACTTTTCCCCCCTTTTTTCAAAGCCCCCGCCGTGACAGTACCGGGGGCTTTTTCTTTATCTCGAGTCCCCATCCTCTTTGCGAAAAGAATTTCCTTTTGCGATAGAATACTTGGTGAGTGTTAATCTTTCGACCTTCCAGGCAGCTACTGAAGGAGAAGCTCATTGGCTACCAAGCGCAAAGACGGCACCGAGGAGTTCTCCAGCAGCCACACGAGGCTGCTCAAGTCCATCTCACCTTTTTCCTGTCTCGATTCCCGGGAATTCGAAGAGTTACTGCACCTGATCATCGACAAACGCTTCCACAAGAACCAGGTTGTCCTTCTTGAGGAAGAGACGACCCGCTACATGTACATCGTCTACAGCGGCAGGGTCAGGGTCGTGCATCAGGGGACCGAGGGGAGCGAGCGGATCCTCGCGGTACACAAGCGCGGGGACGTCTTCGGGGAGATGGCGCTGCTGGACGGCAAGACCGCTCCCGCGACGGTCATCGCCATGGAAGAGTGCGAGATCGGTCTCCTTTCCCGCAACGATTTCCAGAAATACCTCTTGAAAAACGAGAAGGTTTTGCGTCAGCTGATCGATCTCCTCTGCCGGCGCCTGCGCGACTCTTTGCTGGTGCTGAAGGCGATCACCCTCACCGACGCGGAGCAGCGGGTCCGCTCCATCCTCAACCACTTGAGTCTTCTGCACGGGGTGCGGGACGACCGCGGCGTCGTCATTGCGCTGCGCCTCACTCACAGAGAGCTCGCGGCGTACGCATCGGTTTCGCGAGAAACAGTCACTCGACTGCTGCACAGGATGGCACAGCAGGGTGACCTCGAGATGCTGGAAAACAGAAACATCCTTCTGAAACCGGGCTTCGCCGACAAGGTGGATCTACTCTGAGAGTAGAGAAGATTTCCCTCAAAGCGACTCTCCCTACCTCTTTGTCCTATCTCGTTCTTCCTTTGCCTTTTCATGTGTAACTCATGGAATTCCCGGAGCTCTTGACAGGTGAGCTCCTCTGTATATAATAGCTTTTAATTAATACACTGTTATTTCAACCTCAGAAGCAAAGCTCCCGTTTTTCGACAAAATGATCCAGGAAGTACTGGCTCCTCTGAGTCTGTGAGGGGGCGCTTTGGACGAGGTAAAATAGATGTCACCGAACGCGTTGAAGAAACAATCCTGGTTCAGACAGCTTCTTTCGAAGAGTGCTTCTGCTCCAGTTTTATTCCAGCCGGAGAACGGACTTTATCCTGAACCGTATTTCAGAAAGAAGCTCGTCCAGGAGAGAAAGAGAGCGGAACGCTCCAACAAGCCGCTCATCGTGATGCTCGTCGATGCAACGAAGGTGCAGGATTCCGAAGCCGTGGAAGACGCCGAAAACCCGGCCCACTTCCTGGCGCAGGTACTGAACGCCACGGTCAGGGACACCGACATATGCGGCCAGATGGACGGCGACCGTGTCACCGGGGTCATCCTCACGGAGGTTGAGCCGGAGATGGTGGAGAAGGCAAAGGAGGCGGTCACGAGGAAGATCAGGGAGCGGCTGGTGGCCCTTCTTCCCCCCGAGGTCGTCGAACGGATCGTCATCTCCTTCAGGACCTTCCCGGAGAGCGAAGGGGGCAAAGGGGTAAACGATGTGACGTGGTACCCCGATGCCGCGGAGACGGGGAGCCGGGGGTGGGACATCGCGAAGCGCTCCATGGACGTGCTCGGCAGCATCGTCGGCCTTATCCTCTTCTCCCCCTTTTTCATCACCGTTCCGATCCTCATAAAGCTCACCTCGAAGGGGCCCGTCTTTTTCCGGCAGGAAAGGGTCGGCCGCAACGGGAAGCCCTTCCAGCTCCTCAAGTTCCGCTCGATGTATCTCAACAACGACGACCTCATGCACCGGAAATTCGTGGAGTCCCTCATACGGGACAAGTCCTCCGGGGCTTCCTCCGGCGCCGTCACCGTGTACAAGATCCAGGGCGACCCGCGCGTGACCCCGCTCGGGAGGTTCCTGCGCAAGTACAGCATCGACGAGTTCCCGCAGTTCTTCAACGTGCTGAAGGGGGAGATGTCCCTCGTCGGCCCGCGCCCCCCCATATTGTACGAGGTGGAGAACTACTTCCCCTGGCAGCGCAGGCGGGTCATGGGGAGGAAACCGGGGATCACCGGGCTTTGGCAAGTTACCGGCAGGAGCACGACGAGCTTTGACGAGATGGTGCGGCTGGACCTGCGCTACATAAAGGGATGGTCGGTCCTGGTCGATGTGAAGATTCTCCTGAAGACCCCGGTGGCGGTGATCCGCTGCAAAGGGGCGTACTGACAGGTGCACTCAAAAGAGGGAAGCGCTCATGATCAAGATTGGCATAATCGGATACGGTTACTGGGGCCCGAACGTCGCCCGAAACTTCAACGAAACCCCCGGTGCCAGAGTCGTCGCCATCTCTGACGTGGACCAGCGGGTACTGCAGCGCGCGGAGAAGCTTTACCCGCACGTGCGGACCTGCACCGACTGCCGCGAAATCCTCTCCTCCCCGGAGATCGACGTGGTGGCGATCGTCACCCCCGTCTCCTCCCACTTTCCCCTCGCCAAAGAGGCCCTTTTGAACGGGAAGCACATATTCATCGAGAAGCCTTTCACCTCCTGCGTCTCGGAGGCGGAGGAGCTTATCGAACTGGCCGAGCGAAGGGGTCTGAAGATCATGGTGGACCACACCTTTCTCTTCACCGGCGCGGTGCGCAAGATAAAGGAGCTCATCGAGGGGGACGTTCTCGGGGACCTCTACTACTTCGACTCCATAAGGATCAACCTCGGTCTCTTCCAAAAGGACGTGAACGTGGTGTGGGACCTCGCCCCCCACGACCTCTCCATCATGGACTATCTCTTCAACAGGGATCCCAGCGCGGTCATGGCGACAGGGATCGCCCACTTCAACAACGGGCTGGAGGATCTCGCCTACATCACCGTCTACTACCCCGGCAACGTCATCGCGCACCTGAACGTGAACTGGCTTTCGCCGGTGAAGATCCGCACGACCCTCATCGGAGGGCAGAAGAAGATGCTTGTGTGGAACGACCTCGTGCCGGACGAGAAGATCAGGGTCTACGACAAGGGGGTGGAGGGGCTCGACGGCGACTCCCGGGAGAAATCGTACGGGCTCAGGGTGAGCTATCGAAGCGGCGACATGTGGGCCCCCCGTGTCGACGTGGTGGAGGCGCTGAAGTGCGAGGCGGCGTACTTCATCGAGTGCATCAACTGCAACGTCAACCCGCAAAACGACGGCGTGGCAGGGCTGAGGGTCGTGCGCATGCTGGAGGCTATTGTGAAATCGATGAGGATGGGAGGGGCGCTCGTTCCTCTCTCCACCCCCTGGAAGGGGATACCGGGAGGTACGGCATGGAACAGTATCGATGCGTCTCTGACGACGTGAAGCTCGGGGAGAACGTCCGCCTCGGGAAATTCATAAACCTGTACGGCTGCACCATAGGCGACAACACGAAGATCGGCGCCTTCGTGGAGGTGCAAAAGAACGCCATCATCGGGAATAACTGCAAGATATCGAGCCACACCTTCATCTGCGAGGGGGTGACGATCGAGGACGGCGCCTTCATCGGGCACAACGTCACCTTCATAAACGACCGTTACCCCCGTGCCACCACGAGCGGCGGCGATCTGCAGACCGAGGAGGACTGGAGCGTAACGGGGACGCTGGTATGCAGGGGGGCTTCGATCGGATCGAGTTCGACCCTCCTTTGCGGGGTGACGGTGGGTGAAGGGGCGATCGTCGGCGCGGGGAGCGTGGTGACGAAGGACGTACCACCCTACAGCATCGTCGCCGGGAACCCGGCGCGCATCCTGCGCACCATCAAAAAGGAGGACGTCGATGAAAGTTCCGTTTCTCAATCTCCAGGCGCAGTATAACGCCATCGCGGAAGAGGTGGCACACTCCCTCCACGAGGTGCTCGCCAGTTGCGCCTTTTCCGGAGGCCCCTTCGTGGAGAAGTTTGAAGAGGAGTTCGCCAGGTTCTGCGGGTGCCGCGAGGCGATCGGAGTCGGAAACGGAACGGACGCCCTCTGGCTCGCCCTTGCCGCGCTCGGCGTGGGGGGGGGGGACGAGGTCGTGACGGTGCCGAACTCCTTCATAGCCACGGCAGAGGCCATCTCCCTTTGCGGGGCGACCCCGGTCTTTGTGGATGTCGACGAGGTGAGCTACACCATGGATCCGGCCCTGCTGGAAGGGGCGATCACCCCGCGGACGAAGGCGATCATCCCGGTGCACCTCTTCGGCCAGATGGCGGACATGGACCCGATCATGGAGATCGCTGCAAGGCACGGGATACCGGTGGTGGAAGATGCCTGCCAGGCCCACGGCGCGCAGTACAAGGGGCGGCGCGCCGGCTCCATCGGTGCCGCCGGGTGCTTCAGCTTCTATCCCGGGAAGAACCTCGGCGCCTACGGCGAGGCCGGCTGCGTCACCACGAGCGACCCGCTCCTTGCCGCGAAGATCCGCATGATCCGCGATCACGGGCAGTCGCGCAAGTACCACCACGAGCTTGTGGGGGTTAACGCCCGCATGGACGGCATACAGGGGGCGGTTCTCAGCGTGAAGCTGAAGTATCTTCCGGCGTGGAACGAGGCACGCGCCCGGCACGCAGCGAGCTACCGGGAGCTTCTGGGGAGGGTCAGTTCCCTCCTCCTGCCGACCGAGATGCCGTATGCCCGGCACGTCTACCACGTTTATGCCGTGCGGCACCCCGGAAGGGACCCCCTCCTCGAGGCCCTGGGCGTGCAGGGGATCTCCTGCGGCGTGCACTACCCGGTCCCGATCCATCTCCAGACGGCCTACGCTTCCCTGGGGCTCGGTGAGGGATCGTTCCCCGTTGCCGAGAGGTGCGCACGGGAGTATCTCTCCCTGCCGATGTTTCCCGAACTGACCCCGGAGCAGATCGCCCACGTCGCGGAGGCGCTGACGATCCTCGCCGGTGGTGGCACTGGTGCCGCATGAGCAATTCAGCAGCCGGTGAGGTCGTGGTGGTAAACCCCCTGTCCATGCCGCAGTGGAACCCCCTCGTGGCCGCCTTCCCGGAGGCCACCGTCTTCCACTCGGCAAACTGGGCGCGGGTTCTTGTGGAGAGCTACGGCTTCACCCCGAGCTACCTTGCCCTCTTCCAGGGGGAGGCACTGAAAGGGTGCCTCCCCCTGGTCGCCACCGGGAGCCCCCTCACCGGCCGCCGCGGTGTCAGTCTGAGCTTCGCCGACAGCTGCTGTGCCCTTGCCCCCAGCCGCTCCGACTTCCAGCGCCTTTTCAAGGCCGCGGTGGCGTACGGGAGGGAAAAGGGGTGGAAGGGGGTGGAGTTCCGGGCGGAGCCGTTCCTGAAGGGGGAGGCGGCGTCGGAGAAGTACATGCAGCACCTGATCGAGCTCTCGCCGGACGAGGGAGCGATGCACCGGCGCCTGAGGGAGAGCACCGCACGCAACATCCGCAAGGCGGTCCGGGAGGGGGTCGAGGTCGAATTCAGCGAGTCACTGCAGGGGGTCATGGAGTACTACCGCCTGCACTGCCTGACCCGGAAGCGCCACGGGGTGCCGCCGCAACCGTCCCGTTTCTTCAGGAAGATCCACGAAGAGGTCATCGCCAGGGGACTCGGCTTCACCGCCCTTGCCAGGTACCGCGGCGGCACGGTCGCCGGCATCATCTGTCTCGGCTTCGGCAGGAACGCCATGTACAAGTACGGCGCCTCCGACGAGACGTTTCAGCAGGTGCGGGCAAACAATCTCCTTCTCTGGGAGACGATAAAACGCTGTGCACACGACGGCTATACCTCATTCAGTCTCGGGCGCACCGACCTCGACAACGAAGGACTCCTGGTCTTCAAGAACGGGTGGGGCGCCGAAGCCGAGCCGATCAGCTACTACCGTTACGACCTGCGCCATGACTTGTTCTGCTCTGAGGAAAAGAGGGATCTTGGCTGCATGAAAAAGATGCTGAGGAGGATGCCGGTAGCGATCCTGCGCGGCATCGGAACGCTCCTCTACAAGTACGCGGGGTAATATGGGATCTATCTACGAGGAGGCGCTGGCCCGCGCCTATTACCACATCAAGCCGTTCCTGCCGCGCAGGGTGCAGATTGGCATCCGCAGCACAGTGGCCCGGGCGAAGAGGAAAATGTATCAGGAAACGTGGCCGATCGACCGCTGCGCCGCAGTCCGGCCGGACGGCTGGCGGGGGTGGCCCGACGGGAAGGAGTTTGCCTTCGTCCTCACTCACGACGTCGACACCGCCCGGGGGGTGCAACGGTGCGGGGAGCTCATGGATCTGGAGAGGGAGCTCGGCTTTGTCTCCTCCTTCAACTTCGTGGCCCAGGACTACAACACCCCGGCGGAACTGCGCAAGACCCTCGAGGGGAACGGCTTCGAGGTCGGGGTGCACGGCATCGAGCACAGCAGGAAGCTGTACGAATCGGAGGCGACCTTTGCCGGACAGGCGGCACAGATCAACGCCTACCTGCGGAAGTGGGGGGTGGTCGGTTTCCGCTCACCGTGCATGTACCACAACTTCCAGTGGCTGCGCGACCTGGAGATCGTGTACGACGCCTCCTCCTTCGATACCGACCCGTTCGAGCCGCAGTCCGACGGGGTGCGGACGATCTTCCCGATCACCATGCCGGGGAAGGACGGCTTCGTGGAGCTCCCCTACACCCTCCCCCAGGACTTCACCCTCTTCGTCCTTCTGAAGGAGACGGGGATCGGGGTGTGGAAGGAAAAGTTGCGCTGGGTCGCAGAGCACGGCGGGATGGCGCTGGTAATCACGCATCCGGACTACATCTGCTTCTCCGGTACTCCCCGCTTCGAGGAGTACCCGGCCGAGTACTACCGCGAGCTGCTGCTGCACCTGAAGGAGGAGTACGCCGGGAGGTATTGGCAGGCGCTTCCCAGGGAAGTGGCACACTTCTGGAGTGAGCGGGAGACGGCAGCGGCCGGCACCACGGAGAGGGAGGAGGCGACCGTGGAGGTTACCGCGGAGGTGGCGGGGACAGAGGAGCTCCTCCAGCCGGGGGGGACGGTATAACCGGGGGGGCGGGATGAAAAAGGCGATCATCATAGGGGCCTCCTCCGGTATCGGCAGGGAACTCGCCACAGTCATGTCTCGGCACGGCTACGTGGTCGGCATTGCCGCGAGACGGCTGGAGCTGCTGCGCGAGCTGCAAAAGGAGTTACCGACGGAGTCGCACGTGAAGATTATCGACGTGACGAGACCCGCGGAGGCGATGGCGGGGGTGCGGGAGCTCATTTCGGAGATGGGGGGCACAGACGCCGTCGTCGTCTCTTCGGGGATCAGCATTCACAATCCGCCGCTGCGCTGGGAGAGCGAGAAGGAGACCCTCGAGGTGAACGTCGTCGGCTTTACGGCGATGATGAATGTGGCCTTCAACTACTTCTGCGAGAGGGGAGGTGGCCACATCGTCGGTATCTCCTCCTTCCGGGGGCTCAGGGGGGGGGGGAGCTCTCCAGCCTACAACGCATCGAAGGCATACCAGTCAAACTACCTGGAGGGGTTGCGGGTGAAGTCGCGCAAGCTCGGAAAGATGATCGACGTCACGGACATACGCCCCGGACTGGTGGTCACCCCCATGACCGCGGGTAGGAGTGAGAATCTGCTGGTGGCGCCGGTGGCGAAGGCGGCGCGGCAGATTTTCCAGGCGATAGAGAGACATGACACGACCTGCTATGTGACGAAGAGGTACCGCCTGGTGGCATGCCTGCTGCGCGCGGCGCCATACTCCCTGTACAGCAGGATCTAGGGAAGCCGCTGCGGCGGGTAACGGTCGCGGCCGGATGGAAGAGCACCGGAGGCAAAGGGAGAAAGGTATGGGGGAGGAGCCGGGAGTTCTCGTACATGCGTTCCTTGAGCGTCAGGCCCTCTTGAGGCCGGAAAAGGTCGCCTACGTGCAAGACGGCGCCCGTTACAGCTACGGGCGGCTCAACTGCATGGCAAACGAGGTGGCGCGCTTTCTCCTTGCGCGCGGTGTCCTTCCCGGCGACAGGATCGCCATCATCTGGGAAAACAGCGTCGAGTACGTGGCCAGCTACTATGGTGGGCTAAAGAGCGGAGCCGTCGTCGCCCCCCTGAACTTCTCCCTCGCCCCCGAGCAACTCGAAGTCGTCCTGCAGGAACTGCAGCCGAGGGTTGTGGTAGCCTCGGCGCGGCTGGAGGTGCCCCTGCACTCCCTGGACCTCGGCGCCTTCGGGGTGGAGACGGTACTCCTGCAGGCCCCGACGCTGCCGTGGCGGCGCTCCGGGTGTACCGTTTTTCCGTGGGACGACGCGGTAACCGGGGGTGCGGTGAGTGACCCGGCGCTGCGGATTGCCCAGACCTCCCTTGCCAGCATCGTCTATACTTCCGGGTCGACCGGAACCCCGAAAGGGGTCATGCTCTCCCACAGGAACATCGTCGCCAACACCGCCTCCATCGTCGAGTATCTCGCTCTTGCCGAGACCGACATCCAGATGGTTGTCCTCCCCTTCTTCTACGTCATGGGGAAGTCCCTGTTGAACACCCACTTTGCCGTCGGCGGGACCGTGGTGGTAAACAACCGCTTCGCCTTTCCCGCCTCGGTCGTCGAGCAGATGGCGAGCGAAGGGGCCACCGGTTTCTCCGGGGTACCTTCCACCTACGCTCACCTCCTGCACCGCTCCCCGCTCGTCGCCTACCGGCAGAGGCTCGCCTCGCTGCGCTACTGCACCCAGGCGGGGGGGCATATGTCCCGGGACATAAAGGTGAAGCTTCTGGAGGCGCTCCCCCCCCACACGGAGCTCTTCGTCATGTACGGCGCGACTGAAGCGTCGGCGAGATTGACGTACGTGGCCCCCCAGCAGCTGCGCCGCAAGATCGACTCCATCGGGACGCCGATCCCGAAGGTCATCATGAGGGTGCTCGATGAGCAGGGAGCCGAGGTGCCGACCGGCCAGATCGGCGAACTGGTCGCCCAGGGGCCGAACATCATGCTGGGGTACTGGAGGGACCCGGACGGGACCGCCGCAGTACTCGACCAGAACGGGTACCATACCGGCGACCTCGGGTACATGGACGCCGACGGCTACTTCTATGTCGCCGGGCGGAAGGACTCCCTCCTGAAGGTCGGCGGACACCGGGTGAGCCCCCAGGAGATCGAGGACGTCATGATGGCCACGGAGCTTCTCCTCGAGGTCGTGGTACTCGGCGTCCACGATGAACTCCTCGGGCAGAGACTGGTGGCGTTGGCGGTGCCGCTGCGCGACGAGGCCGACTGCAACGAGATCTACGCCTACTGCCTGAAGCGCCTGCCGAGGTACAAGCTCCCTGCCTCCATACGGTTCGTGCCGCTGCTGCCAAAGAACACCAGCGGAAAGATCGACAGGAAGCGCTGCCTGGAGATGCTCAGCAAAACAGTCGATGACGCGGGGGGGCCGGCTCTCTTCGCGATCTAGCGGTGAATACACTTTCGGAAAGGAGAGATGCAATGAGAGCGGAGGAGCATATCCGGGATTTTCTGGTGGAGAACTTTCTCTTCGGGACCGACGGGGGGCTCGACTACGACACCTCCTTTCTCGAACACGGCCTCATGGATTCCACCGGGGTCCTTCAGCTTGTCGAGTACATCGGCGAGGAATTTTCCATAGTGGTGGAAGATGAAGAGATTGTGCCGGAGAACCTCGACACCATCAACAGGATCGTGACCTTCATCAACAGGAAAAGAGAGCGGGTCCCCGTGGGCATCACCATCTGACGCCCTCCCCGGAGGCGCGTCGCCAGAAAAGATCCCTTCGCCATGCCTATTCCGAAAGATACCATCTCCCGTACCTTCTACGCCCTGCGCTCCCTCGGCCCCTCCGCCTTTTGCAGCGTGCTCCTCTCCATGCTCTTTTCGGTGAACCACTATTACCTCATGGGGAAGAACATAGCTCCTCCCGAAGAGGAGACGCCTGCCACTCCTCCCGTACCGCTGGCGAAGATGACGGCAGAGGATCTCGCCGTGCTGCAGGAGAGCGTTCAGTCCCTCGGCCCAGTCGACAGGAGAGAGGTCCTCGCCAGGCTCTTATTCTACGAGGACGGCTTCGAGAACTGCTATGTCATCAAGAAGGGGGGGGAGATCGTCTACCTGCAGTGGGTCATCTTCCCGACGGAAAACAGAACTATCGAGAAGCACTATGCCGGGAAATTCTACCCCCTCTCCGACCGCCAGGTCATGGTGGAGAACGCCTTCACCTTCCCGCGCCACCGCGGCAAGGGGCATCTCCTGCACGGGACGCAGCACCTCCTGCAGCTGGCCAGGGAGCGCGGGTACAGCTCCGCCATCTGCTACATCAGGAAAGACAGGATCGCCTCCCTGAACGAGTTCGCCCGCATGGGGTTCCGAATCGTGAAGATGCTCACGGAGTACAAGGTCCTGGGGCGGGCCTGGCGTACGCTCTGACCCATTCCGCTGGCAGCGCACCTGCCGTCAACCCCCTCCGAAAAACCCTCCCTTTATTGCATTGACTACAGATAATGATAATATCTTAACATCTTATGTGCACTGAACTTTATGTCTGTTCTCACTATCAAATCCCTTTGCAGGACCAGATGGACCCACTAGATAGAATCAAAGAGCAGGGTAACTGTCACGTTGAGGAGATGACCATGAAAATAGTTCCTTTCTCTATCGTATCTCTCTTTCTGCTAGCACTCTCGGCATGCTCGAGTACTCCCCCACCGCGTCCCGTGACAGAGTCGTTCACAACGGCGCAGAAAGAAACAGCACGTGAATACAAGATACAGAGGGGAGATCTGCTGGACGTGAAGTTCTTCTACAATCCGGAGCTGAACGACCAGGTAACGGTGCGCCCGGACGGGAAGATCTCCCTGCAGCTTGCAAAGGAGATCAATGCCGAGGGGATGACCCCCGCACAGCTGACCGACGCCCTTACCTCCCACTACGCCCCGCTGATCAAGAATCCGGAGATCACCATCATCGTCCGCTCATTCATGGCGCAGCGAGTCTTTGTGGACGGTGAGGTGACCAGGGCGGGTGTGGTGGTGCTGAACGACCCAATGACCGTGTTGCAGGCGATCTCGCAGGCGGGGGGGCTGAAAGAGACAGCGCAGCCGGCGGCCGTGATGATAATCAGGCGCACGGACGACAACCGCTACGTGACGGCGAAGGTCGATCTCTCTTCCGCCATGGAAGGGAAGGGGCTGTCAAACGACGTCACGCTCCTGCCAAACGACATCGTGCTGGTGCCGCGATCCGGCATCGCCAACGTAGATCTCTGGGTCGACCAGTACATCCGCAAACTCATCCCCGTTCCGATCGGCGTCGGGCTCGGTTACTGAACGTGCAGAGGTACTCCATGGATAGCAGACACGCAAAAAACAGCTCTTACAGTGTGAGGGACATCCTCACGGTCCTTTTCAAGAACAGGTGGCAAATCATAGGCATCTTCGCGACAATCGTCCTCATCGTCGGGGTCGTCACCTTCCAGCTCACCCCCCTGTACGAGGCGAAGTCGACCCTGCTACTGAAGATCGGCCGTGAATATCTGAACAAGTCCGATCTCAATTCCAACAGTCCGCTCATGTCTCTGAGTCAGGGGGAACTGACGAACTCGGAGATACAGATATTGACCAACCGAAACTCGATCAAGAAGGTCATCGAGGCGGTTACCCTGGAGCGGATGTACCCCGATCTGGCCGGGAAAGGGCGCAGCGGCGTCGACCCTCTTGAGGCTGCCGCGACGAGGTTCGAGGAAGGTCTCACGGTGGAGGCGGTGAAGCAGTCGAACGTCATCGAGGTTTCGTTCAAGCACAAGGATCCGAAGGTCTCCGCACAGGCGGTGAATCTTCTGGTGGACGTCTTCAAGGAGAAGCACCTCCAGGTCTTCTCCGGCCCTAAACCAGCCCTTGTAGAGTCGCAGCTCGCGGCGTACGAGCGGAAGCTGAAGGATTCCGAGGAGAATTTGCAGTCGTACAAGCAGAAAAACAAGGTCTTTTCCATCGACGAGCAGCGCTCACTCCTCCTCGAGCAGCGCGCGGAACTGGACGGGGCGCTGAAGAGCACCGAGAGTTCCATGCGGGAGCTGCAGAACAAGATCCCGGCGCTGAAGAGCCAGCTGCGCACCATAGGGAGCAGCAAGACCCCCTACGCGCAACCGGACCGCGAGCGCCTCATCGACGAGGCGAGGTCGAGGCTTCTCACCATGCAGATCGAGGAGCAGCAGTTGCTGAAGAAGTACACGGAAGAGAACCCGCTGGTGGTGAACTTCCGCAAGGAGATGCAGGTGGTGAAGCATTACCTGCATGATCAGGAGGCGGCGCTGAACCGCAAGACAAACCTCGGGAACTCCATGTACCAGACGGTGGAGATGGACCTCCTCCGGGCCCAGACGGACCTCGACTCGCTGAAAGGAAAGGCCGCAGCCCTCCACGAGCAGCTCAGGCGGACCGATGCCGAGGTGCAGTCTCTCGATCTCACGGAGAGAAACGTCCAGGAGCTGAAGCGGGAGCAGGCCATAAACCAGAAGAACTACGAGACGCTCCTCAGCAAGGCGGAAGAGGCCCGCATATCCGACTACATGGACCGGATGAAGCTCGCAAACATCAGCGTCATTCAGGAGGCGATCCCGCCGGCGGAGCCGGTCGAGCCGAAGAAATCGGAATACATGCTCAGAGGAGTCATCTTCGGGCTCCTGGTCAGCCTGGGGTTTGCCTTCCTCTCTGAGGGAATGGGACGCACCCTCACCACCCCGGAAGCAGTCGAGCGCAGACTCGGGCTGAAGGTTCTTGCGAGCATCTCGCACAAAGAGGGTTAGGCTATGTACCTAAACTTTTTTGACCTGAAAAAGGAGCCCTTCAACATCACCCCGGACCCGGAGATGCTCTTCCTGAGCCCCAGCCATAAGGAGGCCCTTGCCGCGGCGATTTACGGAGTGACGCAGAGGAAAGGCTTTATCGCCATTGTCGGCGAGGTCGGGGTCGGCAAAACGACGATCGTGCGCTCCTTCCTTGAGAAGATGAGCGGGCAGGACCTCAAGGTGATCTACCTTTTCAACGCGGTGATCTCCTTCCCCGCGCTCCTGAAGACGATTTACGAGAGCCTCGGCGTGGAGGCACCGCAGTCCGATGATGTGTTCGAGACGGTGAGCCGCCTGCACCGCATCCTCATCGATCTTTACAGCCGCGGTACCAACCTCGTCGTCATCATAGACGAGGCGCAAAACCTCCCGCTCGACACGCTGAAGAGCCTCCATATGCTTTCCAACCTTGAGACCTCCACGGTGAAACTGATCCAGGTCGTACTGACCGGCCAGCCGGAACTGGAGGAGAAGCTCGCGAACGACCTGCTGCGGCAGATCAGGCAGCGGGTGGTGATAAAGGTGAGGATACTCCCCCTTTCGAAGAAGGACAGCTTCGCCTACATCGAGCACCGCCTGGCAAAGGCAAAGGGGAACCCGGAACTCTTTTCCCACCGCGCCTTGCAGCTGATCGTGAGCGCCGCCCGCGGCGTCCCGAGGATCATCAACACCCTGTGCGACAACTGCCTCATAACAGCGTACGGGAGGCAGCAGGAGAGGGTAACGGCACGAATCGCCACGGAGGCGGTTTTCGATGTGGTCGGCAAAGCCGCCTTCCCCCTCAAATGGCGTCACGGCTTTGCCGCCGCCGGGGTCGTCGCCTGCGCCGGGATCGTCATCGCCCTGGGCCAGGGGCGAACAATACAGCGCAGTACGGCAGTGCAGGGGCCAACGGTGCAGGTACCGGCTGTGCCTGTGCCGCCCCTTCCCGCCCCGACGGTGCCCGAGGTGACGCCATCGCACCCCGCAAAGGAGACGGCTGTAAAGGCCCGGCTGCTGGAGGAACCCCACCCTGCTGCACCGGTTGCTGCACCGGCCGCAGCACCGGCCGCCGAGCAGCAAAACGGGGGGGGGCGGAAGGTAGTGAAGCGTGGGGACACCTTGGCACGCCTCATCATGCAGCGGTATGGCTATGTAAACCGCCGGCTCATGAAGATGGTGAAGCGGAGCAACCCGCAGATAGCTGACGAGAACCTCATCCAGGAGGGATCGGTCGTGTACTTCCCGCCGATGGAGGAAGGTTCTTAAGCGTGCCGCCGGCACAGCTACAGGAGAAAAGCGGTGAGCAATATCTACGACGCACTCATGCAGGCGCAAGCCGAACAGAAGATAGCGCAGGTTCCTCCGCCCCCCCCGGAACAGGAAGGGGGGGAGCGGGAAGAGCAACACCTGCCGATCAGGCTCGACCCCTCGCCGACTCGGCAGAGCATGGAACTCGAGGTTTCCGGCCTCTACCGCAGCGTCGAGTCGGCGGTTCAGGACCAGTTCCCCGCCGTACTGCAGTTCATAGGTGCCCGCGGCGGAGAGGGGGTCTCCACCGTCGTGCGGGAGTTCGCGCGCATCGCGGCGCTGCACTGCGGCAAGAAGGTCCTCATCCTCGATGCGGCGCATCATCACCCGACGCAGCACATCCACTTCAAGAGCCAGTCGGGGTACGGGTGGCTCGACGCCCTCCGGGAGAAGGAGCCGATCGCGAAGGCGTGCTACCAGGTCGGGAAGACGAGCCTCTTCCTCTCGCCGATCTCGGTGCAGCCCTCCCTGTCGCTGTGGAACAAGGACAAGGCCTCCGCAGTCGCCTTCTTCAAGGAGCTGAAGGGAGCCTTCGACCTCGTCCTCATCGACTCCGCCCCGGCGACCTCCTCTCCCGAGAGCGTGGCCATGTCCCGTTACGTGGACGGTGTCATCATGGTCGTCGAAGCGGAGAGGACGAACTGGAGGGTCGCCGCCAGCATGAAGGAAAGCATCATGAAAAACGGCGGGAAGATCCTGGGCGTGACCTTCAACAAGAGGCGCTACTATGTCCCTCAGTGCATCTACCGCTATCTGCAGTGATGAAGAGGTGCCGGGGGGGAAAAGGTTTATGCAAAATACGAAGACGAAAGTATGGATCGATCTTGACAACGCGCCCCACGTCCCCTTTTTCGCCCCGATCATCCGGGAGCTGAAGGCCCGGGGGCACGGGATATGGGTGACCGCCCGCGGCCGCTACCAGGTGAGCGAACTCGCCACCATGCACGGCATCGAGCACACCCTCATCGGGAAGAAGCACTATGGCAAGAACAAGGTCGTGAAGGCGCTCGGCATCGTTTATCGTGCCGTTCGCCTCGCGGTGAGGCTGAGGCGGGAAAAGCCCGACATCGCCCTGTCGCACGGATCGCGCTCGCAGATTCTCGCGGCGAAGCTCTCCGGGATCCCGGTGGTGGTGATCATCGACTACGAGCACGCGCGGAAGATCCCATTCATAAAGTACGATGTCCTTATCATACCGGAGGTCATACCCGATTCCGCGATCTCCGCCTCCTGCTTCACCAGCCTGTGCAAATACCAGGGGATAAAGGAGGACGTGTACATACCAGGCTTTCAGCCGTCGGGGCAGATACTGCAGGAATTGGGGATAGACATGAAGAAGGTCGTCGTCACCGTGCGCCCCCCTGCCACCGATGCCCACTACCACAACGTCGAGAGCGAGAAGCTCTTCGCCCATGTCGTGGAGTGGATCTCGGGGCACCCGGGAGCGGTCATGGTGGTGCTGCCGCGCAACAAAAAGCAGGAGAAGGCGGTGCAGGAGCGGTGGCCGGAGCTCATCGACGGCGGGAAGCTCGTTATCCCGAAGAGCGCGCTCCTTGGGCTCAACCTGATCTGGCACTCCGACCTCGTTATCAGCGGCGGCGGGACGATGAACAGGGAGGCTGCCGCCCTCGGCGTGCCGGTGTACAGCATCTTCAGAGGGGAGACCGGCTCCGTCGACCGCTACCTTGCGCAGGAGAGGAGGATGATCCTCATTCAGAACACCGATGACGTGGAGCGCCTGATAACCCTCGCGAAGCGCGAACGACGGGAGCACTCCCAGTTGCAGCCAAATGGCACGCTCCACACGATTGTGGACCACCTGGAAAAGGCATTGCTGCAACAGTGAGGGGGACCGCCATGGAAGGAGCAGCGCTGGCACCGACCGTCCCGACGCTGGAGCTGCGCAGCTCGGTGACGACTCTTTTGGCATACTGCAGGATGCACCGCTGGGGGGGATACGACCCCTATGACGCGCTAAACAGCGAGCTGTATCAGAAGACCCCCCTTTGCCGCAGCCGCCTTTGCAACATCGCTTTCACCCAGATCATGAAGAGGCTCCCGGTCAACCTGCGTCCCGCCCTGCAGATCGCCCCGCAGCAGAACGCGAAGGGGGTCGCCCTTTTTCTCTCCGCCGTGGTGAAACTCGCCCGAGTCGGGGTCACCACCCCCGATGACTGCGCTCCCCTGGTGGCGCTCCTCGAGTCGCTCAGGTCGACGGAGGAGAGGTACTGGTGCTGGGGGTACAGCTTCCCCTGGCAAACCCGCAGCCACCTCGTCCCCCGCGGCGCACCGAACCTCGTCTGCACCTCCTTCGTGGCGAACTCCCTCCTCGATGCCTACCAATTTTCAGGCGACGTGCGTTATCTGGAGATGGCCGCAAGCGCGGCCGATTACCTCCGGGAGAAGCTCTTCTGGCGCGCCGGGGACGGGACCGTCGGCTTCAGCTACCCCCTGCCGGGGATACGGGTGCAGGTGCACAACGCGAACTTCCTCGGCGCGGCACTCCTTTGCCGGGTGTACCGGCACACGGGACAGGAGAGGTACCTAGAGCCGGCACTGAGCGCGGCATGCTACTCGGCCCGGAGGCAGCACGAGGACGGCTCCTGGGACTACGGCGAGCTTTCGACGCAGCGCTGGGTCGACAACTTCCACACCGGCTACAATCTCTGCGCCCTGCGCTCCATCGGAGAGGACGCAGGGACCGACGAATTCGAGCCGGCACTGCGCCGCGGGTACCGTTTCTACCGCGAGCACTTCTTCCGCCCCGACGGGGCTCCGAAGTATTTCCACAACAAATGCTACCCGATAGACGCCCACTGCGTGGCGCAAAGCCTCATCACCCTCGTCACGCTGCAGGATCTCTCCGACGATGGCGGCAGGCTCTCCGGTGAGGTCTGCCGCTGGAGCATGAAGCACCTCCGGGACAGGGATGGGTACTTTCACTATCGTATCGGCCCCCTCTTCCGGAACAGGATCTCCTACATGAGGTGGACCCAGGCCTGGATGCTCCTCGCCCTCGCCGTCGTGCTGGAGGGGAGCACCAGGGGAGATGATGCCGCCGCGAGCCCCGCGGCGGCCTGTGCGAGGTAACGATCATGACCATTTCGCAGGGAGAAAGGGGGGAGTGTGCGGCGGCCGCGAAAGCGCCCTTCCCCTCCTTTGTGTTGATAACCCCGGCCCGCAACGAGGGGCAGTTCATGGAGACGATAATCGGGTGCATGGTGCGCCAGACGGTCCGTCCCCTGAAGTGGGTCATCGTGAGCGACGGTTCCACCGACGCCACCGACGAGATAGCGCAAAGGTACGCCGCGCTGCACGACTGGATCGAGTTCCTGCGCATGCCCGAGCGCGCCGAGCGCCACTTCGCCGGAAAGGTCCTCGCCTTCAACGCGGGGCTTGAGCGGGTGAAGGATCTGCCGTACGAAGTCATCGGGAACCTCGACGCGGACATATCGTTCGAAGACGACTACTTTTCCTTCATCCTCCCCAAATTCACGGAAAACCCCTCCCTCGGCATGGCCGGCACACCCTTCACCGAGGGGGATGCCCACTACGACTACCGCTTCACCTCAATAGAGCATGTCTCGGGACAGTGCCAGCTCTTCCGGCGGGAATGCTTCGAATCGATCGGTGGCTACCGGCCGCGCAAGGTGGGGGGGATCGATCTGGTCGCGGTTCTCACCGCTCAGATGCAGGGGTGGCAGACGAGGACCTTCCCCGGGAAGAGCTTTGTGCACCACAGGAAGATGGGGACGGGGATGCACGGGAGCCTCTCCACCCACCTGAAGTGGGGGGAGGTCGACTACGTGCTCGGGATGCACCCGTTGTGGGAGTTTTGCCGCTGCCTGTACCAGATGACGAAGAAGCCGTACGTGGTCGCCGGCACCCTTCGTCTCTCCGGGTACTGCTGGGCATTTCTGAGCGGAAAGGAGAAGGATCTCTCCCCCGAACTGGAGCGCTTCCGCAGGAAGAGCCAGATGGCGCGGCTCAGGAAATTCTGTTGCGACCTCGTCTCCTACCCCTTTGCAGCGGGGGAGAGAAGACGCGGCTAAAGAGACCGGGGGAAGAGATGGAAAGACGGACGCAGGCAGTACAGAAGGAAGAGCCGCAGGAGAGAGGGGAGTCGGGCGCAGCGCTCGATGTCGTGGTGCACGGCAGGTGGATCAGGATCGCGGAGGTACGCGACGACGTATGGCTGCCGGGACAAGCGGTAGAAGATCCCGAAAGCGCCATAGAGAAGCTGAAGGAGGGGAAGCCGCGAGCGGACATCTTCACCTTCGTGCAGAAGCTCCCGGAAACGAAGCCGAAGTATGGCTACCCCATGCAGTGGGACAATGTCGCTGCCATTCCAGTGACCACGTACCAGGAGTGGTGGGAAAAGCGCCTGCCGCAGGTGGCCAGAAAGAACGTGAAGCGCGCGGCGAAGCGCGGAGTGGTGGCCCGGGTAGCCCAGTACGACGACGAACTTGTCCGGGGGATCGTGGAGATCCACAACGACACCCCGACGCGGCAGGGTCGCCCCTTTTCCCACTACGGAAAAGATTTCCAGGCGGTGAAAGACGACTACGGCTCCTACCCGGAGAGAAGCGAATTCATCGGCAGCTACCTGGAAAAAGAACTGATCGGCATCATCAAGCTCATCTACCTCGGAAGCGAGACGGCGAGCATCATGCAACTGGTCGCGAAAACAGCCCATTACGACAAGAGGCCGACGAGCGCACTCATCGCGAAGGCGGTGGAGGTCTGCGCCCAGAAGGGAGTCCCCTACCTCACCTACGGGAAGTACACCTACGGCAACAAGACCCAGAACACGCTGACGGAATTCAAGGCGCGAAACGGCTTCGAGAAGATCGACCTCCCCAGGTACTACATCCCTCTCACTGCAAGGGGTGTGATCGCCATGAAGCTGAAACTCCACCTCACCCTCATTGAAGTCCTCCCCGGCCCTGTCATCAACCTCCTGAGAGCGGTGCGCAGCGCCTATGTGAAGGTGAAGGCCTCCGCCGCACCCCCCCCATCGCAGGGCGCGGGGCTCGAAGAGGAGTGAGCACCATTCCGGGGGCGGCTACTGCACGCTGGCCGGTGAAGGAGGAAAGGCATGCCTGGCATCGTAGGAATAGTTGGAAAGGGGGGGAGCGCAGAGAGGGGAGCCCAGCTCGAGCGGATGCTGAGCTCGATGCTCCACGAGCCGTTCTATACCTCCGCGAGCTACCTCGACGACAAAATCGGCATCTACCTTGGGTGGGTGAACAGGGCCGGTGCCTTTTCCGACACGCCGATCGTGTGGAATGAAACGGCGCAGTCCGGGCTCGTCTTCTACGGCGAGAACTTCCCCGAGGAGGGGGTGCCGGGAAGGCTGCGCGGTGAGGGGCACCGCTTTCAGGCGCACGATCGCGCCGAGTACCTGATACACCTCGCCGAGGAGTGCGGGGACGACTTCCTCACCGCTCTGAACGGCTGGTTCAACGGCGTCCTCATAGACAAGGGGCGCGGCGAGGCGATCCTCTTCAACGACCGCTACGCCATGCAGCGGATCTACTACTACGAATCTCCTGACGCGCTCTATTTCGCCTCGGAGGCGAAAGCGCTCCTGAAGGTCCATCCGAGACTTCGGGCATTCGATCTGCGCAGCCTCGGAGAGTACTTCAGCTTCGGCTGCGTCCTCGAGAACCGCTCCCTCTTCTCCAATGTCCATCTCCTCCCCCCCGCGTCGGCATGGCACATCGCCGCCGGCGAGGTGACCCGCAAGACGTGCTACTTTTCCCCGAAGACGTGGGAGGGGCAGGAGTCGCTGCAAAAGGAAGAGTTTTACCGCCGCTTCGAGGAGAAGTTCCGGGATGTGCTGCCGAAGTACCTCCAGAACGGCAAGGTCGCCCTCTCCCTGACCGGAGGGCTCGACACCAGGATGATCATGGCGTGGCTCAGGCCCGCACACGGGGAGCTGCCGTGCTACACCTTCGGCGGCATGTACAACGACTGCTACGACGTGAAGATATCGCGCGAGCTCGCAGCGCTGCGCCACCAGAGTCACCGGGTCTTGCCGCTCGGGCGCGACTTCTTCGGCGACTTCCCGCGTCTTGCGGAGAGGACCGTCTACCTTACCGACGGCAACCTCGATGTCACCGGTGCTCCGGAGCTCTATGTGAACCGGCTGGCGAGGGAGGTGGCGCCGGTGCGCCTGACCGGCAACTACGGGAGCGAGATCCTCCGCGGGGCGCGTCACTTGAAGGCGCAGCCACCCCGCCCGGGGCTCTTCACGGAGGAACTGGAAGGGGAGATCGATCTTGCGGGGGAGACGCTGCGGATGCATTACCAGGACCACCCCGTCTCCTTCGCCGCCTTCAAGCAGGCCCCTTGGCTGCACCACAACCGTCTCTCCCTGGAGCAGTCCCAGATCACCCTGCGCTCCCCCTACCTCGACAACGACCTGGTGCAGCTCATGTACCGCGCCCCGCAGGAGGTCATGCAAAGCAGCGACCTCTCCCTTCACCTGATCCGCCAAGGGGACCCGGAGCTGTCGAGGATAATGACCGACCGAGGCCTTGGCGGGGAGCAGGGGTATCTGGTCTCGAAGATCGCCTATCTCTACCGGGAGTTCCTCTTCAAGACGGACTACGCCTTCGATTACGGCATGCCGCAGTGGTACGCCGCCCTTGACCACCACCTGCTGGCACCGCTCCATCTCGAGCGCGTCTTCCTGGGGCGGCACAAGTTCTATCACTTCCGGGTCTGGTACAGGGACGAGCTCTCCGCCTACGTGAAGGAGGTGCTGCTGGACCGCAAGAGCTTGCAGCGCCCGTATCTGAAGAAGGAGACGGCGGAGAGGCTGGTTCTGGACCACACGAGCGGCCGCAGGAACTACACCTGCGACATCACGAGTCTCCTGACGATGGAACTCCTGCAGCGGCTCATGTTCGACTGAGGGGATGGAAATGACAGCGGTGAAAGAAGAGATCACCATATGCATCTGCACCTACAAGCGGGCGGCGCTTCTGGGCGACCTGCTGAAAAAGCTGTGGGCCCTGAAGACGGACGCCCTTTTCAGCTACCGGGTCGTGGTGGTGGACAACGACAGCGAGGAGTCGGCAAGACCGGTAGTGGAGTCGTTGCAGCGGCAGAGCCCGGTACCGATCTCCTACCACGTGCAGCCGGAGCAGAATATCGCCCTCACCAGGAACACCGCGGTGGAGAACGCCACCGGAGAGTACCTGGCCTTCATCGACGACGACGAGTTCCCGGAAGAGGGGTGGCTCCTCGCCCTGTACCTCGCGCTGAAGAAATACGACTGCGCCGGGGTGCTGGGGCCGGTCCGCCCCTGGTTCGGCGCGGAGTGCCCCCGATGGCTCGTGCGGGCGAACCTCGTGGAGAGGAAGTCCCACGAGAGCGGGACGGTCATGGACGCGCACGAGTGCAGGACCGGCAACGTCCTCATGGAAAGGAGGATCTTCGACGACCCGGATAACCGATTCGAGCGGCAGTACGGCAGGACCGGCGGCGAGGATGTGTGGTTTTTCGTGAGGGTGATGGCGAAGGGGTATCGCTTCGTCTGGTGCGAAGAGGGTCCGGTGCACGAGATCGTGACTCCGGAGCGGTGCAAGGCTCTCTACTACATCCGCCGCTCCGTGCGCATGGGTGGGGTGAGCGGTGAAGAGGTGCGCACGAAGGGGGCACCGGGACGGAGCTTTTCCCTCGTCTTCGCAGCCGCCTGCGCCTATCTCGCCTTTCTCCCGGTAGCTTTCCTCATGGGGAAGCACCGCTTCGTGCGCTGCCTTACCAAGGGCGCCTACCACTGCTCGTGGCTTCTGGGGTATCTCGGGCACGTGCCGATCAGGGTGAGGGACGATTGAGGGGGAAAGGATGAATTCTGCGGGTGCACAACGGTACAGCGTCGAGACGGCCCTTCTGGACCGGCAAGAGTGGGACGCGATCGTTTCCGCTTTTGCCGACGCCAACATCTACCAGACCTGGTCGTACGAGTCCGTCCTCACCGGAACGAAGGGGATGCAGCACCTCCTCCTCAGGAAAGAGGGGGAGATCGTCGCCGCCGCCCAGGCGCGGCTGACGAAGATCCCCTTCACCGGCACCGGCATTGCCTACGTGCGCTGGGGGCCCCTCTGGCGCAGGCGCGGCAAGGATACGGACCCTGCCCTCTTTGCCGCGGGGGTGCGTGCACTGCGGCGCGAGTTCGTGGAGAAGCGCGGCATGATCCTGCGCATCCTTCCCCTCCTCTTCGACGACGATGCGCAGCTCTTCCAGCCCGCCCTGGAGAGGGAGGAGTTCAGCCACCATTCCGTGGAGGTCCCGCAGCGCACCCTTCTCATCGATCTCCGCCGCTCTCCGGACGCATTGCGCAAAGGGCTGGAGCAGAAGTGGCGCAACTGCCTGAACCGGGCTGAGAAAAATGGACTTCTCCTTGCCGAGGGGACCGGAGACGACCTCTTCTCCGACTTTCTGGAGATCTATCGCGAGACAAAGGAGCGAAAGAAGTTCCTGGAAACGACGAACGTGCAGCAGTTCCGCACCGTGCAGGCTACCCTCCCGGAAGAGTTCAAGATGCGTCTTTTCATCGCCTACAACGGGGAGAAGCCGGCGGCAGGGCTCATCGTGAGCGGGATCGGGGACACGGGGGTCTTTCTCTTCGGGGGGACGAGCGATGCCGGGCTCACCAGCAAGGGGTCATATCTTTTGCAGTGGAAGGCGCTGAACTGGCTCAGGGAAAATGGCTCTTCCTGGTATAACCTCGCCGGTATAAACCCCCTCACCAATCCCGGCACCTACCACTTCAAGATCGGGCTGTGCGGCAAGAACGGGAAGGAGGTCTCCTCGCTCGGGACGTATGACGCCTGTGACGGCGTGGTCACAGCGAAGGTCTTCCGGTGGGCGAACCTTGCGCGCGTCCTGCACCGGAAGGGGATGGTGCTCGTAAGCCAGATCAGGGCGCGCTACGCCTGACGCCGGGGGAAGCCCGGAAAAGAGATGCTGCCATGACCAAAGAACTCGCCCTCGTGCTTTGCACAGCCCTCGTCGTCGCGCTCCTCGTGCGGGAGCACAAGCTGCGCCCCCTTCCTTCGGTGGAGCTGTGGATTCCCCTCCTCTGGCTCCTCATCATAGGCACCCGTCCCGTCTCCGCTTGGTTCGAAGGGCCCGTCGACTCCGAACAGATCGCCGCCTCCTACATCGAGGGGAGCCCCCTGGACCGCAACATCTTTCTGGTGCTCCTCTTCGGAGCGCTGTACACCCTGTGGAAGCGCCGCCTCGACTGGAAGAACATCCTCCTCTCCAACAGGTGGCTCCTCTTCTTTTTTATCTACTGCGGTGTAAGCGTCCTGTGGTCCGATTTCTTCTTCGTGAGCTTCAAGCGCTGGGTGAAGGACCTCGGCAACCTCCTGATGATCCTCATCATCCTGGGGGAGGAGGACCCGTTCGGGGCGGCGAAGGCGCTCTTTGGGCGCTACATCTGCATTGCCGTCCCCTTCTCCATGCTCCTTGTGAAGTACTTCCCGGGGCTTGGGCGCTACTATAACCGATGGACCTATGAGCCCTCCTACTGCGGGGTCACCACCAACAAGAACGAGCTCGGGATCATCCTCGTCATCTGCGGCATCTTTCTCGTACAGGACCTCATGGAGGTGCATGACACCCCGAAGGAGGAGCGGGAGCGTCTCTCCGTCGCTGTCCCTGTCGCTCTCCTTCTCATGTCCGCGTGGCTTCTGCGCATCGCCGGGAGCGCCACGGGGCAGGTGTGCCTCCTCCTCGGGGCGGTGCTTCTCCTCTCCCTGCGCTCCCCGCAGCTGCGCGGCATGACGCGGCACCTCGGCGCCTTTGCCGCCGTCGCCGGTTGCCTCCTCTTTCTCTTCTACGCCACCCCCTCCCTCACCGAAAGCGTGGTCACCCTCCTCGGGAGGGATGTCACCTTCACCGGGCGCACCGAAATCTGGAAGGATGTCCTCTCGGAGCGGAACAACCCCTGGATCGGCACCGGATACCGCAGCTTCTGGCTCGGGCCGGCGCTGGAAAGACTCCACCTGAACCAGGCGCATAACGGCTACATAGAGACGTACCTGAATGGCGGGTTCATCGGCCTCATCCTCCTAGTGCTGGTGCTCCTTGCCGCCGGACGCAGGTTCGCCGAGGAGGTTCCGTACGAGGGGGACTTCAGCGCGCTGCGGCTTACCTTCTTCATCGTGGCGGTCCTTTACAACTGGACGGAAGCGATGTTCAACGGACTCAGCCTCATCTGGTTCGTGCTCCTTCTTGCCGTCGTGGTGTGGCCTGAACCGGAGCCGGAGTTCGAGACGTCGCCGGAAAGCTACCTCTACTGGGGGGAAGAGGATGGGAGAGAGGCGTGAGAGCGCGGTGAAGCCTGGTGGACGCCTTGACGGTACCACCGTCCTCAGGTTCGCCCACATCTTCAAAAATGCCAGCGGGGGTATCGAGCAGTACCTCGACTCGCTGAACAGGACCCTTCTCGAGCGAAACCGCATGACGATCGTCCAGATGCACCTCGTGCGCGAGGGTTGCCGCCTGGAGGTGCAGCCGGAGCAGGTGGGGCAGGGGGTCCTCCTCTGGGTTCCCTCCCTCCTCTCCGAATCGCCGACCGCTCCCCGTTCCCTGAAGGTGAGGGTAAAGCGGGCTCTGTACAGCGCGGCAGCCGCCACCCCTCCTGTGGCGGCCCTCCTCAGGCGCGTCCTCAGCCGCGGCTTCCTCCACTTCGACGCAACCGTCTCCAACCGCCTCCTTCTGCAGACCGTGCGCCAGGGGAGGCCCGACCTCGTGGTATTCCACTGGGTGAGCGAGGACTCCGGCGAAGTCGTGCACTGTGCGCGAGAGATGGGGATTCCCTTCCTGGTGATAAACCACTTCGAGAACCGCCGCTTCAACCTCCCCCTGATGCAGAAGTCTCTGGCGGGCGCTGCAGGCTACGGCGGGGTCTCTCCCGCAGATGTCCCCGCCCCCTTCCGTCCCGGCTTCCTCAACTTTTCAGACGGTATCGACACCGACTTCTTCTCCCCCCAGGGCGTCACCTCCCCCGAGGATGGAGACGTTCTCCTCCTCCCGTCCCGCCTCACCCCCGGGAAGGGGCACAACGACCTCCTGCGCGCAGCGGCGCTCATCAAGAGGGGGGGAAGGAGGGTGAAGGTGGTATTTGCCGGGCGGGAGGAGTCCGGCTCCTTCGCTGCGGAGCTGAAGGGGGCGGCGGCGAGACTCGGCCTGCAGGAGGAAACGGTCTTCACCGGCCACCTCTGCGCCGCCGAGTTGCGCAGGTGGTACGGCGCGAGCACCGTCGTCGTCCTTCCCACCCTCTCCGAGGGTCTCGGCAGGGTGCTCCTGGAGGCGCAGGCGATGGAAAGGGCGGTCGTGGCGTACGATGTCGGCGGCGTCTCCTGCGCCATGGAAAACGGGAGCACCGGCTACCTCGTCCCGAAAGGGGACCACCGCGCCCTCGCGAGGATGACCGAGCTTCTCCTTGTGGACCCGGAAAGGCGCGTCACCTTCGGGCGAAACGGGCGGCGCTTCGTGCAGGAAAATTTCAGTCTCCCGGCGCTCGCCTCCCGCCACGAGGACTTCTACCTCGCGGCCTGCGCCCCTTCCCCGGTGCCGGAGTGGGCATTCTCCCTCCCCGCGCCCCCGCCGTAGAGCCCCCCTTTGTTGACCACGATCTCTTTTATTGTAGAATTCTAATGCAAATGTCCGGTTTACCTGCAGTTTCACGCCTCCGAAAACAGGAACAACTCATGTCCTACAAGCGGATCCTGGAAACGACCCTCATCATGGGGGGCTCCTCGGTGGTGAACACCATCCTCGGTATCCTGCGCACGAAGGTCCTCGCCCTCATGCTCGGCCCCTCCGGCATAGGGCTTGCCGGCATCTACACGACGGTCACCTCGCTTTTGAGCACCGTGTGCGGCATGGGGATCGGGGAAAGCGGCGTCCGGCAGATAGCGGGAGCTGTCGGGAGCAACGACGACGAGGCGGTGGCCCGCACCATCATCACCATCCGCCGCAGCGCCCTCATCTCCGGGGTCGTCGGGTGCGTCGTCCTCTTCATCTTTTGCGGCACGGTAAGCCGCTTCACCTTCGGCACCAGGGGGCACACCTTCGATCTCGCCCTGCTCTCCCTCACCATCCTCTTCGGGGCGGTCTCCTCCGGCCAGACCGCGCTGATCCAGGGGGTGCGGCGCATCGGGGACCTGGCGAAGCTCAGCATGATCGGCGCCCTTCTCGGCACCGTCTTCAGTATCCCCATCATCTACGCCTTCGGGCAGCGAGGCGTCGCCTACTTTCTCCTCGCCGTCTCCGCCACCAGCATCCTCACCTCCTGGTGGTACGCGAGAAAAGTGAGCACGAAGAAGGTGACGATGACGTGGCGCGAGTCGATGACGGAGGCGAAGCCGCTGCTGAAGCTCGGCTCCGCCCTCATGTGCGGCACCCTCATGATCGCCTGCACCCAGTACTTCCTCCGCGTCTTTATCGTGAGGAATCTGGGGCTCGATGCCGCCGGGATCTACCAGGCTTCCACCACCCTCTCACTCATATACGTCGGAGTGATCCTGAACGCGATGCTCACCGACTTTTACCCGCGGCTCTCCGAGGCGTCGCACGACAACGCCGAGTGCGCCTCACTCATCAACAAGCAGATCGAGGTCGGGCTTTTGCTGGCGGTACCGGGAATCCTGGCCATCATGACCTGCGCCCCCTTCGTCATCGCAGTATTCTACTCCTCCAAGTTTCTCCTCGCGGTCGATATCCTGCGCTGGCAGATACTGGGGGTCATGCTCCAGGTCGTCGCCTGGCCGATCGGATTCATCCTCCGCGCCAAGGGAAACGGAAAGCTCTTTTTCGAGACGGAACTCTTTGCCAACGCCACCCACCTCGGCTTCGCCTGGATCGGTGTCACCACCTTCGGTCTTCCCGGGGCGGGCGCCGCCTTCTTCGTCATGAACCTCTGCTACTTCGGCCTCATCTTTCTGATCGCGCGCAGCAATTACGCCTTCAGCTTTACCGGGGAGAGCGTGCGCCTTCTATGCATCTTCTCCGTCGCCCTCGGGGTGGTCTTCGCCACACCGTTTTTCCTTCCGAAGATCGTGAACCTGGTCTTCAACATCGCGGTGACGATCCTTGTCGGTCTCTACGCGCTCAAGATCCTCATCAGCAGGGCCGGCGAGGAGATGGCCCCCGGCTTTCTCCTGAAGATCAAGTCAGCGCTCACTTTCTAGGGACGGAGCTCTCTCCTCCCGTTGCGGGGTGCATAAGTGCCGCAGCTTTCAGTGATCATACCGACGTACAACAGGGCGAGGTACCTGACGAAGGCGCTGGACAGCGTGCTCGCCCAGGAGTGGAGCGACTGCGAGATCATCGTGGTGGACGACGGCTCCCGCGACGCGACCCGCGCCGCGCTGGAGCCGTACCGCGAGAGGATCAGGTATATCTACCAGGAAAACGCGGGAGTAAGCGCGGCGCGAAACAGGGGGATCCGCGCCGCCACCGGCACCTGGGTCGCCTTTCTCGACTCCGACGACGAGTGGCGCCGCGGGTATCTCGCCGAGCAGATGGAGAGCGTGCGGCGCTTTCCGGAGGCGGTGGCGAGCATAAAGAACAGCATCTGCATCTCCCTCGACGGTAGGTGCGCCGACGACCACTTCGCCGAGCTGGGGGTGCTGAAGCTTTTCGGGGAGCAGGAGGAGATCCTCCTGGAGAGGGCGTTTCGCACGGTTGTGGGGAGTTCGCACTGGTTCCTGCAGGGGATCGTGGTGCGGCGGGAGACCCTGCTGGAGGCGGGGCTCTTCAACCCCGCCCTCTCCATCGCCGAGGACATGGATCTCGTGGCACGGCTGGCGCTGCGCGGCGCGTTCGTCCTTTCCCGCAAGGTGCTGGTGGAGATCTACCGGCGGGAGGAGGATGGGGGGTCGCTTTCGGCGCAGTATATGAACCGCGGCATCTACAGCAGGGAGTCCTTTGCGAAGGTCTTCAGCGACCTCATGTCCCTGCCGGGGGTGACCCTTCCGGACCGGATCGTGCTGCGCAGCTCGATCGGCACCATGTGGCGGGCGCTCGGCAATATCTGCCTTGCCAGCGGAAGGGTGCGTGAGGCGCGGCAGTACTACCTGAAGTCGCTGGCGGTCCACCCCTCCCTGAAGGGGGTGGTAAAGTGCCTGGCTGCCTATCTCCCCCGGGGGGTGGCGCTCCTGGCGGTACGAAAGAGGGTGAACGTCGTCCCGGGGGACGAGGCGGAGCTCCGCTAGGGGTGCTCCATGAGGCGCAGGAGAAGTTCCGATGGGTAAGAAGCTCGTTTCGATCCTGATACCGGCCTACAACGCGCAGCAGTGGATCGTGGACACTCTGCGCTCCGCGCTCGCGCAGAGCTGGCCAGAGAAAGAGGTCATAGTGGTGGACGACGGGTCCCGCGACGAGACCCTCGCCATTGCCCGCACCTTCCAGTCGCCGTCGGTGCTGGTGGTCGGGCAGGAGAACCGTGGCGCGAGCGCCGCCCGCAACCGCGCCCTTTCCCTCGCGCAGGGAGAATTCATCCAGTGGCTCGATGCGGATAACATGCTGGCGCGGGACAAGATCGAGCGCCAGATGAAGGAGCCGCAGGCGGCCGATGAGCGGGTCCTCCTCTCCTCGCCGTGGGGCTTTTTCATGTATCGCTGGCAGAGGGCGCACTTTGTGAGAAGCACCCTCTGGGAGGACCTCCCCCCGGCGGAGTGGATCTGCCGCAAGTTCAGCGGCAACACCTTCATGGTCCCGGAATCGTGGCTGGTGAGCCGCGCCCTCACAGAGCGCGCGGGGCGGTGGGACGAGGCCCTCTCGCTCGACGACGACGGCGAGTACTTCACCCGGGTCGTCTCGCACTGCGACTCCATCCGTTTCGTGGACGGCCCGAAGTCGTACTACCGGTATGCCAACGCCGGGAGCCTGAGCAGCATGGCGTACCGGCCGCAGCACAAGCTGCAGAGCCAGTTTGCCTCCATCTCCTCCCAGATAGAGGTGCTCCTCTCCCTGGAGGCGAGCGGCAGGAGCACGGCGGCCTCGCTGAAGTTTTTGCAGGATTCCCTGATCTACTTCTACCCGGACAGCCCCGAACTGGTGCGGAAAGCGGAGGACCTGGCGCGCAGGCTCGGTGGCAGCCTCGTGGTGCCGACGCTCGGCTGGAAATACGCCTGGCTCGCCCGGCTCTTCGGCTGGAAGGCGGCAAAGGCCGCCTGCTTCGCGCTCCCAGCGGTGAAGGCCGCGGCCCAATCCCGCTTCGACAAGATGATGTACCGCTCGTTTTCCAACTACGCGCTGCCGTGACAAAACACGCGGCGAAGGAGGGTACCCCGGTGCGAATCGCCTATCTCCTCTTCGTGTACAAGAACCCGCGGCTGGTGGCGCGGGTGATCCGGACCCTTTCCTGCGACGATGCCACCTTCTTCGTCCATGTCGACCAGAAAAGCTCCCTTGCCGACTTCGACTGCACAAAGGGGGAAAACGTGCACTTCACCTCCCGCAGGCTCCCGGTCTACTGGGCGGAGTTCTCAGGGGTGCGGGCGACGCTCCTTTTGATGGAGGAGGCGCTCGGTGCGAAGCCGCTGCCGGACTATCTGGTCCTTCTGAGCGGCAGCGATTACCCGCTGAACGGAAAGGAATACATCCACGACTTCTTCGAGAGGCACCGCGGAAGCGAGTTCATCAACATGGTGGGGATGCCGAACGAGAAGGCGGGGAAGCCGCTGTCGCGCGTCAACACCTACCGGGCCCAGTCGCACGAGCCGATGAAAAGGGTGGTGTCGAAGGCGCTGGCAAAGGTTGGGTGCGCCACGCGCGACTACCGGAAGTACCTGGGGGGGATGGAGCCGTACGCGGGGAACACCTGGTGGGCCCTGTCGCGCTACGCTGTGCAGTACATCCTCGACTTCGTGCAGAAAAACCGGTCCGTCTCTGCCTTTTTTGAGGACACCTTCGCACCGGAGGAGATGTTTATCCACACCATCCTCGGCAACTCTGTCTTTCGTTCCAGCATCAGGCGAAACATCATGTTCGAGGACTGGTCGGGGCAGGGGGGGCACCCGGAGCCGATCGGGGAGGCGCACCTGGAGCTCTTCGAGAAGGGGGGGGCGGTGACGGTAAACGACGTCTACGGAAGCGGGGAGGCGCTCTTTGCCAGGAAGTTCACCGAGGATTCACCCCTTCTGGACCGGATGGACCGGCTGATTGCCCGCGGTGGGGCGCAGCTCTCGACTCCCGCCGGTACCTTCCGGCCGAGGACCGGCAACCTCGGGCTTGCCACTTGAAGGTAGGCCGGGCTGCCGGCAGACCCGCAGGCAGCGACTTCACCACCCCTCCGTGAAGCCTCTCCCGGGAATTCCGGGGAGCCGGCGTCAGGAAGGTCCCCCCTCCCTTGACGGGAGGGGGAGAGGGGGTGGGTGAAGCTGCTATGTGGCTGAAGTGGTGGCACCTTCCCCCCCACCCTGTCCCTCCCCCGCAAGGGGGGAGGGGACGTCCGACCGGCTGTCCCCGGAACCCGATGATCCCCCGTGAAGGGAGGGGGGACGTCACTCTGCGGTGATCACAAAAAAAACCAGGAGAGCACGAGCTCTCCTGGCTTTTTTCTTTGCTGCCGGCTTTGCGGGAAGGGTTACTGCACCTTCAGGGCGCTCGGGGCCATCGGGGCTTTCGTCACGCCACCCCACGGCATGCCGGAGCTCGGAGCGGTCGGGGCCATCGGGGAGAGGTCCGGACCGATCGCGGGCCATGCGGTGTTCCCCCACCAGGCCGGCTTCGTGCTCAGGTAAAGGCTCGCCGGGAGGACCCTGTCGTCCGAGCCGTTGTACACGGTGCCGCCGGTTACGCTGTCCCAGTTGGCGTGGCGCAGGAGGGTCGATTTCCCTGCCGCATCCTCAAACCCGTAGATCGCCTTCGCGCAGCTCGACTCCGCCGCATCGTAGGTCGTCTCGATCCCGGAGGTGCCGAGGACGTTGCCGATCACGTTGTAGTACTGCTGATGCGAGTAGATGTTGATCGCGTACTCCTTGCAGTTGTACCCGGTCTCGTTGATGACGCGGTTCCTAAAGAAGGTGTTGTTGCTGGAGGAACCCCAGTAGTTGTCAGCGACCATCGATACTTTGGAATAGTTCCCCTCGATCAGGTTCATGATCGGGTGCGAGCCGTGGAACGAGACCCCCTGCCCGGCGGAACCGGTGCTGTAGTGATAGAGGTCGTGCAGGTAGTTGTATGCGAAGACGTTACCGGAGGTCTCCCCGTTCATGGTGATGGCGAGCGCCAGGTTGAAGAACTCGTTGTTCTCGAAGGCGACCGCAGAGGCGCCGCTCAGCCAGATCCCGTAGCCGCGGTCACCACCGAAAGGGGTGCCGGAGGTGGCGGTGACGGGGTTCCCCTTGTGGAACTTGCAGCCGCGGATGGTGTTGCGGTAGCCGTTCCAGATCCTGAAGAGCTCCTTGTAGGCGCTGATCATCTCCACGTTGAGAATCCAGCTGTTGTTCACGTTGTCCCACTGCATCGCCGCCTCGCGGGCCGCGGAGACGCTGTTGTCCAGGGTGAGGGACTCGAGACCGAAGCCGGCTACCTGGTTGCTGACCTTCACGAGCTGCGGCGAAAGGGTGGAGTCATAGTCCCAGTAGAGGGGGATTTCCAGCGTGACGCTGTTGGAGGTCGGGACCGCCGTTACCTTCACGTACTGCCCAAGAGACCTGCCGCCGCTCGCCCTGCCGCACCAGGTGCAGCTGCCGCCGTCACCCTTATTGCTGACCGGCGGGTTGTCCGCCGCGTTGTTCACCTGGTCGATGAGGATGATGTCCCCCACCGCAAGGCCGTGGGAGGAAGCGGTGGTGATGCTGGTCGACCCCTTCTTGTAGCCGCCGGAGAGGGCGACGGACCCCGGGCTGGAGAGGTTATAGGACCAGGAGGAGGGCTCGGCCAGGATGATCTGGCTGCCGGAGAACCCGCTCATCCCCTTCACGATCGTCTTGCCCATCCCTGCGCCGCGGAGCACGATACCTTTGCGGACGGTCAGGGTGCTTTTCACGTTGAAGGTACCGGCTGCCAGCGCCACGACCTGGCCGGCAGGACAGTTGTTGATGGCGGTCTGGATCCGGGCGGTATCGTCGGTGCCGGAGGGGGTGAGGGTGGTGTACACGGTGCTTATGGAGGGGATATCGCCTTTGACCCCGACGTTCCCCGCCCAGGTAACAGCCCTCGTGGCCGGGACGGTGTAGGTGGCGCCTGCGAAGGAGGCGTATCCGGTTATAGCGGTTAAGAGAACAACTACCTTGGTAATGATTTTATGTCTAAGCATTCATATCTCCTATCAGAATAGACTGTCTGGGTGCCGGTCCGGCGGCCTCGGCGGCCGGACCGGCGTGAGGTAAGAGTCTGTGTACTACCGAGCGGTAACGAGGATGGCGCTCACCAGGGCGTTGTCGACCTTGGTGGTGAAGCCGATGCTCAGGTTGCCGTTGCTGACCGTTGCCGGGATCTCCACGTCGTAGGCCGCGTTCTTGCCGACCTTGGAGAAGATGTCCACGTTGCTGAGGGCGGTGGCCCCGTTGACTGCGACGTCGAAGACGCGGCTGCCGGCGGCGCTCCAGTACGTCTCGGCGAACTTCAGGCGCACGGTGTAGTTGCCGTTGGCGACGGGGATGTTGTAGGAGAAGTTGCCGCGGCGGTTGTTCTGGTACATCTTCCCGTCGGTCGTCCCGGTGATGGCGCTCGTGGTGGTGGAGGAATTCACACCCCCGGTGAACCTGGTGTCGGGGAGGTAGACGAGACCGGTGGCGCTCAGGTAGTTCGTACCACCTGCATCGATGGCGAAGACAGGGCTCCCGGCGGTCGTCGGCTTCACCACGATGGCGCAGACCTTCGCGTTGTCGACCACGCTCGTGAAGGCGAGGGAGAGGGTGCCGGTGGAGACGTTGACCGGAATGGTCACATCGTAGGCGGCGTTGCTGCCGACCTTCGCAAAGACGTCGAGGTTGCTGATCGCGGTGGTACCGTTCACCGCCACGTTGAAGACGCGTTTCCCCGCCGCGGTCCAGTACGTCTCCGCAAGCTTCAGGGTGACCGTGTAGTTGCCGTTTGCCACAGGGACGCTGTAGGTGAAGTTGCCGTAGCGCTCGCTCTGGTACAGCTTCTGATCTGCGGTGCCTCTGATGGCGCTGGTGACTGAAGCGACGCTCCCGCCGCTGTACTTCGTATCCGCGGAGTAGATCGCACCGCTGGCGTCGGTGTACTGCGCGCCGCCGCTGTTGGTCGCAAAGATCGGGGCCGCGGTGCCGGTGGTGGTGCCGGTGCCGGTTCCGGTGCCGGTCGTGGTGCCGCCGCTCGTCGCGCTGAAGGTGGCGGCGATGGTGTGGTTCGCTTTTACGGTCGCGAAGGTGTAGGAAGTGGCCGCCGCGACTGCCGCGCCGTCGACCGTCAGGCTCGCCACGCTGTAGCCGCTGGCGGGGGTGATGCTGAAGGTCTGGTTGGCGCCTGATGCGACGGTAACGCTCGTGATGGTCGTGCTGCCGTTCGTGGCGCTGGAGACGTTGGTGTTCCCCGTTGCGGTGATCGAACCGCCGGTTCCGGCGCTCGCCGTGATGGTGTATGCTGTGACCGCTGTCGCCTTGCTCACTTCATTGGAACGTGAGCTCTCGACCCTTGCGCTGTTGTACGCCGTGATGGCAAAGTAGTAGGTGCCGCCGTCGGTGAGGTTGCTCACGGTGTAGCTCGTGACCTTCCCGACATCGACCCCGGGCTGGTAGCTCCCGGAGGAGGTGCCGACGTAGACCTTGTAGCCGGCGAGGTCGGTGAGGCTCGAGCCGTCGCTGTTGGTGGTGGGGGCGCTCCAGGTAAGTGTCGCTGTTGCCGCCTGTGCCTCCGGGGCGCCTGCGAGGGTCACTGCCAGTACGGCCGCCACGACGGGGGCGAGACAGTTCCGGCGGAAAAATGCTGCTGCCTTTGAAACGGTAGTTCTAACCATAGATGATGCTTCCTCCCTTAGTTCTTTTGCCGGGCCCTTACGAGCATCCCGGCACCCTTCCGGACTTAGCATGGTGCTTGCTGCCGCTTTTTCAGCTCCTTAAAAGGGGTTTGGTTGGTGTTGCCACGTTTCCATTTCCCCGACTTCAGGTCGCAATTTCCCCTGCAGACGCAAAAAAGCCGGGTCCTCATATCGTGTGATATTTCGGCGACCCGGCTGTCTCGGTGAGACCCTGTAGGCTTTCCGTCACTCCCTCGCGGAAGCTTTAGTATTGTCGTGTATCGAACTGCTTATGCGAATTTTCGTTGAACGGACAGTACCACGGGATGCTCAAAAAAGTTGTGACCTCTGTCACTCTAATTAAGGATAGGGGCTAAAGTTTTCAATAAGGGCGTAACTAATGTAGAACGAGCCGAAGGTGGTGCGGAAGGAAATGCTGTGAAACCGGAGGGTTACCTGTGGACGGGTAGATGGGAAAGGGACACGCCGCGGCAGTCGGGCGGGTGGAGGGGCCCCGGGGGACCCCTCCCGTGGCAAGGCTACTCGAAGGTTTTTCTGAAGAGATGGAAGAGTCCCGCGATCGCCAGAGCCGCGCCGACGGCGATCCCCCCTGCGAGTTTCCGCTTCTTCTTCGTCTGGTCGATGACCGCGATCTCGCGCTGGAACTTGTCGAGCTCCGTGTTTATCTGCGCGGAGTCGCTGCGCACCTTTTCCACGTTCACTTCGTGGAAGAGGGAGTGGAAGCGGTTTCGCACCGCGAAGAGCCCCTTCTCCAGCGCTTCCGTGTCCACACCTTCCCCCTTGAACTCGGAGATGCGGGCGTCGATCGCCACCACACGTCCCTCCGTGCGCTGCATCGCGTCCCTTATGATGCTCGCGCGCTCGAAGCTGTGGCATCGGCTGCAGTCCTTCTCGTTGATGAGGGCGATCGTTGCTTTCACCACCTTGTGGTTGCTGTGGCAGGTGACGCAGGTCGGTCCCCCGCGCCCCAGCGCCCTGCCGTGCGCGCTGGCGAGGAAGTCCTTCATGACTCCGACGTGGCAGCGGCCGCAGAAAGCGGGGATCTCACCTTCGCTCGGTTTCCCCAAAAAGCCCATGGCGCGGTTCATGGCGTTCGCGGCGTCGCGCGGTTGTCCGCCGTGGCAGCCGTCGCAGCTTATGCCGTTCTCCGCGTGGATGCTCTGTTTCCACAGCGCGACCGGTTCCCCGAGTTTCCCCGGCAGCGCTCCGTGACACTGGATGCACACGGTCTCGTTCCCTTGCTGTTCCGCGGAGGCGGGCGCAACAAGGGAGAAAAGGATAAGAACGGCAGGAAAGAGGTTGCGCCGAAGCGGCGGCCAGTTGCCTTTCATGGTCATGAGAAGTGCCCCCAAATGCTGAGCCCCACCCACAGGAGTAACCCGGCGATGACGCAGGTGAGGAACAGCGGTCGCCGGTACGGATTGCGCTCCGGTCCCCGGTCGAGAAATGGCAAAAGGGCGAGGAGGGTCATCGCCGCCCCCTGCACGGCCAGCCCTATGAGCTCGTTTGGAAAGATCTTCAGCGTCTGGTAGTTTGCCAGGAAATACCACTCAGGCTTTATATGCGCCGGCGTCTGGAAGGCGTTTGCCGGCAGGAATGCGTCCTTCGGAAAGAAGATCGTGGGGGCGAAGAAGATCACCGCCAGAAAGAGTGCGAGATAGAGAAATATGGAGGTGGCGTCCTGCAGCGCGTAATTCGGGAAAAACGGTATGCCGCCGGGGTGGCTTTCATAGCTGTAGCTCTCCCCCGTCCAGCGTCGGTGCTTTTCCCGAAACGGCGGCGTGGAGACGCCGGTGCGCTTCAGGAGAAAGAGGTGGGCGCCTATGAAGCCTGCGATGAGGACCGGTATGAAGGCGACGTGCAGCGCGAAGAAGCGCCCGAGCGTCGAGGGGCCGACGAGCTTGCCGCCGCGCAGAAACTCCACGAGCTTTGGCCCCGCAAGGGGGGCTGCGCTGACGCTGTTCGTGGCGACGGTGGTGGCCCAGAAGGAGAGCTGGCTCCAGGGAGCGAGGTATCCGGTAAGGGAGATCCCCTGCACGAGGGTGAAGAGGATGAATCCCGTGAGCCAGTTCAGCTCACGCGGGCTTTTATACGCCCCCATGAAGAGGGTCGACAGAAGATGCAGCAGGAGCACCGCCACCATGAGGTTAGAGCCGACGGCGTGGGCCAGCCGGATCAGCCACCCGAAGGGGACGTTGTTCATGATGAAGGTGACGCTCTTGAACGCCTTCTCCGCGTCCGGGACGTAGTAGACGAGAAGGAGCATGCCGGTAAGGACCTGGATCAGGAAGATCACCAGGAGAACGCTCCCCAGGGAGTACCAGGCGTTTATGTCGTGCGGCAGCAGGTAGCCGGTGAGTTCCTTGTCCACCACTTCCCGCAGCCCGATACGCACGTCGAGCCAGTCGAAGAGTCTTTTGAAAATTGCCATTCTTCCTCCTTGCGGGGGCAGGAGCTGTAAAGCCGCGCCGGAAAGGGTTTTGCGGGGATTTTGCCTGGAGCTGCGACCTGCTCAGTATAATATAGCTTCCGTCCTTTTCAAGGTCGTGAAGTCATAGCCGCCGGTCTCGATGGACTTGGACAGTTGCGGTCGAGCCAATCGATCACTCTGTGCCACTCTCCTCCAAGGGGGGTGATGTCACTGTGTGTCATGGTGCGCCCTGTAGATGTAGTTGTCTTCAAAGGAGAAGGTAGCTACTTGTAAGCGCATCCGTGACATCCTCGGTTTTGACATGCGATACCTTCCTTGTCTTTCATGCTCTCCGCTGCTGCTGTACAATCTGTTCCTGTGTACCTGACCAATACAGAACTTCTTTTCTGCAGTGACAGGGTGGACAGGGCCGGTGCGATCCGCTATCCTGCGCAGCGCCTTTTCTGCCGCTCCGGTCTCCCCGGTGAGGGTGTGCCGGAAAGGGGGTACGATGCCGCACGTGACGCTGGTGCCGGAAGGGGAGGAGAACCGGGCCCTTCTCTCAAACGTCCATCCGGAACGCTGGGAGAACCCGGTCCCCTCCGGGCGCTACAACCTTGTGGTGATCGGCGCCGGAACCGCGGGGCTTGTGACCGCTGCCGCCGGTGCCGCACTCGGCGCGCGGGTCGCACTGGTGGAGCGGCACCTCATGGGGGGGGACTGCCTCAATACCGGCTGCGTCCCGTCAAAGGCGCTCCTTCGTTCCGCCCGCGCCCTCTTCGATGGGACGACCGCCGAGCGCTTCGCCCTCTCCGCGGGGACCCCCGGCTGCGACTTCGCTGAGGTGATGCGACGGATGCGTGCGCTGCGGGCGCAATTGAGCGGGCATGACTCGGCGCGGCGCTTCCGCGATGAGCTGGGGGTGGATGTTTTCTTCGGCGACTGCCGTTTTGTCGCGCCGGACGCGGTGGAGGTGGGGGGGCGAACCCTCCACTTTCGCAAGGCCGCCCTGTGCACCGGCTCGCGGGCAAAGGTCCCGGATCTGCCGGGACTCGAGGAGGGCGGCTATCTTACCAACGAGACGGTATTTTCCCTGGAGACCCTCCCGCCGCGCCTCGCGGTGGTCGGCGCCGGGCCGGTGGGGTGCGAGCTCGCCCAGGCCTTCTCCCGCTTCGGGAGCCGCGTCACCCTCATCGCATCGGGGGATCAGCTCCTGCCGCGCGAGGATCCGGATGCGGCACGCCTGCTGAACGATGCCTTCGCGGCTGAGGGGATCGAGATCCTTTTCAACGGTCGGCTCCGGCATGTCGAGGTCGCGGCGGGGGAAAAGGTGCTGGCCGTGGAGAGGGGAGGGGAGACGATTGCGGTCCCCTGCGATGCCATACTCCTTGCGGTGGGGCGTGCGCCGAATGTGGAGGGGCTTGATCTGGAACGGGGAGAGATCGCCTGGGACGGATCGGGGGTGAAGGTGAGCGACACGCTCCGGACGAGCAACCCGCGGGTGTACGCGGCGGGAGATATCTGCTCCCCCTACAAGTTCACCCACGTCGCCGACGCGCAGGCGCGGATCGTGGTGGCGAACGCGCTCTTCGGCGGCAGGCAGAAAAACTCCGCCCTCGTGGTGCCGTGGTGCACCTACACCGACCCGGAGATCGCGCACGTCGGGGGGTATGAGCGGGATCTGACGGGGAGGGTGCGGACGATCACGGTTCCTCTGTCGGCAGTCGACCGCGCCGTGCTGGACGGCGAGAGTGATGGCTTTGCCCGGGTGCACCTCTGGGGGAGCTCCGATCGCATAGCGGGCGCTACGGTGGTGGCGCGGCATGCCGGGGAGCTTGTGGGTGAGCTTGCCGTGGCTATGAGAAACGGAGTAGGGCTAAAGGGGATCGGCGCCACGATCCATCCGTATCCGACCCAGTCCGAGGTGCTCAGGAAGGTGGCGGACACCTTCAACAGGACGAGGCTCACCCCTTTCGTGAAGAAGGTACTCTCCGCGTGGCTTTCCTGGCAGAGGAGGTGAAGTGGCAACCAGAAAAATCGCTTTGATCGCCGGGGTGCTCGTGCTCGTCGCCCTCTTCTGGTACTTCGACCTCTGGCGCTACCTGACGCTTGAGTCGCTGAAGGGGAACCAGGGGCGACTCCTCCACTATTATCAGGGGCATCGCTGGCAGACGGTGACGGTTTTCGTCCTTCTGTATGTGACCGTGACGGCGCTCTCCCTCCCGGGGGCGGCGGTCCTCTCCCTGGGGGCCGGGGCGATCTTCGGGACGTTTTCGGGAGCGCTCTATGCGGTCCTCTCCGCTACGACAGGAGCGACGCTCGCCTTTCTCGTCTCGCGCTACCTCCTGCGCGACGCAGTGCTGCACCGCTTCGGGGGGAGGCTGGAGGGGATCAACAAGGAGCTGGAGGCGCGCGGGGGGAACTACCTCCTCTTCCTGCGGCTGGTACCTCTATTCCCCTTTTTCCTGGTGAACCTCGCCGCAGGGGTGACGCGGCTGCCGTTGAAGATCTTCGTACTGGTGACGCTGGTGGGAATCATTCCGGGGGGGCTCGTGTACTGCAATGCCGGTGCGAGCCTCGCCACTGTGGAGAGTATCGGCGGGATTCTGTCGGGGCGGGTGCTTCTCTCTTTCGTGCTGCTGGGGCTCTTCGCGCTCGCCCCGGCGATCTTTTTCCGGCGTCGCTAGCGGGACGCGCCCGCACCGGCCGGACCAGTCGGACCAGTCGGACCAGTCGGACCAGTCGGACCAGTCGGACCAGTCGGACCAGTCGGACCAGTCGGACCGGCTATATCTACCAAAGGAGTTGCAATGGAAAACTACTACGACCCGAAGGACCTCCCCCGCTTCGCCGAGATCGGCAACGACGCGCCGGAACTGGCGCAGAAATTTTTCGACTACTATGGCTCTGTCTTTGCCGAAGGGGAGCTGTCCGAGCGGGAAAAGGCCCTCATCGCCCTCGCTGTCGCCCACACGGTGCAGTGCCCCTACTGCATCGATGCCTATACCCGCGGTTGCCTCGAAAAGGGGGCGAGTCTCGGGGAGATGACCGAGGCGCTCCATGTGGTGACCGCGATCCGCGGCGGTGCGTCGCTCGTGCACGGCATCCAGATGCGCAAAATCGCCGAGAAGCTCTCCCTCTAGGTCTCCACTCATGCCCGATAAAATCGTGAAACAGGATCCCCCTGAGACTTTCGCGCAGACTCTGGTCCGGCACGGGGTGGAACTCACCCGAGACCGGACGGTGACGCTGCAGGTAAACACCGGCCGCCTCTGCTCCCTTTCCTGCCGCCACTGCCACCTGGAGGCGGGGCCCGGGCGGGGCGAGACGATGACGCGCGAAACCATGGACTCGGTCATCGATGCCGCCCGGCGCCTTCCCTTTGCGTCGATCGACATCACCGGGGGAGCGCCGGAGCTCGTGCCGGACCTCGAATACCTGCTGCGCGGGGTGGCCCCTCTCGCGCCGCGGGTGGTGGTGCGGACGAACCTCGTCTCCCTGGACGAGCGCCTCGCCCGCCTCTACCGGGAGCTTCGCGTAGTCCTTGTGGCCTCCTTCCCGGCGCTCAACGCCGGACAGACTTCCGCGCAGCGCGGTGAGGGGGTGTGGGAGAAGTCGATCGAGGCGCTGAAGCTCCTCAATTCCGTTGGCTATGGTGTCCCGGGGGAAGGGGTGGAACTCGATCTGGTGAGCAACCCGAGCGGCGCGTTCCTTCCCGCAGCGCAGGCCGGATCGGAGAAGAGATTCCGGGCGGAGCTCTCGCGCCGCTACGGGGTCTCCTTTGACAACCTCTTCTGCTTTGCCAACGTGCCGCTCGGTCGCTTTCTGGCGTGGCTGGAAAAGTCGGGGAATCTGGAAGGGTACCGGGAGAAGCTGGCGGCCGGGTTCAATCCGTGCGCGGTGGCGGGGCTTATGTGTCGCTCGCAGCTCTCGGTCGACTGGGACGGAGCTCTCTACGACTGCGACTTCCACCTCGCCGCCGGCATCCCCTTCGGCGGAGGGGTCGCCAACATCCGGGAGCTTCAAGAGCTCCCGGCGCCGGGGACGCCGATCCCGACCGCGCAATACTGCTTCGCCTGCACGGTCGGCTCGGGCTTCACCTGAGGGGGGAGCATCGCGGCCTAGGTAGGCTGCTTTTGTATCGTCGGCGTCGCCGCGGGACGATCGGGATCGAAGAGTGGGAGCGGCTGCACCCCCTGGTGGAGAAACCAGCGATCCAGGAGGAGTCGGCGGGTCAGCCATTTGCTGGAAAAAAGGAGTGCGCCGCCGTAGTGGCGCAGCCACGCGGGGGTGGCGGCGTTTCCTGCGCTCCCCCCGAACCGCGCTGCAAGGTGCGCGGCGTACGGTTCCAGATTCTTCTGCCGATAGTCTCCGTGCGCTGCCACGATGGTGTGCACCGCCATGATGGCGGACTCGATCGCCGGCAGTATCCCCTCGCCGCTTTCCGGATAGGCGAGTCCCGCGGCATCGCCGATAAGGAGCGCCGCGTCCCCCACCACCCGCCGCGCCCCGGGGTTGCCGTAGGGGAGGTAGGCGTGCCCCTTGAAGCGGTGCGGGATCTCCCCGATCCCCCCGCGCTCCTGCAAAAAGGCGCAGAACTCCGCCATGCGGCGCGGTAGCTCCTTCGTTTCCCTGCTCCCCAGACCTATGTTGAGATAGCGCCCCTTGCGCAGTATCCAGCCGTAACCCTGCAGGTCCTCGGTGAAAAAGAGTGCCGGGACACCGGCCGGGATGCCGCACCTTTCGACCTCCTCCTCGGTGAGGCAGAACTCGCACCCCTGCGCCGCGATCGCCTTTTCGGTGCTTCCCCGTGCGCCGAGGGCACGCGAGACGGGGCAGTAATGACCTCCGGCCCCGATCAGGAGGCCCGCCTTGATGTTGCCGTTCACCAGCCAGCCGTCCGCGACCCGCTCCACCGTGCGGACCGGTTCTCCCAGCCGGTGCCTGGCCGCGCTGCGCACCAGGAGGTAGTGGTCGAATTCCCATCTCCTGATCCCGTAACTCACGGGGTTCGGATAGCTCGTGACGATCTCTTTACCTCCGATCGTCGCCGTCCTGAATTCCCTTATCTCCTGCAGTACCCGCCCTCTGCAGTACCCTTCCGGGTCGATCTCCAGCGCCTCCAGCACGGCCGGTGTGATCCATCCGGCGCACAGCTTCTCGCGAGGGAACTCGGCGCGGTCCATGAGGAGGACGTCCAGTCCCCCCCGTTTCAGGAGCCTCGCGCAGGTCGACCCCGCGGGACCGGCTCCTACGATGAGCACTTCACATCTGGTCATAGCGGCTCTCTCCCCCTGTCGTCCCCCCTGCGGGTCCAGGGGATGCCGTTGTTGTCGAAACGGGAAAAGACGACCTGGAATAGCTGCAGGTTGCCGGCCCTGAAGTTGGCGATGGCACCGCAAAGATAGAGGCGCCACGCCCTCAGGAAGGCATCGTCGAAGAGTTCCTCCACCTGCTGCCGGTGCGACTCGAAGCGCTCCAGCCACTCCTCGCAGGTGCGGGCGTAATGGAGGCGCAGGTTCTCCACGTCGAGGATGCTGAAGCTGTACGGCTCGAAGATCGCCGCCATCTCCTTAAGGGTCGGAGGGTAGCTTCCCGGGAAGATCCGCTTTTCCATCCAGCCGCTCATCGATTCGGGGACGTTTTGTCCTATGCTGTGGATCAGTCCGAGTCCGGTGTCGGACAGGGTGCGGTTGATGACCTCTCCCAGCTTCCGGTAGTGGCTGGGACCGACATGCTCCAGCATCCCGACGGAGACGAAGGCATCGCACTCTCCGGTGATGTTGCGGTAGTCGTCCTCGATGAATTCCACACCGGTTATCGACTCCGCGTCCGCTCGCTTCCTGGCGTAGGCGATCTGCTCCCGCGAGATGTTGAAGGCGCGAACCTTCACGCCGTAATGCTTCGCCATGTAGCGGGCGAGCCCCCCCCAGCCGCACCCGGCCTCGATGACCCGGTCCCCCTCCTTCAGGCGCAGCTTGCGGCAGACAAGCTCCATCTTGGCGATCTGCGCCTCCTCGAGGGTGGCATCGGGGGCAGGGTAGTAGGCGCAGGTGTAAAGCATCTCCTTGTCGAGCCACAGCCGGTAGAAGTCGTTGCCGATGTCGTAGTGGTGGTGGATGTTGCGGCGCGAGTCGGAGAGGGAGTTGACATTTCTCTGCAGCCAGTGGGCGACCGGGCGGGAGCGGCGGCAGGTCCTCCCCGGGCGCATCATCCCCCGGTACACTGCCTCCAGGAAGTTGACCACACCCCCTTCGATCTCGATGTTCCCTGCGCTGTAGTCGTCCCCGAAGTTGAGGAGAGGGTTTGCCATGAGGCGAAGGAGGGTGGCGCGGTTGCGGATCACCATGCCGACCCGTCCCGCCCCGGGATGGGAGATGTCGCTGCCGTCCCAGAGGACGCTGCGGATCGCGGGGTTCCCTATCCCCTTCAGAAAGAGGGAGAGTATCCACCTGTCGATCGGATAGACCGGTCCGGGGTCACCGACTGTGGACCGGAAGAGTGCCTTCGGTCTGACTGCACTGGCCCGCATCTCGCTCATACCGCCCCCCGGACTTCTTCATGACATTGTTAGAGCACATGAAGATTTTGTGGGGTGATCTGGAAATGTCAAGCGCTCAAATGGCGGCCCGTGCGGGTTTGCGGGCGTTTTCGGTGGACCGAACCGGAAGCAGAAGCGGGAAAAGCTGAACATCCACCGCAAAGACGCAAAGGGCGCAAAGGAAACCACGCAAAGGAAAGTCTTTTCCGGGGCAGGGCAAGGGACGCAGGCGAGATCGAAGTGACCGGCGTTTCCTCGCAGAGCAGGAGCTCAGGGCGTCCCCTCCCTTTCAAGGGGAGGGACAGGGCGGGGATGGGGTAGAGGCTGGTTCAAGTGGTCATCGATAAGGAGGCGAAGGCAAATCCCCCCTGCCCCCCCTTCGCAAAGGGGGGAACGTCAGGCGTTCTGCAGTGCTTCGTGGCAATGTACCCACGCTCCTCCGGAATTTCCGGAAGGAGCTCAGGCGTCCCCTCCCTTTCACGAGGGATGTGCTGCCGAGGGCTTCGCTTCTTTCCATCTCGCCCCGCAGTAACGGGTTCGTCAGCGCAGCGTTTGTGCGATGAGCGGGTTTACCAGCTGCGGGTGGGTGAAGGGGGCGAGGTGGCCTGCGGGCACCTTGTGCAGCGTGCAGTGCGGGAGAGTCCGGGAGAGCACCTCGGTGACAAAGAGGGCAGGGGGACGGCTCCTTTCCCCTACGATCAGGTGCACCGGGAGCTGCAGCCGGCGGTAATCCTCCACCGTTATGGCGGTGCGGGTAATAGCCTGGAAGTCGAGCCGCAACTTCGGTGTTCGCGCGGCGAAATCTTCCTTCAGCCGCGCCGGATACGCAGCAAAGGTGCCGGGTCCCCCCCAGTAATCGAGAAAGGTCTCGGCGGCCAGCTCCGGCTTCCCCTGCGCCCCGAGCCGCTCCAGCGTCTGCGCCATCTGCAGCACCGTCGACAGCTGCGGCTCGGCGAGGTCCAGCAGATGAAATGCCACAGGCTCGAATGCGCAGACGCTTCGTACGCTCTCGGGATAGTAGTGGCAAAAGGAGAGGGCGACGGCGCCGCCGTAGGAGTGGCCAACGAGGTGAAAGACCGCGCCGGCTGGCAGCTCCCGCTCCAGTACCTCGCGCACGAGCTCCACTTCGTCTCGCAGGGAAAAGGCCGCCTTATCCGGCGGGAAGGGGGTCTCGCCGTAGCCGTAGAGGTCGACCGCGATGACCCGGTAGCGCCCGGCAAGGAGGGGGATCAACCCCTTCCACTGGTTTTTGGAGCTCAGCGAGGAGTGCAGGAGAACGACCGCGTCTCCGTCGCCGGTGCAGAGGTATCCTGGAGTGATCGGGGGCATCGGTTCATCCTTTCCGTGCAGGTGATGGCGCAAGAAGATACCTTCCTCCCGGCGCGGAGGTCAAGGAGTACCTTCAGCCGCAGGAATGGGAGGGGGAATGGCGCGAAGGTACGCGGGCCGCGTGTTTCCTTGACACCCGTCTCTCCGGCAGTGTATGAAAGATAGATACAAGCCACACGCTGGGGGAGCTGATGAGCAAAGACAAGGATGAACGCAAAAGGTCGCACCTGCGGCTCGTGGTGAACAACACCGAGAGAAGCGGCAGACCTCCCGGGGGAGAGCAGGAGTTCATCCCGCTGGAGGAGCTGATCGCCCGCAGGGACGACTTCCGCCCCGCCTTCTACCGCGGCATGCCCCGCTGGCAGGCGAAGGGGTACGCCACCCTGGAGCGCTTTCTCACCGCCCGCACCGCGCCGTACGGGATGGACCCGGTGCACGGCAGGGTAATGGTACTCCCCGCTGCCGTCGTCTCACGGGAGTCCCAGGAGTACGGCTCCCCCCAGGACGAGGTGCTCCTCAGCATCACCGAGGACGCCACCGGCTCCGGCGGCTTATGCTTCTCCATGGAGATGATCCTGCCGTACTTCAACGAGGACGACTCCGTTATGGAGGAGGCGCTTCTCTTCGCCCCGGTCCTGCAGTACGGCGCCCTCTTTCTGGAGGAGAACCCCCACGACGGGCTCCTCGACCTGATCTACAAGCTCGCGGTACCGCTGTACCCTCCCGCCTTTACCTTCCGGCTCGCCGACAGGATGTTCAACATCTTCTCCGCCGAGCTGAAGCAGACCTTCCACGCTCTCTCGGATTACCCGCAGGGATAACTGCACGGCGCCCACGGCACTCCGGGGCGCATCGAGCTTATAGTCGCGGGGAAATCTCTTTCAGTCTGGCGAAATACTGCATTAAGGGATTGTAATGCACTCTTAATTGTATTCCTTCCCAAAGATGAAAATCTTCTCTAACAGTCAAAGCGTTAGAAAGTTTTTTCGCTCTGAAGCTGTTCTTCAGACAGCATCAGCCAACCTGCCAGAAAACCCCGATTTTTGTTGAAAACATTTTCTGATTCTGGTAAATACAGTGCCGATTTAATACCTCTCAGCTCGCTCCAACTGTGACGCTTCGAGCCATTGAGGCTGTTCTTTCTCCGCCTCCACCGCTGACACAGGCGCGATTGGCCGTGAAAGTCTCAGCCCTTGTAGTCGATTTTTCAGGAGGGTACCTCGTCCCACCATGCGCCGGGGCCCGCCTCTTCTTCAGTTTCATCTCCGGGTCATTCCAGGAGCGCAGACCGTACGGTCCGCGGCTCTTCTCACTCTTTGCCTGGGCAGGGTGCCATCCATGAAGACATTTCGTACTCTTTTCACCGTGCTTGCCTGGCTCTCCCCCCTTTGCGCCCACCCCGCCTTTGCCGGCGGGTGTGTCACCTCTACCTGTCACCCCGACATCGCCGCCTTCAAGAAGCTGCACTCCCCCGTGAAGGACGGGGACTGCACCTCGTGCCACGTGCAGCGCGTGAAGGAGCACCCGTTGAAGGGGGGTAAGAGCTTCGAGCTCGCGGCGAAGGGCGCCTCTCTCTGCTCCAGCTGCCACGACGGGATGGTGAAGAAAAAGTTCGTCCACGTTCCGGTGAAGGAGGGGGAGTGCCTTTCCTGCCACAACCCCCACGGCGCGGCCGAGCGCTACCTCATGGATGTGGGGGACGACAAGACCGCGCTCTGTCTGAACTGCCACGACGAGGCGCCTTTCAAGGAAAAGTGGATGCACGGTCCGGCCGCCGTCGGCTCCTGCACCGAGTGCCACGACCCGCATGACGCCGCTGAGAAGAAGCTCCTGAAAGGGAGCGTGCGCGACCTCTGCCTCAAATGCCATGCGGACTTCTCCCATACCCTCAAAGGGGCGCCGGTGACGCATCCTCCGGTGAAGGAAGGACCGTGCACCGCCTGCCACAACCCCCACGGCACCCCCGTCTCCATGTTCCTGAACGACAAGATGCCGGATCTCTGCGTCGGCTGCCACAAGGGGATCGGGAAGAAAGCGGAGGAGGCGAAGGTCCCCCACAAGCCGCTGAAGAAGGAAGGTGGCTGCAGCAACTGCCACTCCAGCCACTACTCCAACGCAAAGGGGCTTCTCGCCCAGGACGAGAAGAGCACCTGCCTCAACTGCCACGGCACCGACACCCTCGGGAAGCCGCCGCTGCGCAACATCAAGAAGGAAATCGCCGGGAAGAAGTACGTGCACGGCCCGATCCAGAAGGGGCAGTGCAAGGCGTGCCACGACCCGCACGGCTCGGACAACTTCCGCATGCTGATCGGCGGCTACCCCGAGCCTCTCTACGTCCCGTACAAGGCGGGGAGCTACGACGTGTGCCTGAAGTGCCACGAGAAGAACATGCTCTCCTACCCTGACACGACGATCTACACCAAGTTCCGCAACGGCAACCGCAACCTCCACTACGTGCACGTCTCCAACGTGCGCAAAGGGCGCACCTGCAGGGTCTGCCACGCCGCGCACGCCAGCAACGGCGAGAGGCTTCTCCACGTGGAGGGGATGACCTTCGGGGAGTGGAAGATCCCCATCAACTTCAAGATCACCCCCAACGGCGGCAGCTGCGCCCCGGGGTGCCATCGTGCCTTTGTCTACGACCGCGTCACGCCGCAGGACTACAGGAAGTAAGCGGGCGCCGGCTACCCCCGGAGCCGCGGCAGGAACGAGCTTTATTTGCGCCGGCAACTGGACCGGTGCTTGATTGACGTTTTCACCAGCAATCACAGCAGGACCAAAGCAAGGAGAAATATCGATGGTAGTGAGGCGCACGGGTAGGATTCACGGTAAGGCACTGGTCATGTTTCCGCTGCTGGCCCTTCTTCTGGCGGGGTGTGCAGGGCAAAAGAAAGCCCAGACAGGGCCGATATTCTTTCCGCCGGAACCGAATCCGCCGAGGATCCAGTATCTGAAGGGGATCAACGGCTCGAAGGACATCGTGAAGGAGAAGCTCGGCTTCTCGGTCGTCTCCCTGGGCAAGGAAGAAGAGGATGTGGTAAAGAACATCGCCAAGCCGTACGGTATCACCGCGGAGAAGGGGAAACTCTACGTGGTCGATACGATCCTCAACGAGGTCTACATCGCGGACGTCGCCGCCCAGAGCTTCGTCAGCCTCCCCGGCAACAAGGGGCAGGGGAAGATGAAAAAGCCGATCAACATCGCGGTGGCGAAAGACGGCAACGTCTTCGTGGCTGACACCTTCCGCAAAGAGATCCTCATGTACGACGTCAACGGCAACTTCGTCCAGGGGTTCGGGAAGGATCTGGACATGAAGCCGGTGGACTGCGTCGTCGACGACGAGAACATCTACGCCCTCGACTTCAGCCACAACGACATCAAGGTCATCAGCCGCGCAACGGGGGAACTCGCCCGCACCATCGGAAAGAGCACCGAGACGGAGCAGGGGCTCTCCATGCCGACGAACCTGACCCTCGACTCCAAAGGGTTCATCTACGTCACGAACACCGGCAGCGGCAGGGTGATCAAGCTCGACCGCGACGGTCACATCGTCTCCTCCTTCGGCAAGATGGGCGACGCCTTCTCCGAGTTCGGCCGCCCGAGGGGGATCGCGGTGGACGACGCCGGGCGCATCTACGTCGCCGACGCCTCGCACCAGAACATCCAGATCTTCAACGACAAGGGACGCCTCCTCATGTTCTTCGGCGACCCGGGGCTCGTGGAGGGTTCCCTCAACCTCCCCGCCGGCGTGACCACCACGAAGGAGAACCTGGAGTACTACCAGAAGCTCGCCGATCCGAACTTCGTCCTGGAGAACGTGATCTTCGTGACGAACCAGTTCGGGCCGGTGAAGGTCGCGGTGTACGGCCTTGGCCACATGAAGGGGCAGAAGGTGATCGGCAACTACGGCGAAGGTGCCGAGCAGCCGAAGAAGGCGGCGCCGAAAGCTTCCGAGACTTCGCAGAAGTAGGTCGGCGGCACCCCGGCGCAGAGCCGGGAGGAGCACAGAAAGAGAACCGTCGGGCGCGCCGTGTGGCGCATCCGGCCTGAAGGCAGGTCAATGCGGAGAGCCCCTTCCCGTCCGGGGAGGGGCTCGAGGCGCGTAGGCACTTCTTTTCCACCCAAGGGAATTATGGGACTGCACATCAAACACATCCCCCTAGCGCTCCTCCTCGCCCTTTCCCTGGCGGGGTGCGACCCGGTGAACCGGCACATGGTGCTGTCGACGATCTTCGACGGCGTGCCGACCCTGCCGGAGCCCGCGCAGCTGTGCGTCGAGTACAACGACAAGAGGGTGGATGAGTTGCGCGACCAGCTGGCGGGAAAGACGGTGGCAAAGGACGCGGCTCCGGGGGAGGAGTCGGTGCACCGCCCGTACGGCGAGAAGAAGTGCGACGACTGCCACGACAAGAGCAAGGATTCCGGCCTCGTGCGCCCCGCGAACGAGCTTTGCCTCATGTGCCACAAGAACTTTTTCAAGGGAGCCTACCAGCACGGTCCCGCCGCGGTCGGCGACTGTCTCGCCTGTCACGTGCCGCACAACTCGCCGGACGGGCCGCTTTTAAAGATGTCGCGCACGAAGGTGTGCGATTCCTGCCACAAAGAACCGAGAGCAGCGCTCGCGCTGCACGATAAAGTTGCCGAGCGGAAAATGGCCTGCGTCGAATGCCACAATCCTCACGACGGGAACTCTCCATTCTTTCTGAAGTGATCGGTATGAGCAAGCGACGTCCCATCTTACTATGCGCAGGCCTCCTCACGGTGGCCGGAACGGCGCAGGCGCAGGTCACGAGCCTCATCTCGCTGACGAACTTCCAGCAGGCGGTCGATCTCTCCTATCGGGGCGACGCAAGCCAGGGGTCCGTCGGCTCCACGACCGACCACAGCCTGCAGGAGGACTACCGCCTCACCTTCGACTACGCGGTGTACCGGGCCCGCCTGCTGCACGGGCAGATCACCCTCGATCTGCAGGGTGACCAGAAGCTCTTCAGCGGCTCGGGGAACTCCAGTGGCATCTCCTCCGGCCTGAGCTTTCTCTACGACATAAGCGGCGTCTTCCTCGACCGCTTCCCGACGCCGGTGACCTTCACCGTCTCCTCCAGCATAAGCGAGGTGCCGAGGGACTTCGCCAGCAGCTACGAGCAAAAGAGGGACACCTACGGCGTCGCGGCCTCCATCAACAACGACTACATTCCGGTGGCGATGAGCTTCACGAGGACCACCACCGAGACGAGCGGTCTGGAGACGGACCGGGGCCAGACAAGCGACACCGTTTCTCTCGGCGCTTCCCACACCTATAAGCAGCTGAGCCAGACGCAGTTCACCGTCATCAACACCACGCAGCACCTGGACGGAACCGACGCCATCTCGTCCGAGGACACAGGAGACCTGGAGCTCACTCTCAACAACACCCTCACCTTCGGGAAGAAGGAATTGAACCGCGCCCTGTACACGAGGCTGCGTATCACCGACCAGACCGGTGCGAACCAGTCCCGCTCCACGGAGCTCGGTGAATCGCTCACCTGGGACCTCGGTAAGGCGCTCAGCTCCGGGGCCGACTATACGCTCAGCGACAGGCAGGTAGTGAACCAGAGCCAGCAGCTGCACCGCGGACGCCTGTGGCTGCAGCACCGTCTTTTCCGCAGCGTCACCACGAGGCTCAACCTGGAGGGGAGCGAGAACTTCCTCGGGTCCGGGAAGGAGGAGAACCTCTCCGGCGGCATCACCATGGCCTACTTCAAGGTGCTCCCCGCCGAGAGCTCGATCCAGCTCACCGGGCACAAGCAGTACGGCGTGACCTCCAGCCACCTTACCGACTCCAGCATTGTCGTCTCCAAGGAGGCGCACCAGGTCAACCCGAACGAGCCGTTGATCCTTTCCAGCATGAACGTCGTGCCGGAGAGCATCATCGTGGAGAACGCGGACCCGATCGCGCGCGCCATCCCGTACGTGGTGAACAAGGACTACGAGGTGAGGCAGTACGGGCCGCAGACCGAGATCTACTTCCTCCTCCCCGGCTCAGAGATCAAGGCGACGGATCGTCTCCTCATCACCTACAGCGTGCTGGTGAACACCGACATCTCCTACTCGAGCTCCTCGCAGGGGGTGGGCTCCGACCTCAACCTTTTCGACAACAGCTACCGCATCTTTGCGAGCTGGGACTCCACCGACCAGAGCCTCCTCTCCGGCAGGGCAGACACCGTTAACCTCACCAGCACCGAGGCGTACCGCTTCGGGGTGCAGAAAAGGCTCGACAGGGGGCAGGTGACGGCGGAGTACTCGGTGACGAAGTCGGACGTGGACAAGAACCAGTCGATCAGCGGCTCGTACCAGTACAGCGGCGTCTTCGCCCAGGGGACCCTCTCCTTCAACGCGAACGACCGCTACATCATGACAGAGGGGAAGTCGGGTACCACGGGCACCACCAACTCCCGCAGCGAAAACGTCCTCACCGCCGGCGGCACCTACACCCGAACGCTGGACAGCGGAGCGGTCCTTACCGCGACCGCGAACTACCTGAACAACAGGGGGTTCATCGACAGCGACAACCTCTCCTTTGGTCTGGGGCTCCGCTGGAGCCTGCGCAAGCTGACGATGTCGCTCCTTAGCCAGGCGAACTTCCGCTACACCCAGGGGTCGATGAGCACCGACCAGCACCTGCAGCTGCGGCTGTCGAGGTACTTCTAGTGACCGGAAGAGAGATGAGACCGCATACGCCGAAGCGCAGGCACCGGATCTTTGCCGGAGCGCTCCTTCTTTTGACCGTCCTCTCCTGCCTTGCCGGATGCGCTAGCGCGCCGGTAGCGGAGAGGTCCCAGTCCCCGGAGCTGCTGTGGCCCCCGCCTCCGAGCCAGGCCCGCATCGCCTGGGTAAGGGAGATCTCCGACTATCGCAGCGTGGGGATCAGCAAGGGGTTCTGGAGCCGGGTCGTGGAGGTGCTGGTGGGGGAGGAAACGGAGTCCCGCATCGGCAAGCCGTACGGGGTGTATGCAGATCCCGACCGCATCTTCATCGTCGACGTGGGGCGCGCCTGCGTGCACCTGCTGGACATGAAGCACAAGAAGTACAGCGTCATCGGGGAAGGGAAGGATGCGGTCCTGCGCTCGCCGATCGGGGTCACGGAGGACGATCGCGGCAACGTGTACATCACCGATTCCGGCTCCGGGCTCATCTACCGCTACAACCTGGAGGAGAAGAAGCTTCGCCCCTTCACCCCCTTCAAGATCGGCCGCCCGACCGGGATCGCCTTCAGCAGGAAGAACCGCCACCTCTACGTCTCGGACACGCTGAACCACCGCGTGCTCGTCCTCGATCTGGGGGGGACGTACGTGTCGCATATCGGGGAGCGGGGGCACCTCCCCGGGCAGCTCAATTTCCCCACCGACCTCTTCGTGGACAAGGAAGGGGAGGTGTACGTGACGGACGCGCTCAACTCGCGGGTCCAGATCTTCTCCCCCGAGGGGGCGCTTCTCAAGTACTTCGGGAAGGCTGGGGACACCTCCGGTTACATGTCAAAGCCGAAGGGGGTGGCGGTGGACAGCGACGGGCACATCTACGTCGCGGACGCCATGTTCAGCGCCGTGCAGATCTTCGACCGCTCGGGGCGCACCCTCCTCGATTTCGGTCAGCACGGCACGCGCCCCGGGGAGTTCTGGATGCCCTCGGGGATCTATATCGACAAGGACGACTACATCTACGTTGCGGACTCGTACAACAGGCGGGTCCAGGTCTTCAGGTATCTGAAGGAGAACGCGGCTGAGCCGAAGAAGTAACTACAGCAACTGACGTCCCTTCCCCCGGAGCGGGGGGAGAAGGATGCCCCCAATTCTCGAGGTTTTGAGATGCGTCATCGCAGAGCCATTTTCATAGTACCGATCATCCTTGCAGCGCTGGGGCTTGCTGCGGGAGAGTTGCGTGCCTCCACACAAGGGGTGCACATAGTAAACACTCCGCACAACCTCTCCAAGAGCGGGACGGGTACCCCCAACGTTACCGCCGCGAGCGACGAAGACCGCGTCTGCGTCTTTTGCCACACGCCGCACAACTCCTCGCTGGAGGGGCCGCTGTGGAGCCGCAAGTCGAACATCAGCATGTACACGCTGTACAAGTCCCCGACCATAAAGAGCCTGCCGGAGCAGCCGCAGGGGGTTTCTCGGCTCTGTCTCAGCTGCCACGACGGCACCGTCGCGCTCGGCCTTCTCCTGCACAATTTTGAAGCCTCCTCGCTCGGCGCCATCCCGGCAGGAAGAAACACGAACTTTGGCACCGACCTCTCGAAGAGTCACCCGATCTCCATCATCTACCCGACCGATCAGGAGTTCAGCGACAAGTCCACCCTGGAGTACAAGGGGATAAAGCTCGGCTTTGATGCCTACGTGGAGTGCACCTCCTGCCACGACCCGCACAACAACCAGTACGGCAACTTCCTCGTGGAGGACACCTCCACCCGTCATGACGCCCTGTGCGTCCAGTGCCACACGAAGAGCGGCTGGGCCACCAACGAGGACGCCACCCACAGAACCGGCGGGCAGCGCTTCTCCGAAGTCAGCGGGGTTGTTAGCTCCGACGGCTGCGTCAACTGCCATAAGCCGCACTTCGCCCAGCGCGGCGTCCACCTCCTGAAGCAGGCGGACAGCTCGTCTGGAGAGGAGTCGAACTGCATCTCAACCTGCCACAAGGGGGCGTCGTACCCCGGAGGGGATGTGGCGAGCTCCTTTGCGCTCGACTACAGGCATCCGATCCAGCTCTACCCCGGCGTGCACGAGGCGAACGAGACGCTTCCCGTCCCCGAGGGGAAGAAGCACGTGCAGTGCGTGGATTGCCACAACCCGCACCAGGCAGGCTTCCAGGGGAGCCCGCTCGGCTCCACATCCCCTGCCGTGTCGCCGCCGTCGAAGGCGCCCGAGGTGAATGGACCGCTGCGCGGGGTGCGCGGTGTGACGACTTTTGGGGAGGCGATCCCGGGTGAGGGGTATGCGAGCTCCGAGTTCCAGATCTGCTTCAAGTGCCACTCGGGGGGGAGCGCGAGCTACTTCAAGAGCAACCGCAGCTCCACGCAGCGCCCGGTACGCGTTTTCTCGAGCTACGACGAGAGCGTGCGTTTCGGGGCTTCGAGCGTCTCCTTCCACCCGGTCACGAAGCTGACGACCGGCACGGGGCGCAGCCTGAAGTCGGACTACCAGAACGGGAAGATGCAGATGGTGTACTGCTCCGATTGCCACGCGCCTCACGGCTCCGTCGAGCCGTACATCCTGCGGGAGAACAATAGCGACACCTTCCCGGTCGGTGCGGCAACCTTCCCGCTCTGCTTCCGCTGCCACGACGACACCTATCTCTACGGCACCGCCGGGAGCCGGACGCTGCACGTGTCACACGTGCGCAACCACCTGACTCCCTGCGCCTCCTGTCACGACCCGCACGGCATCCCCACCTTGACGGGGGTGACGCAGAACAACGCCGCGCACCTGATGAACTTCGACACCCGCTACGCAGGCGCCGGCGCCTCGTACGACGCCGCCGGGCGAAGCTGCACCGTAGCCGGCACGTGCCACGCAGCAGGGGACAAGCGGTACTACTAGCCTCGCCGCCAGCACAAGCACCGAAATGAAAAGGGATGGAAGCCTCGCGCTTCCATCCCTTTTTTAATGCCTGCATGCCCGCGGAACCTGAGGCGCCTTGTTCCGTTGGCAAAGCAGGAGCCCGCACGTCCCCTCCCTTTCAAGGGGAGGGACAGGGTGGGGATGGGGTAGACGTTGGTGGGAGCGCCGACCCCATCCCCCTCCTGTCCTCCCCCTTGAAAGGGGAGGGACGTACTGCCGGCGGCGGCTTGATCCTGTCCTGCCTTCCCCCATCCCCCCTTACGCTTCCTCTCCACCTGCCTACCGAAGGCGAAGCCGCCATTGCGCGATTAGGCGGAGCGATTCCGCCGATTCACCGCGAGAGCGCGTAGCGGCACTCTCATTCGCGAGATCTCCTCTGTCTCGGGCCAACCAAAAAATGTGAGAAAGTCTCTAATTTACGGTTAACCAAAAACGAGCATAACCTTAATCGTGGCTTGCGAAAAATGCTCCAGAAGATGTGTTGCACCTAATACAAAGTTAACCTAAATCACCTTCTTTCTTCGCTGGAAATTCACCAGTGGCACCTGCGTTGCACAATAGGTCGTGGGCGAATCCCTGTCATTGCCCCGGAATGCGGGGCGGCAGCTGTGAAATCAAAGGGAAAGGAGGGGTAGTCGGTAGCGAAGCAGTTACTTGAAATGGCTGTCTTTGTGTATTTGCAGCACCACTCATTCAATCAAAAAAGGAGAGCTAAGTAATGAACAAGAAGACAATCTTGGCAGCAATGACTTTCGTTGCCCTGACGGGAAGCCTCGCTTTAGCCGGGCAGAAAGCTGGAACCGGGGTTCCGGGTTCCATCCACGACATGACCATCTACGGTGCAATCGGAAGCAACGACCCCGAGGCCACCCAAGGCCGCGTGTGCGCCTACTGCCACACCCCTCACCACGCCATCACCGACGGCAACGACTACCTCCCGCTCTGGTCCCACACTGTGACCAGCCAGACTTTTACTCCGTATGCTTCCGCGACCATCGACGCCAACATCGATCCGACGACGATGATGGAAGGCCCCTCCAAGCTCTGCATGAGCTGCCACGATGGTTCCGTTGCTGTTGATACCCACTACGCCTTTACCGGCGGCAAGACCCTCCAGCAGGACGACAACCTCTTCTCGACCCCGGCAGTAGGAGCAAAAGGGAACCTCTCCAACGACCACCCGATCGGCTTCATATACGACAAAATCGATGGTGGTATCGCTGACGGTCCGATTGGTGTAGGTGGTGTAGGAAATGATCCCGACATCAAAGCCGTGCACCAACCCGGCGTTGATGAGTGGGTGCGTAATAAGAAATCTACTTTTTATGGCAGCAACATCACTATCGAAGATCGTCTCTGGGCCAGCGCCAGCCAGGGCGGCAAACCGATCATGACCTGCGCCACCTGCCACGACGTCCACAACAAGAAGAACAAGGACGAGGACGGCGCAACGAATTACCTGCTGCTCGCAACCAACAAAGGGTCCGCCCTCTGCATCTCCTGCCATATCAAGTAATGGTGGAGCCTGTATCATTCGCATCTTGTAAGCGGTGATTACAGGAGGCGGAATGCAATGAAAACTTACAAAAAAGGAGAATATACATGTTGAGAAAAGTAGGGTTAATGTGTGCCCTCGTCCTCACACTACCGGCATTCGCCAACGCATGGACCTTGACGGCGAAGGTTGCGAGCGGGCTCGGGGCCGTGGCGGGTGGCGCTAGCACGATCGTGACGAGGACCGCCGACGCAAAATCGGCGGTCATCGGCTACAGGCAGGTGGCGGCAGGCGAGAACGTCCTTGTGACCGTAACCCCCGACGCATCGCCGGCGAAGCCGTACGCGATCTCCTCCATCGTTGTAGATGGCGCGATGCGGACTAAGGTCGTTAACGGTGTTACGGTTGCTGATACGACGCCGACCTTTCCGGTTCTTGCCGACGGCAAGAATCATGCGGTCGTCGCTTACTTCACTCCTGTGACCTACTCCCTTTACTTCTTCGGCACCGATGCCGGTACTGCGGCCGCTCCCAAAGGCGGGGCCGTGTACGTGCAGCGTCTTGGCGCAGGGGACAAACTGGTCGGTGGCATTATCAGCGCAAGGACCGACGGCAAAGTCGCCCTCAGCGGACTGGCAGCTGGCACCAAGGTGAGGGTGTATGCCGCCCCCAATGCCGACTACACCGTGACCAGCATCCTTGACAAAGCTCCGCTGGAGTCCACTGGCGCAAACATCAGTGGAACTGGGGTCCGGTACTACAGGGACATGATCATTTCCACAAACAACACCGAGAACGTCGTGAAGGCAAGCTTTGCGCTCGTGCCGAACATCACGCTGTCTTTTGCCGCAAGCAACCTGAACGGTGTGGAGAACCAGGAAAAGCCGATTCTCCTCACGCTTGACAGCACAACGAATGATGGCTTCGTGACCTACACCCTGAGCGACCCAAGCCTTGTTCAGACCAGGCCGTATCCGATCGCGGCCCCCAACAAGGTTGAGGTAAATTACACGCCGACCACTGCGGGTATTAAAACGATCAAGGTCGTTGCAACGACAACTCATGGCGGGAAGGCCGAGAAGACCCTCACCTTCAACATCCTCAGCGATACCGCGAATAAGAATTCTATTTGCAGTTCCTGCCACAGCAATCGCAACCCGGGCAGCGTGCTTGCTGACTCTGTTGACAGGACCTGCTCTTCCTGCCATGACCCGAACAACACCGGACACCAGGAGTGGCCGGCACTTGGCGCAGCGTCGGCAAAATTTGCCTCCAGCCGCCACTGGAACAACCACTACGAGTACGGCCCCGAGTTCCGTGATCCGGTTACCGGGATCGATGGGATCCTGAACGCAAACGAGAGCTACACAACCGAGGAGCTCAAAAAGGGCGTATGGGGTGTAGTTACCTGCAGTGTCAGGTGCCACTTCAAGAACATCACGCAGAGCGGCGTGTATGGCTGCAAAGCTTGTCACTCAGACGGTCTCAAAACGGATGGTTCGTTCAAGAACGCCTCTTCTTCCCACGGCCTGGCGAAAACCTACAACGACACCTGCACCTACTGCCACTCCGGCTCGAAGCACGGGAAAGTTCCTGCTGAGTTTTTTGCCAGCAAGCACTGGAATAGCAGCCTGGAGGTGGGCCCCGAGTTCACCGCGCAGATGAACGTTACGGTTTCCGGCCCGACCGTTACCAATCTTGGCACCCAGACTGACGGGTATCTCAACGCCAACGACAGCTACAAAACAAAAGAAAATGGGGTTGTGAAGACCTGCGCCTATCGTTGCCACTTCCGTCCGGGGATGGCTCCTGCTGACGTTACACCCCCCGCTCAGTATGTGAAGGACGGCAGAGCCCTCACCTACGTGGCGTACTCCTCGCCGTACGGCGCAGGTAAGTACAGCCGTTATGGTGGAAATGCCTGCATGGCTTGCCATGATCCCCATGGGCTGGCAGCTAACGCTCGTACGACCTGCTATACCTGCCACGCAGGCGGAAACCACGGCTGGTCCGTTGCAGCTTTTGAAAAATCCACGCACTTCACTGGCAAATACGCAATCCTTGACGGCATCGGCGGCCCGACCGGCGAAGCCTGCACCGGCTGCCACAACCCGCACTCCACCGAGGCGGTATTCGCTGCATACTCGGCAGACTCCGCCGTTGTCAAGCGCACTGTCGGTTGCCAGAAATGCCACACCCCGGGCGGGAAGTTTAGTGTCTACAGCTCCACTGGCGTGCTTGCTCGCACCCACGGCGGCGGCGCCAAGACTTCAGCAACCAGCGGCGGTGCAAACGACAACGCTAAGAACCTTCTCCCGACCGCAAGACCGCAGTATATGGCACAGGGCATGAACTGCGTTGACTGCCATGGCCACAACAACACCATGAATGCCGATTATGCTGAGAGCGGCCACGGTCACGTATCCGCAGATCCCATGAACGCATTCACCCACTACGATTGGAAAGCCCGCGAGAACGACTTCAAGCCTGGCGTCTACGGTACCCGTCACAACAGCAACTGCAACCGTTGCCACACCACCTACGGCTTCCTCACCTTCGCCAACCAGACCACCGGCCTTACCCGTCTGCAACTGAAGCTTGGTGAGACCAACGCAGTCATGGCTTGCATCACCTGTCATAAGACTGCTGAAGGTGCTCTGCGCACCGACATGATCATCCCTGATGGTAACGTCACCCTGAAGAACGGCTATGTCGCCAGGTTCGTACAGGCTGGTCAGACAGATAAGACAGTCACCTTCCCTGCATTCAAGAACTCGAACATCTGCGTTCCGTGCCACTCCGGTCGTACCACCGGCAGCGTCGTGAAGGACTACTACGCTCTCGGCAACTACACCTCCGGTCAGACCAACTTCTACCAGCATGCAGCAAACATCGGCCAGACCTTCATCGGTACCGGCGCTTACGAGTTTGCCGCCGCTAACTACATCAACCTGCCGAAGCATCACACCGGCGCTGGCATGAGCCTCAACACCGAGAAAGGGCCCTGCGCAACCTGCCACAACGCGCACAGTCTGAAGGCCGAAGTCACCGAAGCAAGCTGCATGACCCAGTACTGCCACGATTCCGGTTTCAGCAACGAGAATGTGGAGCGTGCGAAAACCAACTACAACGCAGCAGTCAAAGTCCTTACTGGCCTTGTTCAGAAAAAACTCTTCCCGCTCTTCGTGAACGCTAGCGGGACGGATACCATCTACACCGAGCGTGCAGCAGTGCGCTGGGGCCGCTTTGGCAAGGCACCCGGTGAGGCTGCTGATGCCGAAACCGCGAGCAAGGCAAATGGCGCCTGGTACAACTGGCACATCCTCACCAACGCCGATCCTGCTGCCTGGGCGCATAACCCGGCATACGCCCGTGCGATCCTGCTCGACACCATCGACTTCCTTGATGATGGCGTCAACAACGATTCCGCACGTGCAACCGTAGCAACCAGCGCGGCCACCTCTTCCCAGGAGAAACAGGACGGGAAGCTTTTCGCGGCAACCCAGGGCTGCAACGGCTGCCACTACGAGGCGCTCGTATCGAAGCACTTCGCTAACGTCTCTTCCGCTATCAAGGCTTCCTACATCACTAGCCGTAGCGAGTGCGTTGACTGCCACACGAAGACCCAGTACCACTATGCAACTCCGGCAGCTAATGCTGCCTATGCCGAGTCCGGCCACGGCGAACTCACCGCAGCCCCCTGGAATGGTCGCAACTGGGCACAGCAGAGCGAGTGCGTTGTTTGCCACACCGCTACCGGCTACAAGAAGTTTGTAGCAAGCAACTTCACCGATGCGAAAGCCTGGGCCGCAACAACTGAAGGGCCCAACGAAGTACTGTCCTGCGTGGCCTGCCACACCGACGCCGCCGGCGCACGCGTTGCCGTTCCGCAGGTTACCGCATTCTACAACGTAAGCACCGTCGACAAAGGCACCAAGCTGACGGTTAAGAGCAAAATCGCTGCACAGTTCCCGAATGTCGGCGATTCCAACCTGTGCATCACCTGCCATGCCGGCCGCGTCAATGGTGACAACCTGGCGGCAATCTCCGCCGATGCCAACGTGACAGCTTCTAACTTCGGCTTCCAGAACAGCCACTACATGGCAGCATCGGGCATCATGTACATGAAAGCAGGCTTCATCAACTTCACCACCCTGACTGCTCCGGCGCCGTCCAACCTCGAGGGGGCTGCCTTTGCCAGCACCAAGACTTACGGCAAAACCCTCCTCCCTGACAACGCCAGCACACCTGGCGGCATCGCCGGCGGTCAGAAGAGCGCACACCGCATCATCGGCACCACCCTTCTTGCACCTGCCGAGGCTGACGACAACCTCTGGATCGAGAACACCGATTACCTCAGCCAGCAAGGGCCGTGCGTGAACTGCCACATTCAGGCATACAAGCCGCACAAAGGGAATGCCTCTGCAGAGTTCAACAAAGACCATGTCGACCTCTACGCCGGTGATGTCCCTGCTAATCGTACCGGTGCAGGTCACAAGCTGACTGCACTGGATGATGAAACCATCAAACAGATCTGCCTCCCGTGCCACGCCCACACCCAAGGGCTCAACATGGAAAACTTCATGGCAGTGAAGGTCGAGCCGGCCAGAGTTCCGTATCAGGATACGCTTGAGCTGATCAAGACGATCCTGTGGAACTACGGTATCTCCTACAACTCTGCTGCACATCCGTACTTCTATGACCTCACGAAGGACCCTGCTGGCAAGACTGCGGTGACTGACTGGACGCGTGGCGGCCAGCTCACCAAGCAGCAGGCAATGAGGCTGATGGGAGCGTGCTTCAACCTCAACGTTCTCGCCCGCGATCCGGGTGCCTATGTCCATGGCCGTACCTACAGCCAGCGGCTGCAGTACGATACCATCGACTTCCTGGACGACCTGAAGATGAACTTCTCTGCTCTTGATACCGCACGTAAAGTGTGGCCCCAGAAGTTCTACGGCAACAATGCAAACACTGGCTATACCGGTACGGAGTTCCCGGTCGCCAGCGAGGGTATCCTCTGGTTGTCGGGCACGCACCCGAACAACAACGAGATTGCCCCGCCGAACACCACGGATGTCATTCGTGTGAAAGTGCGTCCGTAACCCCTGATCTGTTCATTGCAGCTGCATTTGCCCCGCCTCGAAAGAGGCGGGGTTTTTTTATGCCGTGGCCGGCCACTCTGTCTATTCAATGGAGAACATGCTGTTTTTGTGGCACAAAGCTGCTGCTTTTTGTGCTATATCTTCTTGTCCCGGCGAAGCAGGTGGATGAGTTTATCTCTTGACTTTCAAAATTAGAAAATGTAATAGATTAGCGCCCTCTCAAAGGGGTGCTTTCCTATACCAATGACTGAGGAACCATATCTCGTGCGTATCTTGATAGTAGAAGACGAGGAAAAGACAGCGCTGCAGCTGAAAAGGGGGCTCTCGGAGCTGAATATCACCTCGGATGTTTCCATGAACGGCCTGGACGCGCTCACCTTAGCGGAGAAGATGGAGTACGACATGATACTCCTCGACGTCATGCTGCCGGGGGTGGACGGGTGGGAGGTCGTGAAGCGTCTGAGGGCGGCGAACGACCACACGCCGGTGCTCTTTCTCACCGCGCGTGATGCGGTCCAGGACAGGGTCATGGGGCTGCAGCTCGGGGGCGACGACTACATGGTGAAGCCCTTTGCCTTCTCCGAACTCACCGCTCGCATCCAGACGATCCTCCGCCGCGGCCATGACATCCAGCCGGACGTTCTCCGGGTCGCCGACCTCGAGGTAAACTTCTTCGCCTTCAGGGCGACTCGCTCAGGGAAGCGCCTCGACCTCACCCAGAAGGAGTTCTCCCTCCTCGCCCTCCTGATGCGCCACTCCGGCGAGGTCTTCACCCGCAGCCGCATAGCCGAAAGGATCTGGGACATGGACTTCGGGAGCGACATGAAGGTCGTGGACGTACATATGCGGAACCTGAGAGCAAAGGTGGACGATCCCTTCGAGCCGAAGCTCCTGCACACGGTCCGGGGAGTCGGTTACGTCCTGGAAGAGCGTTGAGTAAAACGCGTTGTGATCTGTTGAAGTCTTAGAAGTAAGGGAAAGTATGTTCAAGCTCCGCACCCTGCCGATCGCCTTTAGACTTACCGCCTTTTACAGCATCGCCTCCGCCATCATCCTGCTGGCCCTTGGCCTCATGCTCTACAGCTACACGGCTCAGACGCTGGAGCGCAACAAGTCCGCCTACATCGCCGACGAGATCAACCTCCTGCTCGACATTCTGTCCAGTCCGAGGGCGGAGGAGGCCATCAGGCAGGAGATGCAGCGCGAGCATCGGGATCGCGCCCATGTGGTCCACCATGTGAGGATACTCGACGAACAGGGAAAGACTCTGCTCGAGGACCCGGGGATGACCCGCGTTCTCCCTCCCAGCCTCTTCCCGGCTCCGACGCCGCCTGCCGCGGAGGCGCAGACCTTTATCAAGAGGCGCGTCGCTGACGGCAACATATACAATATGAGGGCGATCCGCACCGACATCCGTGGATTCGGGGGGAAAGCCCGGGTGGTGCAGGTCGCGATAGACGTCACCCGGCTCACCTCCTTCCTCAACAGTCTCCGTCAGGTCATCCCCGCCGCACTCTTCTTCGGGATAATCCTTACTTCCCTTGCGGGTGCGGCCATTGCGAGCTACTCGCTAAAGCCCCTCCACATGATCACCGGATCCGTCGAACGCGTCACCGCCCGCCGTCTCGGGGAGCGGATTGCGGCGGGGGAATTGCCCGAGGAATTGCAGGCGTTGGCTACAGCCTTTGACCGGATGCTGGACCGCCTGGAACAGTCATTCGACGCCCTCTCCCATTACACCGGCAATCTTGCACACGAACTGCGTACTCCGATCAACAGCCTGATGATGGAGGCCGACATCGCGCTCATGCGCCCGCGCACACCTGAGGAGTACCAGAAGGTGATCGGCTCCAGCATGGAGGAGTATGAGAGGCTCTCGTGCATGATCGACAGTCTCCTCTTCCTGGCTCGCGCCGACAATACTTCACACCTGCTGCGCCGGCGCACTCTGAACGTCGGGGAGGAGGTCGCGCGGATCTGCGAATTCTACCTCCCGGTGGCTGCCGATGAGGGGGTCGCACTTACCAGCACCGGCGATGCCTCCCTTTTCCTGGACAAGGACCTTTTCCGGAAGGCGGTGGGGAACGTGATCTCCAATGCCCTCAAGTACACTCCGGCAGGCGGAGAGGTGAAGGTGGCGGTGCGCCACAGGGACGAGAGGAGAGTGGAGGTGGCGATCTCCGATACCGGGTGCGGCATCGAGCCGGAGCACCTGCCGAGGATCTTTGACCGGTTCTACCGCGGAAGCGCGGAGAAGCGCCGGGACGTGCAGGGCTCGGGGCTCGGGCTCGCAATCGTGAAGGCTATCATGTCCATGCATGAAGGAAGTATCGAGGTGGAGAGCCGCCCGGGGCAGGGGACGACCGTCTCCCTCCTCTTTGATGTGAGTACCAGCGCCGACTCCGCAGATACGCAGCATCTCCCCGTAGCATAGGAAATCTCTTTCCGGTGGCGGCCGCCGTGCCGCCGCCTCACCCTCTCCGTCATCTCACCAGCCACCTCCTTCCCCGTCCGTAGCCTCATCGCCAAACTCCCACGAGCTCCTCGCCGTTGCTTCTGCCTCTTTACAAGCAAACGCATCTCCTCTTTAACTCAGCCCGGCGTGCGCCCGTTGTGGGTCCAGTAGCGCATTCAGCTGTGGCGTCGGCATCTTATGCCTATAGCACTCTTCAGCAATGCACAAGGGTAAGATGTCAGATGTGAGGTCGCACATGCTAGCTTAATCAAAACAGCGCTTTTGCCTTAACCGGACATGTACTTTTTCCTTTACTGGAAATTCGTCGGAATTCGCGGTATTTAGCCTTAGCGCTAAGTGAATTTGCCAGTCACCCCCTCGTCACCTCACTAGGAGGCGTTGCGTCACACCCCCTTCACCTCAGTGTCATCGTTTCGTAACTTTTTCTCGCCACCTCTCCATCAGCCCCTCCTCCTCCGTAAACGCTAAAAAAATATCAGTTTCTCCGTAATCGACCCCCCTCAGGGTGTCCGTCAGATGACGAAACTGTCACTTTGGCGAGCGGGGGCTGTCAGAAATGGCACCTCGGTTGCACAAGTCCGCCTGTCTAAGTCCTATCACTTACACCGCCGGGCGAAAAGGCCCGGCCCAAACTTGAGATCACATGAAAGGAGGGGTTTTAGAAGAAGCAACTTTGCAGCACCACTTAACTGGGTTGAGCAGCAACAATCATTCAATCAAAAGGAGAGCTAAGTAATGAACAAGAAGACTATTTTGGCAGCAGTATCCTTCGTTGCCCTTGCAGGGACCGCGGCGTACGCAGGTACGAAAGCGGGCACCGGTATCCCCGGCTCCATCCACGACATGACGATCTACGGCGCACTCGGCGCTAACGATCCGGAAGCGCAGCAGGGCCGCGTTTGTGCATACTGCCACACCCCGCACCACGCTATCACCGAAGGCAACGACTACCTGCCGCTCTGGTCCCACACGGTGACCACCCAGACCTTCACCCCGTACGCATCCGCAACCATCGACGCCAACATCGACCCGACCACCATGATGGAAGGTCCGTCCAAGCTCTGCATGAGCTGCCACGACGGTTCCGTTGCTGTTGACACCCACTACGCATTCACCGGCGGGAAGAAGCTCCAGCAGGACGACAACCTCTTCGCTACCCCGGCAGTCGGCGCGAACGGGAACCTCTCCAACGACCACCCGATCGGGTTCATCTACGACGAGGCTGACGGCGGCATCGCCACCGGCAACATCGATGGCACCGTTACCGTCGACAACCACGTCACCGGCAAGGACGAGTACATCAAGCGCAAAGGCGCCAAGTTTGACAAGAGCAACATCACCATCGCTGACCGTCTCTGGGTTTCCGCAAGCCAGGGCGGCAAGCCGATCATGACCTGCGCAACCTGCCACGATGTCCACAACAAGAAGAACAAAGACGAGGACGGCGCAACCAACTACCTCCTTCTCGCCTCCAACAAGGGCTCTGCTCTCTGCCTGTCCTGCCACATCAAGTAAGACGGCCGGTGAGTGAGGGGTAACCCTCAGAAGGACGAGGTTACCTCGATGAGCAATGAAAATACTTCTAAAAGGAGAATATACATGTTGAGAAAAGTAGGGTTAATCTCTGCCCTCATGCTCGCACTGCCGGCCTTCGCCAATGCGTGGACCATCACCGCAAAGGTAGGCAGCGGGGCTGGGACAATCGTGAGCGACTCGGCTGCCGGGACCGTGGCCAAGACGGCTGCCGACCGGACTGCGATCGTGGGCTACTTCAAAGTGGACAATGCTGACCTCGAACAGGTCATCACCATTGCACCGGCAGACGGCTACACTGTTTCTTCCGTCATCGTTGATGGTCAGAATGTGACTAAGAAGGACTCGAAGGGTGTTGTTCTTCTGTCCTATCCTGTCGCCGCTGGCGCTCCGGCAAAGAACCACACGGTGGTGGTGTACTACACCGCGGTAACCTACAAGGTTTCTGTCACCCAGGTTCCGAACGGCGTTGTTACCGTTCAGGCCCTCAGCAACGATGCCACTCCGAAAGTTATCGGCGCGTACAACGTTAAAGAGATCGCCAACCTGAAGGCCGGCTCCAAGGTCCGCATCAAAGCTGCTCCGAACGCTGACTACAAGGTTGTCACCGTTGCAGGCGTCGCGGCTAAAGCTGGCCTCTACGCAGGTGAGGCTGACTACCAAGACGTCACCGTTACCGGCAACGCTAACTACACCGCGACCTTCGCCATCGAGCCGAGCGTTGTGGCAAACATCTACACCAACAGCCTCAACGGCACCGTCGGCACCCCGATCACCGTGAAGGCAACTTCCATCGCCAACGGCCCGGTAACGTACAAGTTCACCTCCTCTGAGCCCACGGCCATCACCGCTTCCGGTGCTACCGCGGTCTACACTCCGAAAACCGCTGGCGAGCAGACCGTAACGGTGGTCGCTACCACCAACGGTAAGGACAGCGAGCCGAAGACCCTGAAGTTCAACATTCAGTCGGTGGCTTACAACCAGAGCGACGTCTGCAGCGCTTGCCATTCCGGCCGCGATCAATACATTGCTGCTGGGTACAACGCTTCTTCCCACAAGTCGACTACCAAGCATGTAATCACCTGCACCGACTGCCACGCACCTACCGCTGACAGCCACGCAACCCGTTCCACCTACGTTGTCTACAGCGGCAACTCCATCAAGCGTGCTGCTGGCTGCCAGGCTTGCCACACCCCGGGCATGAAGTGGGGCATCTACTCCTCCAACCTCGTGCTGAAAGCTCCGCATGCTGGCGGCGCTGTGACCAACGGGACCGCTACCGGCGGCACCTCCAAGACCCAGTACGTTACCCAGGGCTTCGAGTGCGCTGACTGCCACGGCCACAACAACACCATCAACGCTGAGTTCGCAGAAGGCGGCCACGGCGCAGTGTCCAGCGACGACCTGAACGCCTTCACCCACTACGACTGGAACACCCGCACCAACAACGGCAAGCAGGACAACGGCAACTGCGGCCGTTGCCACACCACCATCGGCTTCCTCAAGTTCGCCAACCTGAGCGCACAGTACAACGATCGTCTTAAGCTCGTGTCCGGCCAGCCGAACGCAACCCTTGCTTGCATCACCTGCCACAAGACCGCGGAAGGCGAGCTGCGCACCGACATCACCATCAGGGATGGTGGCCTGAAACTCGCCGACGGCTACAAGGCGAAATTCACCGCAACCGGTGCTACCACCAGCTACGTGCAGTTCGATAGCTACAAAAACTCCAACATCTGCATTCCGTGCCACTCCGGCCGTACCACCGAAGCGATTGTGAAGAGCTACTACGCTCAGAACAACTACTCCACCGGTACCACCGGCTTCTACCAGCACGCAGCTAACATCGGCCAGACCTTCGCAGGTACCGGTGCATACCAGTTTGACGCAACCAACTACGCGAACCTGCCGAAGCACCACACCGGGGTGGGCATGAGCGTCAACAGCGACAAGGGTCCCTGCGCTACCTGCCACAACCCGCACAGCCTCGAAGTCAAGGACTTCTCCAACTGCATGACTCAGTACTGCCACCCGAGCACCTTCGGTCAGGAAGATGTTGAGCGCGCACAGACCAACTACAACGCAGCCGTCAAGGTTCTTACCGCCCTGATGGAGCAGAAGATTCACCCGCTGTTTGCAGACACCTCCAAGCCTCTCGGCGAAGAGCGCACCAAAGTCTTCTTCGGCCGCTTCGGCAAGCTTGCTGGCGAGCCGGCAGACATGACCGTCACCTCCAAAGCTGCAGGTGCATGGTACAACTGGCACATCCTTACCAACGCTGATCCGACCGCTTGGGTACACAACCCGGCATACGCCCGTGCAATCCTGCTCGACACCATCGACTTCCTCGATGACGGCGTAAACAACGGCTCCGCAAAAGGCACTATCGCAACCTCTACCGCAACCACTTCCGTAGAGAAACTCGCAGCAAAAGGTCTCGTGGCCACCCAGGGCTGCAACGGCTGCCACTATGAAGCCCTTGCAACGAAGCACTTCGCAAACGTGACCTCCGCTATTGCAGCATCCTTCATCACCAGCCGCACCGAGTGCCTCGACTGCCACAACAAGACCACGTACCACTACGCAACTCCCGCAGTCAATGCAGAGTGGGCTGAGTCCGGCCACGGTGCACCGACCGGCCTTCCGTTCGTAGGCCGCCAGTGGGCAACCCAGGCAGAGTGCAACGTCTGCCACACCTCCACCGGCTTCCGCAAGTTCGTAGCAAGCAACTTCACCAACTCTGCTGCTTGGGCAGAGAAAACCGAGGGCGCAAACGAAACCCTCACCTGCAAGGCTTGCCACACCAACAGCAGCGACTTCAAAGGCAGCGTCCTGGCAGTTTCCCAGTACAACGCACCGATGGAAGGCAACTTCGCAAGCACCATCAAAATTTCCTTCCCGGATGTCGGCGAGTCCAACGTCTGCATCCCCTGCCACGCTTCGCGTGAAAACGGCGAGTCTCTGGCCAAAGTGGCAGACACGAAGTTCACCAACCCGCACTACCTTGCAGCAGCAGCAGTGTTCTACGGCAAAGGCGGCTTCCAGTTCTACACCTCCGGCGTCCGTTACAACACCTACGGTGCAGCTGGCAAAGTTGGCAAGAACGCCAACTGGAGCCACGGCAGACTCGGCATGGACAACTACTCCGCGAGCGGCAGCAATGACCTCCTCGGCGTGTCCAACAACACCGGCAACAAAGGCCAGTGCGTAGCTTGCCACCTCGGCCCGAAAAACACCCACACCTTCGGTGCAATCGAAGTTGCCAACGCAACCCTCGAAGGCGCGAAAAACCTGAAGAGCGGCAAGGCCATCACCCGTACCTGCTTCGGCTGCCACCAGGACAATGCTGACGCTGTTGCCCCGACCATCGCTTCCTTCATCGACGAGGAGAAGGAAATCTGGTACCGCATGTTCGACTTCTACAAGTGGCAGCTGTCCCAGTACGGCATCAACTACACCGATAACTACCCGTACTTCTCCGGCAGCTTCGCCGCCACAGTCGGCACCACCTTCGGCGGCGCCGGCGTGAGCGATGCCAACAAGACTGAAGGCGCAGCTATGAACCTGAAGCTTCTCATCGCCGAGAAAGGCTCCCACGTTCACAACCGTGCTTTCGGCCGCGCTCTTGTCGCCGACTCCATCACCTACCTCCAGAAAGGTTCTGTAGGCGACAGGACGGAGTTCAGCCTTGATCCGAACAACATCATCAAGTTCTCCGACTACTCTGCAGCTCGTCCGGCCAACTACCCTGGCCAGGTCGGTCCGAACGTCAGCATCTCGACGCTCAAGGGCTACCTGACCAAGGCTGCTTCCAACCCTGTCAAGGGTGAGCCTGATGGGTTTGTCCGCAGGTAATCACTTCCATTGCATTACATGAAGATGTATTTGCCCCGCTTCGAAAGAAGCGGGGCTTTTTTATGCCTGCTTCACGGCTGCATTTCGTTCCTTATAGTCATGACGCATGTACTGTACCTGAGACTAGTAGGTGATTATTAAAGTGCTTGAAAGGATTTAACTAAGGTGCTATAAGGTGCGCACTTTAGTCTTCCCTTCTTACATTACGTTTCATCTCTTTGAGTCAGTAGAAGGAGTTGTAAGTGGTTCATGAAGCTTTGATGCATAGAGGTGCTGAGGTAGCAAGTTCAAAGCACAAAACACTTGAGGATGACAAGCGAGTACTCCACCTTGCTCTTCCGAAAAGGCGCCCGCGAGTCGCCGTTCTCATTCCCTGCTACAACGAGGAAAAGACGATAGCGAAGGTGGTGGGCGATTTCAGGCTCCTCCTCCCGGAAGCGGAAATATATGTCTTCGACAATAACTCCGCAGACAGGAGCGCCGATCTTGCTGCGCTGGCGGGGGCTGTCGTAGTTCGGGAGAGGCGGCAGGGTAAGGGATTCGTCGTCAGATCCATGTTTCGCAACGTGGACGCCGATGTCTATCTCATGGTCGATGCTGATGATACCTACGAGGCTGCTGACATCGTCGCACTGGCGGGGCCGGTACTTGACGGGAGCGCTGACATGGTGATCGGCGACCGCCTTTCGTCCACCTACTTTGAAGAGAACCAGCGAGCTCTGCACGGGGCAGGGAACAGGCTGGTACGGCGGCTCATCAACACGATCTTCCGCGCCAACCTCACCGACATCATGACGGGAGGGCGTGCCTTCTCCCCGATCTTCGTGCAGACCTACCCGGTGATGTGCGGCGGGTTCGAGATCGAGACGGAGATGACCGTGCATGCGCTCGACAAGGGATTCATGGTCGCAGAGATGCCGGTCCGGTACCGCGATCGCCAGGCTGGCAGCGTGTCGAAGCTGAAGACAATTCCTGACGGAACACGGGTGCTGAAAACGGTAATGGCCCTTTTCAAGGACTTCCGACCCCTCCTTTTCTCCAGCATCATCTCCGCCGTCTTCCTCGCAGTAGCCATTGCGCTCTTCATCTCCCCACTCCACGAATATCTCACCACCGGATTCGTGCGCAAGGTCCCTTCCATCATCGTTTCCATGGCCTGTGGCATGTGCAGCCTTCTTGCGCTTTTTGCGGGGGCAATAATGGACTCGATCCGGAAGCAGTCCCGCATGCTCTACGAGCTTGAGTTGCACAGGTGGTCGCAGGAGCGGGAGGCCCGGACGCATCTGGAGTCCCCCGGATTGAGGGGGAGATGCTAGTGCGGATCTGCAGGCTTGTGGCAATCGGCCTCTCCCTTATCCTGGTATTTTCCCTTTCCATGATCGCCGCCTACACACTGCCTCAAGGACCTGTGAAGAGGCATGTTGCCGTCTCCCTCACCGAGCTTGCTGCGGAGGGGCACCCTTATCGCCCCCTTTTCGGCTTGTACTCTCTGATGCCGGACAACTTCACCGACTCGCTCATGCTGAACCAGGCCGTCGCGGCGGGTGACATGAGCCCGGTGAAAGCCTCCTTCGGCAATTACATGCGCATCGTCCCCGCACCAAATGGTGACCCGTCGCCTATCGACAGCCTTCGCGCTGCACTGGATGGACGTGGAGAGCTGACATCGTACTCGCGCTACTGGCACGGCTACCAGGTCATTCTCAGACCACTTCTCTTGCTCCTCGACTACAGCGCAATCCGGTGGTTGAACAGTCTCATGCTGTCACTGTCGGTATTAGCCGTGCTGGTACTCCTGCGCTATCGCCTCAACCTGCACACAGCACTCGCCTTCCTGCTGGCCCTCGCTTCTGCAGGCATCGTCATGGTGCCGATATCGATGCAGTTTTGCGCGGTTTTTTACCTTGCCATGGCCGGGATGGCAGCAGTCTGTTACGGAGTGGATGGTGACGGTACTTTTCGCCTCGACCTCGAGACATTTCTGGTGCTCGGGGCGTGTACCTCGTTTCTTGATCTGCTCACGGCGCCGGTGCTGACGTTGGGGATGCCCCTGGCGGTGTTGACGCTTGTGCGGATGCGTGCGCATTCCACGTCGTCATTGAGAGGACAATTCGTGCACTTTTGCAGGGTGTCTTTTGTGTGGGGGGTGGGATATGCGGGGACCTGGGTGGCGAAGTGGTGTCTTTCGTCCGCCATCCTGGGACACAGCCTATTTGCAGAGGCTGCGGAGAGTGTGGCAACAAGGCTCAATGGAGATGCCGCCGGTGTGGCTGTTAGCAGAGGTGGAGCGATTGTGCGCAACGTGGCGATGCTCTTCCCGCTCTTTGGTCTCGACAACACGGGGAACGCGAGGTGGACCGCTGTTGCGACTCTCTGCGCGCTCCCCGCTGTCGCACTGCTTCTCGGGATCCTCTTTCTCGTGCGGCACCTTCGGCAGGACGCGGGGCGGAAGTGCGTGGCGGCTCTCCTGCCTGTCGCCGCCCTCCCGTTCCTGTGGTACGTGGTGGTCGCTAACCATTCGTACGTACACTTCTGGTTTACCTACCGCTCACTCATGGTCACTGTCTTCACGGTGGCGGCTTCATACTGCTATCTTCTCGACCAGGAGTACCTGTCTGTCCTCAAGGAACGGGTAGAGTCGCACCTGCGGGGCTCAGCTGCGCGCCAGAGGCGAAATCTTACCTGAACGCCGAGCACACCCCTTGCACTGCCTGCAGGGAGGGATCTCCATTTCCCGGCATCTTGAGAATCTGGTAAAGCTTCAGATCCCCTTTCATCATCGGGTCTACCTGGTGGAGCTTCGTGCAGGCGTCTGAGGCATCGCTGGTGCGGCCGGTGACGACGTACAGAAGGACCAGGTTCGACAGGGCGTGAGGATCTACCGGGTCTAGCTTCGCCGCGATCTCGAACTCTCTCAGGGAATCCTCCACACGCTCCATCTCACCGTAGTACGTCCCGAGATTCACGTGCGGTCTCGCCTTCCCCGGGCTCTTCCGCTCAACATCCTGCCAGAGCGTAACCGGATTCTGCCAGATCATGTTCCTCGCCAGCGTCGCCCCCGAAAAAAGAAGGGCAACTGCCCCGATGGCCACCGCTGCGCCTTTCGCCGCGGCAGGCGCCGCGTCCTTTTTCCTCTCCACCCACATCATCACCAGAGCCACCACCGCCACAAAGAAGCCGAACGAGGGGAGGTACATCCTGTGCTCGAAGATCACGTCCACGATGGGGATGAGGCTCGATTCCACGGAGATGGCGAGGAAGAACCAGAAGATGCCGAACGCAGTGAGACGGGCATAGGCGGGGGCGAGGAGGTCTCTGGCCGCAGGTTTCGATCCTTTCCGCCACAGCCAGCACCCAAGCGCCACCAGCGCCACCAGGATAGCCGCGGAGAGAAGGGTGCGGAGCTCGAAGAGGGTATGGCTGACCGGGTAGTCGTAGTCCAGATTCTGGTTCACTGGCAAGAGGAGGAGCCGCAGGTACGTGACGATGACGCTGAACTCGGTGCAGAGGTAGTCCCAGCGGGAGAGGGTGGTCTGCACCGCGGTGGCGGAGTGGACGTCGCTGAGAATCTGGGCGGCGGGCTTGGTGAGGTTCAGCATCGTCGCCGGAATGATCGCCGCGGTAAGAATCATCGGGATGAGCTTCGGGATCACCGCGCGCTTCGGCACGCCGAAGAAAGCGAGTTCATAGAGGACGACGGCGAAGGGGAGGGTGAAGGCGATCTCCTTTGTCTTCATGGCAAGAGCCGCGGAGACAAGGGAAAGAAGGAACGTGCCGAGTACCCCGACGGAAAGGAAGCCGCGCCCGGAGAGTTCAGCCAGCCGCCAGCGCACATGTAGATACATGGAGAGGAGGAAAAAGAGAGTGGCGAGCGACGTAAGGCGCTGCACGATATAGGTCACAGCCTGCGTCTGCGCCGGATGAGCCACAAAGAGAAGCGCGACGAGAAACGGCAGGTAATTCGCAGAGGGCCCCGCTTCTGTGTCATCGCAACCCCTCCTGAAGAGAGGCGTCCTGAATGTCAGGCGTAGCAGGGCGTAGACCAGGAGCGCGTTCACCACGTGGATGGCGATGTTTAACAGATGGTAGCCGAAGACGTTCGTCCCGCCGATCTCGTAGTTGAGGGCAAGGCTGAGGTAGCCGACGACGCGGTTTGGCACTGCGGCGTAACCCCCCGACAGAAAGTTCTGCAGACCGTGGACCGCGGGGTTTTCCACGATGGAGGTATCGTCGTCGAAAAGGAACGGCACGTGGAAGGTGTTGGAGTAGCACAGAAATCCGACCGCCACCAGTATGAGGATGTGAAAGATGGGGCGCTGAAGGAGAGTCGCGGATTTGGTACCGGTGGGCATTAGTTACTCCTGTGCATGATTCTTTCCGTGCTACCGTTCTCTGTCCCCTCGCAGTCGCGGATCTTCACGATCTCCGCGCGGATCAGGGCATTGTCCTGCGCCAGATCTTTCAGCTGGTTGGTGAGCCGGGAGATCTTGAGGGAGAACTGAACGCAGATCAACATCAGGAAGATGATGGAGCCGATGAAGAGGGTGGTGGTGGGGAGGCCGGCTCCGATCAGGGCGGTCAGGGACTCAAGCCAGTCGTATTTCAGTACCAGCACGAACATGAGTAGACTAGTCCCCAGCCAGAGTACCGAATACTCTTCGCGCAGTTCGCGCTGGCGCACCATGTAGATGTTGAAGGCAAAGACGAGAATGCAGACGATGAGGGCGAAGACCTGTTGTTTTAAAGGCATGTGATCACCGGTGGTAGAACTTGCGGCTGCGCAGCAGGGTCACAGCAATGGAGAGGAACATCTTGAAGACGTAGTAAAAGGGCTTCAGTCCGTTGTGCATCGACTTCCCTTCGCTGTTGGCGTACATCCGTACCGGGACCTCCGCAATGGTGAACCCCGCCCTGTGCAGAGTGATGAGCATGTCTGCATCGGGGTAGTCGCAGGGGAAGATGTCGCCGGTGAAGAATTTGATGACCTCGCGATCGAAAGCCTGGTACCCCGAGGTGGAGTCGGTGATCTTCGTGCCGGTGACGAATGAGACGATCCTGCGAAAGCACGCCATCCCGATGCGGCGGGCCAGCGACGGCTCGTAACTTCCGGAAGAGAGGAAACGCGAGCCGAGGGCGAAGTTGCTGCGCCTCTCCATGACCGGTTCCAGGAGCTTCGGTATGTAGCTCGGGTCGTGCTGCCCGTCCCCGTCGATCTGCACCAGAAACTCGAATCCGTGCTGCGCCGCGTACTTGTATCCTGTCTGGATCGCCACGCCGTACCCCATGTTGAACGGGTGCGAGACGACTGTGGCCCCGGTGCCCCGGGCGGCCGCAGCGGTGTCGTCGCGGGAGCCGTCGTCCACCACGAGGATGTCGCAGTACGGCGCGGCGCGGCGGACCGTGTCGATGACCCCGGCGATGCGGGCGCCTTCGTTGAAGGCGGGTATCAGGGCGAGTATCCTGGACATCTGGCTAGGCTCCCGGTTTCAGAAAGTAGTAGAGAAGGCGCGTCCTCAGGCTGAGGATGCGGTGCACGAGGAGCGCGCACTCCCCCTTCGGGCCGTGCCCGCCGGCGTGCTTCCGGGCCGTTTCCAACGCCGCCGTGAGCTGCTCGCCCGTCTGTCGGCTCCCCTTTGCCGCGCCGTGGACGCGGAAGTCGGCGAGGGGCTCGTGAAGGACAGCAGGGGGGGCGACGGTGGCAAAACGCAGCCACAGGTCGTAGTCCATGTCGAGGTGCCGCTCCAGCTCGAGGCCGCCGGCCCTTTCCCACATCGCGCGGTTCCAGAAAACAGCCATCTGCGGGATGAAGTTCTCGGTGAGGAGCTTCGCTTTAGAGAAGCTTCTGCCACGCCACCTCTTGTAGCGCGAGATGAAGCTCGTCACCTCTTCCCCCTGCCCGCCGATAATCCCCGCCTCTCCGTACACCCAGCGAGGGTCGCACCCCTGGAGGAGGGGGAGCACCGTCCGCAGCGCGTCGGGGCGCATCCTGTCGTCCGAGTTCAGCCACCCGAGCACGCTCCCGCGCGCCAGCGCCATCCCCTTGTTCACTGCGTCGGACTGCCCGCGGTCCGGTGCAAAGACGAGGACCAGGCGGTCGCCATACTCTTCCTTGAGGCGGAGGAGTATCTCCCTGGAGCCGTCTGTGGAGCCGGGATCGAGGGCGATGAGCTCCACGTCGACGCCGCGCTGGTCGAGGACCGAACGGGCTGCCTCTTCAAGGAAGGACGCCTGCTGGAAAGAGGGCATCACGATAGTTATGGAAGGGGAAAAAGTCATCTGCTCCAATCGGTTCACAAATCCCGCGGCTGCGGGCGCGGGTCTCCCGCCAGTAACGCCTCCACCCTCGCTGTCTGCGAGTCGAGGCTGAAAAGTGTTTCGACCATCGCGCGAGCCCTCTTCCCCATCTCCGCGCGCTTCTCGGGGGCGGCTGCCAGCTCCGCGACGCAACGGGCGAGGGCGGCGATGTCGGAGACGGGGTGGACGTACCCTGCGCCGTGCTCGGCAACCTCGGGGACATTGCACTCCGCGGAAAGGACCTGCGGCACCCCGAGCGCCGCGACCTCCAGCACAGTCATCGGGAGCCCCTCGTCGCGGGAGGTGAAAAGGCAGAGGTCGCACGATGCGACGGCCTGCATTTTCTCGGCCCCGTTCACGATCCCGGTGAAGACGACGCGGTCGGAGATCCCCAGCCTGTGGGTCTCCATTTTCAGCTCATCCAGTACCCCTTCGTCCGGCCCCATGACGAGAAAGGAGAAATTCACCGTCTTTTTCAGCGAGGCGAGCACCTCCAGGGAGATATCGATCCCCTTGATGTAGGCGAGCCTCCCGATGAAACCTATCACGATGCTCCCGGAGGGGAGTCCGTACTTGCGGTGCAGGTCGATCCGTTCCGGCACCTGGATCTCGGCGAGGTCGAGGCCGTTCGGCACCACGGCGATCTTCTCGGCGATATCCCTTTTGAGGAGTACGATCCCGTTGCGCTCCTCTGCGGTGAGCGCGACGATGTGGCGCGCGCCGGTGAGGATGGTGCCGAAAATGGCGGTGAAGAGACGTTTCACCGCTGAAAACCGGGCCTCCCTGCGCACCGGCGACAGGCACCCGTGCGGCTGCACGATGAAGGGGACCTTGGAGAGCCGGCTGAAGATGCTCACCGCGATCGTCTGCATGGTGAAGAAATCGTGGCAGTAGATCGCGTCGAACTCCCCCCCGTGCTTCCACAGCCAGGGGATGAAGAGAAAGGGGGTGTAGCCGTTGCAGCGCTTCGCGAGCCTGTTGCTTACGTTGCGGAAACGGACGACGCTGATCCCTTCCATCGTCTCGGTCCGCTGCGCCACACGAGCTTTGTCGTCGAAGACATCTGTGGTCGCCACGGTGACCCGATGGCCGCGCCGGGCGAGCGACCTCGCGAGGTCGTACGCCACCTTCACCGGACCGCCGTAGCTGGTGGCGGGCATGAAGTAGGGAATGACCACGAGTATCTTCATTGTCTTGCCAGGGGCGTCAGAGGAACCCCATCCCCACCCTGACCCTCCCCTTGAAAGGGAGGGGACGTGAGGCGCCGTCCCTCGGCCTGAAAGGGAGGAGACGTGAGGCGCCGTCCCTCGGCCTGAAAGGGAGGAGACGTGAGGCGCCGTCCCTCGGCTTGAAAGGGAGGGGACGTGAAGCGCCGAATTGTCAGCGGTTTGTACCGTCAATGAGCCGTCCTCAGCAGGTCAGGAGCCAGCCGATGTTTCTCACCGCTCCCACATAAAAGAGGCGGTGCCGAAGGATGTCGATGCGCTTTCCCAAAATCCCCCTGGAGCCGAGGCCGGCGTAGGCGGAAAGAAGGGTCGCGGCGGAGGGGGCGATCTCCCCCCGGTATCTCTCGAGCAACGCCCCCGCTTGCCTTTGCAAAAGCGTCTGATAATGCCGCGCTGCGCCCAGGTTGGCAAGCTGCGCCGCTACGTAGGCACTCCCCCACCTCTTCGTCACCGACTCGTTCCCGCCGTGCTGGCGGTACAGGAGGGTCGGCTCAGGGAGATACCCCACCTTGCCGAGCGCACAGGCGACGAGGACGAGCCACGAGTCGTGCATCAGCGCCTCGGCCGGCACCGGGAGCGCCGCCTCGGCGAGGGCGCGGTTGAAGAGCATGGTGCAGCCGTTTGCGGGGTTCATCAGGAGGAGGCGGTTCATCCGCGTAGCGATCTCCGGGGCGGAGTGCTGGTACTCCCACATGGACGGCGCCAGGAGCGCCAGATCGGCGTCCGCCACGGAGGCGTCGCTGAAAACGAGAAGAGGTGTCTCCTTCCCGTACTTTTCCTCCAGCTCCTTCAGCTTCGCGAAGGTTCGTGCAACTTTCCCGGGAAACCACACGTCATCCTGGTCGCAGAACATCAGGTACTGCGCAGTGGACCGTTCGAGGAGCCTTGCAAAGCTGCGGCAGGCGCCCAGGTTTTCGCCGGAGTCGTCACTTATGCGGATCCGCCCCCCCGACTGCTGCGCGTACCTCTGCAGGAGCGTCACCGTCCCGTCTGAGGAGCCGTCGTCGCGCGCCGTCAGGCGCCACTCCCGGCACTCCTGGAGCAGCACCGAGTCGAGCTGCTGCGCGAGATATCGCTCGCCGTTGAAGGTGGAGAGGAGGATCTCGATCATGCGGCCGCGGAGCGCTGCGGGGCTCCCTCTTTCACCCTTCTCCACCCGTCGAAGAGAAAGCCGTAGAGGGTGAGGTAGAGGGAGCGGGTTATCATGCCGCCGAATCGCACGGCGGCAGATGCGCGTGCGCTCCCCCCCGTTTTGCGGTAGACGGACCAGTTGCGGCGTGCCTCGACGAGCACCCGTGATGCGGCGCGGGTAAAGGAGAGAGCTCCAAAATTCCCGCCGCCTGTTTCCACCCGCGCCGACCTGAAGCAGTAGGTGGAGAGGTGGATCATGGCGACCCCGAGGAGGTTCCGGTCGAAGTCCTCCTGCAGCGCCGGGTGGCGAAGGACCTCCGCCGAGCGGCGCAACAACTCCGGCGCGGAAGATTCGTACTTGTGCAGCTCGCTGTTCCCTTCGCTCCACGACTCGCTGTGGGTGCGAAAAACCACATAGGGGGCGTCCATGAAACAGATCCTCTCCAGCAGGGCGCAGCGCACCAGGAAAAGGTACTCGCAATACACGCCGATGGCGGACTGGCACAGCTCCTCGACCCCCCCCACGACTTTCCTGACGGCGGCGGTCTCGAAGAAGCCGCAGGTGGAGATGATCCTCAGCTTTCCTGCGAAGAAGCGGGAGAGGTACTCCCTGCCGGTCATCACGGAACTGCTCCTTGGTGTCACCTGCTGGGGGGTGAAGCTGTCCGTGCCGCGCAGGAGCCTGAACGACGGGAAGAGCGCGGCCGGGAAGGTGTGCCGTGCCAGTTCGCGATGCGCGGCGGAGAGGAACCCAGGCTCGTAGAGGTCGTCGTCGAAGAGCCAGGTGAAGTACCGCCCTGTCGCCGCGTTGAGGAGGGCATTCATGTTGCCGACCTCTCGCAGGTTCACCGGGTGGTTGATGATGCAAACGCGGGGATCGTCGATATCCAGCATCTCCAGCGTCAGTGTCTCCGCCTGGTAGTCGTTGCCGACGATCACCTCGAAGTCGCCGAAGTCCTGGGTCAGGATGGAGAGGAGCGCTTCCCTGAGCAGGTCGTGGCGGTTGTAAGTCGTGATGCCGATGCTGAAAAAGGGTGCTGTCATGACGGCCCTAGCGCTCGAAGCGGTTCACAAGGTCTATGACGCGCAACACGTCGTCGCTGTCGTGGCACGCTGAGATCGGAAGGCTGAGCGTGGTGGCGTGGATCTCCTCCGAGATCGGAAACTCCTCCCCGTCGAAGAGCCCCTGCAGTGCCTTCTGCCTGTGGGGAGGGACCGGGTAGTGGATCTCCGTCTGGACCCCATGCCCGGAGAGGTAGCTCTTCAGCTCGTCGCGCCGGGGGTGCCTGATGCTGTAGATGTGGAAGACGTCGAAGAAACCTTCCTGCGCCTGCGGCTTCACGAACCTCTCGCTGATCCCCTCCTGGTAGAGGGCGGCGAGCGCTCTTTTGTGCGCGTTGATGCGGTCGAGAGCCGGAAGCTTCACCGAAAGGAAGGCCGCCTGCATCTCGTCGAGGCGCGAATTGATCCCGATGTAGTCGTTGTGGTACTTCACCGACGACCCGTAGTTTCTGAGCGCCCGCACTTTTTCGGCGTAGCGCGCGTTCGCGGTGACGACCGCGCCCCCGTCGCCTAAAGCGCCGAGGTTCTTGGTGGGGTAGAAGCTGAAGGCGGCGCAGTCGCCAAAGGTCCCGGCCTTTCGCCCGTTGAGGCTCGCGCCGTGCGCCTGGGCGCAGTCCTCCACGATGCGCAGGTCGCGGCGCCTCGCTATCTCCCCGATACGCTCCATATCGCACAGCTTCCCGTAGAGATGCACCACCATGATGGCGCGCGTCCTGTCGGTGATCGCCTCCTCGATCCGCTCCGGGTCGATGTTGCAGGTGGCGACGTCCGGCTCCACGAGGACCGGTGAAAGACCGCTCTGCAGGATGGCGAGGATGGTGGCGATGTAGGTGTTGGAGGGGACGATGACCTCGCTCCCGGGGGGGAGCTCCAGCGCCTTCAGGGAGAGGACGAGCGCGTCGAGGCCGGAGGCGACCCCCACGCAGTGGGGCACCCCGCAGTAGGAGGCAAAGGCCTCCTCAAACCCCTGCACGCCCCCGCCGAGCACGAACCAGCCGCTGTCCAGCGTCTGGTCGAAGGCCGCACGAAACTCCGGGAAGAACGGCTCGTTCACCTTGCGGAGGTTTTCATATTGGATCACTGTCTCCCCCTTCGTCACGCAGCCTCCTGGGGCGTCGCCGCGGCAGTAGCCTGCTGCAGCCGGGCTATGGTGTCGCGAATGCCGCGCTCCAAGTCCCCCTTGCAGGAGAAACCGGCCTCCAGGAACCGGCGGCCGCTGACATGGTATGAGAGCTGGTTCATGATGCGGGTGTCGACGTAGGCGATGGAGATGCCGGGGACGTAGCTGCGTATGATCTCTGTGATCGCGGCCACGGAGGTGTTCACCGTAACCACGTTATAGACGCGGCGGTCGTACAGCTCCTTCTTGATGACAAAGAGGAGCGCCTCCACCCCGTCGACCACGTCGAGGTACGGCCGGTACTGGTTCAGCGCGGTGCGCCACACGGTGATCGGCTGCCCCATGACCGCCTGCCAGCAGAACTTGTTGATGGCGGTGTGGAAGCGCATGCCGGGGGAGATGCCAAAGATCGTCCCGAAGCGCAGCGTGACAAAGGAGAGGCCCTCCTCGCGCCCCAGCCGCTCCACGAGACGCTCCGCACGCAGCTTCGATCCTGCGTACGGGCTCTGCGGCTGGAGTGCCTCAGCGGTGCAGTCCTCATCCACCACGTCGGCTTGGGTGCCGTACACGCTGGTGGTCGAGAGGAGGATGAGCGGAACGCCTGCCTCGATGCACCCACGTGCCACTCGCTCCGTCCCCCGGTAGTTCACCTGCTCCACGGCCTCCGGATTCTGGAAGCTCCCGGCCGCGTTGGTGATCGCCGCGAGATGCACGACCGCGGAGGCACCGGCGAATAGGGGGGCGAGATCCTCCGTCAGGACGTCCGCCTCGTGAAAGGAGTAGCTCCCCTGCACCGGAAGGTCGAAGAGGGAGCAGTAGCGTTGTGTGGAAAGGTCGTCCAGCATGACGACGTGCGCTCCGGGGAGCGCCGCAGGGATCTCCCGTATCAGCCGGGACCCTATGTGTCCGAGGGCACCGGTCACCACTATCTTCATCTTCTCCCCCTTTCCTGCCGCTCCAGGATCTCCTTCACCAGGTGAAGCCCCGTCTCCATCGTGTGCCCCGGGTGCCATTCCACCATCGAGCGCAGCCGGTCCGAGGAGAAGAGGACGTGGTCAATCTCTATCCTTTTCCTCTCTTCGGGCCACTCCACGTGGGTGACCCGCCCGCGCCCGAAGATCTCCACGATCTTTCTGGCGATTTCGGCGACGCTGAGATGTTCGTCCCCTGTGGCAAACCAGCTTTCCCCCACCAGCGCAGGGGCGTGCGCCGCACGCCAGAGGATCTCCACCGCGTCATCGGCGAAAAGGACGTTGCGCATCTGCTCGCCGCTGCCGAAGATCTTGATCTCCTCCCCGGCCCAGGCAAGCTGGATAAAGTAGTTGATGAAGCCGAACTCCGGGTGCCCCTTCCCGTACGCGCCGTACAGGTTGGCGAAGCGCAGCACCACCGTGTCCAGGTCGTGCAGCGTGTGGTAGATGCGGTAGTACTTCTCGGCGACACCCTTGTTCGCCGAATAGATCTCCAGCGGGCGCTCCCAGTGGTCCTCGTCCACGACTTCGGTCAGGGCCTTCCCGATGACGGTGCTGCTGGAGGTGTACACCACCCGCGCCTTCCGGTTCAAGAGGCGGATGCTCTCCAGGAGCTTCAGGTTCCCGAGGCAGTTGATCTCGGCGTCGAGGAGGGGGTACTGGATGGAGAGGGGGTGCGAGGTCTGGGCGGCGCAGTTGAAGATCACATCCTGCCCTTGCACGATCTCTGCGAGAAGCGTCTCGTCCCGGATGTCGCCACGCACGAAGCGGATCCGGTCCCATACCTCCGAGAGGGTCCTGGTGCTGGCGTGCAGGTGGGGGTCGAGGGAGTCGAGCACCGTTACCCGCACTCCCGGCTCCTTCAGGCAGCGCCGTACCATGTTGGCACCGAGAAAGCCGGCACCGCCGATGATCAGTATGTTCATAGATAAGCCTCCAGGGTCCGGTCGATTCCGTCAGGAAGTGGTACGGCAGGCTCCCATCCGGTAGCCGCCCAAAACCTTCCGTAGTCGGCCACGAAGTTGCGCGCCTCGATGGGAGAGAGCCCCTGCGGCGGATCGATGTGCCGTATCTCAGGGCTCGTCCCGGTCTTTGCTCGGCAGCGTTCGGCGACGAGCGCCAGCGCCTGCGCAATGGTGTATCCCGTGCCGCTGCCGATCACGAAGTGCTCGCCGGAGAGAGCCTCGGCGTGCAGGGCGGCGGCAACGAGCGCCCGCGCCACGTCCTCCACGTAGAGGTAGTCCCTGAGCTGGTCCCCCGCGCCGTACACCGTCAGCGGCTCCCCGGCAAGAGCCCGCCGGATCATCTGGTTCAGGATCCCGCGGTCGGAGCGGCTGCTCCTGGGTCCCGGGCCGTAGACGTTGGGGAGCCTCAGCGCCACGCCGTGCACGGCCCCGAGCTCTGAGTAGCGGGACAGGTACTGTTCCGCCATCTGCTTGTGCAGGTCGTACATCGTGACCGGGTGGTCCGGGTGGCTCTCGTTCACCGGGAGGAGCTGCGGGAGGCCGGCGATCGTCACGGTGCTGGAGAAGCAGACGGCGGGGACGCTGCCCGCGTGGCGGCACTGCTCCAGGAGGTGGAGCATCGGCAGCACGTTTGCGGCATGATCAGCCACGGGATCGGCGTCCGCTGCGTAGCTGCTCGTCTGGGCTGCGAGGTGGAAGACGGTCGAGACCCCTTCGAGGCACCCCCCCTCCCAGAGTCGAGGGTCGCGCACGTCGCCGGCTACGTCCACGACCGCTACCTTTCCACCGGGGTGGGGGAGGGGGGCTCCGTGGCGGTGCACCCTCACGATGGTGCACTCCACATCGCGCAGGAGCGCGGTGAGCGCAGCGGCGAGGTAACCGGCGGCGCCGGTGATGAGGAGCTTTTTCCCGGCAAGCGCTTGGGCTGTGGCGGTGTCCCTCATCGTCCCCCCCCCTGCCACTGCGACAGTCGCTCGAGCTCTCTCTGCACCCTCCACTTCAGCTCTTCGGGGATGACGGCGGAAACCTTCAGCAGCATCTCGCCGACTCTGCGGCGCGCGAGCTCCCGCTTCAGCCCCAGGAGTTTCCTATCGTCGGCGGCTACATTGGCGACCGCCAGTTCCGCAAGTTCCCGTGCGCCATAGCAAAGGTAGACATGTCCCCCCCCGCGGATGCAGCGGCGGCACATCGGGTGCTCCGCGCGCAGGCGCTGGATCTCGGCCAGCGGCATCTCCAGATAGTTGCCGATGGTGAAGCGCGAGGCGTCGAAGATCCCGCAGCAGAGCTGGACGTCTCCCCTGAAGTCGATGGAGAGGGCGCCATCCTTCAGGGCGCACGGCTGCTGAGAATGGCGGGCGGCAACAGCCAGCGCCTCTTCCACGGGGAGGGCGAGCTCCGCCATGAGCTGCCGGTCCTCCTCGGTGAGGGGGAAACCCTCCCCGCCGTCGGCCAGGGGGAGGATCTTCTCCAGAGGGAAGAGGAGCGCCCACACGGACTGGAAGCCGAAACCGAGCTCCCTGGCGAAGTCCCGCATCAGCGGCTCCTCCTTCAGGTTCCCCCGGTAGCGGTGGTAGTAGACGTAGATCCTCGTGGAGGCACCGCGGCGTTTTCTCGCCTCGGCCAGTTCCACCATGTGCTTCTTGACCCGCTCCACGTCTCCGCCGCGGTGAAAGCGGCCGTACGTTCCCTGGGTAAAGCCGGAGGCGGAGATACGGAGCACATCGGGGTTGGCCGCCATAAGGGCGTCGGGGTCGGGGAGGAGGTTCAGGTTGGAGCTCAGGTAGCAGACCGTGCCGCTTCGGCGCACGATCCGGACGAGTTCCGTGATTTCCGGGTGGAGGAGCGGTTCGGCCCAGCTGAAAAGGCTGATGCGGGAGAGTGCGGCCTCGGAGGTGGCCTTCGCCACGATCTTCTCCAGAAGCTGCGGGTCGATGAAACCGTGCGGCAGGCGGTACTCCTTCAGGTTTCCCTGAGGGCAGCAGGGGCAGCGAAGGTTGCAGGCGCCCGTGACGTCGATGTCGAAACTGTACCGCTTCATGTGCTCAATACCGAAAAACCGCCGAAACTGCGGGTCCGTTCTCCCCTCGCGCCCTCACGCTGCACCGATACCACCCCGGAGCTATTCCAGCACCCCCACCTCGGGGACATAGACGATCCACTTCCCCCCGGAGGCACGGAAGGCCTCTTCCTTCTCCATGATCTCGCGGGCGTGGTTCCAGGCAAAGAGGAGGGCGTAGTCGGGATAGCTGGAGACGAACTCCTCATAGGGGCGCACCGGGATGTGAGCGCCGGGACTGAATTTCCCCTGCTTGATGGGCGTCGTATCGCTCACAAACTCCACCAGGTCGGGGGTGATGCCGCAGTAGTTGGTGATGGTGGTGCTCTTCGAGGTGGCGCCATATCCCACCACCCGTTTCCCCTGGGCCTTTAGTTCCCGCAGGAGGGAGATGAGGCGGTCGCGCGACTCCTCGCACTTTTTGCGGAACCTGTCGTACGTCTCCGGCAGGTGCAGCCCCATGGCGCGCTCCTTCTCGAGCTGGCGGGGGACGGCGGGGGAGACCGGTCGCATCCCCTTGCGGCAGAGCACGTAGCGCATGGAGCCGCCGTGGGTAACCTGCGGCTCCACGTCGATGACTTCGAAGCCGTAGCGGGCGAAGAGGTAGCTGACCGAGGCTGTGCAGAAGAGGAAGGTATGCTCGTCGTAGATCTGGTCGTAGGAGGTCTTCTCCACCACGTCCCCGAGGTAAGGGTCCTCGAAGATGACGACCCCGGAGGGCTTCAGGAGGAGGTCGATCCCCTCGACGATGGTGTGCAGGTACGGGATGTGGCACATGACGTTCGCGGCGAGGAAGGCGTCCGCCTGGCCGTTTTCTGCGACGATGCGGCGGGCAAGGTCGGCCCCGAAGAACTCGGTGACGGTGTTTATCCCCTTCTCCCGCGCGACCTGCGCCACGTTTCCGGAAGGCTCCACCCCGAGGTGCCTCATCCCGGCGGCGGCGAAGTTTTGCAGCATGATCCCGTCGTTGCTCCCCATTTCCACCACGAAGGGGTCCGGCTCCGCGAGGTAGCGCTCCATGACCCCCTCCGCAAACTCCCGGAAATGGACCGCCATGTAGCGTGAGGTGCCGGAGAAGAAGGCGTAGTTGTCGTGAAACATCCGCTCCCGGTCCGGCTGCTCGAGGAGCTGCACCATGCCGCAGACGGGGCAGAAGCCGACGCGCATGGAAAAGAAATACTCCTGTTCGTATTGTTCGGGGAGGAGAAAGCCGTTGCCGAGGGGCATCTTGCCAAAATCGATGAACGGGGAGATTTCAGTGCTGCAGATCAGGCATGATTCCATGTGTTTCCTTCGATACTGGGCGCTACCAGACCCGGGGATAGAGGAGGGACCTCGTCATCATGGTTCCGGTCCTGCGCAGGGGGGGGAAGAGGAAGCAGGAGCCATGCGCCACGAACCAGTAGGCGATCCCGGAGGCGGCGACGGCCCCCATCCCCCCGTAACGCGGGATGAGGATGAAGTTCAAAAGGATGTTCACTGCCGCACCGAGAAAGTCGGTGATGAAGTGGAGCCTTGTCCAGTTCATGGCGGTGAGATACTGACTGCGTGCCATCATGAGGTTGATGAAGATACCCCCCCAGGCAAGCCCCACGAGCATAAGGGCGGCCCCCTGGTAGGAGGCGCCGAAGAGGAGGGGGACCAGCCACCATGCCACCAGGGTGACGGGGATGGCGATGCCGTAGCCGAGGAGCGCCATCAGGTTGTAAAAGCGCTGCAGGCACTCCTGGAAAGCCGCTTCCCCCGCGGCGCGGGATTCCACGATGCGCGGGAACGCGGAAGTATAGACCGCGGTAGGGATAAAGTAAAGTCCTTCCGCCAGGAGCGCGGCGACGGAGTAAATGCCGAGCTCGGTGTTCCCCTTCAGCTCCCCGAGTATCAGCTTGTCCATGCGCAGGTACATAAGCATGGAGAGGTCGCTCAGAAGGAGTGGCCAGCTGTCGTGCAGCAGTTCGCGCACCATCGGCAGCGATGCCCGCCACGACGTCATGCGCCCGCCGCAGCACCGGTAGGCAGCAACGAGCGCCACTGAGCCGAGGACGATCTCCGCGGACGCCGCCCAGGCAAATGCGACCAGCGGCGCGCCGACAAGGATGAGGACGACCTTCGCGGCGGATACCGCGAGGAACGCGCCGCTTCGTGCCAGGGCAGGGTACTTCGAGCGCACCTCCGCCTGGAAGTGGAAGGAGACCGTGCCGAAGGCCTGGAAGAGGGTGCCGATGGAGATGATGGCGACGAGGGCGAGGGAAGCGGGGTCTCCCGGTCTCAGCACCAGTATGGAGGCGACGGTGGCGGCGAAGGCGCAGAGGGCGCCGACGGCTTTCAAGAGGAAGGTGCTGCCGAGGATCGTGTCGCTCTCTGCGGGGTTGCGGACGAGGTTGCGGACCGCGACTCCGTCCAGGCCGAGGAGCCCGATGGAGGAGACGAGAGAGACGAAGGCGGTGGCGTAACTCAGGACGCCGAAGCGTTCGGGGCCGAGATAACGGGTGACCCAGATATTGACGAGGAGTCCGACCCCCATGCGCAGCACGCTGTCGGAGATGTGCCACCCTGTGCTGCTGATCGCTTTCTTCAGATAGTGCCGCCCCTCCAGGTAGCTGCGCACCGATGCCGGCAGAAGACAGGCAAGGGACGCCTTCATCGGACTTCCCGCCAGGCGGCCGAGAACCCGCGGCTCTCCCCGGCGCTCTTCGCAAATCCCGAGCGGCTCCGTCGTTGCATCAGGGGGAACCGCCGGATGCTGCTCTGGCATTTGCGCGGTAGACGGCGTTTGCCGGGTCGAGGCGCAGCGCCTCGGCGAAGGAGGCGGCGGCGTTTGCCATGTCTCCCATCTCGCCGTAGGCGGTGCCGCGCTTGTTGTACAGCTCCGCGCTCAGCGGCTGCAGCTTCAGTGCTGCCTGGTAATGCTCTATCGCCTGGGGATACATCCCCTTGCCGCGATAGGCGTCCCCCAGGTTCTCCCGTGCAGGGGGGAACTTCGGGTCGATGGAGACGGCGGTGGAGAGCTCGGCAATCGCCCTGTCGTACGCTCCCGCGCGGCCGTACAGCATCCCCAGTATGTTGTGCGGCTCGACCTTGGCTGGGTTCAGCCTCGCAGAGAGCTCCGCCTCCCTGAGCGCCTCATCGAGCTCACCTTTCTTGAGAAGCGCCGCGGCGAGGTTTGCGTGCACCCTGGCCTTCTCCGGAGACTTCTCGGCGATGTCGCGCGTGAGGGTCACCTCGTCGCGCCACACCTGGTTTCTGGCGAAGGTGCTGCCGGCCAGAAGGAGAACGATGCAGCCGGCGGCCGCGGTCGCAACCCCCCTCGGCAGGCGCCGCGCCAGCAGTGCCCCGCCTGTTGCCAGCGCGAGGAAGGCGCCGACGCTTGGCAGGTAGAGGCGGTGCTCGAAGATGACGTCCTTGATGGGGATGACGCTCGACTCCACCGAGAGGGCGAGGAAGAACCAGATAGTCCCGAAGCTCACCACCAGGAGGGAGCTGTCGCCGCTGCGGCGTGCCCGGGCGATGAGCCAGAAAGCAGCACAAAGGATCGCGGCGAGGAGGAGGAAGGAGAGGGCGACCTGCGGCTCCAGGAAGGAGGTGAAGAGCGGGTAGTCGTAGTCGAGGTTCTGCCGGACCGGCAGGAAAAGAAGCCTGAGGTAGGTCGCGATGACCCGGAACTGGGTGAAAAGGTAATGATGGCGCGGGGTGCCGAGGTCCGCGCTGATCCGCTCCGTCCCGTCCAGAACTGCCGGGTCCACCGGCCCGAAGTGGACGAGCGAGAGGGGAATGATCGGCAGGGTGAGGGCGAAGGGGAGGAGCCAGCGGAGCCTCTCCCGCCGCGGCGGGCCGAAGAAGAGGATTTCGTACAGAACGATCGCGAAGGGGAGGGTGAAGGCTATCTCCTTCGTCTTCATGGCGAGGACCGCGGCAAGAAGGGACCCGAGGTAAAGCGGAGCGCGCCCGGCCGCCCCTTTCCTCTCCCTCAGCGATGCAACGACGTACAGGAGGAGGGAAAGAAGGTAAAAGAAGGTCGCCAGGGAGGCGAGGCGCTGAATGACGTAGGTGACCGCCTGGGTCTGAACCGGGTGCGCTACGAAGAGAAGGGCTGCAAAAAGGGAGACCGGCCCGGCGCGCTCGGAAAGGGAGGTGTCCGCCATCCGCGGGGTGCGGAAGGTGCTCTTCCCCAGGAAGTACACGAGGATGGCGCAGGCGAGGTGGATGACCAGGTTCACCACGTGGTAGCCGGCGACCTGGAGGCCGCCGGCCCAGTAATTGACGGCGATGGTGAGATATCCGAGAAAGCGGCGGGGGGAGTAGCCGTACCCCTCGCCGGAGAGGAAGGTCCACAGGTTCCTGATGACGTCATTGTGCACGATCGATGACTCGTCGTCGAAGACGAAGGGGACGTCGAAGGTCATGCAATAGGCGGCGACCCCCACCAGGAGGATCAAAGCGATGTGCAGTCGTCTGTTTTCGAGTAAAGCCATGCGCTCGTGGAACCAATCATAGGTGTAAAGGAGAAAAGGCTCACCCGAGAATTCCGGGGAAGCCGTAGTATGTTCCAATGAAGGGCCGCATGAGGCCTCGCGTCCCCCCTTTGCGAAGGCTCATCCGAGAATTCCGGGGAACCGGTATCTATCGGCCCTCCAGAAAGGAGGCCAGGCCATTTCGTTCCCCCCTTTGCGAAGGGGGGACAGGGGGGATTTGCCTTTGGCCTTGTCATCCCTGACCAGTTGAAGACGGTCATAAAGCAAGCTGCCGAGCAACTGCTGTGGCCTCATCTTCGCGCCCGGCAACGTCTTGATCTCCACATCACGACGAAAATGAGTGGCCCTCTGCTGATCTCTTTGCTGCCGAAGCACAGCGGGGATTGAGGTCGATAGGACCGCAGCACCTTCAGTTTCACAATGAACGGCTTACTGTTCGAAACGTTTCCGGCTCTACTGCCAACGAAAGCTAAATCCCCCCTGTCCCCCCTTCGCAAAGGGGGGAACGTTAGGGCTTCTGCAGTGCTTCGTGGCAATGTACCCACGCCCCCCCCCGGGAATTCCCAGAAGAACCAAGGAAAAGGTGCCGGCAGCGCTCCTACTGGGCGAGGCCCCGCGAAAACTGGATCTCCTCGAAGGTGCGCTTCATCTTTTTGCTCGGGAGGTTCCGCTTGATCTCGCCGGGGAGGAACTTCACCTCCTGCCCGACGGTGAGCTTCGTGGTCGGCACCGCGACCCAGAGTTTCTTTCCGTCCTTCTCCACCGCTACATAGCTGAAGCCGCCGACATCGGTCGTCTCGACGACCTTCCCGGAGACACCGACGAGGGCGAATTCCTCTTTGCCGGCCGCGTCATGCGGGGCAGCTGCAGGGGCGGATGCAGTCGTTGCCGCCGCGGCGTCGGCAAGCCCGTTGGAGAAGACGATGGTGTCGAAGGTGCGGTTGAGGAGGCGGCTGTTGAAGTCCTTGAGGACGTTCCCCGGGAGGAAGCTCACCGTCTGCCCCTTCTCTACCTTCGCCTCCGGAACGGCGACCCATTTTGTTCCCGCCGCGGTCTCCACCGAGCAGTAGGTGTAGCCGCCGCTGTTCATCGTCTCCACGACCTTGCCGCTTACCGCTTCCGTGAGCCCGGTGTCGGCGGCAAACGATTTGCCGTGCCCCGCAGCCATCGCTGCGGCTGCGCTCGTCTCACCTTTCAGCCCGTCGCTGAAGACGAGGGAGTCGAAGGTCCTGTTCAGCGCCTTGCTCTCAAACTTCTTCATCTCCATGCCGTTTCGCAGCTCGACCTGCTGCCCGACCTTCACCGTCGTCTTCGGAATCGCCGCCCACCTTGCCGTGCCGTTCGATTCGAGCTTCAGATAGGTGTACTGCCCCCCGTCCAGCACCTCGGAGACGGTCCCCGCCAGGGAAGGTGCCGCGGTGGAGGAGGAACCCGCGTTCCCCTGGGCAGCATCTTTGGCGACAGCCGATGCTGTGCCGGCGTTCTGGCAGGCGGTGGTGGCGATCGTTGCAGTAAAGAGGGCTGCTACAGTCAACTTGCGCATGATTCCTACTCCTTATGTGTGGTCTACCGCTTCAGTCGCGGTTCACGGTGTCCAGTGGGCGGAGGTGCGTGAACAGGCGGAAAAAGGGCCGCGAATGCAGCTGGTTAATATAGAGAAGATGATTGCAAAGTTCAAGCATATTCACTGTCGCGCGCCTTTCCTCTTCCCTTTCCTTGCGATACTCTCTACCGGGACGGTGACAAGGAGAAAATCATGCAAAATCAGATAATTCAATTGTATTCACTTTCAAAATGCATTATAAGACAGAGTCAATTGAAGCGCCTGTGCTGTCTCCTTCTCTGTCAGGTGCGTGATATGCAATGTCATCCCGGTTTCAGATCGGGAGGTATGGAGTAGATAGTGCGGAAGACTTCTTTGTTGTCGCTGGCCCTTTCCCTGTGCATCGCCGTTTTTGTCAGTAGCTGCGGTAATATCACCACCTCCACAGTAACCGCCTCCAACAGTGCAATCACGGCACCTTCCAACCTGAAGGTCGTGCAGGTCACCTCGACCTCCGCCATCCTCTCCTGGACCCCGTCGTCCGGTGACGTCTTTGCCTACAAGATTTTCCGCGACGGAGTGGAAGTCGGCAGCACCTCGCGACAGGGTACTGCCCCGGCGGCGACCGTCTTTGCCGATACCACCCTCACCCCTTCAACCTCCTACGAGTATCACGTCGCCGCCACCTCCAGCCTCGGCGTGGACACCGTGAAGTCGCTCCCGGTCACGGCGACGACCCTCTCGCTCGACGCGGGGGAGATCCCCCCTCCGACCGCGCTGAACGTGACCCAGACCACGTCGAGCTCCGTCACCATCACCTGGACGGCCGCAGCAGGAACCGCAGGTACCAGCCTGACTTACAAGGTGTACCGCAACAACCTGTACGTCGGGAGCGTTTCCGTGCCGGTCGGCTCGACAGCAAGCTTTACCGACACAAACCTCGCGCCGTCCACCACCTATGCATACAGCGTCTCCGTCGATACGGAGTCGGTGCAGTCCACACAGATAACCGCAACGACCCAAAGCCTTCCGTCGACCGCCCAGAATGCAGTCAGCACCGTGGCGGGAACCGCCGGAGGGAAGGGGTCGGCGGACGCCGTCGGCTCTCTGGCCGGATTCAACCTCTCCAGCGGCGTTGCCAGTGACGGTACCAGCCTGTACATAGCCGACACCGGGAACAACACTATCCGGAAGATCAGCCTTGCCACTAGGGAGGTTACCACCCTCGCAGGCGTCGCCGGGCAGACCGGGACCGCCGACGGGATCGGGAGCGCCGCTCGCTTCAACTCCCCGCGCGGCATCGCCTGCGACGGCAGAAACCTGTACGTCGCCGACAGCTCGAACAACACCATCCGCAGGGTGGTCATCAGCACCGGGGAGGTCGCCACCCTTGCCGGCGCCCCCGGGAGTCGCGGCTCAGCCGACGGCACCGGCTCGGCCGCCCGCTTCTACACCCCCCGGGGTGTCGCCACCGACGGCGTCAACCTCTACGTCACGGACACCAGCAACAACACCATCCGCAAGGTCGTCATCTCCACCGGAAAGGTCACCACCCTCGCCGGGTTCGCCGGGTCGCGGGGCTCCAGCGACGGCTTCGGCTCTGCCGCGAGCTTCTACGTTCCGTACGGCATCACCGTCAACGACGGGACGCTGTATGTGGCCGACACCGCCAACAACATGATCCGCAGGATCATCATCTCCAGCGGGGAAGTTTCGACACTTGCCGGTTCGCCGGTAGTGCACGGCTCGGGGGACGGTGTGGGGACCTCTGCAAGCTTCTACTACCCGGACGGCATGGCCAGCGACGGCACCTATGTCTACGTCGCGGACACCAACAACAACACCATCCGCAGGATCTCCATCGCCACCGCAGAGGTGAACACCATAGCGGGCTTCCCGGGGTCGCACGGCTCCACCGACGGCAACGGCACGGTCGCGCGCTTCTACGCCCCGCGTGGCCTCGTCTGGATCGGGGGCGCCCTCTACCTGGCCGACAGCAGCAACAACACCATCCGCAAGATCTCGCTGAACCTCCTCTAGCGGCCCGAAAAGCTTTATCCGCAGATTACGCAGATTAACGCAGATTTAAATCCCGATCACTCGATACGGGGATGCAGCGAGGCCCCGGATACCGCGGATTGTTTACTTTCTTGAGGTTCTAAAAAATCTGCGCAAATCTGCGTAATCTGCGGACAAAAAACGCCTTCCTAAGGCCGCTTTCGTGGAACATATAAAATGGAAATGTCAAGCAATATGCCTAGACAATTTCCGGCGGCTAAAGTTATAATGTCTGGCGCCGGTTAATAATGAGACCGGATTCACCTGGAGGGGCGCATGCGAAAGCTTTCTGCTTTACTTCTCATACTCATACTCGGACTCACCTTGGGCGGATGTGGCGTTGACTGGTTCCCGGCCGCTAATACGACCTCTTCAGGGGATGCTGCGGTAACGGCCTTCACCATCGCTGCGAAAAACGGTGTCGCGCCCGGCGCCACCGCCGTCTCCGACACCATCACCGTCGCCATGACTAGTACCACCACCGCCACCACCGCCGCGATCAGCGTTTCCGGCGCCACCGGCAGCGAGTACTCCACCGACAACGGCGCGACCTGGACCAGCACGGCAGGGACGGTCTCCAACGGCGCCTCCGTGAAGGTCCGCCATATCGCATCGACTACCCTCGGGCAGAGCGTCACCACCAAGCTCACCATCGGCTCGGTCAGCGCCGATTTTGTCAGCACCGTGTACACCGCGACAGTTTCATCCTTCGCCTTCACCAACATAAGCGGCGTGCAGCCTTCCACCACGCAGACCTCCAATCCCGTCACGGTCCAGCTTACCTCCGGCACGGCCGCAAACGTCAGCGTATCCGGCGACTCCAGCAGCGAGTACGCGGTTAACAGCCTGACCTCCTACAGCAAGGTCGCCGGATCGATGAAGAACAACGAGACGATCCTCGTGCGCAATACAGCCTCCGCAACTCTCGGGGCGACTGTGACCACCAACGTGACGGTCGGCGACAAGACTGTCGCCTTTACCACCAAGACCGCCAACGTGAAGAAGTTCGCAGTTTCGGCAACGGGGTTGGCCAACGCGGATGTCTTCACCCCCGCCACGGTCACCTTGAAGCCCGGCACCTACATGGTGTACGTCAAGGACGGCTCCGGCTACTTCTCCTTCGACGGCACCACCAGCTTTTTCCCGGGTGAGGATCCGGTTCCCTGGACCTTCACGAGCGCCGAGACGGAGATTCTTCTCGACGACATAGCGCCCTCCACCGGAAGTTCCGTGACGACGATTGTCATTGACGGGGTGGAGTCGACCTACACGGTAACGCCGCAGTAGATACGGACCAGGAGGGAAGCCAGCGGACCGCAGCCGCTTCCTCTCGGCAGCAGAGCAGGCAGCACGAGGCACGTTCGAAGTCATGCACATACTAGTCATCGAAGACGAGAAAAAGACGGCGGCGTTCATAACCCGCGGTCTCACCGAAGAGACCTTCACCGTCGACTCCGTGGAGAATGGGCGCGACGGGTTCAACCTCGCCATGAACCGCGAGTACGACCTCGTCATTCTCGACATCATGCTCCCGGGGATTGACGGCTGGGAAGTGCTGAAGAGGCTGCGCGACCAAGGTAACGAAACTCCCATTCTCATCCTCACCGCACTGGACGCCGTTGAAGACAGGGTGAAGGGGCTGAAGATGGGGGCGGACGACTACCTCACCAAGCCTTTCGCCTTCTCCGAGCTTCTCGCCAGGATCCACACGGTGCTGCGGCGCGGCCCGGTGCGCACCTCCGACGTGCTGCGGGTGGCCGACCTGGAGATTGATTTTCCCGCCCACCGCATCACGCGAGGGGGGAAGCGCGTCGACCTCACCCCGAAGGAATTTGCTCTCCTCTCTCTCCTCGCGCGGCGCTCCGGCGAGGTCCTTTCCCGCACCCGCATCGCCGAGCGCATCTGGGACATCGACTTCGAAAGCGACACCAACGTGGTGGACGTGCACATGCGCCGGCTGCGCATCAAGGTCGACGACCCGTTCGACAAGAAGCTGATCCACACCGTGCGTGGCGTAGGCTATGTCCTTGAAGAGCGCTGAAAAGGACCAGCCGCGCCCGTGGTCCCTGACCCTGTGGCTTACGCTGTTCAATACCGCCTTCTCCTTCGGTATACTCACCCTCATTTCGGTCCTTTTGTACCAGGGGCTCGCCTTTCAGCTGCGCCAGCAGAACTCCCTCTATCTTCACGACCTTGTGGACACCATCCGCCGCGAACTCGTGGAACTGGGGAGCGAGGTCCCGACACTTAAGGACGAAGTGGTAAAGGAGCACTCGGGGGCGGAGTACGTGAAGCATTACGTCCGCCTCTTCGACATGGACGGCCGCCTCCTGGTGGAGAGTCCCCGCATGGAGGAGATCCTCCCCCGCAACCTCTACCCCCTCCCGGTCCGGGACGGCAGGAGCCCCGACCACAAGCATCGCACCCGCGACGGCAGGCTCCTGGTCAGCACAATGGCCTGGATGCCGCTCGGCAAGAACGTTGGGGAGCAGGGGGTCCTCCAGGCGGCGCTCGATGTGAGCAACGTGGAGCAGATCCTCGTGGAATACCGCCGCAAGATCATGCTCGCTCTGGCACACGGGTTCGTGCTCTGTGCGGGAGGGAGCCTCCTCATTGCGCGGCGGGGCACCCGGCCTATCCGTGAAATCACCACGATGGTGCGGGGGATTACCGTCGCCGGTCTCGAAGAGCACCTGCACGGCGATAACTGGCCCCGCGAGCTCCAGCAACTCGCCGAGGCGCTGAACCTGATGATGGATCGCCTGCACGATTCCTTCACCCGCCTGTACAACAGCGCCACCAATCTCACCCACAAGATGCGCACCCCCCTTACCATTCTCCGCGGCGAGGCGGAGGTAGCGCTTTCACGTGCCCGCACCGTCGAGGAACTGCAGGAGGTGATCATCTCTTCCCTGGAGGAGAACGCCCGCCTCAGCCGCCTTGGGGACAATATCTTCTTTCTCGCAAATGCCGATATGAGGAAGTTCTCCGTGTCGCGGAGCGTCGTGCAGGTGCGGGAGGAGATGGAGAAGATTCTCGATTACTATTCGCCGCTGGCAGAGGAGAAGGAGGTTTCGATCGTTTGCAACGGGGATGCGACCTTCATGGTCGATCCCTCACTTCTGCGCAAGGCCGCCGCTGCGGTGACATCGAACGCAGTGACGTACAACAAGCCGGGAGGAAAGGTGGAGATCACCATCGTGCAGCGCGAGCCGCTCGGGGGGGAGATTTCCTTCAGCGATACGGGGTGCGGTATCGCCCTCGGCGAAATGCAGAAGATCTTCGACCGCTTCTACCGGATCTACGGGACGCGGCACATGGACCCGCACGGCACCGGCCTGGGGCTTCCGATTGCGAAGGCGATCATGGATCTGCACGACGGGAGTATCTCGCTGGAGAGCGGGCCTGATCTCGGGACGACCGTCACACTCACTTTCCCGCCCCCACCGCAGGGCGCGGCCTAGGCGCCCGCCTCCTTAATGTCCGAGACCTAACCCCATCCCCACCCTGACCCTCCCCTTGAAAGGGAGGGGACGCTGCGATCACCGGTGACGCCATACGGATCGACACCATACTTCTCAAAGCTGTACCTTCCTTTTTATCTACAATCCCATGCAGCGCCGCGACTCTCTTTGTCTCCATTTTACTAGCCGCGCACCCACCGTTTCTTACTCTTTTTCTTTTCTGACAAAACCGTAATCTGCTTGTAATACTATCGGTATTCTGTATGTAATCTTATCGGCTCTGTTATTCCGCCTATCAAAGCCATACTTCGGAAAATCACCGCTGACTCTTCCGCTCGCATTCTCTTCTCGTTCTTGTTTTAGCTCCCATTTCTTTCCGTGAGTATCCATTTGCTTCCCACCTCACATTTCTTTTTTCTTTGCACTACGCGCACTTGAACCTGCTGATACTGTCACTCGCCTCCTGAAATCTCTCTTTTTCCAGAGTGTGGCATTGCCGTTGCTATATAGATAAACGTAAAGCGCGACACGCTCTGTGGAACCTGACCACCAATATCATGTGATGCGGACCTTAGGAGGGACGCGGAAAGGAGCGACGAGGTAGCGTCAACAGGTGACGCTCTAAGTATGCAGTAGCAGTCCAGGCTGTAGTCATTCAACCCAAAAGGAGAGTAAGTAATGAACAAGAAAACCGTGTTGTCCGCATTAAGCATTGTTGCACTTGCTGGGACCGTGGCCTTTGCAGGCACCGCCCCGAGGTCCGGTATCCCCGGCTCCATCCACGACATGACCCAGTACGGCGCTCTCGGTGGCAGCGATCCCGAGGCACAGCAGGGCCGTGTGTGTGCATACTGCCACACCCCGCACCACGCTATCACCGAAGGTAACGACTACCTCCCGCTCTGGTCCCACACCGTGACCACCCAGACCTTCACCCCGTACGCTTCCGCAACCATCGACGCCAACATCGACCCGACCACCATGATGGAAGGTCCGTCCAAGCTCTGCATGAGCTGCCACGACGGTTCCGTTGCTGTTGATACCCACTACGCTTTCAACGGCGGCAAGAAGCTTCAGCAGGACGACAACCTCTTCTCCACTCCGGCAGTCGGCCAGAACGGCAACCTCTCCAACGACCACCCGATCGGCTTCATCTATGACGACGCTGACGGCGGCGTTGCCAAAGGCCCCGCAACCGGCGACCCGACTCTCGGCTCCCACACCGACGGCAAGGACGAGTGGATCCGCACCAAGAGCGCCAAGTACGCAGGCAGCAACCTCACCATCGCGGACCGTCTCTGGGTTTCCGCAAGCCAGGGTGGCAAGCCGATCATGACCTGCGCTACCTGCCACGACGTGCACAACAAGAAAAACCAGGATGCAGTGGGCGCAACGAACTACCTGCTCCTCGCTTCCAACACCGGTTCCGCTCTCTGCCTCTCCTGCCACATCAAGTAAGCCGGTCCGGCTCGATGTGAGAAAGTAGCGGATCTTGAATCGACTTAAACTTTACAAAGGAGAATTCTTCATGTTGAGAAAAGCAGGGTTTGCATTCGCCCTCATGCTCTCACTACCCACCTTCGCCAGTGCATGGACTGTGACGGCAAAGATCGGCAGCGGGGCAGGGACAATCACCAGAACAAGCGACAATGCCTCTGTCGCAAAGGCAGCGACGGAAGCTGCCAAGACTGCATACTTCAAGGTAGCCGACGACGTCTACGACGTTAACGGCAACCTCGTTTCCAATGCAGTTGCTTCCCAGACCCTCACCGTTGCGCCGACACCGGGCTCTTATGTGGTGTCCTCCGTTGTCATCGACGGCGTCAACAAAGGTAACGCAGCCGGCGACTACACCATCAACAACAACGGCAAGAACCACACGATGGTGGTGTACTACACCGCTGCGACCACCAGCATCTCCGTGAAGCAGCCGGTTGCAGGGGGCGGCAGCGTCTACGTTCAGCGCATGGCTAACGGCGTTCCCTACGGCCCCTTCAGCCGCACCGGGCTTAGCAGCATCAAGCCGGGCTCTACCATCCGCGTTTTCGCTGCTCCCAACGCGGACTACACTGTCAGCACCATCGCCGGCGCCAGCAAGACCGGTCTGGCAGGGCAGATTAAGTTTGCCGATGTTGTCGCTACAGGTCAGGAAGTGACTGCCAGCTTCGCACTGGTTGACGCAGTCCAGGCTCGCGTACTTGCCAGCACCGTGGCAACCGCCGTCGGGTCCGAAGTTACCCTCGACTTCTCCAAGACCACCGCAAACGGCTCCAGCGTCACCTACACCCTCGACCCCCTCGCGAACGTGACCTTCCGCCAGTACTCCGGCAACAAGGCGAAGTTCAAGGCCACCGCTGCAGGTTCCTACGTGGTGAAAGTGACCGCCTCCAACGGAACTGCATCCTCCACCGTCCAGACCCCGGCAATCACCGTGTACGCCCCGGGCGTCTACGGCTCCAGCGTGTGCGTTTCCTGCCACAACAACAGGAACAATGCACTGGTGGAAGAGTACAAGGTTTCCGGCCACGCCAACAACAGCCACGGCCCGCTCTGCTCTTCCTGCCACGTTCCGGGCACCACCATGCACGTCAACACCCTCCCGGAAGCGGGCAAGGCTTGCCTTGGCTGCCACAACGGCAACTACTCCAAGCAGTTTGACGGCGTAACCCACTTCTCCAACATCTCCACCGCGACCTTCAAGAACATCTCCGCCGCCTACGTCGGCCCGAAAGGTCAGGGCGTGAACGCCTGCAACAACTGCCACTTCAACCTTGATCCGCACGGCATCGGCGCAGCAAACGTCGAGACCTTCACCACCAACAGCGACATCCTCTCCGCTTGGGCCGAGTCCGACCACGGCAAGAGAAACGGTCTGGCATGGACTCCGACCGTTGGCGCAAAAGGGCACGACTGGAGAGGTTCCGGGGTTGCCGGCGACTTCCAGAAAAACATCCCGAGCACCGACTGCGTACGTTGCCACACCGCAGCAGGCTTCGCACAGTTCTTCGGCTCCAACTTCAGCAACGCCAACAGGGTTGACGGCACGGACAGCGCCCTCTTCAACTCCCCGCTGACCTGCGCAGGGTGCCACACCACCGACCCGACCGCAGTCAACGGCAGCACCACCGGCATCCGCCGCACCGCAGCAATCACCCCGGTTGTTTTCGCCAACCAGACCAGCTACAGCAGAAGCGTCGGCGTCCAGACCTTCTACAACATCAGCACCGTCGACAAGGTCACCAGCAAGACCGTGAAGGCACGCATCACCGCTAAGTTCCCGGATGTGGGCGACTCCAACCTCTGCGTTTCCTGCCACTCCGCACGCCTCTCCGGTTCCGCACTGGTAACCGCTCAGGCAAACGGCCTCAGCATGAACAACAGCAGCTTCCAGAACTCCCACTACATGGCAGCAGCAGGCGTCATGTACGTCAAAGCCGGCTTCACCGCCTTCACCTCGGCAAGCGCAGCATTCGGCACCAGCACCTACGGCAAGTCCCTGACTGCCGACAACGCATCCACCCCGGACGGCATCGCCGGCGGCGTGACCTCCACGCACCGCAAGCTCGGCACCATGTCCATCGTGAATGACCACGGCATCACCGCTACCTCCCCGCTCACCGCGGGCGGTCCCTGCGTAGCCTGCCACATGGGCTACAACCGCAACGCAGCCAAAGGGCACAGCCTCCTCATCGGCGAAGACGCAAACGGCGACGCATACAAGACCGTGTGCATCAACTGCCACACCTCCGAAGGCAGCCACAACGGTCCGGTGGCAATCGCTGCCGACGGTAGCAACTTCGCAGCCGCCTTCCTCGACCCGAACAAAGAGGCATTCATCGACAGCCTTGATCTTGCCAAGTACTTCCTGCTGAAGAACTACAAGATCTCCTACAACCCCGACGCGTACCCGTACTTCTACGACGAGAACCTGCCGAAGAAGAACGGCGCAATGCAGGCTGTGACCGACTGGACCCGCGGTGGCGCACTCGACGCACCGGCAGCACTGAAGCTGGAAGGCGCAGCATTCAACCTCAACCTGCTGAGCCGCGAGCCCGCAGCGTACGTTCATGCTCGCTCCTACACCCGCCGCCTGGTGTACGACAGCATCGACTTCCTTGACGATGGTGTGATCAACAGCTCGGTCGTGACCAACGCCAAGACTGCAACCTCCGCCACCGGCTCCGTCAGCGGCACCGTGGTCGACGTCACCGGCAAGTTCACCGCCGACACCGCAGCATACACCCTGGACAACGGCACCAAGTCCACCCTCGGCACCATCATGACCAACACCTCCGAGGGTATGCTCTTCATCAACGCCTGGGATCGCACCACCGGCAAGTGGAACACCTCCCTTGGGAAGCCGGAGCGTCCGTAGTCACAAGCATGCTGCAATGAATGTATGAAATGCAGGACCTGCCCCGCCTCGAAAGAGGCGGGGTTTTTTTCAAGGAAGTTCGGCTGCAGTCGATAAGGGTGCGGGAGAGGAGCTCAAAATGAGAAAAGCAGTCGCAGGATGTCTTCTGGTTCTGGCCACCGTGCAGGTGGCACATGCGGGGCACGGCACCATCGAGGAAACGGACACCGCCATTGTGGTTGAATACTACGGTGACGCCAGCGACAACGCCCCGATCCTGAAGGGGAGGGACCTTACCGCGAGCGCCCTCGCCCCGGCCCCGGGCGTCGTCTCCGCAGCGACGCCGAGCGAGGAGAGGCGCAGCGAGGTCGTGTCGGGACAATCCGACGAGGAGGCGCGGCGTGCCGCCAGGCGCCAGGAAAGGTTGGAGCGCGCCCGGCGCAGGACCCAGGCGAGTTCAAACGCCGAGTAGTTCCGCGAGTAGCTCCGAGTAAATCCGAATAGTTCCGAATAGCTCCCTCTTACGTCCCCCCCTTTGCGAAGGGGGGACAGGGGGGATTTGCCTTGGCCGGCACCGTCCTGCAAAGCGCGCAACTGCTGTGGGTCTCAAGCAATTTCTAAAAAAGAGGTGGGGCCTATGTCGTTGATCTTTAGCTGCCGTAGCACTGCGGTTCCGAGATGTACTATTTAGACGGGCTGCGGTTCTGGAGGAGACTTGAAGATCAAATCCCCCCTGCCCCCCCTTCGCAAAGGGGGGAACGTTAGGGCTTCTGCAGTGCTTGTGGCAATGTACCCAAGCTCCCCCCGCATCTAGGATAAGCCTTCGCAAAGGTGCGGACGCGAGGTCTCCTCCAGCGCTTTGTGAAACTGCACTGCAGGTTCCCTGCTTAAACCCACAAAACCCTCTCCGCTCCTATTGCCGCACCCGCCTCCGTGCTTTCACTGTTGCATTCGCCTCATCAGGATGTTAATGGTATGGCCATTTCGACCTACTGGGGGTGCCCATGCGTCTCTTACTGCCACTTCTAGCCATCCTTCTTCTCTCCGCTTCTGTCGTTTCCGCAGGACAGGGAACCATAGAAGAGACCGATGATGTCATCATCGTCGAGTACTCTGGTGAATCGTCCACTGCGAAAGCTTCTCCTCCTGCGGCGGCTCCTGTGGTGGTCGATTCCACCCCCGTGCCGGAACCTGTCGTGGACGATGCCGCTAAAGGACGGGATGCCGAGGTCTCCGTTCAGTCAAATAACGGAGAAACCGCGCCGTCGCGCCCCGTCTCCGCCCGGAAGGAAGCCCGGCGCAGAGCACGGGAGGCGGCCCGGGGTGGGGGCGGGGGGGAGGAGGAATAACCTCCGCCTGCACCTCGATTTTCCCCCTTCGTTGCACCTCTCTCTCCGCGGGGCCGCGCCGTGCGCGGCTTCACTCCTCTCCCTCGCGCCGTGAGGCTCGCGGCATCTCCGGCCGTACCGTCTTTTGCCGGAGGGCAGTCCCCCTTTTTTGTCGCAGAAAAAAAGATGGTGCTGCCGCATCTACACCCTTTGGCGTGCAACTTGCTCTTTGATGGGCGTTCACCGTTACAAGCTTCCATCACCGGCAGCTGAAGTGCAGACGGTCCATCGACCGAGGGCGCATCGAGTGAATCCTACCTCCTTCAATGTAATGCATTTCTCTTTCACTGCCGTTCTCCTTTCATGTAATTTGCTGCTATCTCTCATTTTTTGCACTGTCATGCTCTGCATGGAAGCTTCTGCCGCATCTCTCTCCTTCCATGCTGATTTAAAACGCGGCCTCGCTTCGGTCTTGGTCTATCCTGATGCCTTGGCACAGGCATCACTGTCACAATTCGCAAACACTCTGTGTGTGCTGAAAAAAGGTGTGACAGTACAGGAATTGTATTAAATGTAGCTAATTCTATGACTGAAAATTGGCCGCGTTTTTCTTTTTTCGGAGGAAAAGTCAGCTTGACAAAGAAGGTGCCCGGCTGTATTTTAAAGCCCTTGTTTTACGCTGTGTTGCGCCTTTTTTTATGAATCTGGCAGTAACAATTTCAGGTACTGCATGAAGTCTTTTTTGGCATGACAAGCATTCTTATGTAAATGTCTGGAGGGGAATTTGATATGCAATAAGCACGTCCTTCCTCCCATAAGTATCCATTACTGCGCAGCATTATGATGCGCTTTTCTCAAACAAAATCTAACGAAGTTGAAGTTGTTACTGTCCTGTCAGTTGGAAGTGGCGACTACTGTCACGTTGTAATGCAACTGCTGCTGGTCTAGAGGTGCGACTGCTGCCTCTTGTTGTGTCATGGCTGCATTGTGTCGCCGTGGCCGCGGCTCGCACGTGCACTATAAAGGAGGCGTAATGCGGAAGTATCTCTGGTTTCCCGTCCTGAAAAAAATCGCTCACAATGTGGCATTTGCCACACTCCTGGTGGTTGCCGCGGTCTGCGCAGCTTTTTCGTCCGCCGAAGCCGCTACCGGCACCCTTACCACCAACCACTGGAAAAAGGGTAGCACCGAAGGGTACTCCATCAGCGTCGTCGTCCCCGACTCCACTGCGCTCATCAAGTCGGTCGCCATCGACGGCCCCGGGCTCAGCGGTCCGGCCTCCCTTGACCTAGATGACAGCCTCGTCAACTTCGTCGGCACCCTCGATCTTACCGGCCGCCCCACTGTGGGGGATGCCTACACTGTGTACATCGCCTACCTCGATCCGGCCGTCCCGAGCGAGGAACTGCCCCTCACCGTCAGCGGCGTTGTCGACTCCTTCGCGGTGCAGGGCTCGCCAAGCGGGGCGATCGTCGGCACCTCCAGCCCCATCTTCAGCTGGACCGCTCCTTCGACTACGCCTTCCTGGTACGCGCTTTCCGTCACCGGGATGGACATGGCCTGGAAATCGAACACCTTCGCCTACACCAGCACCGCCAAGACGTTCAACTTCGACGGCACCGCAGGCACCGGTGCTACCCTCACCCCGGGGGTGCAGTACGACTGGTCCGTCTTTGCGCTGGACAGCAACAAGAACTCCGCCGAGACGCGCGGCTCCTCCTTCATGCTGGGGGTCAACTTCTCCGGGAAGGTGACGGACGTGAACGGTGCCGCTGTGGAAGGTGCCTCGGTCTACGTCTACGACACCCTCGGCAATGTGCAGCAAAACGTCGCCACCACCGGTGCCGACGGCAGCTACCTCTACGGCGGTCTCGCCGCCGGCAGCTACAAGATCGCCTTCAGCAAGCCCCCCGCATTCCGCGTCTTCTACAACAACAAGCTCCTCTCCGCCGAGGCAAACCTTCTCACCATCGCAAGCGGTGTCATCACCCAGAACGTGAACGCCGTCATCGGTGACTGGGGGACCGTGACCGGTAAAGTGTTGAACACCAGCGGAGCGTTCTCCGGTGTGAAGGCGACCCTCTACACCACGACCGGCACCCCCGTGTCCAACGTGGCGCCCGTATACTCCACATCGGACGGCTCCTTCACCTTCCCGATCGTTCCGGCCGGCAACTACAAGATCCTCTTCAGCGGCGCCGCAGGGTACATCGACCAGTGGTACGCGGGGGGGAACTACTTCAATGTCTCGGGTGGCTTCCCAAATCCCCTGGACGACACGGTGCTTAACAAAATCACCCTGACCGGGACCGTCACCGACGGAAGCGGCAACGGGATCCCCGACATCTGGGTCTGGCTCTACGACGCAAGTGGCATGTTCCCCTCCGGCTACAGCGGGGTGAAGACCGCGTCCGACGGTACCTACAAGATCGGCGGCGTTGCTTCCGGCAACTACCGCGTCCAGTTCGACTCCGTAGGAAAGTACGGGAAGCAGTATTACAACAAGAAGGCGACGCTGGCCGAGGCGGATGCAATCGCTCTCGACGCCACCGGCACCATCACCAACATCAACGCGGTCCTTTCCAGCGGCAAGCCGGCCATCACCACCTTTACGGTGCCGACCGCCTCTAAGAGCCTGACCGTTTCCGTCACCATCGCCGCGACGGAGCCTAACGGCGTCGTCTATGCCCTTACCGAGACGAGCTCTGCCCCGACCACCTGGAACAGCGCACCCCCTGCCGCCTATACCTTCACCTCCGCCGGGACGAAGACGCTGTACGCCTGGGCGAAGGGTTACAACGGGCTCACCACGTCGGTATCGAAGAGCGTGGTGATCGACACGACGCCGCCGACGATCGCCCTCTCCGCGCTGCCGACGAGCTCCGTCAGCAAGAACGGCATCCTGAACCTGACCGGCTTCGTCACCGTCCCCTACAGCACCGCCACGCTGAAGATCAACGGGACCGCCGTTACCGTCGGGAGCGACGGCTTCTTCGACTACGCGCTTCGCCTGACCGCCGGCTCCAACACCGTCACCCTCCTTGCCGACAGCAGCGGGCTGCAGAGCACCATCACGAGGACGATAACCTACAATGCATCGGCCCCCGCCCTGACGGTTACCGCACCTGCTGACAACGCGGCTACCGGCGCCACTACCGTCACCGTGACCGGCACCGTCGCCAGCGGCAGCACTGTCCAGGTGATCGTGAACGGGACGTCGCAGACCGCCACCGTGACCGGCGGCACCTTCACTACCGACGTGAGCCTTGCCTCCGGGATGAACACCCTCGTGGTGGTCGCCACCGACGCCTCCAACAACACGACCAGCGTGAAGCGCTCCGTGACTCTCCTCTCGGGCGGCCCGGAGCTGCAGATCACCGCACCGGTTGAGGACAGCACGAACCCGTCCAACTCTGTCACCATTTCCGGCACAGTCTCGACAACTTCCGATACAACGGTAACCATCAGCGCCGGAACTACGACCTACACCCCTGCGGTGACCGCGGGGAGCTTCAGCCAGGTCATCCCGGTCGTCGCAGGTGTGAACCGTGTCGTTGTCACCGCGAAGGACGCGTCCGGCATGGAAACTACCGCCATCCGCAACGTCGTAGTCTCCGGAAAGGCGGGCGACTGCAACTTCGACGGCAAGGTCTCCATCTCGGAGCTCCAGTCGGCAATCAGCATGTACCTCATGGCGAAAGCCACGACCGTATGCGTCGACATCAGCGGGGACAGCAAGGTGAGCATCTCCGAACTGCAGAAGGTAATCAGCGCGTATCTCACGCCTTGAAGTAATAGCCGCATCTCGGCTGACGGTTCAGTTTCAGTATCTGAAAATCTTTGTAAGGAGGAAGTATGCGGTTGAAGAGTTTATTCGTGGCCATCATGCTGCTGCTGTCAGCAGCGTCCGCCTTCGCTGCGGGCCCCACGCTCAGTCTGGGGAACGTGAGCGGAGTGCAGGGGCAATCGGTCACCATCCCGGTGACCCTCACAACGAACGGAGCAAACATCGGGGCGTGCGAGGTGCAGCTCGACTACGACCCTGCGGTGTTGACGCCGACAGGCGCGACCTTGGGCCCGGCCGGGACCGCCGCCAGCAAGACGGTGAACCCGGTCCAGGTGAATTCCGCGCGCTACGTCGTCGGGGTGTACGCCCTCAACACCACTTCGATCGGCGACGGCGTCGTCGCCAACGTCACCTTTGCCATCTCCTCCACCGCTACCGGCACCCCCGTCATCCTGAACGTACCCTCCGCCTCAGACCCGGATGGCAACGATGTCTCCATCTCCGGTACCGGGAGTACCATCACCCTTCCCGACACCACGGTTCCGACCATCAGCGGCTTCGTCATCCCCAGCACATCCGACACCCGCACCATCGCCGTCAGCACCACCACCAGTGACAACGTCGGCGTAACCGGCTGGCTCCTGACCGAGTCCACCTCCACCCCGAGCCTTACGGACACCGGCTGGGCAGGGACCGCTCCGACGAGCTATTCCTTCACGAGCGACGGCGCTAAGACCTTGTATCTATGGGTCAAGGACGCGGCAGGCAATCTCGCCAGCAGGTCGGGGCTCACCACTGTCGACACCGCAGCGCCTGCGGTGCAGACCTTCACGGTAACGAGCCCGGTCACCACGCTGGTTGTGCCCGTCACGGCACTCACCGCAACCGACAACATCGGCGTCACCGGCTACCTGATCACCGAAAGCGCCACCGCGCCGTCGGCGACCGCTTCCGGCTGGACGACAGCCGCACCCACTAGCTTCACCGCCAGCGGTATCGGCGTTACAACGCTCTACGCGTGGGCAAAAGATGCTCTCGGCCATGTCTCGACAGCCAAGACCGCGGCGGTTGTCATCAACCTCCCCGATACCGAAGTGCCGGTCATGACGTCCTTCAACGCCTCCGCGGTCTCCAGCACCATGTCCGCTGCCATCACCAGCCTCATTGCTACCGACAACAAGGGCGTAACCGGCTACCTCGTCACCGAGAGCGCCACCGCTCCGAGCGCAACCGACGCCGGGTGGAAAACCTCCATCACCTCCTATATCTTCACCACTTACGGTTCCAAGACCCTGTACGCCTGGGCCAAGGATGCCGCCGGGAACGTCTCCACCTCGAGAAGCGTGAATTTGAACATCGTCGATACCACCGCCCCGACCGTGTCCGCCTTCACTATCCCGGCTACCGGCACCACCCTCGCCGTCGCCGTGACCTCCTTCACCGCCACCGACGATGCCGCAGGCGGCGTCACCGGTTACCTGATCACCGAGAGCTCCACGAAGCCCTCTGCATCCGCCTCCGGCTGGAGCAGCACCGTGCCCGCCAGCTACACCGTCAGCACCGGGGGGAGCAAGACCCTGTACGCCTGGGCGAAGGACGCCGCAGGGAACGTCTCCGCAGTGAAGAGCGCGACCATCGTCATCACTCTGCCCGACACGGAGCTCCCGGTCGTCACCGCCTTCACCGCAACGGCCGACTCCGTTACCCTGACCGCCACCGGCATCGCCATCACCGCCACAGACAACATCGGCGTCACCGGGTACCTGGTGACCGAGTCCTCCACCGCTCCGGCAGCATCCGCCACCGGGTGGAGCGCTTCCGTTCCCGCCAGCTTCACCGTCAGCGGCTTCGGCACCAAGACGCTCTACGCGTGGGCCAAGGACGCGGTGGGGAACGTCTCCGTTGCCAGGACTATCTCCCTTACCTTCACCGACGGCACCGCTCCGGTGGTCTCCGCCTTCACCGCGGCAGCAAGCACCACCCGCACCGTCAACGTAAGCATCACCGCCTCCGACCTCGGCGGCGTGACCGGATACCTGATCACCGAGTCCGACGTGGCTCCGCTGGCAGGCGCGACCGGGTGGAACGCGACTGCTCCGACCACCTTCACCGTGAGCGGGGACGGGAACTTCACCCTCTACGCCTGGGCGAAGGACGCGGCGGGTAACGTTTCCGCCTCCAAGTCGGCAACCGTTTCCATCGACACGATCGCTCCGACTGTCACCACCTTCACCGCTCCTTCCTTCGTGAAGACGCTGACCATTCCGGTGGCCTTCGTGGCGAGCGACAGCACCGGTTCCGGCGTCGCCGGCTACCTCATCACCGAGAGCGCAACAGCACCAACCTCTGGCTGGAGCACCACAGCCCCGGCCTCCTACACCGTTGCGGCAGCCGGCTCCAAGACGCTGTACGCCTGGGTGAAGGACGCGGCAGGAAACGTCTCCGCATTCTCCAGCGCAACCGTTGTCGTTGATCTCACCGCACCGGTTCTGCTCCCCTCCATGCTGGAAAACAATACTTACACCGCTGATGCGGTTCAGAACATCTCCGGCAACGTCACCGACGCGGAGAGCGGCCTCTCCGCGCTCACCATTAGCCTGAACGGCGGCGAGGCCACTCCGGTCGTCCCGGAAACCAACGGGAACTTCACCACCTCTGTGACGCTGGTCGCCGGGGCCAACACGATCACTATCGTTGCCACTGACGTCGCTGGAAACAGCACGACCGTTGCCCGTACCATCAACCTCGACACCACGGCACCGGTCATCGACAAGGTCACCCCGACGGAAGGTGCCATCACCAACGTCACTTTCGTCACCGTTACCGGTGAGGTGACCGAAGGCACAGTAAAGGTCTCCCTGAACGGCGCCGCGGCCAATGCGGCCTCCATGAACGGCAACGTCTTCACTCTCTCCGTCGGTCCTCTCCTTGCCGGTCTCAACACGATCCAGGTCGATGCCACCGACCTCGCCGGGAACACCGCCTCTTCCGTGAAGAGATCGGTACTGTACGTCGACAAGGCTCCGACCCTTTCCATCACCGATCCGTCCAAGGACATCGTCACCAGGTTCGCGGACTACCAGGTGCAGGGTCTGGCCAAGTTCGACAACTCCGCCTACAGCAATGTGGAGTTCAGCGTGAAGCTCGCGGTCGACGGCGTGACCGTCAACCCGGCACTTGCACTCGACGCAGACGGAATATTTAAGCAAACGATCTCCTTTGCCGATGAGAAGGCCTATGCGGTCACCGCAACGGTCACCGATGCTACCGGCAACACCACTTCCATGACGCGCAACATCCGTTACCAGAAGTACACCATCCAGGACGTCCTGAAGGCGCTTCGCATCACCATCGGCGCCGACACCAAGACCGACGCGGACAGCGTACTCGACCTGGCACCGTACGTTGGCAGCAAGCCTGCACCGGACGGCAGCATCGACATCAGCGATGTCATCGTGCTGCTGAACTATGCGGTAGGTAACTACAAGTAGGACTCTGCCAGGGGGCTCCATCAGCTTCGGCTGGCGGAGCCCCCTGGGCTGCCGCTGTAGTCACTGGAAGGTAGCATAGGGTATCCACATCAACGAGCGAGGTTACGATCCATGTCTCAAACAAGCGAGGTTAGAAAGATGACTCTTAAGAAAGGGCTGCAGGTACTTCTTTTCGGTGCCGTGGTCGGCATGCTCGGTGCCTGCGGTGGTGGCGGCGGTTCCAAGGTTGAAAACACCGTGGTCAGCGGCGTCGTGTCCAAAGGCATATTCACCAGCGGCAGCACCGTGCGGATCTACGGCGTCGCACAGGACGGCACGAAGACTCTCCTGAAGGAAGACACGGTCAAGGCCGGCGGCGTGTACTCCACCGACCTGGGCACCCCCTACACCGGGGCGATCCTTGTGGAGGCGTTCGGTACCTACACCGACGAGGCCACCAACGCGACCGTTACGGTCCCCGCCGACGCTCCGCTGAAAGCAGCGGTGCCGTCTGCTGCCACTGCGACCACCGTTGTGGTCACCCCCCTTACCGATCTTGCGGTACGCAAGGCTACCGTCGACGGCAAGCTCTCCGTTGGCGCCATCGCCGCGGCGAACACTGACGTGGCGAGCGTTTTCCAGGTGGACAACATCATCAGCACCAAACCGGTCGCCTTCGAAGCCACTGCACTGAAAGCCGCGACTCCGGCGCAGCAGAAGTACACAGAGGTTCTTGCCCTCGTTTCCCAGTATGTGGCGAACGCCGCCACTTCGACTCCGACTTCGGCAGACCTGCAGAACTCCCTTGCCACGCTCAGCAGCGCCGTCACCCTGAGCTCCGGCTCGGCCGCCGCGACCATCTCCTCCTACGGCGTGAAGGCTGATCTCGTCACCGCTGTAAACGACCTTCTTGCAGGACCGAACACGAGCACCGTTCTCGCTTCCGACACTGCGGCGAAGGCGAATCTCGCCCCGGTGACCGGTGTTTCCTCCAGCAACAAGCTGGTGAGCTACTATCTCAATGTCTCCGGCGTCACCGGTGCCGTCATCGCCGGTCTCCAGGCAGACGTAGCACTGACCGGGCTCGGCGTGGCAAACGGCGACCTGAGCAGCGCGGCTCTCTTCAAGAGCGGCGTGCTGGCATCCAGCAGTGATGCGGCGCTCCTCGGGTACGTGAAGTCGGAGGTCGTCACCCTTGGCCTCTACGCCCCCACGCAGTTCGGCAACGGCCAGTTCGGTACGATCTACCTCGAAGTGCCGAAGACGGCGAATGTACCGGCGAGCTCCATGGTAGTCTCCAATGTGAAGGTAGTGGATCTCTCCTCCGTAACTCTCACCGGAGCGACCGTCACCGTAGAGGACGGACCGGTAACTGTGCTGAACTAAGTAGAAGCAGTTAGACCAAATGAAAAAGCCCGCCTTCCCGGCGGGCTTTTTTTGTGTCGAAAGGCGAGAAGCTTTGTCCGCAGATTACGCAGATTTACGCAGATTTCTGCAAACCTGGAATTGCGGATTCGTACCCTGCCTTCAAACCCACTCCTTTGATGATCAGGATTCTAATCTGCGAGAATCTGCGTAATCTGCGGACAACAAGGCTTTAAACGAAGAAAGGCGGGGCGGCAGATTTTTGTAATCTGGGATGGCGGATTCGTACCCTGCCTTCAATCCCAGTCCTTTGATGATCAGGATTCTAATCTGCGAGAATCTGCGTAATCTGCGGACAACAAGGCTTTAAACGAAAAAAGGCAGGGGAGCTGGTCCCCTGCCTTTCTTGCTTTCGCTCTTTTCCGCGGAACTTACTTCACAAGCCCCGGGGAGAAGATGATGTTTTCGAAGGTGCGCTTCAGGCTCTTGCTGGAGAAGGAGGGCATAACCGAACCGGACTCCACCGACACCTGGGAGTCGACTGCCACATCTTCCTGCGGAATGGCCACCCAGGTCTTCTTCCCGCCTTTCTCCAGGTTGAGGTAGGTGTAGCCGCCGGCATTCATCGCTTCCACGACCTTCCCGCTGATCGTCTCAGGTGCTGCGGCAGGTGCCGCGGCAGCCGGTGCCGGTGCCTTCGCCCCGTTCCCTTTCGGAAGCGGCGGATGCCCCGGCGGGAGCGCTGCTGCGCCTTCAGCCGGTGCTGCTGCGCCTGCCGGTGCGGCCGGCTTTGCCTCTGCCTTGCCTGCGCCGTCCTGAATGCCGGCGGAGAAGTGGATGTTCTCGAAGTTGCGCTTCAGCGCGTTGCTTCTGAAGTTCCCCATGTCGATACCGGGGATGAGGACGACGTTGTCGCCGACCTTGACACTCGTCTGCGGGATCGCGGACCATCCCTGCTTCCCGTCCTTCTCGAGCAGCACGTAGGTATACCCGCCGCCGTCCATCGTCTCGACTACCTTACCGGCCAGCACAGGCCCTGCGCTTGCCGCTGCCTGCTTCGGTGCATTTGCCTCCTGCTTTGCTGCGGGAGCAGGCTGGGAGGGAGCTGCTGCCTTGGTGGGGGCAGTGGCGCATCCGCTAAGGGATCCGACTGCGATTGCAAGCGTCAGCCCTGCGGTCAACAAAGTGTTCTTTCTTTCCATGTACAGACTCCTCAGAGAGATTTGGCAGCCCACGGCGCTGTCTATGGAACGACTCTGTCTGGGCTGAGGCAAGGTACGGTTTTACCCTATTCCGTACCTTTTTGAAAGACTTATTGTATTCAGAAATGCGGCATTGACCGATAGTTTCTGCGGAATGGATACTACTGCTGTTTCATCTCGATGATGACTCGCCTGTTCTTCGCCCTGCCATTGTCTTTTCTGTTGTCGTCGACAGGAATGGTGCACCCTTTGCCGACCAGCACCATCTTTGCCGCCTGGAGCTTGAACCGGCTCACCAGAATCTCCTTGATCGCCTTGACCCTGCGCAGGGATAGCTGCAGGTTGTATCCGGGGCTCCCGTGATTGTCGGCATGCCCCTCGATGTACACCGGCAGGTCGCGGTGCGCGCGGGCGAATTCGGCGATTTCCTGCAAGCGCGGCAGGAAGCGCGGCGAAACCTCGGCGCTATCGGTCTTGAAAAGCACCGTAGCGGTCATGTCCGCATGTTCCCTCTGGACGAGTTCTTCAAGGGGGGTGTCGGGGCACTTGTCCTGGCTCGTCACCTTCCGAGCCTTCTTCAGCGTGGAGAGGGTGGGCTCGGATGCGATTTCCGACGATTTCACCTGCGGCGCCGGCTGCGGCCGCGGAGCGGGAGCCTGGACGAGGAGCTCCTTGGCACGCTCGCTTTCGGTCGGCACCGTCAATTCGTGGCGCATTTCCTTCAGCAGTTTCGAATGCTTCTCCGGCTCGGGCTGCGGCGCAGGCACGACGGGCGCTGCAGGGGGCCTCAGCGGCTTTCTGAGCGCCGGCCTCGGAACCTTCGCTGAACTCGGCGCGCCCTGTACGAAAGAGGGATAAGGGACGACCGGCTTCGCCGTTGCCGCAGGAGCCGCAGGCACAGCAGGGACCGCAGGTGCGGCCGGGACTGCAGGGGCGGCGACGCGCGGCTCCTGCTCCTTCTTCGGGGGCGCCGTCTGCGGTGCCTTCTGCGCCTGCTTCGGCTGGGGCTGCGCACCGTTCGTTGCCGGGGCGGCCTTGGCCCCGTTCGTTGCAGGGGGGACAGGTGCTCCGTTTGTTGCGGGCTTGGCAGGAGCGCCGTTTGTTGCCGGCGTCCCTTCCGGCTTCGCCTGAGGCTTTCCTTCCGGCGCGACCTCCGGTTTCGGCTCCGGCTTCACTTCGGGCTTCGGCTCCGGCGCAGGGGTGAGCTCCTGGAGCTCGCGCTGCTTCTCGAGACGTTTCTGTTCCTCGAGCTCCTTCTGCTTCTCGAGGCGCTTCTGCTCTTCGATCTCCCTTTGCCGCTCGCGCTCCTGTTGAATCGCCGGGGGGACGGGGGGGAGCTGTTCGAGCGGGCACCCCTTCTTGTCGACTGCCACCCCTTTCGGAGTGTCCGGGCACTTGTCGAGGGAATCGGCAACGCCGTCGCCGTCGGCATCGGACGGACAGCCGTTCTTGTCCACCTTCACCCCCTTCGGGGTGGCCGGGCAGCGATCGGTATCGTCGGGTACACCGTCACCGTCGGAATCGACCACCGGGAGGCGCTTTAGCTTCTTGTCGCGGAAGAGGCTCATGCTGACCCCGGCGGTGTACTGGAAGTCGCTCTTTAGCCCCTGATCGTAGAGAAGGTTGTGGCGCAGGTCCAGACGCAGCGCCAGGTACTCCTTGAGGAAGTACTTCATCCCGGCGCCGTAGGCGAAGAGGGGGGTGGTCGTCGAATCCGCAGAGCCGCTGGTGATGAGCGCGCCGCCGCCGACGCTGAGAAAGGGGACTATTCTCTTGCGGGGGAAAAAGCTGTAGATCGCATCCCCTCTGACAAGGAATGCGTCGACAGTGGAATCGTCTTTGGAGGATTTGGTGGGGATGTACGACACACCACCTTCGATGCCGATACTGTCACTGATGCCCCGGCCTATGATGTCATATCCGAGCCGGATGTCATAGCCGATGCCGCTTTTTAGATTGTCCTGGGAACTGAGAGTGTAACCCCCAGTAGAGAGAATCAGAGAGAGAGACGTCGGTAGATCTTCTCCGCGCGCTTGATAAGCAGAGCTTAACAGCGTTATTAGAATGAAGCCGAAAGAGATGCGCCTTCTCACTAAACTCCCCTTGCCGTTCCAGTAAAAACCTTTTAGGCTTTTCTTGTCTATCTGATACGACAACCATTGTCAAGATGAATATGACATGGTGCTAATAGTATCCTTACCAGAATCAAGATTAGCAAGAAAGCACACCCAAAAATTGTGTAATGAGGATGATTCTCCCTCGGAAGTCCACAGCCGGAGATGCCCATATTCACAAAATCGGAAAATAGGTCGCCACTTTTTGTGCAAGTTCTGCACAGGTCCCGCCAAATCGCGGTCCGGCCGGAGAAACAGGAACAGGGTGCGCTGCGTTGATACCGATTTCCGTTGGAAGGGGGCCGTGGGGAAAAATAGGTCGCCTTTTTTTGTGCAGCTAATGAACAGCAAATTCTGAGAAAGGATATCAAAAGCATTTTCTCGCAGAGGAAAAAGAGTCGGGTAAACAGCATCTTCCAGCGTATATAGACGGCCCTGAAGAATCGGTACCGGCCTTGTAATGGTATAGCCAGAATCCATTGCAAGGAGGTGCTATATGCGTGTCGCCAGGAAGAGATCAAGGAGTTCGGTACGCGCTATGATGGTGGGAGGCCTCGCCTTCAGCCTTCTCTCCGGAGCGGTGGAATTGAAGGCTTTCCAGCTCCCTTACGGCATGTCCAAGAGCGGCGAAACGTGCGCGTTCACGCTGCAGATGGACAAGGTTTCCTTCCGTCAGCGTTACATGCAAAAGATCGCCGAGGTGCAGAGCGGGAAGGTGACCACGGAGCTCAGCGCGGTCGAGGAGATGTACAGCAACGTGCAGGAAGCTTCTCTCTTCTCCTTCGACGAGGAGAGCCCGAGCGCGAAGGAGCTGTCGAACCGCATCGGCGTCGATCCCTTAAGCATCGACTGCCTGGGGTGCCATGACGGCTCCGGCGCCAGCAACATCACCATCAACCTGAAGAACGACCCCATGAAGCGGGTACACAAGGGGCTTCGGGATAACAGTGCGGATCACCCCATCGGGATGGATTACGCAATGTACGCAGCACGTGCCGAGGACTACAAGCCGATTTTCGGCAGGTCGAAGATGATTCTCGTCAACGGGAAGGTAGGGTGCCTTACCTGCCATGACCCCTTCAACAAGGAGAAGGGGCACCTGGTGATGAGCGACAGGGGAAGCGCCCTGTGTCTGACCTGCCACAACAAGTAGCGCTGTCGACCCTCCCGGGCTGCCGAACCCGGGCCGCACAAATAGCGAGAAGAAAGAGAGACGTCCTTCAGGGGACGTCTCTTTCACTTTCCTCTTCCACCTTTCCGTCAGCCGCCATCTCCCTCGCCGTTTGTAATTCCACATTCTTTCTGTATCGTTATTCGAGTAAAAAAACTCGCTCAGAGGAGATCTGCATGCGTAAAACGATCATTGCGCCGGAGATACAGGGTGTGCTGCCGACAGGAGAGGGTTGGCTCGACCTGGAGATGCTCGCCCAGGCAGAACTTACCTCGGAGTCTCCGTCACATCGCCTGGAAGGGGCGCTGCGTGACGGAGGGACCGGGTGGCGGGCTGCAGAGCCGGGGGAGCAGACGGTCCGGCTTCTATTCGAGCGGCCGCTGCGTATGACCCGCATCCTTCTCGCCTTTCGCGAGGATGAGCGGGAGCGGACCCAGGAGTTTTTGCTGCGCTGGTCCGCCGACAACAGTACCTATCACGACATCGTGCGGCAGCAGTACAACTTCAGCCTGCCCAACAGCACGGAAGAGGTCGAGGAGTACACCGTCGACCTTTCGGGGGTGGTGGCGCTCGAATTAAAGATCGTCCCTGACATGAGCGGAGGGAGCGCCCGCGCCAGTATTGCCAAACTGAAGATCGCCGGAAGCACGTGATACAGGCAAAAGGGGGACGATGCCCGGGGATATGAGCGGCGCGGCTGTCGAAGTCGTGGCGGCTGCGCCGCACACCGCAGGGACGCAGTCAGGCGGTACCGGGCACTCCCTTTAGAAAGTAAGTGAAAGAAGGAGCTAGCGTGCATCTCATTCAGATCCTTCTTCCCCTTTATGACAACAACGGGAAGGAGTTCACCCAGAAGGATTTTGTAACGGTGAGAGACGAGCTTACCGATCGTTTCGGCGGGATCACCACCTACGTGCGCTCGCCGGCTCGGGGGCTGTGGAAGGAAACGGAAGACTCAACGGTGCAGGACGATATCGTGATTTACGAGGTAATGACCGATGTCCTCGATCGCGCCTGGTGGCAGGCCTACCGCGAACACCTCTGCCGCGCCTTCCGGCAGGATGTGCTTGTCGTGCGGGTGAGTGAAGTGCAGCTTCTATAAACCTGAAGGCTTTTGTCCGCAGATTACGCAGATTGACGCAGATTAAAAACAAAATCTATGACAAAAGGGCTCTTCCACTGAGCTCAACTCTCTCCTGCGTAAGTTCCTCTTTCAGGAATGAAATCTGCGAAATCTGCGTAATCTGCGGACAAACCCTTTTTCCTTTTTTGTTCCACCTCGAATACGCAGGCTCGCGCAGATTATAAGCAAAATTTACGAAAAGAGCCCTTTCCACCGAACTCAATTTTCTCCTGCGAAAGTTCCCTCTCCTAGAAAGTAATCTGCGAAATCTGCGTAATCTGCGGACAAAGCTTTTGCCTATTCCACCTCGTACTTATATCCCACCCCATATATAGAGTGAATAAGCTCCTCGTCGGGCGCCGCCTGCGCAATTTTTTTCCGCAGCTTCTTGATGTGGCTGTCGATGGTGCGGTCGCTCACTATCCGCTGGTCCGAGTAGATCCTGTCCATTAGCTGCGTGCGTGAGTAGATGCGCCCCGGATTGGAATAGAGAAAGTGGAGCAGCTTGAATTCCACCGCGGTCAGGTCGAGCTCCTGGCCGTGCAGCACCGCGCGGTACCGGTCCGGATCGAGCATGAGCTCCTTTGCCGCAACCGGCGGCTGCTCTGTTGCTCTGCGCAGCACCGTCTTGACGCGGGCCACGACCTCGCGGGGGCTGAAGGGCTTGCAGATGTAGTCGTCGGCGCCAAGCTCCAGCCCGAGGAGCCGGTCGATCTCTTCCACCCTGGCCGTTATCATGATTATCGGCAGGTTGGAAAAGGTGCGGATCTCCTTGCAGATGTCGAGGCCGTTGCGGCCGGGGAGCATCAGGTCGAGGAGCATGAGATCCGGCATCTCTCCCTTTACGTGCGGCACTACCTGCAGACCATCCCCTATCCACTGCGACTCGAACCCCGCCTGCTTCAGGTAATCCCTCAGAAGTGCTGCAAGTTTCTCTTCGTCCTCTACTATGAGAATCTTCCCGCTCATGCGCGGCCTCCTGTCATCGGAAGTTCCACCTTGATCCATACTCCCCCCTGCGGCGCGGCATGCGCTTCTATCGTCCCCTCATGCGCCTCCACGATGTTTTTGCAGATGGAGAGCCCGAGACCGGCTCCACCAAGCGCGCGGTTGCGCGAGCTTTCCACCCTGAAGAGGCGGTCAAAGAGCCGGCCGAGCTCGGAGGGCTCCACTCCCGGCGCGCTGTCCTGGAAGTCGATCACCGCCCGTCCCTCCTGCCGGGTCATTCGCACGGCAAGGACTCCGCCGGGGTCAGTGTATTTTAGCGCGTTGTCCAGCAGGTTGTCGAAGAGCTGGAGCAGGCGCTGCTCGTCGGCATAGACAGGGAAGCGGGAAGCGGCGGACAATTGCGCGTCGAGGTCGATCTTCTTCTGCTCGAATTCCCCCCGGAACGACTCGACTGCGTGCCGGAGCACCTCGGCCAGATCCAGATCCCTCTTGCGATAGGTGAGGGCGCCGACGTCGAAAAGGGAGAGTTGATAGAGATCGTCGACGAGGCGGCTTAAGTGCATGACCTCCATGTGCAGGGAACGGATGCTCTCCGGCGTCGCTTCCCGCACGCCGTCTTGGATCGCCTCGATCTCTCCCCGCAGGACGGAAAGGGGGGTGCGCAGCTCGTGTGAGATGTCCGCGACCCATTGGCGGCGCGCCTGCTCGTTTTTTTCCAGAGAGAGCGCGAGCGCGTTGAAATCCTTCCCGAGCTGGCCGAGCTCATCGGCGCTGGAGACCGCAACCCTGGTGTCGAACCGTCCGGATGCCAGGGCGTGGATGGAGAGGGCAAGGTCCTTGATGGGGCGCACGAGGTTGTTCGCCAGGGGGAGCGAGATAGCCGCACTCACCAGGAACATGACTCCCGCGATCATCCCCATGGCGACCTTCTGCTCCTTGAGGAAGCGCAGCTGCCGCGTGTCGGTGAGGTGCTTTCGCGGGAGGACCCCGATGTAGCCTACCGCCTTCCCTGCCGAGGTGATCGCCCGGTAGGTCGGCTGTTCTCCTGCAGGCTGCGTTGGAGCCGGCGCCCCGGCAACCTTGTGCCGTTGCGCGTCGAGGAGGAGGACCCGCGCCTCGAAGCGGTTCCCCATGCGGGATGCGTGGCGTGACGGAGGCGCGGGCTTCCCGTCCTCGGGGGGGCGGCGGCGGTCCCTCTCCGACTCCTGGTCCCCCCCGTCCCGGCGCAGGCTCTCGGTGAGGAGCAACTGCCACGCGCCCGGATCACGCTCGAGCGTTGACCAGTTTCCCTGCTTCTGGAAGCTGTCTTCCAGAAGCTCGGCGAGTTTGTCGAGGCGCTCGGCCTCCACCTTGTTGATGTAGGAGAGAAAGCCCTGACTGAAGCTCCACTGCATGATGAGATACATCGACACCACCACCGCAGTCGTGGCGGCGAGGATGGCGAGGAAAAGCCGGTATTTGATCATGATCTTCATGGGCGCTCCCTGATAAGATGCACCTTTTATTGTGACGCTATTTCCTTCCGGAGTTGCCGGATCAGCCATTATTTAGCACAGCTATATAAAACACGCCACGCCATCTTCCATACTCTCCGACATTTCCTTAATTCTTCCATTTTCACAGGAAAGGGGACAGGCACTCTATCAAAAGTGCCTGTCCCATCCTGCGGCTCAACAGCAGTAGCGGCGGACCGGATCATCCGATTCCACTGTATATGCAACTTCGGGCGGCAAAGGTTGCACCTTTTCTCCCATATGTGTTAAAGTTCAGCAGCTGTATCGTTGTGGACCCCAGGGGCCAATCAGCCTGCTGGGGTTTTTTTGTAGGAAAAACAGAACCTAAGGAGTATCAGTGGATTTCAAAAGCTTCAATTTGCACCCCCAGATTCAAACCGGAGTCGAGGAGCTCGGTTACGTCGCCCCGACGCCGATTCAGCTGCAGGCAATACCGACGGTGATGGCAGGACAGGATGTGATGGGACTCGCCCAGACCGGAACCGGCAAAACGGCGGCATTCGGTCTTCCGATGCTGCACCGCCTCATGCAGGGAGAAAGGGGGGTGCTGCGCGCCCTGGTTGTCGCCCCGACGCGCGAACTCGCGGAACAGATAAACGACGCCCTCAACGCCATGGGAAAGCATACCCGCCTGAAGAGCATTACCGTCTACGGCGGCGTCAATATCAATACACAGATCAAGCGCCTGAAGGAAGGTCCCGAGATCGTCGTAGCCTGCCCGGGACGTCTTCTGGACCACATAAGCCAAGGCACGGTGAACCTTTCCAAGGTGGAGATGCTGGTCCTCGACGAGGCCGACCAGATGTTCGACATGGGCTTTCTCCCCGACGTGCGCAAGATCCTGAGGGTGCTCCCGACCTCGCGGCAGAACCTTCTTTTCTCGGCGACGATGCCGGATGACATCAAGCGTCTCGCCCACGAGATACTGGTGAAGCCGACGACAGTGCAGGTGAGCCGCATCGCCCCCGCCATGACCGTGACCCACGCACTTTACCCCGTTCCGCAGCACCTGAAGACGCCGCTCCTTTTCGAGCTTTTGCGCCATACCGACACCGAAAGCGTCCTCATCTTCACCAAGACGAAGTACCGCGCGAAGAGGATCGGCGAGCAGCTGGAAAAATCGGGGTACAAGGCCACCTCCCTGCAGGGGAACCTCTCCCAGAACAGGCGTCAGGCGGCGCTCGACGGTTTCCGGGACGGCACCTACCAGATAATGGTCGCGACAGACATTGCCGCCCGCGGCATCGACGTCTCCCTTATCTCCCATGTCATCAACTACGACATCCCGGACACCCCGGAGGCGTACACCCACCGCATAGGGAGGACGGGGCGCGCCGCCAAGACCGGCGACGCCTTCACCATGGTGACGGCCGAAGACGAGCCGATGGTGCGCAGCATAGAGAGGGTCCTGGGGTCGAAGCTGGCGCGTCGCAAGATCGACGGATTCGACTACACCGTCCCGGCTCCGACAAAGGACACCGAGTTTGCCCGTCCTCCCCGCGAGCCGCGCGGACCGGGGAAGCAGAAGCCGAAAACGGAAGCAGGGCAGGGGGGCGCAGCCGCTGGTCAGCGTCCGGCGGGACACCACCCGAGGGGGGCGGCGCACGGCCAGCGCCCCGCGGGAAGCTCGCCCCGCCCGGCAGGGAGCGGCCAGCGGCCGGCAGGGAAAAGCTCGCGTCCGGCAGGTGGCGGGCAGCGTCCCGCAGGAAGCGGCGCACGCGCGGCCGCCCACGGTCACCAGCAGCATGCCAGCCGGAACGTGGCATCCGGCGGCGGGAAGAAGGCTTCCAACTAGACGCTCCAGATGTGCCGGGAACGCCTGCGGCTTATCCCGGCCTACATATTCCGGCCTGTAGCGGCGCACCCGGGCGTTTCCTCGAAGCGCTGGAGGAGCCCTCGCGTTCCCCCCTTTGCGAAGGGGCTTCCGGGAATTCTGGGGAACGCGCTACAAAGAATCCGGGTGCCCCACGCTGGAGCGTAGGCATCTTGCCTGCGATGGCGGCGCAGCCGCCACAGACCGCGCGGCTGGCGCCGCGGTACAGGCTGGGAAGCCTGTGCTCCAGCGCGGCGCCACTAGTGTCCCCTCACGTCAACGGAAGGGGCCGGGCTGAATTCCCGGAATTCCCGGATGAACCTTTGCGAAGGGAGGACAGGGGGATTTTGCCTCGCCTACTCCTTTGAGGGCACAGAAAGCCGGTCCGGACGAATTTTCGGCTGAACTTGAACGAAAAACCCCCGTCTCAACACGAGACGGGGGTTTTTTCTTAACAGTCGTAGCGGAAGGTGCGGTGGAACTACCCCTCTGCCAACCACTGGCCGTGCAGGTTGCAGTATTCCCTGGCGGTAACTTTGTCCGCCGTGATCGGGAAGGTCGCCTCCGGCGCCTGCCCCGGCTGCAGCGCCTGGCGGTAGATCTTGCCGTCGGCGATCACCTCGATCCACTCTATGTAATGCGCCGCCTCCATCGGGTGGGCGATGCTGCCGACCCTGACGGTGACGGTGCCATTACCCTTTTCGATGACCGGCACGTGCTTCTCTTTCGCTGCATCGACCGTGTTCGGTACTTTCAGCACCATGGGGGCGCCACAGCACACCAGTTCCCCGTCGCCGGGGTGAAAGACTTCGACAATATTCCCGCACACATCACACTTGTAGATCTCTAACGCATTTGCCATTTTTCCCTCCTCTTTCCTGTGGTTTAGCTGCCTTCGAAAAGGCGCGTCATTTCAAGTTGTCGGCTTTGCTGCCGTCTACGTCTATTCCGAAACCAGCCACGCCGCCAGATTGGCTGCCAGCGCCTTGTTGTTCTCGTCCAGGAACTTGTTCTGAAAGAGGGCATCGTCGCCAAAGACTATGTACCCGCCTTTTCCTACATTGCCGGCCACCGCGATCGCGAAGGCCGCAGTCTCTTCACTTCTCTGAACCTTGTCCCCGACAATATCGACCCACGCCTGCGGAGAACTCTCCGCCACGGACCGCCCGCCGGTCGCGCCCGCCATGAGCCCCCAGGCACCGTACACGCTGAAGGACTCGACGGAGCGGAAGATGGCGTGGTCTCCGAAGTGCCTGACTCTGAAGTTGAGCGGCTCGCCGTCGATGACGTCGCTGTTTTCCTGCACGACCCCGTTTGTGTAGCGGATGTTCAACCGTTCCAGGAGGGTCGCCAGGGGAGGCGCGATGTGCAGCATGACCGCAACCTTTCCGCCGCGCTCCATGAAGCGGACCAGCGCTTGAATCTCCGCCTGGGACAGAGCCCTGAACGCACCGGAAATAACCAGTGCATCGGCTCCCTGAAGAGAGGTGTCGCTGATGGCCTCGTCACTCGCAGCGACCCGGGCTCCCGCGGAGCGGATAACACCGGCAAGGCCGGAAAGCTGCAGCGGCCCTTCGCCGTCAATGACAAACCTCTCGCCGTGACTGTTGTCGAAGAGGACCGTACGGGACGCATCCGCCGCTGCAGTCAGGGGTGCGAGGAGCAGTACAATTATACACATGAGCCTTGTGAAGCAAGTCATCTAATCCTCCTTTTTCATGAACACAAACAGGACAATAATGATCCGGTTGGTCCCTTATAGCAGCATCCGCTGCACTGTGCAAGAAGTTTTCTCTCGCGCAGTCACCGCGGCGTTGACAGAGACGGCGGGGGCGATGTATTAAGGTGTATCGCAACTGCAATTTCCCAAAGGAGAGGGTCATGATAACGCATATAGTACTGTTCAGACTGAAGGATCAGGGGGCGGAATCGATTGAGAAAGCGAAGGAACGGATCCTCAGCATGGAGGGAAAGGTGGAGCAGCTGCGCCACCTTGAGGTCGGCACCGACGTCATCCGTTCGGAGCGCTCTTACGACCTCGCGCTGATCACCAAGTTCGACTCCCTGGAGGACCTCAACGCCTACCAGGTGCACCCGTACCACGCCGACGAGGTTGCCGCCTATATGCGAAGTGTCAGCGCCGCAGTAGCGGTCGTTGATTTCGAATCGTAGCTAGGTCTGTGACGGTGCAGAAACTGGAAGACAAACAAGTGAAAGGAAGGAGTTAGATGATGGAGCTGTGTCCGTGTGGAACCGGTATCGCCTATGCCGAATGCTGTGAGCCTCTTATCAAGGGGGTGCGCCCTGCGGCAACCGCTGAGGCGCTGATGAGGTCGCGCTACTCGGCGTATGCAAAGGTGGAGACCGACTACATATTTGAAACGACCCACCCCAAATTCCGTGAAGGGTACGATCACGAGGGGACGAAGGAATGGGCGGAGAGTTCAGAGTGGGAGGGGCTGGAAATAGTCTCCACCACCAACGGCGGTGAGGGTGACACGACCGGCGAGGTGGAGTTCATCGCCCGCTACACCGAAAAAGGTGCCCAAAGGGTGCATCACGAACTGGCGCTCTTCCAGAAGGAGAAGGAGAAGTGGTTCTTCACCGACGGAAAGACGGTGGGGCAAAAGCCGATCTCCCGCGTAAAGGTCGGCCGCAACGACCCCTGCCCCTGTGGCAGCAACCAGAAGTACAAGAAATGCTGCGGTAAATAAGAACGGAAAGAGAGAGGGGCGAGCCAAACGGACTCGCCCCTTTTTTTAACTGCGTCCCAACATTCCCGGAACGTGGAGTACATTCCCACAAAGCTCTGCACGAGAACCAAGGCTCCCCCCTTTGCGAAGGGGGGACGGGGGGGATTTGCCTTGTAGTAGTGGCACCCGCCCCCCTGTCTCACACTTCGGCATGCCGAAGTTGATGGAGAGGCTGCCGGAAACGCTGCGCTTATTCCGGCCTACATTACCCCCACATCGGCATCCGCCGCCTCACTCAAGGAGAAATCACACTCAAACGTCGACCGACTCACGAACCGAGGTTGGCCTTGCTCCGCAGAGAGTAAATGTGCTACAAAAAACGAATCTCACGGAAGGAGCGTACACAATGGCAGTTGCCTCTAAAATAGCCGGTTTCATCTTGAATTCGTCGTGGATCAGAAGGATGTTCGAGGAAGGGGAGGCGCTTCGCAAGGAGTTCGGGGCGGAGAATGTGTACGACTTCACCCTCGGCAATCCGGATGTCGACCCGCCGGCGGAGTTTTACGAGGAATTCCACAAGCTCGCGCACGACCCGATTCAGGGAATGCATCGCTATATGAGCAACGCCGGGTACCAGGAAACGCGCGGCGCAGTGGCCCACATCCTGGGTGAAGCCTCCGGGCTCCCGGTACAGGCGAACCACGTCATCATGACCTGCGGCGCCGGCGGCGCCCTCAACGTGGTGCTGAAGACGATCCTCAATCCCGGCGACCAGGTTATCATCGTCACTCCCTACTTCGTGGAGTACAAGTTCTACATCGACAACCACGGCGGCGTTCCGGTGGAGGTGTGGACCGACCGCGAGACCTTCCAGCTTGATGTCGACGCGATAAAAGACGCCATCAACGAGAGGACAAAAGGGATCATCATCTGCTCCCCCAACAACCCCACCGGCGTTATCTACCCTGCCGAAAGCCTGCAGGCGCTCGGGGAAGTCGTTGCCGCGAAGGAGCAGGAGTACGGCCGGCAGATCTGCGTGATCTCCGACGAACCGTACGCGCGCATCACCTACGACGGAAAGCAGGTGCCGAGCATCTTCAAGTACGTGAAAAACAGCGTCGTCGTGACCTCGCACAGCAAGGACCTTGCGCTCCCGGGGGAGCGCATCGGGTACCTCGCGGCGAACCCCCGCATGAACCGCGTTGACCACTTCATGGAGGGTGCGATTTTCGCCAACAGGGTGCTCGGCTTCGTGAACGCGCCGGCGCTGATGCAGCGGCTGGTGGCATGCCTGCAGCACATCTGCGTGGACATCCAGGCATATCAGGAGAAGCGCGATCTGCTCTATAATGGTCTCACGAGCCTCGGGTTCGAGATGGTCCGCCCCGACGGCGCCTTTTACCTCTTCCCGAAGTCCCCGCTGGCAGACGACGTGGAGTTCGTACGGATGGCGCAAAAGCACCGGATACTCCTCGTTCCCGGAACCGGATTCGGTGCCCCCGGCTACTTCAGGATCGCCTACTGCGTCGACAAGGGGATGATCGAGCGAAGCATGGGGGCATGGGAGGCACTGGCGAAGGAGTGCGGCCTCGAAGGACCGCGCAAAGCCGAGTGGGATGCCGAACAGGCGGATGTCGCGGAGCGCGGCTAGCGGCAGATCCAGTGAATTAATTACTCTCAGGAGTCCGTGGAAGTAACGTCCCCGCCCCCCTTGCGGGGGAGGGACAGGGTGGGGGGGAAGGAGCCACCGGCTCAGTAGGTGAGCTTCACCCACCCCCTGCCCCCCTCCCGTCAAGGCAGGGGGTTTTCCCCGACTGCCTGATGAACCGGTGTGGGCGCGCATCCGGATGCCCTGACTCAATTACGATAGGTTTCAGCATCTGCCTGCCCACCCCATACTGGTTCGACAAATCCACGTATGGATGAAGTGTTCCTATGAACGAGATGATACTGATAGTGGACGACGAGGAGGGTATCCGTTCTTCCCTTGCCGGAATCCTGGAAGACGAAGGGTACCGCACCGTATGCGCGGCTGACGGTATCGAGGCGCTTGCGGTGTGCAGACGCGAGCTTCCGGGGCTGGTGCTGCTCGACATCTGGATGCCGAGGATGGACGGGCTGGAGACGCTCAAATCCCTGCGCGAGCAGCACCCGTCCCTGGCGGTGATCATGATGAGCGGTCACGGCACCATCGAGACAGCCGTGAAGTCGACGAAGCTCGGCGCCTACGATTTCGTTGAGAAGCCTCTCTCGCTGGAAAAGGTGCTCCTGACGGTAAAGAACGCCCTCTCCGCCAGCCAGCTGAAGGAGGAAAACGCTTCCCTGCGCGGCATGGTCCTGCAGCGTCACGAGATGATCGGCACCTCCCCCGCCATGGTGCTGTTGATGGACCAGATCCAGATGGTCGCTCCCACAAATGCCTCCGTCCTCATCACCGGCGAGAACGGCACCGGGAAGGAACTGGTGGCCCGCTCGGTTCACTACCACAGCCAGCGCCGCGACAAGCCCTTTGTGGAGATAAACTGTGCCGCCATTCCCGAAGAACTCATCGAGAGCGAGCTCTTCGGCCACGAGCGCGGCGCCTTCACCGGCGCGGTGGCGCAGAAGAAGGGGAAGTTCGACCTCGCCGACGGCGGCACCCTCTTTCTCGACGAGATAGGGGACATGTCGCTGAAGACCCAGGCGAAGGTCCTGAGGATACTCCAGGAACGGAAGTTCGAGCGTGTCGGCGGCACACGGACCATGGAAGTGGATGTACGGATCGTCGCCGCTACCAACAAGCACCTCGAGGACGAGATCCGCAACGGCACCTTTCGGGAGGACCTCTTCTACCGGCTCAACGTCGTTCCCTTCAAGGTGCCGGCATTGAGGGACCGCCGCGACGACATCCCGCTTCTCATCGAGCACTTCCTGGACGTCTTCTGCAGGCGTGAGGGTAGAGACTTCAAGTTGATGGTCCCGGAAGCTATCGAGGCGATGAAGCGCTACGACTGGCCGGGGAACGTGCGGGAGCTGAAGAACATCGTCGAGCGCCTCGTCATCATGACGCCGGGGGGCACCATAACGGTGAACCACCTCCCCGACTACATCCGCGCGGACGGCGGCAACAGGGAAGCGAGCGGGGGGAAGCTCGACAGCGTGCTGGAGCTCTCCTCTTTGCGCGAGGCGCGGGAGGAATTCGAGAAGGAGTTCATCATCCAGAAGCTCGAGGAGAACGCCTGGAACGTGTCGAAGACCGCAGACGCCATCGAGCTTGAGCGCAGCAACCTGCATCGGAAGATCAAGACGTACGGCATCGACATGAAAAAATGAAATACTGGTTTCTGTCGGACCACTGGCACTTTTACCGTTGAGGATATATGTTCTCCCGACTCTTTCTCGTCTTTCTCATCGTACCGGTCATCGAGATCTATCTCCTGATCAAGGTCGGCTCCGTCATCGGCGGTGTGCCGACGGTGTTGGCTCTCCTGCTGATCAGCGCAATCGGAGCGTACCTGGTGAAGAGTCAGGGGCTCAAGACCTTCAGCATGATCCGGAGCGAGCTGGGGCACGGCCACCTTCCCGCCGCGCAACTGCTGGACGCCTTCCTGATCCTGGTCGGCGGCCTTCTCCTCATGACACCCGGCTTTTTTACCGACTTCCTCGGAATCTTCTTTCTCATCCCCGCCACCCGTATCCTCATCAAGAGATGGCTCGGCCTGTGGCTGCAGGCAAAGCTCGCCAGCGGCCGCTTCGTAATGCGCCGTCATTAAGTTCTCCGCCCTCTCTTTCCATCTCTCTGCCATTGCTGGAGTATCTGTGCGTACGCCGAAGAAAACCTTATAATTCAAGACCTGACCCCGGGGTCAGGTCTTGAATTATAAGGTATCCGAAGGGGCCGGGACCGTCAGCCTTCCTGACCTTTTCCCGCGGAAGTGCTAGAGTGAAAGCATGATCCTCATCGAGCCATATAAGGGAGATCCGGTAACGCTGCAGAGTGTGGAGATTGTGGAGCGCAAAGGCACCGGCCATCCCGACCAGATTTGCGACTGCGTTATGGATGCGGTTTCTGTGGCGCTCTGCGAGGCCTACCTCAGCGAGTTCGGCACCATCCTGCACCACAACGTGGACAAGGGGCTTCTGGCGGCCGGGAAGGTGTCCAGGCGGTTCGGGGGCGGCGAGGTCATCGAGCCGATGGAGCTCACCATCGGCGATCGCGCCACCTTTTCGGCGGGGGGGAAGGAGATCCCTGTCGTCGAGATCGCCAGGGATGCGGCGCAAAAGTGGATACGGGCACATCTTCGTCACGTCGACCCGGTTCAGCACGTGAAGTACCGGGTGAAGCTCGCTCCCGGATCGCAGGAGCTTATCGACATCTTCGATCGTCCCGGAGCGGTCATGGGGGCGAACGACACCTCTGCCGCAGTCGGCTACTATCCCCTGAGTCCGACGGAAGAGGCGGTCCTGGCGCTCGAGCGGGAACTCAATTCGGACCTTTTTAAGTCCCTTCATCCCGAGACGGGGGAGGATGTAAAGGTGATGGGGCTGCGCAGGGGGGACGAGCTCGACCTGACTGTGGCGATGCCGCTGCTGGCTCACAGCATTCACAGTGAGGGGCAGTATTTTGACAAAAAGGAGACGATCGTCGCTCACATGACGGAGTTTGTCAGGCGAAGACCCGGCTTTCGCAGCGTGACGGTGCACTTCAACGCGCTCGATGAGCCCGGGCGAGGCCTCGGAGGGGTCTATCTGTCCCTTCTGGGCACGTCGGCAGAGGATGCGGATTCCGGTCAGGTCGGCAGAGGGAACAGGGTAAATGGCCTCATCTCCATGAACCGCCCGATGGGTACCGAAGCTGCCGCAGGGAAGAATCCTGTGAGCCATGTGGGAAAGATCTACAATGTGCTCGCCCACAAGATGGCGATGGAGATATGCCGTGAAGTCCCAGGCGTCCGTGGCGCCTACGTCCTCCTCCTGAGCAGAATAGGCACCCCGATAAGCTCGCCGCTGATGGCAAACGCCCAGCTCCTTCTGGAGGGGGGGCGAACGATCCGGGACGTATCGGATCAGGTGGAACATCTTTTCGAGCGGGCCTTCTCCGGCATCAACTCATTCTGCATGTCACTCTCCCGCGGTGAATATCCCATTTCCTGAGAACCGACCTGCCTACGGAAAGTGCTGCCTTTGTGGCCGAGCTTTTGCATTACTTTGCCTCCGCTGCCTCATGACACAGAGTAGTTGTTGACAATGCTCCTTGAAGCAGGGAAAATGAGAATCTGTTGAAGCCAGCTACAGGGGCATCTGGCGCGGGTTTATCTCTCTCTTTTGTGCTGCCCTATCCACCCGGGGGACCTTTTTGGACACAGCGGTTATCGAGCTTTTCGTTGTTTTCATTCTCATCATAGTAAACGGTTTTTTTTCCTGTTCCGAATTCGCCGTGATCTCCATCAGAAAAAGCAGGGTTGCCCAACTCGTCGCCAGTGGGGACAGCCGCGCGATCAAGGTTGAGGAGTTCCAGAAGGACCCGCACCGGCTGCTCGCTCTGGTCCAGATCGGGGTCACGGTGGTCGGGTCGACCGCGTCAACCGTAGGCGGTGTTGTTGCCGTGGACTACTTGCGCCCCGTGCTGCGGGAATCCTCCATCGCTTTTGTGCGTAACGCCGCTGAACCGCTTGCCGTAACTGCCGTGGTCGCAGCTATTTCCTACCTCACCCTCATCCTCGGCGAACTGGTCCCGAAGACGATCGGGCTGCAGTATGCCGACAAGGTGGCCCTTGCCGTCGCCCACCCTATCACTTTTCTGGCGAGGATAGCAGCTCCCGTCGTTACCCTTCTTACTCTTTCGAGTAAGGCGGTGCTGGCGCTCCTGCGCATAGAAGGGGAGCAGAAGGCGTTCGTGACCCGCGAGGAAGTTCTGCACATCGTCGCGGAAGGGCATGAAACGGGCGTCTTCAGCGAGACCGAGCATACCTTCATCGACAACATCTTCGATTTCACCCACACCGCCGTCCGTGAGGTCATGGTTCCGCGCACCCGCGTCGTTGCCTTCGACCTCGACATCTCCAAGGAGGAGATAGTTCGGGGGGTGCTCGACAACATGTACTCGCGCTACCCCGTCTATCGTGGCAGCATCGAGGAGATCGTCGGATTTATCCACGGCAAGGACTTCCTCGGCAGGATGGTGCGGGATCCGGATTTCGACATTCGCTCCATCGTGCGTCCCCCTTTCTTTGTTCCGGAAGGGAAGAAGGTAAGCGACCTCCTGAAGGAGATGCAGAAGAGGCGGGTGCACATGGCGTTTGTGGTCGACGAGTACGGCGGCATCAGCGGTATCGTTACGACGGAGGACCTGCTGGAGGAGCTGGTTGGTGAGATCGAGGACGAGCATGACATAGGGGAGCCGAGCCGGGTGCAGATCCTGGCGGATGGTGCCATGTTGGTGGACGCGCTGATCTCGATCTCCGATCTGGAGGACCTGCTCCAGATCGACCTCGGGGCGGACCTTCCCTACGACACCATGGCAGGGCTCATCCTCGACCGCCTCGGGCGCTTTCCGGAGCGCGGCGAGCAATTGGCATTGGACGGCTACACTCTCACCTGTGAGGACGTGACGCAGACGGCGATCGTGCAGGTACGCATAACGCCGCCAGCGGAAGAAGTGTCTTAGGCACAGAGAGGCAAAAATCCACCGCAAAGACGCAAAGGGCGCAAAGGAAAATCCGCAACGAGAGGCATAGGCCGATTGTAGGCCGGGATAAGCCGCAGGCGTTCCCGGCGTCGGCGGAAGCGACTCGGAGTGGGCGACAAAGAGCAAATCCCCCCTGTCCACCCTTTGCAAAGGGGGGGACGCGAGGCCTCGTGCAGCCCTTCATTGGAACATACTACGGCTTCCCCGGAATTCTCGGATGAGCCTTCTCAAAGGGGGGGAACGTAGTAGGCGCCAGCCGAGTGGATGATGCACCAGACTGCCGGAAGCTCAGCCGGAACCTCGTTCCCAAGCTCCGGCTTGGGGACGCACGTGCGAGCGAGGCTCAGCCTCGCGAACCGCTGACGCGGATGCAAAGCCGCAGCTTTGCGCCCATCTGCGTTCCCAAGGTGGACCTTGGGAACGAGAAGCTAAAAAAGCCGGTGAATTGCCTCAGATCCTGAGGTTTCACCGGCTTTTTCTTTTGTTGCAAAAAGAGGCGGCTTCACCACTCCCTCCCCCCCGCGATGGTCCAACTTCTGTGCAGCCTTTCTTTGCGGATTTTCCCTTTGCGTCCTTTGCGCCTTTGCGGTGGGTTCTGAATCGGGTTCTGGATTCTATCTCACCGGCCGGTACGCCATCGACTCCAGCCTCGCTATCCGCTCCTCCATCGGCGGGTGCGTGGAAAAGAGGCTCATGAGGCCGCCGCCGGTGAGCGGGTTCACGATGAAAAGGTGCGCCGTCGCCGGCCGCGCCTCCGCCATAGGGAGCATCCGGGAACCATTCTCCAGCTTCCTCAGCGCGCTCGCCAGTGAGAGCGGATTGCCGCACATCCGTGCGCCCGACTCGTCCGCCATGTACTCCCGCGACCTCGATACCGCAAGCTGAATGAGCATCGCCGCCAGCGGCGCTATTATCGCCATGGCGAGAGAGCCGGCCAGCCCCCCCCTGTCGTCGTCATTGCTCCTCCCACCGCCGAAGATCGCCGCCCACTGCAGCATGTTCCCGAGCATGGAGATCGCGCCGGCGATGGTTGCCGCAATGGTGGAGACGAGGATGTCCCTGTTGGCGACGTGCGAGAGCTCGTGCGCCATTACTCCTGCCAGTTCGTCCCCCGAGAGGATCCTGAGGATACCTTCCGTCGCGGCGACGGCGGCGTGTTCCGGGTTCCTCCCCGTGGCAAAGGCATTGGGGCTGTCGGAGGGGATAATGTACACCTTCGGCATCGGGAGCCCCGCCTGTACCGCGAGCCGCCTGATGATGCCGTAAAACTGCGGTGCCTCCTGCTCCGTGACCTCCTTCGCTCCGTACATCGAGAGGACGATCTTGTCGGAAAACCAGTAGGAGAAGAAGTTCATCGCCGCCGCCATGAAAAAGGCGAAGATCATGCCGGATCTCCCTCCGATGGCGCTCCCCATGGCGACCATGAGGAGGGTGAGGGCGGTGAGGAGGATGAATGTTTTCATTCTGTTCACGGGCGGCCTCCCTTCTGTCTGGAATCAAAAAGACCCCTATCCTCTTCCCCATGAGGGGGGGGCGGATAAAGGTCTCTCGTTCTGTCTTCAGCCATTTCTGCGTACTCGTGTTCCCGGTTATGAACCGCTCTTATAGTATGGTTACCCCGCCCACTCTGTCAAGATTATTAGAGTTTTCCCCTGCTGGTCCTTTACGGGTCTCCCCTTCAATGGCCGATCCTGTCGGTGAGGAGGATCGCCTCCGCGAGCTGGCGCATGGAAATCCTCCGATCCATGGCGAGCCGCTGCATCCTGCGGAATGCCTCAGCCTCGGTCAGCTTGTCCCGCTCCATCAGGCGCCCCTTTGCCTTTTCCACCACTTTTCTCGCCTCGATCTGGTCTTTGAGGCGGCTCACCTCCTCGGTCAGCTTCGCCACTTCCCGCGAGGCGGCGAGAGTCAGCTCCACCGCCGCGCTGAGATCCGCATCCCTCACCGGTTTCGTGAGGATGGCGGAGACTCCGGCGCCGGCTGCCTGTGAGATGTCGTCCGCGCTGCACTGCTCGGCAATGACGATGATGGGCATGGTGTGCACCGATCTGATGCGCTCGGCTGCCGTCGCGATCTCGCCTGCGGGGGAGGTCGATTCCAAAAGCACCAGTGCCGGCAACTTCTCCAGCGCTGTCTCAGCGGTCTCGCCTGCACTGTCGCACAATATTATTTCAGCAAACGATTGCTCGTGGAGCCTCTTTTTTAGGCTCCCCACCATTTTTTCATCGTGCACGCACAGGACCGCTTTTCTCATAAATCCACCCCTTTACCTCGTATAGACCGCGCGGACTCAGCATTTAGGGATGGGAAAGAGCATATACCGTTCCAAATGAGCCGTTAAAATGCTATAAGTCTCCAAAACCCTTACCCTCCTCCCCTCGATTGCCGCATTGGAAGTCCAAGGCCGACTGGAGATACAGGGAAGGTGCGGCTTCCGGAAACGGACGCCATCGCTGCAAAGTGAGGTACGAAAGACGATGCTACATGTGAACAAGCGCCTGGTGGCCGTGGCCCTGCTGCTTACTATTTTGGCAGCGGCTGCCTGGTGGTACCTGGTGCCGAAGCGGGTGCCCCGCGACGTGCTGAAGGTTTCGGGAAACGTGGAGCTAACCGCCGTGCAGGTGAGCTTCAAGGTGCCGGGGCGGGTGAAGGCGCGACTGGTCGATGAGGGGGCGGTGGTGCGCCGCGGCGAGGTGGTGGCGCTCCTTGATGATGAGGAGTTGCGCCACGGTGTGGAGCAGGCGGCAGGGCAGGAGGGTGCGGCGGCCGCGGCGCTGGAGGAGCTGAAAAACGGGGCGCGCGCCGAGGAAATAGCCGAAGCGGAGGCGCTGGTGGAACAGGCCCAGGCTCAGGCGCAGCGGCTCCAGGCCGACTTCAAAAGGCAGGCGGCGCTGTACCAGAAGGAAGTCATCTCGAGGAGGGATTTTGAGGCGGCACAAGCCGCGGAGATCGCCAGCCGGGCGGCTCTTGCGGAGCGGAAGCAGGCGTTGAAGCTCCTGCGCAAGGGGGCGCGGCGCGAGCAGGTCGACCAGGGCGCGGCAAGGGTGCAGCAGGCGCGCGGCGTCCTCTCCGAGGCAAAGGCTCGCCTCTCCTATGCGACACTCCTCTCTCCCATTTCGGGAGTTGTCCTCTCCAAAGGGATCGAGCCGGGGGAACAGGTCGCACCGGGGACCCCGGTGATAACGGTCGGCGACCTGGAGAATACCTGGCTGAAGGCGTACATCCCTGAGACGGAGCTCGGGCGGGTGCATCTTGGGCAGGCGGCCCGTGTCACCACCGACAGCTATCCAGGGCGAGTATTCGAGGGAAGGGTCACCTTCATTTCCAGCGAGGCGGAATTTACACCCAAGAACGTGCAGACCGAGAAGGAGCGGGTGAAGCTCGTGTACCGCATCAAGATCTCCCTGCCGAATCCAAAGATGGAGCTCAAACCCGGGATGCCGGCGGATGCCCAGATCGTCACCGGCGGGTGATCGGCGCTATGGAAGCGATAAGAGCCGAGGGGCTCACGAAGCGGTTCGGCGAGACGATCGCAGTCGACGGCATCGACCTCAGCGTCACCGCCGGCGAACTCTTTGCTCTGGTCGGATCCGACGGCGCCGGCAAGAGCACCACGCTGCGCATGCTGACCGGGATCATGGACGCCAGCGCGGGGAGCGTCTTCGTCCTTGGGAAAGAGATGTCCCGCTACGGCAAGGAGGTGCGTGGGGATATCGGCTACATGAGCCAGCGCTTCGGACTGTACGAGGACCTCACGGTGGAGGAAAACATACTCTTTTTTGCCGACATCTACGGCCTGCCGCGTCGCGAGCGTCGGGATAGGGCGGAGGAGCTCCTCTCCTTCGGGAAGCTGACACCGTTCAAAAAGCGCTTTGCCGGCAAGCTCTCCGGCGGGATGAAGCAAAAGCTGGGGCTGGCCTGCGCCCTCATGCACAAGCCGCGCGTCCTCTTTCTCGACGAGCCGACAAACGGAGTCGATCCGGTGTCGCGCAGGGATTTCTGGCGCATCCTCCATCAGCTTCTGGCAGGGGGGGTGACCGTCTGCCTGGCCACGAGTTATCTTGACGAGGCGGAGCGCTGCAACAGGGTCGCCCTCATGGACCGCGGCAAAATCCTCGGCTGCGACTCCCCCGCGGGGCTAAAGAAGCTCATGAAAGGGGGAGTGCTGGAGATATCCACCTCCCAGCCCCGCCTTGCTGTACGGATCGTCTCGGCGGCCTTTCCCCCCGGATCGGTGGCACTCTTTGGGGAGAAGGTGCATCTCTATGCCGTCGACCCGGACGAGGCGCAGGGGCTCGCCACGGCGAGGCTGCGGGAGGGGCGGGTGGAGGTGACCGGCGTGCGGAGGGTGGAGCCTTCGCTGGAAGATCTTTTCGTCTCCCTCCTGAGGGAAAGGCACTGAGGGATCGGGATCGCGGGCTGGCGCCCTGGGAAAGGATCGAAAGGGGACGATGTACAGGATCACGGAAGCGTACGGCTCCGGCAGCGGTAACAGCAGCGCCGTCTCGCTGCGAAATCTCACCAGGCGATTTGGCGATTTCGTGGCGGTGGACAAGGTAAGCCTGGAGGTCGCGCGCGGCGAGATCTTCGGTTTTCTCGGACCAAACGGCGCGGGGAAGTCGACCACCATCCGGATGCTCTGCGGCATACTCCCGCCGAGCGAGGGCGGCGGGACCGTCGCAGGCTTTGACATCGAGAAGGACCCGGAGCAGATCAAGACCCGCATCGGCTACATGAGCCAGAGGTTTTCCCTTTACGAGGACCTGACGGTAGAGGAGAACATCGATTTTTACAGCGGCATCTACCGCATTCCGCAGCAGAAAAAGAAGGAGCGCAAGGATTGGGTCGTGCAGATGGCGGGGTTGCAGGACCATCTGAGAAGCAAGAGTTCGAACCTCTCCGGCGGCTGGAAACAGCGCCTCGCCCTCGGCTGCGCGATCCTGCACGAACCCCCCATCGTTTTTCTCGACGAGCCGACTTCCGGCGTCGATCCCATCAGCAGACGCAGTTTCTGGGAACTGATCTATCGCCTCGCCGGCGGTGGCGTCACCGTCTTCGTGACGACGCACTACATGGAGGAGGCCGAGTGCTGCGACCGGCTCGGGTTCATCTACCGCGGCCAGCTCATTGCGTTGGGGGCCCCCTCTGAGCTGAAGGAGAGCTTCCGCGGCGAGATCCTGGAGGTGAGTTGCGAGCGCCCGCACGAGGCGCTGGACGACCTGGAGCGGCTGCCGGGAGTGAAGCGAGCCGCCCTTTTTGCGGCCCAGATACATGTGACGGTGGAAAATGCGGAGCGGGATGAGCCAGCGATCTTGCAGGCGCTGTCGGACCGGAAGCCGCGGGTGGAGCGGATCACCCCTTCGCTGGAGGATCTCTTTGTTTCGCTTATCGAGGAGCGGGAGAGGTAGGGGGCGGTCAGCCGCATCCCCGCGCTGAACCTTTTCAGTGATCGGCCGCAATATGGGAGTGCGTTAAGCGCGCTGGCACTTGTAGGCCGGAATAAGCGGTAGCGTTTCCGGCATTCGCTGCCGCGCGGCTGCGTCTGAGGTGGACTGCCGGGAACGCCTGGCGGCTTATCCCGGCCTACATGGATGCTGGTCCGGGCTCTACCCCATCCCCACCCTGACCCTCCCCTTGAAAGGGAGGGGACGTGTGCGCGGCTCTCGGGCGGAGGATGATATGACTGGTCGTTCCGGCGTGACCATGTAGGCCGGGATAAGCCGCAGGCGTTCCCGGCATCGCTGCAGCCAGCCCCTCCGACTCGATCCACTGCCTTTTACTGCCAGAGGAAATTCGTGAAGCCTACCCGCGTCTGGGCCATTTCCCGGAAAGAATTTCTCCATGTCGTGCGCGACTGGCGCAGCCTCGGAATTGGCATCGCGATACCGATCGTCATGCTCTTTCTCTTTGGCTACGCGCTGACGCTCGACGTGGACCGCGTGCCCCTCATCGTGTGGGACCAGAGCGCCTCGACCGTCAGCCGCGACTTCCTAGGCGGGTTCAAGGGCTCACGCTACTTCTCGGTCGTCGGATATACCGACAGCTACCGCGAAATCGAGAGGGCCGTGGATTCAGGCGAGGCTCTCCTTGCCCTGGTGATACCGGTCGATTTTGCGGGCAAGGTCCTCTCGGGGCGCGGAGCGACGGTGCAACTCATCCTCGATGGGAGCGATCCCAATATGGCCACCTTCGCCCTCGGCTACGCCGAGGCGGTGACCCGCAATTTCACCCAGAGCGTGCAGCTCTCCCTGGTGCGCCGCATGGGGGAGCGCCCTTTTGGGGGGATGCTGCAGATCGAGCCGCGCGTCTGGTTCAACTCGGACATGGCGTCCCGCGACTACATCTTCCCGGGGCTCATTCCCATCATCATGATGGTCATCGCCGCGCTCCTCACCTCCCTGACCTTTGCCCGTGAGTGGGAAGTGGGGACGATGGAACAGCTCGTGGCGACGCCGGTAACGGGCGGAGAGCTCATTGCCGGTAAGCTGATCCCGTACTTCGTGATCGGCATGTTCGACCTTTTGCTGTGCGTGCTGGTGGGACAGTTTTTCTTCGACATACCGTTTCGGGGAGGGTTGCTCCTCCTCTTCGCCCTTTCCTCCATATTTCTCATCGGCGCCCTCGCATTCGGAATGCTAATCAGCATCGTCACCAAGAGCCAGCTCCTGGCGAGCCAGATCGCGCTGGTGGCGACCATGCTCCCGGCTTTTCTCCTCTCGGGGTTCATCTTCCCGATCGAGAACATGCCGTACCCGATCCAGCTCTTTACCTATCTCTTTACCGCACGCTATTTCGTGGCTTTGCTGCGGGGGATATACCTGAAGGGGGTCGGGCTGGAGATTCTCGGCGGGCAGGCGCTCCTGCTGGCACTCTTTGCCGTGGTCGTGCTGGGAGTCGCGCTGGTGAAGTTCAGGAAGAAGATTGAATAGCGGCAGGAACACTTTAATGCCGGGAACGCCTGCGGCTTTATCCCGGCCTACAGTACATGGTGCAGAGCCGGGGGAGATTCCCCCTAAAGGAGAAACGGGTTGCTCGAACGTCTGAAAGCGATGCTGATAAAGGAGTTCATCCAGGTGCTGCGCGACCCGCGCATGCGCTTTGTGGTCTTCTTTGTCCCGGCGTTCCAGACGATCATTTTCGGGTATGCGGTAAACACTGACGTGCGCCACGTGGCGACGGCGGTGTATGACCTCGACAACAGCAGGGAAAGCCGCGAGGTGACCGACAGGTTCATTCGCTCCGGGTACTTCGACCTGACCGAGAGGGTGGAGAGCGACCGGGAGGCGCGAAAGGCGATCGACAGCGGCAGGGTAAAGCTCGTCATCCGGATGAACCGCGGCTTTGGAAACGCCCTGACAGCCGGACGCGCGGCACCTTTGCAGATGATACTGGACGGGAGTGACTCGAATACGGCGGGAATCGTGCTCGGCTACGCGGCGAAGATCGCGGAGACATACACAAAGGAGTTGCAGCGGGAAGCGGTGGCGCGCGGCGCGGGGCGCGACATCCCCTTCAACGGGGTCGAACTGGAGAGCCGCGCCTGGTTCAACGAAAATCTCGAAAGCCGCAATTTTTACGTGCCGGCGGTCATCACCAACATCGTTTTCATCATCACCATGCTCCTTTCCAGCATGTCTGTTGTGCGTGAAAAGGAGATCGGCACCATCGAGCAGGTCATTGTCACGCCGATAGGGAAAGGGGAATTCATCCTCGGAAAGACGATCCCCTTCGTGCTTATCGGCTTCATCGACGTAGGTCTCATCTCGGCGGTGGCGGCGTTCTGGTTCGATGTCCCGTTGCGCGGCAGCATCACCCTTCTTTTCTTCGCCACGGCCCTTTTCCTGATGAGCTCCCTCGGTATCGGGCTTCTCATCTCCACCGTGAGCCGCACGCAGCAGCAGGCGATGATGAGCGCGTTTTTCGTGATCTTCCCTGCGATGCTTCTTTCCGGCTTTGCCTTCCCCATAGAGAACATGCCGGAGCCGGTGCAGTGGCTTACCTACCTGAACCCGATCCGCTTCTTCCTGGTGATCATCCGGGTGATCTTTCTCAAAGGGGTGGGGCTGGAGATACTGTGGCCTCAGCTGCTCGCGCTGTTCATACTCGGCTTCGCGATCCTCTCCTGCGCGGTGCTCCGCTTCAAGAAGACCCTCTCGTGACTTGCGCCCGTCAATGCAGCGATTCGGGGAGGACACCGCTCAGGTCGGGATTCTCCATCTCGCCCTCGACCTCAGTCTCCGGCTCCTCAAAGCTCACCCGCCCGAGCTTTCCCGCACGAACTTCCCGGACAAAGGCTTCTGCGGCGCGGTTCACATCGACCGCGCCTCCGCTCACCAGGCACCCCATGTGGCGACCCGCGGCCTCGAGGAAATGGTGCGGATCTTCGGGCAATTCCGAGAGCTTGTAACGGTTCCTTAGTAGTTCCGGATAGCGAGCCGCCATGTATCGGGCGGCGAATACCCCGACGTTGGTGTAGTCGAGGGCATTGGCGCCGATGGCACCGCTGGCCGCCAGACGATATGCACCCGTCTGGTCACTCATCTCGGGCCAGAGCAGCCCCGGAGTGTCGAAAAGGAGAATTCCGTTGTGCAGGTCGATCTGCTGGGCGATCACGGTGATGGCAGGCTTGTCCCCCACCTTGGCCAGGGACTTCCCCGCCAGGGTGTTGATAAGGGTCGACTTCCCGACGTTGGGGATGCCGATCACCATGGCACGCACCGGGTACCCCGGGTTCCCCCGGTTAGGGGCCAGGTGCCTGCACAGCTTGATGAGCTGCTTTACCTCGCCAGGCTGCTTTGCCGACAGCGGCAGAGCGCGGACGTTGGCAGATTTCCGGAAGTGGCGTACCCATGATTTTGTGACCTCGGGATCGGCCAGGTCGTTCTTGTTCAGGACCTTGATACACGGCTTGTCCCGACGCAGTTGCTGAAGCAGGTAGTTCGAGCTGGAGGAAGGGAGGCGGGCATCGAGGATCTCGACGACGACGTCTATCTTGCGCATCAACTCTTTAATCTGCTCGCGGGCCTTGCTCATGTGGCCCGGGTACCATTCTATGGTCATGACTTCTTCCCTCGCGCTTTATTGCCGGTGCAATCCTGCAACATAGCACAGACGGGGGAATGTTGGTGCTTTTATCTGCTACAAGCTCCCAAACGCATGGCGCTACGGGTGAGATACTCTGTCCTTAGCTGTTCGCGCTGTTCATACTGGAGTTCGCGATCCTCTCCTGCGCGCTGCTCCGCTTCAACAAGACCCTCTCCTGAGCCGCTCCCGTCACATGCAGCGATTCATCGAGGACGCCGCACAACTCCCTCAGATTCTGATCCGAAAGGGCGAGCCGCTCCGTCTCCGGGAGGATGGAGAGATTGAGGAACCGGTCGTGAAAGAGGCCGATGCCGCGGTAGTGGCAGGCGCAGTTCACGACTCTGACGAGTGCGGTCACAGCGTCGGAGGTGTCGTAGCGTTCGAGGTGGTGCTGCTCGACGACCTTGCAGTACGCCTTCGGCAGGTTCCACTCTTTCATGACGCTCTCACCCTGCTCCACATGCAGTTCCTCGAAAATCTCCAGAAGCATCGCCTCTTCCAGCGCGCTCTGCGCCACCCCCCGCTCGTTCAGCCGCTCCAGCGCTTTGAGGAGGTGCAGCTTCCCCACGTCGTGCAACAGTCCCCCCATGTACGCCTGCTCCGCGACCTGCGGGCGGCCGGAGGCGATCGCCAGCCAGCGGCATCCCGTGGCGCAGGCGTGGCTGTGCACCCAGAGCTTCTGCATGAAGCCGTTGATGACCTTGCTCTCCGAGGTGTGCAGCCCCGCCTGGGAGGCCGCCATGGCGATGTTGGCCACCCGGTGCGCTCCCAGCCTGATGACGGCGTCCTTCACGGTCTCGGTCCGCACGCGCCCGATGTTCCCCAAAGAATTCGCCATCCTCAGGATCTGCCCGGCGACGGACGGATCTTCGGTGGCGAGAGCGAGGACCTCATCCATCTTGAAGTCCGTCCTCTCCAGGAGGTGCTGCAACTTGAGCGCGATCGGGTGAAAGACCGGCAGCTCGACCCCTCTGATGGTGAGAAGCCTGCGTATCGTTAATGGGATTGCCATGCCTCGGTTTCCTTTTTGGCGTCAGGACGACAGAGACACGTATCGGTGGGTCCGGAAAAGAATTTAGCGGGAGGCGGTGAAAAGGTCGAAATAATCGAGGGTTTTTGCGGGTGGGAGGAAGGGGGGGAGGGGGCGGCGCACCCCGAAGAGGGGCCGCCGCCTCAATGAGATGGCGTCAGGAGCCTTTCTGCACGTTGAAGGCGTGGTTGCGCAGCACCTTCACGTTTTCGGCCTCGAAGACGTAGTAGTTGGCGATCTTGGTGAACTTCCCTTTCGCCTTGACCTCGTCGCCGCGGTCCGGCTGCTCGCCGAGGTACTTGATGGGAATGAAGATCTTCTCGCACCCTTTCTTGCACGACGCTTCCTTCGTGTCCATGATGCCGAAGACGTTCTTGTCGAAGTCGGAGGCTCCCGCCACGATTCCGGTGATGGCGATGATGCCGGTCCGGCCCGCGGGGTTACCGACTTCGCTCACCTGAAGCGCCTTCGGATCCTTGGTGAAAAGGAAGAAACCGGCGGTTGCCACCAGCACCACAGTTACAGCAATAAGTACCACTTTTTTCATAGAGACCTCATGTCGTGTGACGGATTTTCACGGCGACACACTTTACGTTTTTCGCGCTCCCGATGTCAAGGGTCAAAGCTTGTAAACGCCTTTGCAGGCACAGATTCTTCCGTCGCTGCCGCTCCGGTGCAGAGAAAACCCTTGACACTCCTTCATGCCATACCTATTATTCATTTCGAGTAAAGGGGAGTAGCTATCGGCCGGAGACATGGCCGACCTGAGGTTCGTCAGTACGGTGGAAACACCCGGGCCTGGGGCAAGAATTTCCTGCCAGCAAGACCTTTACCTGAAGCGACATTCACGCCGAGGGTACAAGGTCTTTTTTTGTGCCCCTCGGGATTCTTGCAACGGAGGTATCAAATGAACCGACTAAAGACGACCCTGCTCCTTACCCTCCTGACCCTCCTCATGGTGGCGATGGGAAACGCCCTCGGCGGGAAGACCGGAATGGTCTTTGCCTTTGCCATGGCCTGCGCCACCAACTTCTTCTCCTACTGGTTTTCGGACAAGATCGTCCTCCGCATGTACGGTGCGCAGGAGGTCGGGGAGCATGAGCACCCGGCCTTCTACGGCATGGTGCGCCGCCTCGCCATTCAGGCCGGGCTTCCGATGCCGCGCGTCTACATCATCCCCTCCGACAGCCCCAATGCCTTCGCCACCGGGAGAAATCCGGACCACGCTGCGGTCGCCGCCACCGAAGGGATCTTGCGCATCCTCTCCCCCGCAGAGCTGGAAGGGGTCATGGCCCACGAACTGGCGCACGTGCAAAACCGCGACATTCTCGTATCGACGATCGCCGCCACCTTTGCCGGAGCGATCTCCATGGTAGGGAACATGCTGCAGTGGGGGGCGATGTTCGGCGCGGGACGGTCTGACGACGAGGAGGGGGGCAGCATCGTGGGGACTCTTGCCATGGCGATAGTAGCCCCGATTGCTGCCATGCTTATCCAGATGGCGGTGTCGCGTTCCCGCGAGTACCTCGCCGACGAAGGGGGCGCCCGCATCTGCGGCAATCCCTTGGCACTGGCCGGCGCACTGAACAAGCTGCACAACTACTCGCACATGATCCCGATGCAGGAGGCAAGACCGGCTTCGGCTCACCTCTTCATCGTGAACCCCCTTACCGGGAGCAGCCTCATGAACCTTTTCAGCACGCACCCCCCGATGGAAGAGCGTATTGCGCGGCTGGAGGCGATGGCGTACGGGCGGCGCGCATAACGCTGCCGGTAGAGGACGCGCCCGCCTGCCGAGACAAGATGTCCGGCGGGCTCAGGGCGAACTGAAGAGACAGTGGGGAGAGACTTTCTCCCGCGACATAAACATCAGGAGTTATTTCTATGGAATGGCTGGCAGACCCGCAAACGTGGCTGGCTCTCATCACGCTGACGGCGCTCGAGGTAGTGCTCGGCATCGACAACATCATCTTCATCTCCATCCAGGCTGGGAAGCTGCCGGCGCATCAGCGGGAGAAGGCCCGGCTCCTTGGGCTCGGTCTTGCCATGTTCATCCGGATCGCGCTCCTCTTCTCCCTGGCGTGGCTCATGGGGCTCACCGACCCGCTCTTTACCGTGCTGCAGGCGGAGATCTCCGGACGCGACCTCATCCTCATAAGCGGCGGGCTCTTCCTCATCTGGAAGAGCACCATGGAGATCCACGAAAAGCTCGAAGGGGGCGGGGACCACATGACAGCGCGTGCCGCCGCTTCCTTCGGCTCCGTCATCGTGCAGATACTCCTTCTGGACATCGTCTTTTCGCTCGACTCGATCATCACCGCGCTCGGGATGGCGAACCAGCTCGCGGTGATGGTCGCGGCTGTCGTGATCGCCGTCGGGTTCATGATGGGCTTCTCCGGGATGATCAGCGCCTTTGTGGAGAGGCACCCCACCGTGAAGATGCTGGCCCTCTCCTTTCTGCTCCTGATCGGTGTGGCGCTCATCGGGGACGGCCTCGACATGCACATCCCGAAGGGGTACATCTATTTCGCCATGGCTTTCTCGGTGCTGGTGGAGATGCTGAACCTGCGGGCACGGAAGACGAATCCGACGCATTAAGGGCAAGTGGTTCTGTGCTCGCAAAAAACCCCGCCGGGAAAAGGTGGGGCTTTTTTGTGACAATTATGGACGAGACGAATTCAAGCTCAAACGCCGGCCGCGCGTCCCTCCCCTTTCAAGGGGGAGGACAGGAGGGGGATGGGGTTCGGCGCGCTTACGAACATCTACCCCATCCCCACCCTGACCCTCCCCTTGAAAGGGAGGGGACGCCTGAGCACCTGCTCTGCTAAAGTGAACATGCACCCGTAGGCCGGGATAAGCCGCAGGCGTTCCCGGCGTCGGCGCCAGCCGAAGAGATGCTGCACCGGGTTTGCCGGAAACGCTCCGCTTATTCCGGCCTACATTCCACCTCTTGCCTTGATTCCTTCCGCATACCTCACCGCCTCCGGCAGGAAAAGCCGGAAATCCCCCTCCAGCTCCCGATAATGCAGCAACAGTTCCTCTTCCGCGCCTGCCAGCGGATTGGGGCGGCGGACCCTCGCAGACATGCGCTTCAGCGCCTTCCCGATACCCTCCATCCTGTGATAGGAGGGTATCAGCTCGTCCAGAACGACCGGCATAAGCTCCTTCAGGCGCTCCGGCAGAAACTCCCTCTTTCCCTCCAGTACCCCTCTTACCCGCGCCAGGTATTGCGGCAACGGTTCATGGTGCCACTCCTCCCACGTCACGCTCAGGAAGTGGTCGTAAAATATGTCAACCAGCACGCTGCGAAAGAGCCTGTAGTGCGGCGCGATGCGCTGCCGGCTCTGCCGGAACGACTCCTCGCGCTCTGCGAATGAATCCACCAGCCGATGCAACTCTACCCCGCGCCGCATTCCGGGTGGATCAAAGCGGTCGAGCGGTCCCTTGACGAAGTCCCCCGCGAAGCCACCCGCGATGAGGTCGGGGTCTTCACCGGCCAGATAGAGGTGAAAGAGGTAGTTCAAGAGAGAGTCCCGTCACGCGCTCTTCTCTCTGAGGCTCGCGATGTCGATCACGAACCGGTACCGCACGTCGCTCTTCATCACCCTGTCGTACGCTTCGTTTACCTTTTCTATCGGTATCACCTCCACGTCGGCCGCAACATTGTGCTGTGCGCAGAAGTCGAGCATCTCCTGCGTTTCCCGAAGGCCCCCGATCAGTGAGCCGGCGAGCTGGCGGCGCTGCATCACGAGCGGAACGGCAGAGAGGGGAACCGGGTCGGGGATCCCCACCAGCACCATCGTGCCGCCGCGCTTCAAAAGCTCGAGGTACAGGTTGTAGTCGTGCTGCGCCGAGACCGTGTCGAGGATGAAGTGGAATCGCTTCGCATTCTCCCTGAAAGCACCTTCGGCGCCGGTGGCGATGAAATCGTCCGCACCGAGAGCGAGCGCGGCCTCCCTTTTGTGTTCGGAGTGGCTGAGGACCGTGACGGTTGCGCCCATCGCCTTCGCGATCTTCACCCCCATGTGTCCGAGCCCCCCCAGGCCGACTATTGCGACTTGGTCGCCGGGGGAGACAAATCGCCTGAGCGGTGAATATGTAGTGACCCCGGCGCAAAGAAGAGGTGCCACCCGCTCCAGCTGCATCCCCTCCGGAATCCGCAGAAGATAGTTCTCGTCCACCGTCATGCAGGTGGAGTAGCCGCCGTAAGTGGGCGTCTTTCCGTCGCGCTCGAAGCCGTTGTAGGTCGGGTTCATCCCCACCTCGCAAAACTGCTCCTCTCCCTCGCGGCACGACTCGCACTCGCGGCAGGAGTCGATGAAGCAGCCGACGCCGACGGTGTCGCCGGTCTTCCATCTGCCGACCGCGTCCCCTGTCTTTGCCACCTTGCCGACGATCTCGTGTCCCGGCACCATCGGAAAGGTCGAGCCTCCCCACTCGTCGCGCGCCTGGTGGATGTCTGAATGGCAGATGCCGCAGAAAAGGATATCGATGAGAACCTCATGCGCCCCCGGTTCACGGCGCTCCACCGCAAAGGGTACCAGCGGCTCCTTCGGATTCATGACGGCGTATGCTTGGGCTTTTGGCATTATCAACTCTCCTTCTCTATCTGAAATGGAGCCGTGGGGCAGGTGGGACCTGCTGATGGCTCCGTCGTGGATGCATGGGCTCACTTCCTTAAATGGTAGCACCCGTGCTGGCACAGCGCTCGGCCCCCGCTCCTCTCCTACCTGTGAAAGAGCTGAAGTGTTGGTGAAATATAATCCTCTGGCGTCTCAGGTTAAAAGGGGAACGGCCGAAATCATCACTACCGGCTGTTTCTCGAAAGTCAGTTGGAAAAGGAGAAAGATAAGATGAAGATTGGAATGCGGCTAGGTTTGGCTTTCGGAACGATCCTGTTGATCATGATTGCCCTCAGCGGGTTCACCATTGAGAGGCTCTCCTTTATCACCGGCAAGGTCGAGGCGATAACCCACGACAACTGGCCGAAGACGGTGCTTGTCCACGACATAAATGACAACATCAACATCATCGCCCGTGCGCTGCGCAACGCGGTGATTCTGGACGATCCTGCGAAAGTGGAAAAAGAGCTGGCGCGCATACCTGAGACTAGCAAGCACACGCTCGCCGACTTCAAGGCGCTGGAAGAATCCGGCATGAGCGCAGAGGCGACCGCTCTGATGAAGGAGATAAACGCCGTGCGGGCTCCCTACAAGGAAATCCAGAAAGAAGTCATGGACCTGATAAGGGCAGGGAAGAAGCAAGAAGCCGGGGAACTTCTCATGGGGAAATACCGGGATGCGCAGCTCGGCTACATGGCGGCTCTGCAAAAAATGACGAAATATCAGGGGGACTCGCTGGTTCAGGCTGGGGAGCATGTTGCAGAGGCCTGCACCCTTACCCGCAATCTCGCCATTGTCCTCTCGGCAATCGCTGTTCTGCTGGGAGCAGGGTTCGGGTTCTTCGTGACCAGGAGCATCACGCGCCCTGTTGCGGAGATCGTTTCCGCCAACGCCCGGCTCGCCGACGGTGACCTCACCCAGTCCGTGACCGTTTCCACCCGTGACGAAATCGGTGAACTGGCGGCCTCATCCCGAAAGGTGGTCGCCAACATGCGTGAGATCCTTACTAAAGTTGCCACCACTTCCCAGCACGTGACGCAGGCCTCCTACCAGCTGCAGTCGACTGCATCTATTATCGCCAGCGGCGCGGAGGAAGTGGCCTCTCAGACAGAGACGGTGGCGACAGCCAGTGAGGAGATGGCGGCGACGAGCGGGGATATCGCGCGCAGCTGCATGATGGCCGCAACGAGCTCGGATCGCACGTCCAAGACCGCCACGAGGGGAAGTGAAGTCGTCACCGAAACGATTGCCGGTATGGGCAAGATCGCGGCACAGGTAAAGCGGTCAGCGCAAACGGTGGAGGATCTCGGGGTGCGCTCCGAGCAGATCGGCGAGATCGTGGGCACCATTGAGGACATCGCCGACCAGACGAACCTCCTCGCGCTCAACGCGGCGATCGAGGCTGCCAGGGCAGGGGAGCAGGGGAGAGGCTTTGCAGTCGTCGCAGACGAAGTGCGCGCACTTGCGGAGCGGACCACGAAGGCGACGAAGGAAATATCGGAAATGATCCGCGCGATCCAGAGCGAGATCCGGACCGCCGTGCTGGCGATGGATGAAGGGGTCTGCGAGGTAGAGAAGGGGGCCGAGAGCTCGAAGAAGTCGGGCGAGGCGTTGGAGGAGATCCTCGGGCAGATCAACGAGGTGGCGATGCAGATCAACCAGATCGCCACGGCAGCCGAGGAGCAGACCGCCACGACGACCGAGATCACCTCTAACGTCCACCAGGTGACCGGAGTCGTGCAGGAGACATCGCGCGGTGCAAGCGAAACGGCAGCCGCATCAGCCCAGCTCGCAACCAACGCCAGACTTCTGGAGGAACTGGTCAGCCGGTTCAAGCTGGCGTAGAAGAAAGAGTGGCGACAGGGGTGGCGGTGAGTGGCCGCAACCCCACCAGTAGCGCTGTAGCCATGTAGGCCGGAATAAGCGGTAGCGTTTCCGGCATTTGCTGCCGCGCCCCTGCGTCAGTCGGTGGACCGCCGGGAACGCCTGGCGGCTTATCCCGGCCTACAGTAGGCGTCTCTCCCTTTGCGAGGGAACTTCCGGTAATTCGTGGGAGCATCGACTACATTTCCACGCAGCGCTGCACGCGAACTCACGTTCCCCCCTTTGCGAAGGGGGGACAGGGGGGATTTGTCTCACACGTCCGTGGCCCTGAGCCTCGTCTGTCGGTGGACCGCCGGGAACGCCTGGCGGCTTATCCCGGCCTACATTGACAGACGACAGCCGGAACCCCGAAACTCACCTGTGGCCGTGTAGCCATGTAGGCCGGAATAAGCGGTAGCGTTTCCGGCATTCGCTGCCGCGCGCCTGCGTCAGTGCGTGAGCTTCCGTAAAAGCCGGAGAAGCTGGAGTACCTTTCGACAAAGCGCTGCACCCGAACTCGCGTTCCCCCCTTTGCGAAGGGGGGACAGGGGGGATTTGTCTCACACGTCCGTGGCCCTGAGCCTCGTCTGTCGGTGGACCGCCGGGAACGTCTGGCGTCTTATCCCGGCCTACATGGACGCCGGCGCCGGCTCGGGGCCAGTGCTCCGTATTGTCAGTGCAGCGTCCTCTCCTTCACCATCTCCCCGATAATCCTCCGCACATCATCCTCTTCCACAAGGCTGAAGAGCTCGCTCCTTCCGAAGTCGACATCGATCCGCCCGTGGTGGCTCTTCAGGGTCACCGGCACCTCGTAAATGCCGTTTCCGAGGAGCCCGAAGTAGCGCTGCTCCCGGCTGCTCCCGAGGGTGTGCGGCTCTTTCCCGCAGAATTCGAAATAGACGGCGTGGTCCAGGGTGTCGTTGGTGAGATAGATCATGGCGCACCTCCAGTGTTTGGTATTGTAAGTAAAACACAGAGGTGCGACAAAATATGTCGCAACTGCGGCGGGGGCTACAGCGTCGTGCTGAACATTTTCTGCAGCGTCTTGTGCCGGAAATCAAAGATGGTGTCCAGCTGCTTCGCTACCTGCCCTGCGATGATGCGGCTGAAGGGGGCAAAGGGGAGAATGTAGTGCACGATGTCGTGCATCTCCACCCCTCCCGGCACCTCGCGCATGTGGTGCTGGTGGTGCCAGAAACGGTACGGCCCGAAGCGCTGCTCGTCCACGAAGAAGTGTGGCTCCTCCACGTGGGTGATCTCGGTGATCCACCCCAGGCGAATGAGCCCGAACGGCGTGACGGTGTACGACGCAATCATGCCGGGATGCATCCTCGGGGGGAGCGGGCCAGCCATCGTGAAGCCCAGCTCCGGAGGAGTGATGACCGGAAGGTTTGCGGGATCGGAGAAAAATGTCCAGGCATCCCCCAGACTCATCGTCAGCCTCTGGATGCGTTCCAGCCGTCTCATGTCATGAAAGAACATTTCCACCCTCCATTCGGTCCTTCATCTCCTGCACCCGCGCGATGTAACCCGCCACGCTGAACTTGCGCCGGCACCCCTTGTCGTTCATGTAGCGAACCTTTCCGAAGATAGGGCGCTCGCCCCAGGCGCGGTCGTGCATCCCCCCGATACTCCAGGAGATGCCCGCGTAACCGTTGGGGTCGCGCCCGTCCAGCTGGTACCGGTCGTTCAAGGCGATGGCGACCTTCATCGCCTCCTCGGGCGTCTCCGTCCACTCCAGGATCTTTTTCGCCCAGTACATGCGCAGGTAGCCGTGCATCCTTCCGGTCCGCACCATTTCGAGCTGCGACGCGTTCCACAGCGGATCGTGCGTATCTCCGGCGGCGAATTCCTCCAGCGAGTACACGAACTCGCGCGGGTCCTCCCGGTGCTCGTCCAGGGTTTCGCGCGCCCAACCCGGTAGCCCCTCGATGCTGTCGTAGTGCAGGTTGTACTGGCAGAGGTTGTCCGAAAGCTCCCGCCGCACGATCAACTCCTCGAGAAAGGCCTCTCGTGAGGAGATGCTTCCCTCCTGCCGCCCCGTCTCCAACGCCACCCGCTGCGCCGAAAGCTGGCCAAAGTGCAGAAAAGGGGAGAGCCCCGATTGGCCGTCCTGGGACGGGTCGTTGCGGCGGGTCTCGTAGAGGTCGACCCCTTCATCAAGAAAATTCTGGAGCCGCTCTCTCGCAGCATCCTCGCCAGGAGAAACGCGCCTCACCTCAGGGACCGTGCGGTCGAGGGGGAGTGAAGACAGCACCCTTTCGCTGTCGAAGAGGGGAGGCGGGAGTGGCCATGGAGTAGGGTGGGGGAGGAGTGGCGGGAACTCGTCCAGGAAGTCATGCAGCAGACGGCGGATCTTCGGTCGCAAGGTGTATGCGCCGAACTCCTGGCGGCTCGAGACGTAGCGGCAGGGGACGATATTGTGGGCATCTACCTCGACCAGCGGCACCGGAAGGTGCTTTGCCGCCTCTTCCCGCCACTGCCGCTTTATGCGCAGCGGGTCGAAGTCCGCCACCACCGCCCCAGCGCGGTGCTGCACGACGAAGGCGGCAATTTCCGCGGGCGGGTCCCCTGTGAGGAGGTAAAACGGGATCTTCAACTGTGCGAGGCGCTCTGCCACCTGTTGCAGCCCCTTCAGCATGAAGGCATACTGCCGCAGCGCCGCTCCGAGGAACTCCGGCACCAGGGTGAATACCACAGCAAGAGGGTGGCGCCCCTGGATCGCAAGTTCCTGGGCATGGAGGAGCGCCCAGTTGTCCGCGACCCGCTGGTCCCGGCTCATCCAGTACACCACCGGCCCGGGGCGGAGGGGACGCTCGTTCAGGGGATGAATGCGTTGAGGCATCATGGCGTATATTCCGAAATGGAGATCGCTGTGTAATGTAGGCCGGGATAAGCCGGAGGCGTTCCCGGCATAATCGCGGCCTTGTGCCGGAAACCCTCCGCTTATTCCGGCCTACATTTCACCAGAATTCACCAGAAGGTGCCCCGCGCTGGAGCGTATGCATCCTGCGATGGCGCTGTAGCGCCAAAGGTCGGCAGTCTGACATCAGGGTGAAATTGAATGTAGGCCGGGATAAGCCGGAGGCGTTCCCGGCATAATCGCGGCCTTGTGCCGGAAACGCTCCGCTTATTCCGGCCTACATTTCACCAGAATTCACCAGAAGGTGCCTCGCGCTGGAGCGTATGCATCCTGCGATGGCGGTGTAGCGCCAAAGGTCGGCAGTCTGACATCCGGGTGAAATGTGACTGTAGGCCGGGATAAGCCGGAGGCGTTCCCGGCATAATCGCGGCCTTGTGCCGGAAACGCTAACGCTTATTCCGGCCTACATGATTCTCCGGTGAGATAGTAGCAGAGAAGCCCGCATTGCCAATGGCACCGCGCGCCGGTGCCCGCGTTTGCTGCAATTTTCTTCCTCCCGTCCCCTTGATTTTTGCCTCACGCTGCTTATTATTGCCCGGAGCATTAGCACTCTCTATTTTTGAGTGCTATTTTTTTGCCACACCACATTCTTTTGAGGAAGGAGACAAAGCATGAACCTGAGACCGATGCAGGACCGAATCATCGTGAAAAGGCTGGAAGAAGAAGCCCGTACAGCCGGCGGCATCTTCATTCCGGAGACTGCTAAAGAGAAACCCCAAAGGGGTGAAATTGTCGCCGTAGGCAAAGGAAAGCGCAGTGACGACGGCAAGATATTCCCGCTGGACGTGAAGGTCGGCGACAAGGTCCTCTTCGGCAAGTACGCCGGAAACGAGATAAAGGTCGACGGGGAGGAGCTCCTCATCATGCGTGAGGACGACATCCTCGGAGTCATCGAGTAGGCCCCCAGCGTAGCCCATACTGCACTTCACCAACTTCCACATGCATATCAGGAGGAATCATAGATGGCAGCAAAACTGATCAAGTTCAACGCGGAGGGGAGCAACGCGATCCTCAAAGGGGTCAATACCCTAGCGGATGCCGTGAAGGTCACCCTCGGCCCGAAGGGGCGCAACGTGGTTATCGAGAAGTCGTACGGCTCGCCCCTCATCACCAAGGACGGCGTCACAGTCGCGAAAGAGATCGAGGTCCACGACAAGTTCGAGAACATGGGAGCGCAGCTGGTGAAAGAGGTCGCGTCCAAGACCTCCGACACGGCCGGTGACGGCACCACCACCGCGACCGTTCTGGCGCAGGCGATCTATCGGCAGGGGACGAAGCTCGTTGCCGCCGGGCACAACCCGATGGAGCTCAAGCGCGGCATCGACCGCGGCGTCGAGATCGTGGTCGAGGAGTTGAAGAACCTCTCCAAGCCGATCCAGGACCACAAGGAAATCGCGCAGGTCGGCACCATCTCCGCCAACAACGACAAGACGATCGGCGACATCATCGCCCAGGCAATGGAAAAGGTCGGCAAGGAAGGGGTCATCACGGTCGAGGAAGCAAAATCGATGGAGACGACTCTCGAGACGGTGGAGGGGATGCAGTTTGACCGCGGCTACCTTTCCCCCTACTTTGTCACCGATCCGGAGCGGATGGAGGCCAACCTGGAGAACGTCGCCATCCTCATTCACGACAAGAAGATCTCCAACATGAAGGAGCTTCTTCCGATCCTGGAAAAGATCGCCAAGTCCGGCCGTCCCCTCCTCATCATCTCCGAAGACATCGAAGGCGAAGCACTCGCCACCCTCGTGGTGAACAAGCTGCGCGGCGTCCTCAACGTCTGCGCAGTGAAGGCCCCCGGCTTCGGGGACCGCAGGAAGGCGATGCTCGAGGACATCGCGATCCTCACCGGGGGCAAGGTGATCTCAGAGGAGCTCGGCTTCAAGCTGGAAAACGCCACACTGGACATGCTCGGTCACGCGAAGAGGGCAACGGTCGACAAGGACAACACCACCATCATCGACGGCGCCGGTCAGGAAGCCGATATCCAGGGGCGTGTGAAGATGATGCGCGCGCAGATCGAGGAGACGACCAGCGATTACGACAAAGAAAAGCTGCAGGAGCGCCTGGCAAAGCTTGTCGGTGGTGTCGCGGTCATCAAGGTCGGCGCAGCGACCGAGACGGAGATGAAGGAGAAGAAGGCGAGGGTGGAGGACGCGCTGCATGCGACCCGCGCTGCCGTCGACGAAGGGATCGTACCGGGCGGCGGCGTCGCCTACCTGCGCGCACTGCGGGTGCTGACCGAGGTACAGCTTGATACCGAGCAGCAATTCGGGGTCAGCATCGTGAAGGATGCGCTGGAGGCGCCAATCCGCCAGATCGCGCTGAATGCCGGGGTGGACGGCTCCATCGTAGTCGACAGGGTGAGAAACGCAGATGGCGCCTACGGCTACAACGCCGCCGACGACATCTACGTCGACATGATCCAGGCGGGGATCATCGACCCGACGAAGGTCTCCCGCACCGCGCTGCAAAACGCCGCCTCCATCGCCGGCCTCATGCTCACGACCGAGGCAGTGATCTCCGAGAAGCCGCGCGAGGAGTCCGCGATGCCGGCAATGCCCGGCGGGATGGGGGGCATGGATATGATGTAGGAGAGCTCCCCCTCCCTGGACGGGAGGGGGCTGGGGAGTGGGTGAAGCTGCCAGCATATGGATTGAGGTGGCGCCTTCCCCCACCCCCTGACCCCCTCCCGCAAGGGGAGGGGGGACCTTTTCGCACCGAGACCTCTTTCCTTCACGGCTTGCACAGCACCACCAGCACCGTCAGGTCGTCCGGGGGGGGGGAGGGGACGCCGGGGAGGGAGGTCAGCCGCTCCACCATCTCCCGGGAATTCGCACTCCCTTCAAGGCACCTCGCCAGCAGCTTCGGAGTCAGCTCGAGCTCCGGACGCGCATCTATCAGTCCGTCGCTGTACAGCACCAGTGCATCTCCCGGCTCGAACGTCAGTCGCCCTTCCTGGTACCTTTCCCTCGACGGCACGCCGATCGGGAGCCCGCGCGGCAGCAACTCCTCCACCCAGCCGTCGGCTCTCCGCAAAAAGGCGAAACCGTGGCCGCAGTCGACAAAGGTGAGGGTACGGCTCTTCCCCTCCACACGCGCGTGGAACATGGTGACGAATGCCTCCGAGCGCTCAAGGTCGTGGCGCAAGGCATACTCCACCCGTTGCATTGCCTTCTCCGGCTCGTTGTGCGCGCTCAGTGACCGGACCGTCGCCCGCACCTCCGCCATTAGTACCGCGGCGGCAAGGCCGTGCCCCATGACGTCCCCCAGCGTTACCGCTATTACCCCGGGGGATATTTCCAGCCAGTCGTAGAAGTCCCCCCCGATCTGGCGGGCGGGGAAGCAGGCCGCGGAGATCTCGAAGCCGGGCAGGAGAGGGGATGACCGCGGCAGGAGCTTCGCCTGCACCTCGGCCGCCAGCCGCAGCTCGGCCTCGAGCTGGTACCGCTCCCTCTCGCTGGTGCGCAGCGCCTCCTCCACCCTTTTTCGCTCGCTTATGTCGCGGATGATCCCGATGTTGCCTGTCGGCACCCCCTCCTCCCCGAGACGCCTGATCAGTGACAGCTCGCCGATAAAGGTGTCCCCGCTCTTCTTTGTGAAGGGGACTTCCAGCACACTGCCGGCCTCCGGCCTCTTCCTCGCGACCGGCACAGCGGAGGCCCGGTACCCGTCGTCATCGGCATACAGGATCCGCACATCCTTCCCCTGTACCTCATGAAGCTCATAACCAAAGGCGTCGCGCAGCGCCGGCTGGTTGGCGTCGGCGATGATGCGGTCGTCGTCGGTAACGATGATGACGTCACGGATACTGTTGAAGAGGTTGCGGTAACTCTTTGCCCTCTGCCTGATGACTTCGTTGGCCCGCTCCAGCTCCCTGACCTTCTCCTCTACCTTTGCCGTTACTATCCGCGAGTACTGGCGCAGGTACTCCTCCTCCTCGACTTCATGCGAGGTCCCCTCCCGGGAGCGCGCCCGCTCCACGACCCTCTCGATCTCCTGCCAGATCTCCTCGGGTTCCTTCGGCTTGACCATGAAGGCGTCGGCGCCGAGGGATCGTGCGAGCTTTTCGTCCCTGTCGCCGGTGTAGACGGATGAATAGAAGATGAAGGGGATATGCCTGAGGGCGGGGGCAGCCTTGATACGGTGCAGGAATTCGAAGCCGTCCATGCGCGGCATGAGCGCGTCGGAGATGATCAGGTCCGGAACGTGGCGCTCGGCCTGCTGAAAGCCCTGTTCGCCGTCCCCTGCGTCGATGACCTCGCTGTCGTGCCGCTCCAGCACATAGCGCAGGATCTTCCGGTCGGCTGCATTGTCATCTACAACGAGTACTCTCATTCCGGTACTCCTCCGGAGCGCCGCACCTGGTCGGCAGTCATCGCACTCTTTCTCAATTGTGCCTCAAAGGAGTGAAAAGGAGTACCCCGCGCAATGCCTATATGCACCACCTCTTCACTCGTCACCCTCAGCAACGGGTGATTGCAGGGGTAAGGGAGCTAGCAGCTGCGGGCGACAATGAGTGCGGGGAGCAGTGATGGGAAGATGGTTCTCAAGCAGCTCGGAGTAGTCAGGAAGGATCGGTGGGCACGGATATGCTGCGGGCCGGCTTTTCGAGGCGCTGCTCCCGCTCTCGTGTTTCTGCGAGATACCCGCTATAGGGGCCGGCGAGGGAGCCGGTAATTACCCGTACCCGTTCCGAGCTTTCCCGGTCCGGCTCGTAGGCGTAGAGGTCATCGAGTGAAGGTTCTTTCCGCGGCAGATGGTGGGGGGAATTGGAGAGTGGTGTGCTTTCCATGCTCTTCGCGTCCTCGGGGATGGGATGGGTGCGGCGCCACTGCCTTCCGCTGCCGGAGAACGGTGAACCCGCACCTGCTCTCCCGTTGCGGTTGCCTGGCCTGCCGGCATGGTAGAATGATACTGGCTTCACACACAAGGGTTCCCGATGCCCCCTGCAGATGTACGCAACCAGCCGCGCAACATCCTGAAACGGTTCCACCCTCTCATAGCCTCCTGGTTTGCCGAGCGGGTCGGCGCACCGACCGACGTGCAGCTGCGTGCCTGGAAAGAGGTGAGCGAAGGAAGGCATGTGCTGGTGACGGCTCCGACCGGGAGCGGGAAGACCCTCGCGGCCTTTCTGTGGGGGATCAACCAGCTGGTGACCGGCGCCTGGCCCCGCGGCGAGACCCGGGTCCTGTACATTTCCCCGCTGAAAGCCCTCAACAACGACGTGCGCAAGAACCTCCTCACCCCGCTGCAGGAGCTCGAGTCTGTCTTCCGGCGCGCCGGGGAGAGCTTCCCGCTCCTTTCGGTGCAGACCAGAAGCGGCGACACCCCCGGGAGCGACCGGCAGCGCATGCTGCGCAAGCCGCCGGAGATCCTCATCACCACCCCCGAGAGCCTCAACATCCTCCTCACCTCCGCCAGCGGTCGCCATGCCCTTGTCGGCATCAGCACCGTCATCCTTGACGAGATCCATGCAGTCGCGGGAACGAAGAGGGGGACCCATCTCGTCACGGCGGTGGACCGCCTTGTCCTTTTGTGCGGCGAGTTCCAGCGCATTGCCCTCTCCGCCACGGTGACGCCGCTGGAGACGGTGGCAGACCTTGTGGGGGGCTTCATCAGGCGGGGCGACTCGTACGAGAAGAGACCGGTGACTCTGGTGAGGGGGGAGCAGGCGAAGGAATTCCGCATCGAGATCCGCTCGCCGCAGGAGGAGCTGAGCGAGCAGGACGAAGCCTTTTGGCCGAGGCTGGCGCGCGATTTTGCGAAGCTCATCGCCGAGCACCGCTCCACCCTCTTTTTCGCCAACAGCAGGCGCACGACGGAGAGGCTTACCCGCCTCATCAACGAGGCGGTGGGGGAGGAGGTGGCGTACGCGCACCACGGCTCGCTGTCGAAGGAGATCCGGCTCGCAGTGGAGGAAAAACTGAAGCGCGGCGACCTGAAGGCGATCGTGGCTACGAACTCCCTGGAGCTCGGCATCGACATCGGGCGGCTCGACAGCGTCGTGCTGATCCAGACTCCGCGCACCATCTCGTCGGCAATCCAGCGGATCGGGCGCTCCGGGCACGGCGTCGGGGAGATCAGCCGCGGCCTGCTGTACCCCTCTCACGGCATGGATTACCTCGACGCCGCCGTCATGGCGGCAGCCATCGCCGAGCGCGACCTGGAGCCGCTCCATCCGGTGGAAGCCCCCCTCGATCTCCTGTGCCAGATCATCCTCTCCATGGCGCTCCCGGAGGAGTGGGACCTGGACGAGCTCTTCCTTTTCCTGAAGACGAGCTACCCGTACCGCAACCTGCAGCGCAAGCACTTTGATCTGGTGATCGGGATGCTGGAGGGGCGCTACGTCGATGCCCACGTTCCGGAGCTGCGCCCTCGGGTGACGGTCGACCGGCTGGCGAACACGGTCAGGACGCGGGAGGGGATAGCCTCCCTCATCTACCTCGAAGGGGGAACGATCCCGGACCGCGGCTACTTCGACCTGCGACTCCAGGATGGTGGCGCAAAGATAGGGGAGCTCGACGAGGAGTTCGTCTGGGAGCGGCGCATCGGGGATACCTTCTCGCTGGGGGCGCAGGTCTGGCAGATCAGGCAGATAACGCACAACAGTGTTGACGTCGCTCCCGCGCGCAATCCCCAGCAGATCATACCTTTCTGGCGCGCGGAGGAGCTGGACCGCGACTTCCACTTTTCCGAGCGCATCGCCCTCTTTCTGGAGGAGTGCAACGCCGCCCTGAAGGGGGATCTCCCCGCCGAGCTCATGGGTCGCTACGCGATGGAGCGCGGCGCCGCGGAGGCCCTCACCTCCTTCCTGAAGAGGCAGCAGGAGGCGACCGGCACGGATCTGCCGCACCGGCACCATATCCTGGTGGAGCACTTCCACGACCCGGCTGCGGGGGGGGATGCCCAGCAGGCAATCATTCACACCCTCTGGGGAAACGCCGTGAACCGCCCCTTCACCTTTGCGCTCGCCGCCGCCTGGGAAAAGGAGTTCGGCTACCCCCTGCAGGTTTTCTACGACAATGACGCCATCGCCCTCCTTCTCCCCCACGACTTCCAGATCAGCTACCTCTTCACCCTGGTGACGCCGGAAAACGTGGAGTCCCTCTTGCGGGTCTCGCTGGAGCGGACCGGCTTCTTTGGGGCGCGCTTTCGTGAAAACGCCGGGCGGGCGCTTCTTCTCCCGAAGCTCGGTTTCAAGAAGAGGATGCCGTTGTGGCTCAATCGCCTCCGCTCCAAGAAGCTCCTGGGAGCGGTGTCCCGCTACCGGGACTTCCCCATCGTGCTGGAGACGTGGCGCTCCTGCCTGCAGGACGACTTCGATCTGGCGAGCCTGAAATCGCTCCTGGCGCAAATCCAGGAGGGGGAGGTGGTTGTGGGCGAGACGCGCACCTCCGCCGCTTCACCCTTTGCCGAGGGGTTGATCTGGCAGCAGGTGAACAAGTACGTCTACGAGGACGACACCCCGCAATCTCCGGGGTCGGCGCTCGGCCAGGACCTGATCCGCGAGCTCGCGCTTTCGCCGCACCTGCGACCGAGGCTCCCCGCGCAGCTGATTGCCGGCTTTGAAGAGAAGCGCCAGCGGCTCGCCCCCGGATACGTCCCGGAGTCGGCGCGCGACCTCGTCGACTGGGTGAAGGAGCGCCTCCTTCTCCCGGCGCCGGAATGGTCCCGGCTCCTGGCAGCGATGGCGCGTGACCACGGAGCCGCCAGCGACGGCATCGTCGCCGAAGCTGCCGGAAGAATTGTCCAGATCCGGCCGCCGGGATCGGCCGTCCCCCTGATGGCGGCGCTCGAGCTTTTGCCGGAGATCGTGAAGGGAATGGGGAGAGAGCGGGACGAGGTTGCGGTGTCGCCCATTCTGCCGCAGGGGGACGAGGACGACGAGAGGGGGCGCGCCGCGGTGCACGAAATCTTCAGGCGCTTCGAGGTGCGGAGGGATTCGGCGGAAGAGGGTGAGGAGGACGAGCAGGGAGTGCGGCTCCTGGCCCAGTGGCTCTCATTTTACGGCCCGATGCCCCTTCCCCGCATGCGCGAGACGCTCGGGGTGGGTGAGGAGTTGTTGCGGCGGGCCCTGGGAGCGCTGGAGGAGGACGGGGCTATCGTCGCAGATCTCCTGACGGAAGGGGCGACGGAGCCGGAAATCTGCGATGCGGCAAACCTCGAATCGCTGCTGAGGATCCTGCGCCGTTCGCGGCAGCCCGCCTTCGAGGCGCTCCCGCTGGAAATGCTGCCTCTTTTTCTGGCGAGCTTTCAGGGGGTGACGGAGCCGGGGCGCACCCTCGACGACCTGCGCGGCAGCATCGAGCAGCTCTTTGGCCTTCCTCTCGCCGTCAGCGCATGGGAGGAAGAGGTTCTGCCGGCGCGGATGGTGAACTACAGCACCGCTTGGCTCGACAGCCTCATGCACACGAGCGACCTCGCCTGGGTGGGGTGCGGCGACCGCAAGCTCGCCTTCTCCTTTCCGGAGGATCTTCTCCTCTTTAAAGACGAGCAGGAGGGGGAGCGCACGGCGGAGCAGACGATCCTCTCGCGGCTGATCCCCGATCCGAAGGGGCGCTACAGCCTGCAGGCGATCGAGTCCTTCAGCGGCCTTACATCAGCCGCGGCGACGCGGGAGCTGTGGAGGCTCGCCTGGCAGGGGGAAGTCAGCAACGACTCCTTTGTGACGGTGCGCAAAGGGATTCAGACCCGCTTCGCGGAGCCGGCCGCCGTCGACACCGGCCAGCGCCGCCCCTTGGCGCGCCGCTGGAAAAGGGGGGAACGCACTGCCGGGAACTGGTACCTCATCGAGAGGGAGCCGGTCCCATCGGACCCGCTGGAGCGGGAGGAGCTGAATCGCGAGCGGGTGCGCCTGCTGCTCGACCGCTACGGCATCCTTTTCCGCGAGCTGCTGCAGCGGGAACTCCCGCCTCTCCAGTGGTCGCGCCTCTTCCGCACCTTGCGGATCATGGAGCTCTCGGGTGAGGTCCTTTGCGGGAGCTTTTTCCTCGGCATTCCCGGGCTGCAGTTCATCTCCCACGAGGCGTTCCGGCAGCTATCGAAGGGAGTGCGGGAGGAGTCGATCTACTGGCTCAATGCGGGGGACCCAGCGTCTCTGTGCGGCATCGGCCTCGACGGGCTGAAGGAGGAGCTGCCGCCGCGGATTCCGGGGACGCATCTCGTCTATCACGGCAGCCGTCTCGTGGTGGTATCGCGGCGCTTCGGGAAGGAGATCCAGGTGCGGGTCGAGCCGGAGCATCCGCGGCTCGTGGAGTATCTTTCGCTCTTCGCCATCCTGGTGTCGCGCGAGTTCAACCCGCGCCTGGAGGTGAGCGTGGAGCGCGTCAACGGCGCGGCGGTGCAGGACTCGCCATATCGCGAGGCATTATTTGCAGCAGGCTTTGAGGAATCGTACAAGGGGGTTGAGTTGCGCAGGAAGTACTGAACGGGGGTGGAGGTGGTCTTTCCTTTCGCGTGCGGCCGGCCGGACCGTGGGGCGCGGGAACAGAGGTGTTTGCTTGGCGGCAGTGCGTGACTGCGCCGCTTCCCCTCCCTGATTCTCTTTTGCACTCCTGCTAGATCGCTCTGATGCTGTAGCGGCGGATCTCGATATCGAGTTCCTTGATCTTTGAGCGGTACTCCTTGAGGTAGTGGTTCTGTCTTTCCGGGGTGTAGGTGGTGATGCCGCTCTCTAACTGTTTAACCCGGTCTCTCGCCATCTCTCTCATCATCTTCAGCGACTCTACGAACTCTTCCCGATCACTCATCGTGCCACTCCTTCTGCATTCAATCAAAAGTCTAACTCATTCCATTTCATGCCGCATCCTTACAGAGAGTGATAATTTGGGGAGTTTTTTCAGTTCACCCAGCCGCGGGATCAAAGCAGCGGCACTATACTCGACGCAGCGCTACTTTGGCAAGGGGTGGAATTTAAAAAGTTTAGGGAAAGAGAAGAGTGGGGAGGGGCGGGAGCCGGGTAGGGAAATATGGCGGCTGTCGCCGCCATCGCAGGCAAGATGCCTGCGCTCCAGCGTCACGGCCACCGTTATCCTTGGATCAGGAGTGCTGTCCGCGAGTGAGGATCGGTGGCACCGCGCTGGAGGATAGGCTTCCCAGCCTGTCCCGCGGCGGGAGCCGCGTAAGCCTATGGCTCGCGCCGCCACCGCAGGGAAGATGCCTGCGCTCCAGACGGCGTCGTTGCATCAACAGCCTCCTCCCGGGGGTAAAATGGAAAGAGCGCCAACGTCTGGAGGTCTGCTGTGAAAACCAGATCGGAAAAAGGGGGGGAGCTTCCCGAAGGCTTCCTCTACCAGGAAGATTTCCTCTCCGAAGAGGAGGAGCAACGTCTGCTGCGTATCTTTACCGAGCTTCCTTTCGAGACCTTCGAGTACAAGGGGTTCCAGGCCAAACGCAGGGTGCTGGCTTACGGCTGGACCTATGATTTCAACACCAACAAGCTCTCACGCGCCGTCGAGATACCCGCCTTTCTTCTCCCGCTCCGCGAGCGTGCGGCGCTTCCCGCGGGAGTGGCCGCCGATGACTTCGTGGAGGCGCTCCTGACCGAGTACGGCGCAGGCGCACAGATCAACTGGCACCGCGATCTCACCATCTTCGGCAAGATAGCGGGAATCTCGCTCGGCTCCAGCTGCACCTTCCGGTTCAAACCCTCAGATAAGGAAGGCGCTGCGGTTTCAGTCGTTCTTGCGCCCCGCTCCCTCTACGTCATGGAAGGGGTGGCGCGCTGGCAGTACCAGCACTCCATCCCGCCGGTGAAGGAGCTGCGCTATTCCATTACCTTCCGGACGCTGCGCTGACACCGTTGTACCCCTGTGCTTGCGTCCACGAGCTGTCTCTGTGTCAAATAATTGATTCGGGGCTTTTTTCTGATATTCTCATAACATAGCCTCACAACCTGTTCAAGAAAGGAGAAAGAGAATGAGACTACGGGTAATGCTGGCGACCATATTCGCACTCGCCCTTGCCTCCACCGTGCCGGCCTGGGCGGAGTCCAAAGGCGGGTCTTCCAAAGCTGGTGTCAGCTCCTCCGAGATGCAGTCATCTGTCATGAAGGGGTGGAGCGCCAAGGAAATGATCATGGGGAAGGATGTCTACAACGAGAGGAATGAGAAGATTGGCGCGGTGGAAGACCTCATCCTCAGCAAGGACATGAAGGCTTCCTATGCCATTATCGGTGTCGGCGGCTTCCTCAACATGGGCGCTCGCAAGGTTGCGGTTCCCATGCATCAACTGAAGATAATGGAGAAGGACAAGATCATGTTTAATGGCGCCACCAAAGACGCACTTAAGCAGATGCCGGAGTTCCGTTACCACGAGGGGGGAAAGGAGCACAAGTAGCTCCCCCTCCTTACCCCGCAGCTTGACCTCGCGGAAAAGGCCGCTCCAGTCGGACGCGGCCTTTTCTTTTGCTCCTTTTACTGCTCCTGGTCGAGCACCGCACGGACCTTCTCGAGGAGCGCCTCCGGCGCGAGCGGCTTGGACAGGAAGTTCAGGTTGTCTTCCAGGATCCCTTTCTGGTTGATGATGTCGTCGGTGTAGCCGCTGATGAAAATGGCCTTCACATCACCCGCCATGGCGCAGATATCGTCGTACGTTTCCTTTCCGTTCTTCTTCGGCATGATCACATCGATGAGGAGGAGGTCGATCTCGTCCTGGTGCCGCCGGAATTGCTCCACCCCCTGCTCACCGTCCCCGGCCTCTATCACCCGGTAGCCGCTGCGCGTCAGCAGGTCCTTGAAGAGATTGCGAATGTCCCGGTTGTCCTCGATGAAAAGGATCGTCTCGTCGCCGTGCCGCTGCGGCAGCGGGAGGGAGAGGTCGATGCTCTGCTCGACCGGGTCCGTTATCGGGAGGTAGATCTCAAAGGTCGTCCCCTGTCCCGGGGTGCTGTCGACGTTGATGTAGCCGTTGTGCTGCTTCACGATGCCGTAGACGATGGAGAGGCCAAGCCCGGTGCCGCACCCCGGCCCTTTCGTGGTGTAGAACGGCTCGAAGATGCGGTCGAGATCGTCGGCACTCATCCCCTTTCCCGTATCCGTTACCGAGACGAGGGCGTACGCCCCCTGGCGGCCGTAGCCGTGGCGCTCGATGAACTCGTTCAGCTTCGTGAATCCGGCATTGACCGCTCTGGAGCCCGGCTCCAGGGTCACCATCTTCGTCTCGATGGTGATGCTTCCGACTCCGGAGACGGCGTCGCGGGCGTTGGTGGCGAGGTTCATGAGCACCTGCTCCATCTGCCCTCCGTCCGCCATCACGCTGAGCGGCCCCGGGTGCAGCCTGGTCTCCAGCTCGATGTTCTCGCCGATCAGGCGGGACAGGAGCTTGTGCACCGCGCCGACGATACTGTTCAGGTCGACCGGCCTCGGCTCCAGGGTTTGGCGCCTGCTGTAGGTAAGAAGCCCCCGGGTGAGGCCCGCGGCCTTCTCCGCTGCAGTGAGGATCTGTTCCAGGTAGTAGCTCAGAGGCCCCGACTCCTCGATCATCCCCTGCATGACGCTGCCGCACCCGATGATGACGGTGAGAATGTTGTTGAAATCGTGGGCGATCCCGCCGGTGAGGGTGCCTACCGCCTCCATCTTCTGGGCGTGGCGCAGCTGGTTTTCAAGCCGTCTCTGTTCGGTGACGTCGCGGTACGATATCACGCGGCCGACAATGGCGCGGTCGACCAGTTGCGGGTGCGAAACCCGCTCGATGACCCGGCCGTCGGTGAACTCGAGGACGGTGCTCGTCACGAGGTACGGATTGGCCTCTTCCGCCTCCAGCTTCTGCGTCAGCTTTTCGGGATCCCTTACCTTCTCCAGGAGGTAGAGCTGCGCCTTTTGCCGCACCAGGGGAGCCACATCGATCTGCATCATCTCCGCGTAGTTGCGGTTGTAGCGCATGATGTTCTTTTCGGTGTCGACGACAAGGATGCCGTCGCCGGTGGACTCAAGGGTCGCGGTGAGAATCGAGAGGGTATGTTTTATCTTCGCCTCATTCTGCTTCCGTTCCGAGATGTCCGTTATGGTCGCCAGCACGAGGTCCCTGTCGGTGAGCCGGATGCCGTTCAGGAAGACCTCGACGTCGAAGGTGCTGCCGTCCCCTGGGCGTCTCGCTTTCCACTCGAACTGCCGGCTGCGCCCCGTATGGACCTCGTCCCACCACGACCGGAGGAGGGAGACGTTGTTTTCTCGCGAGGAGAGGTCGGCGGCGATGGAGAGAGCGGAGATGCGGGAGGAGTCGATCCCTTCGAGGGCGTACATCTGCACGGCTCTGTCGTTCAGGCTGATGATCGTCCCGTCGAGGTCGTGCAGGATGATGCCGTCGTTCACGTTGTGGAAGATCTGGAGCAGCGTCGCCTCGGAGTCCTGGAGGGATTTCTCCATGCGGCGGCGGTCGGTGATGTCTCTGGCGATGCCGGTGAGCCCGATGAGGTTTCCGCGCTCGTCGCAGATCGGCGTACGCACAGCCTCGGTCCATACGGTCCTGCCATCGCAGTACACGAGCGGCTCGTCGGAGTGCTTGTGTGCTCCGGTCTCCATGACCTCGTGATCGTCCCGCTGGTAGGTGGCGGCGAGGCCTTTGGGCCAGACGTCGAAATCTGTCTTTCCGACAACCTCCTCAGGCGAGATGCCGCATGCCTTGGCAAAGGCATCGTTGACCGCGATGAAGCGACCGTCCTTGTCCTTGAGCCAGGCGAGGTCCGGGATGTTGTTGAGGATTGCCTGCCTTTGCTGCTCCCGTTCCTGGAGTGTCCTCGTGGAACGCCTCCTCTCACGGCCGGTGGCGAAGATGAAAAGGGAAAAAAGGGCGGAGAGGAGGGCTGCGATGGTGACGACGTGGCGCTTGAGCTTCAGGTACCCCGACAGATACTCGCTTTTTTTCTCCCCGACATAGATGGCCCCGACGACGTGCCCGCGAGCATCTTTTATGGGGTCGTAGGCAGCAAAGTAGGGAACGCCGAGAATGACCGCCTCGCCCCGGTACGGTCTCCCCTCGAGGAAAACGGCGCGGTAGGGAGCCCCTTCCAGCCTTGTCCCCACGGCGCGGGTTCCGTCGGGGTGGCGTACATTGGTGGAGACGCGCACATTGCCGATGAAGATGGTGGCGGTGCCGCCGAAGATGGATTGGATCTGGTCCGGGAGCTCGTAGTGGTTTTCCAGGGGCTCGTTGCCGATCCACCCCTTGCCGTTGGCGACCGTGATCTTTCCCTTGCTGCGCAGGAGGGCCCAGAAGGTTTTGATGTGGGTTTCGTGCACCACGTTCGCCTGTCTGACCTCCTCCCTTTTCACCTGGGCGAGGAAAAGGGCGGCGGCGATCCAGATTGCCGCGACGACGATGACGATATTGAGGGCGTTGATGCAGCGGTTTCGGGTGATCTGATTCAACAGGGTGCAGCTCCTTTCAACCTGCGGCGACGGCGAGTCGCGGGGAGTCAAGAAGGGATACAGGAAGGAACCTCGTCAGGGAATGCCTGAATGCCGACTTATAACAGAGAAAAGCGGCAAATAATACTTAAGTTTCTGTAAAGAGAAGGGTGACAGAGGCGGCTCGAGAGGGGAGAAGATTCTGACACAACGCTTTGCAAAAGAGAGAGATGTACTGTACCTTCTTCTACAGGTGCGCGCCCGTAGCTCAGCTGGATAGAGTACCTGGCTTCGAACCAGGGTGTCGGGAGTTCGAATCTCTCCGGGCGTGCCAAAAAAACGATGAGTTACGACTTCTGCTGTCATCTGAACAATGATGGGTGTCGGAATTGACACCTTTTGCTTCCGACCCGCATTGCGAGCTTATGCTTCTTTTCTTTGCGGATCCGTGGACCGTACGAATTACCCTCCTCTCAGGGTCCGCTACTCCCATTTTGTCGTTGCCCTCACCAGATCTGCCTTCCCGATCGATCTCGCCACGCCAAACCCCCTTTTGAATTGAAAGTGCTCTTCCCCGATGCCGGTACAGATACAAAGAGCCTGGGACTGTAATGGCCGTCATCGCCCTCGTCGCGTCATGGAGATCGCCACGGACGGGAGATATGGCGCTATGTAGCGCGGTACATAACAATCGTTGTGTACTTTGCTATATATCTGTGGTATGTTCCCCCCCGCTTTTTCTGCTAAAACCACAGCTTAACAGGGGGGGGCCATGGAAGTCGTTATAGCTATCGATGATACCGACAACCTCGAAAGCAGAGGGACTGGTGATCTTGCCAGCGAGATTGCGGCGAGAGTCGAACAAGCGGGCTGGGGCAAGAGCAGTTATGTCACCCGCCACCAGCTCTATGTGCATCAAGATATACCGTACACCTCTCACAATAGTGCCATGTGCTTCACCGCCGAGATCGGCGAGGAGTGCCTTCCTGCTCTAATCGAACAGGCTGCGACCTATCTGACACGGGAGAGTGCTCCAGGCTCCGACCCCGGGCTCTGCATTGCCACGGTTGCAGCTCTAAAAGACCCAAAGAAGCTCCTGTCGTTCGGCCGGAAGGCAAAAGAAACAGTACTGACAAAGGAGGAGGCATACGATCTGGCCGGGCAACTCGGCGTCCATCTCTCCGAACATGGCGGTACCGGCCAGGGTGTGATCGGCGCCCTTGCAGGGGTGGGATTACGACTCGGGGGGAATGACGGCCGGTTGAAGGGAAACATCGACTTTCCCGCCGTCGATGGCATTACGACAGTCGATCGCCTCTGCTCGCACCCCCTGATCGACTCTGTTCAGACGACAGAGGGATTGGTGCTGGAACCCGGGGCTAGAGTCCGGGTGACGGATAGGCTGAAGACTGTTCTGCTCCAGGGACAGTCGGTGTTGCTGGTAAAGCCGGCAGACGGTGGAGGTATTGCGGAGTGGCAGGTGCTCCTGAAGCAGCAACTGAAGAGGTATTAGGAGGAGCCAGATGTGGCTGACGGGTGAGAGGTGCGAGAAGGTGTATCCCTATGGCAAGGAAGACTGGGCGGGAGCAGCGCGCAGAGCTGCTTCATGCCTCGGATTCCGCCCCGATGTGGAGGAGGAAGCTGTCTGCGATGACGAGCGCTCCTGCTACAACTGTCGTTACCGGCGTTGGACTGCCACGTCCTTTACCTGTCAGTCACGCTGCAACCATTACCCTGCGACTGCCTGCCAGTAGAGACGGGGTGAGAGGATGAGGAAACCAGCCACCACAGAGTGCAAGAAAGGCCCTTCCCACGGACCGCCTACAAAATGGACGCTGCCGTCGTCCACTCCCTGCCACTCCCGCCGCACGGCGCTTTGTTCTCCCCCTTGGCGCCGCGGCGGGCGTGTGCCGGAGCCTCGCTGATGGGCACTTTTCTCGAGGTGGAAGGATTTTCCCATACCTTTCATGGTGCTCCTGGGGCAGCGCTGAGTGATGTCTCCCTCGATGTGAGGAGCGGCGAATGCGTCTGCCTGGCCGGACAGTCCGGTTGCGGCAAGACGACGCTGCTGATGGCGGTAAAGGGGCTTTTGCGCGGCGGGGAGAGCAGTGGCGAGATCCGCTACCCGCAGTGGCAGGACACGGGTCTTTCCGGCGGCGTGGGGCTCGTTTTCCAGAATGTGGAGACCCAGATCCTGTGCTCGACGGTGGCCCAGGAGGTGGCCTTCGGCCCGGAGAACCTGTGCCTTTCCGAGATAGAGATTACAAGGCGGGTGCGCCGCGCGCTTCAGGCGACGAATCTGGTCAATTACGCGGCACGCAGCGTGGAGCGTTTCTCCGCCGGGCAAAAGCAGCGCATCGCCATCGCTGCGGCGCTGGCGATGGAGCCGCGGCTCCTTATCCTGGACGAGCCGACGTCGCAGCTTGATGACGAAGGGAAGACGGAACTGATCGGGGTGTTGGCGGAATTGAAGAGGCAGGGATACACCCTGCTCATCGCAGAGCACAACCTGAAGCCCCTGCAACGCATCGCCGATCGCTACCTCTACATGGAGAACGGGCGGATCGCCGGGGAGAGCTGCCGCTGCCCGCACTTCTGCGAGCCGACACAGCCGGATGCCGCGCCGCAACGGGAACCGTCCATTGGGGCGCCGGCCATCGAAGTGCGCGGTGTATCGCTTTCCTACCCGGAGACGGGTACGGTCCTCTCGAAGGTGTCGCTCCAGGTTCCGGCGGGAGCGCGGGTGCATCTCACCGGCCTGAACGGAGCAGGGAAATCCTCGCTTCTGCGCTGTCTAGCCGGGGTGGAAGTGGGGGACACCGGGACGGTGGTCATAGCCGGCATCGACAAGCCCCGACCGGGCCGGCTCCTCGGGAAGGTTGGATTACTGGTGCAGAACCCGGGCCGGCAGCTCTTCGAAAACACGGTGACGGAGGAGGTGGCCTTTTCACTGAAAAGGATGGAGATGCCGGCCGCACTTCGCGACGACGCGATCCGCGAAGCGCTGGAGCTTTGCGAGATCTCCCATCTCGCCGGGCGCGCCCCCCTTACCCTCAGCTTCGGCGAGCAGCATCGGGTGGCGCTCGCCTCGGTCCTGGCGCCGCGACCGGAGGTACTGCTGCTGGACGAGCCGTTTGCGGGACTCGACTGGGAACAGCGCCTGAGGCTTTTGCACATCCTGTACGGACTGCCGCAGCGCTTCGGCACCACGGTGGTCATCGCCTCACATGATCCGCTCCCTGCGCAGTGGTGGGCGGACCGCACGGTACTACTGGAGGGGGGGACAGTTGCCGCGGCGTGATCGCAAGAAGGGAAACGGGGGGCGCACCAGCGATTACGCCTGCCAGTACCGGGTGGTCGACTCCCCGGTGCACCGGCTGGGGGGAGGCACCAAGCTCGCCATCGGCTGCGTCCTCACCACCGCCGCGGTGGCGGCGCGCCGGCCTGCGGAGCTGGCAGCCGTACTGCTCTGCGCCCTTTGTTACTACTTCGCTGCGTGCTTGTCGCTCTACGACCTGTGGCGCGACGTGCGCTACCTCCTGCTGCAGGGGGTGCTCATCACCGGGTTGTACCTCTGCCGCTTTGGTGCGGCGGGTACGTGGCCGGCGCTGCGCACCTCGTTGCAGATCATCCTCGCGTTCCTCCCCGGCTCCGTCTTTCTGCGCACCACGCAGCCGACCGCCCTGATGAGGGGGCTGCGCAGAATTTTGCCATACCAGATATCCTTTCTGGTCTTCACGAGCCTGCGCTTCGTCCCCTTTTTCGCCCGGGAGACGCGGGAGATCGCGGTGGCGCAAAGGATGCGCGGCGCGCGTCTCTCCATCGCCGAGGTGAAGGACCCGCGCAACTGGCCGGATCTCTTGCATTGCCTCTTGCTGCCGCTCATGGTGCGCGCGCTGAAGACGGCGGAGGAAGCCTCCCTCTCCGCCCAGGCCCGTGGCTTTGGCTCTTCCAGAGTGCGCAGCTACTGGGACCCGGCGCTGCTGGAATCTCCCGAGGGTGCTGGCGAGAAGGAGCCGTTGCCGACTGTAAAGCCTGTCCCCCTAAACAGGTGATCCCCCGTCTTCTGCCGGTTAGGGGAGTTGAAATGAATACCTGATGTCTTTCATTGTTGAAGGAGGTTCCTTGGAAAGAATAGAGAAGTTGATCTGGAAACGTTTTACCCTGAAGGAGGCGATCCTCCTCGGCTTCTGCGCGACCTTCATACTGCTGACCCGCGTTGGGCTCAGGCTGCACCTGCACCTGCCCGGGCACGTCATGCTCTTCATGACCTTTTTCCTCCTGCTCTCCCGCGGCTGTGTTCCGAAGACCGGCGCGGCAACCCTCGTGGGGCTGATTGCCTCCATCGGGACGCTGGCCCTTGGGATGAGTAACGGCAGCCCCCTCATCCTGGTCAAGTTCCTCCTCCCTGCGCTCCTCGTGGACCTGGCGGCCATCTGCTACCCCGGCTTCGCGGTAAGCTATGCCGGCTGCCTCACCATCGGCATCATCGCCTCAGCGGTGCGCTCTCTTTCGGTAAGCGGCCTCGAGTTTCTCCTCGGTGTGGAGGACGAGATCATCCTGCAGCAGGCACTCATAACGGCGCTGGTGAACTGCCTTTACGCCGCGGCAGGAGCCGCCATTGTGCCGCCGGTGGTGAAAAGGCTGCAGGCAAACAGCCTCATTGCGAGAAGTCCCGCCTGACGGCGGCATGTCCGGCGGCTATGCATCTGGAGGTGCGCCATGGTCCTTGTAACTGACAGCCCCATCAATCCCTCCACGGTATTCGATCTGTTGGGGAGGGAGAATTCCGGCTCCGCGGTCTTTCATTACGCGGTGGTGAAGAGAAATACCGGGCGCCAGTGCCCCACCGAGTACGTCGAATACCTGGCGCAGGGGGATGTGATGGCAGAGCTGGAGGTCCTCGCATCAGGACTGAAAGAGCGCTGGCTTCTGGACGACGTCCTTATGATGCGGCGGATAGGGCGTGTGCCGGCTGGGGAGATCATCTCCCTTGTCGCAGCCACCTCCCCCAACAGCGCAGACGCTTTCGAGGCCAGCCGCTACGGCACCAGTCTCTTGAAGCGGATGGCCACCATTCACAAGCGAGAGGTCTTTGGCGGATCATGATCGGGGCGGTCCGAGCCGAACTGAAGGAACATGCGTCATTTTTCGGGTTGTCTCTGGCCCTGCACCTGGGACTTCTGGGCGCCCTCCTGGGCTCGCATCTCCCCGACCCCGGGCGTATTCGGCAGACCCCGCCGGCCGTCCACTTCGTGGAATTGGTTACCGAGACCAGGCGTGAGGGCGCCTCGGGGGGAGAGCGGGGAAAGCCTACGGTCCCCGCGGCTGCAGCCTCTGCGGCGCGACGGTCGGCGCCGGCGCCGGCAGAGCTTGCTGCCCCGGTAAAAAGGAGCGCCGCCCCGGTGCTCCCGGCTCCTGCCGCCGCCAGGGAAGCCTCTCATCCTCCGACGCCGCGTGCCGTAGCGCCCCCGCTTCCGACGCGTCCCGCGGCCGCCATGCCGCTCCCCGGCGCCCCCCCCTGCTGCTGTCGGCGACGGTGCCGCACGTGCTCCTTCCGGCGCCGCAGCCGGGACCGGCAAGGGAGGTGGAGAACCCGCCGCCGGGGCAGGAGCGGGCACCGGAACCGGAAAGGGAAGAGCGGGGGACGGGACCGGAACGGCACGTCACGGCAGTGGAGCATCCGATGGGGACCGTATCGCCGCCTACCGGAGGCTCCTCACGTCGCTCATCGAGGCGCACAAGAAGTATCCGGTCGCGGCGCGGCGCATGCGACAGGAGGGGAGTTGCCAGAGGGCAGTGATCCTCTCCCGCGACGGAGGGTTGAAAGGGGTGGAGACGCTCTCCTCCTGCGGCCACGACTCCCTCGACCAAGCGGCAACAGGGGCGATCAGGGCGGTGGGCAATTACCCTCCCTTTCCGGCGGAACTATCGCTCCATGAAGCTCGTTTCAACGTAACCATCACCTTCGGGCTCTCCAGGTAGGAGGTTGAGGAGGGCCCGTTCCATATGCTGTTATGACCACATGGATTGAAAAGGAGGTAGGAACAGATGAAGCAGAAGATGATTGTTGCGATGTTGCAGAAGGGGGTCGCGGTGCTGATGGCTGCTGCGGCCCTGGCCGGATGCGGCGGCGGAGGCGGGAGTAGCGTGCCTGCCACCCAGACGGTCACTGCCGGGACGGTAACGACGACCAATGGCACCACTGCTGCACAGCTCACGGTAGCAACTCCGGCGGGATTGACCCTGTCGATCCCGTCGGGCACCACCCTCACCGATGCCTCCGGCACCCCCGTGTCGGGGAGCGTGAGTACCTCGGTCAGCTACTCCACTACCGCATCGGACTTGCCGGCCGCGGCGGCGACCCTTCCGGCGGGGACTGCCCTGGCAGGGTTCACGAACATCGATATGGGCACCGTGAAAAGCTTCTCCCAGCCGGTAGCTCTCACCATGAAGGTGGCAGGGGTCAGCGCCGGCGACACGGTGGAACTCTACAGCTTCAGCAGCTCCGCCTGGAAGTACGAGGGTCTGCAGACCGTAAGCTCCGCAGGTACGATCACCCCGAGCATCACCCACCTCTCCGTCTGGGCCGCATTCAAGAATGCCACGCCGCATCCGGGCGCTCCAGCCGGGGTCCAGGCCATAGCCGGCGACGGCAAGGTCACGCTGAACTGGACCGCCGTTCCTGCAGCCACGAGCTACAACGTCTACTACGGCAAAGCCGCCGGTGTCAGCACCGCCACCGGGACGAAAGTCGCCGGCTCCGCAGCGGCGACACTGGCGATCGCTCCGTCCACCCCGCTCGATAACGGAGTCCCCTACTACTTCATTGTCACCGCGGTGAACGCCACCGGCGAAAGTCTTGCGTCGGCCGAAGTGTCCGCCACACCCCTGCCGGTTGCCGCAGCGCCCAAGTCGATGGTCGCTTCCGGGGACGTCGCCTCGGTGAAGCTCGCCTGGCTTTCTTCCGCCACCGCGACTTCCTACAACGTCTACCAGAGCAGCACCACCCCGGTGACCGCCGTGCCGGCCAATCTGGTCGGCACGACCACTGCGACCACCTACACCGTCTCCCCTCTCACCAACGGGCAGCAATACTACTTCGCTGTCACCGCGGTGAACAGCGCCGGCGAGAGCCTCATCTCCAGCGATAAGGCGGCAACCCCCGCCGCCACCGCGCAGGCGCCGGGGAGCCCGGCCAGCGTGACCGCCACCGTAGCCAACGGCCAGGTGACCGTGGACTGGGCGGCGATCGTGCCGAACGCGACCTCCTACAACGTCTATTACCTCAAGTCGTCCAACGCCACCACCGCCACCGTCATCAGCACGGGAACGAAGATGAATACCGCCACGGCTCCGGCAGTGCTCACCCTCCCGACCGGCACCTACTCGATCGTTGTAACGGCGGCCAACGCGGCAGGGGAGAGCGGCGCGCAAACCTCGCCGAAAAAGGCAACCCTGTAGTTTACCAGCGCATCGTGCCGCTCCTCCATCGGGGGAGCGGCAGCATCATCTTCAGGTACAGCTCAATGAATTTTCAGCAGAAGCGAATGCTCTCCCTCGTTATCGCCCTCGGCACCCTCTTCATTCCTGCAGTCGCGGCGCTGGCGGCGGATTCCGCCCCCGCCGACTTCTCTCTCGGCGAGATCGTCGTTTCCGGCCAGGAGGAGGGGGTCGAATCCACCCAGACGGTACGCGCCGTGACCGAAGAGGACATAAAGGCGAAAAACGCGCGCACCCTCGACCAGGCAATCTCACTTTTGCCCGGCGTCCACGTGCGCACTGGAGGGGAAGGGGTGCCCCGCATCGACGTACGCGGATTTCGCACCCGGCACGTGGTGCTCCTTCTGGACGGCATCCCCATCAACTCCGCCTTCGACCAGCAGTTCGACCCCGCCCTCATCCCCACCGAGAACATCGCCGAGGTGAAGGTCACCGTCGGCCCCAGTTCCATCCTGTACGGCCAGGGGGGACTGGGCGGGGTCATCAACGTGATCACCAAGAAGGGGGTGAAGGATGTCCACGGTGACCTGGGGATCGAAACGGGGGACGGCGAACCGTACCTCCTGCGCACCAGCGTCTCCGGTGCCACCTCGAAGTGGAACTATTTCCTGAGTGGCAGTTCCACGGACGTGGAGGGTTTCCCCATGTCGGCGGGATTTGACCCGGTGCCGGAGCAGGGGAAGGGGCTGCGCAAAAACAGCGACCGCAGGCGCAACAACGTCCTCGGGACCCTCGGATACACCCCCAGCAGCGACCTCGCCCTGGAGCTTACCCTGGGTTACGGGGAGGGGAGTTTCGGGCAGCCGACTACTATTGTCACCAGCGGCCTGGATCCGTTCGCCAACACTCCGAAGTACCAGAGGGTGGACCGCTTCGAGACGACCCTCCTGCAACTTGCGGCGGACTACCAGGTGAGCGACCGCTTCTCGGTGCGTGGCTGGGGCTACCTGAGCCATCGCGACGAGGACGACACCCAGTACGACACCATCGATCTCGACAGCTACAAAGCCTCCGGCTCGTTCCGCGCCCACGTCTCCTCCTCCATCGACGGCGTCACGATCCAGCCAAAGTACGGTTTGGGCAAGTATGGAGCGCTCACCGCATCCCTTGCTGTGGAGCAGGACAGCTGGGCAACCCACGGCGTCTCCGGAACCGGTGCGGGATCGTTCGCGCCCCTCGATGACGACAAGGCGTTCACCCTCTACTCCGCCGGGATCGAATACGAGGTCAAGCCGCTGAAGGACGTCGGAGTGGTACTTGGGTACGGCCACTACTGGCAGAACAGGAGCGAGAGGAGCGATGACGACTACTCCCTCCTTGCGGGAGTCTCCTATCAGGTGCTCGACGACACCCGTCTGAAGGCGGCCTTCAAACGCAGCGTGCGCTTTCCTTCGCTGGGGGATCTGTACGAGATAGGGAAGGGGGAGGAGAACCTCGCCGCAGAGCGCGCCGAGACGTACGAGGCGGGGGTGGAGCAAGGGATCGGTGCCGACGCCTCCATCGCCGTCACCGGCTTTCATACGATTGCCAAGAACCTGATTCAGAACGACCAGACCGTGAACCGCAATACCAACCTCTCCGAAGTGCGCTTCTACGGCGTTGAGTTCTCCGCCGCCGCTCAATACCTGAAGAAGCTTGTGCTGCGGGCTTCCTATTCCTATCTCCATTCCGAGGACCGCTCGCGCGCCGGGCGGGAGGAGCAGCAGTACACCCCGGGTGACCGAGTTACCGCCGAAGCACGCTACGACTTCGATTCAGGATTCACCCCGTACGCGTCCTTCACCTACGTCGGAAACCAGTTCTTCTACACCAAGAACAACGTCGCCCCGGTGCAGAAGCTGAAGCTAAACGACTACACCCTGGTGAACCTCAAGTTGAGCCAGAGGCTCTTTGATCGAAAGGTCACCCTTTATCTCGGAGCGGACAACCTGCTGGACGAGAACTACGAAAGCAGCTACGGCATGCCGCAGGCTGGCCGTTTCATCTATGGCGGCGTGGAGTTTCGGCTGTAGTGCCGTGGAGATCTTATGCAGAGCACCTTTAGAGGAATGAGAAACTGGAAGAGGCTGAGGCACGCCCTGGCTGCGGTCCTTTGCTGCTTTATCCTGTCATCCTGCTCCGGCGACAATCCGGTCCGCTACAGCACGTCGGTTCCGGCGGCACCTGTCGGCGTGGTCGCCACTGCGGGGGATCGCACTGTGTCGCTCAACTGGAGTCCCGTCACCGGAGCGACGGCCTACCGCGTCTATTATGGAACTGCGCCGGGCGTCACTCCCGCTGGAAGGATTGCAGTCGAGGTACCCGCCACCTCCGTTACCGTTACCGGACTGGACAACGACACCACCTACTATTTCGTGGTCACATCGGCGGTCGCCAACGGGGAGAGTGCTCCCTCTACCGAGGTTTTCGCCGCGCCAACCCTTCCCGGTCCCTATGTGCAGCAGGATCTGGAAGGTACCTGGAACTTCAACGTCCTTGTATCGGGGGATGCCCCCGGATGGATGCGGGGCGCCCTCACGGTGAGCAGCAGCGGAGCTGTTGCCTACACCCTCTATCAGGACAGCGCCGGGAAGAGCAGCGCCCCCGCCGGTCTCTTTCCCGTTCTCTTCCTGACCCCAACCGGCGAGGTGCGCGACGCAGTCGGTAGCGGCCCGGGGCTACGCGGCCACATCGCGTCAAACCGTGCCCTGATCGTGGGAAGCGGCCCGTGGACCGGCTCGAGCCGCTACCTGGCCATCCTGCAGAAGCAGCTCCCCATCACTTTCGTGGCGGCGGACGTGCAAGGGTTCGGCGGTTCCGGGGGCGGGGGGCGGCGCTTCGCCTATCACCAGATCTGCGCCGGTATCAATGGGGAGTGGGAGTGGGGCGCAGGGCAGCTGGGACGTGACCAAAAGGTGCAGTACTCCGCGCTCAGCGCGCCGTCCGCCCCGGCACTCCCCGCGGAGAAGGCTACGGTCTTCAACATCAGCAATACCGGGATCGTCACCGAAAGCCTCACCGGCGCCACGCCTGCCCCTGCACTGGTCATGGACCGCCTGGTGATGTCCGGGGACAAGTCCTTGATCGTGGGGACCGCGACGGAAAGCCGGGGTACCGGTCCGCGCTACGTCCTGCGCATATACCAGATGATCAACATTACCCCGAACGACCTCAACCGGTTTGTCGCAGCGGATCTCTCAGGTTCCTACCGCTTCCACACGGTCATGACCGGCGGTGTCCCCCTTACCGCTTCGGGGATCCTTTCCATAGACCTCTTGGGGAATGCTGGCTACACGAGCTACACAGACAGTGTCGGAGGAGCTTCAGCAGAATCTTTTTCCTTGGGGATGGACAGTGAGGGAGTTGTGACCGCCGCCGGGGACCCTTCGCTGCACGGCAAGCTCTCCTACTTCAAGGACATGCTGGTTTTCACAGGCAGGGACAGCGCGGGGCGATCAACATTGACGGTAGGGATGAAATAGAGCCCCGGATGAAGCGCTGACTTGAGGCACCTGTGCCGGAGTACACGCAAAAAGGGGGAAGGACCGTGCGTCCTTCCCCCTTTCGGGCACCGTACTGCCTGAGGGTCAGGCCGTCGTTTCACCCTCTGCCTCGCCCTGATGCTTTTGGCCGCGTTCCAGGTGGATCAGCTCGGCACCCACCGACTCGGCCATGTGTTTCATTTCGCTCATGCGGAAGTGCTGTCCGTGGACCTTGAGGTCGGTGCCGGAAGTAGCCATCACCACGTAACGCGGCGACTTCGAGCCGTCCTGTCCACGTTTTACTCTTTCCCTGTAAAAAATTTTTCCCGCCATGGTGACTACCTCCCTTTGCTATCCCCCGTCGAAGAGAAACCCCGCTACCACCCATGTTAATTAATATACCTCGTTTCAGCGGAAATCACGAGACCACCCGGATGCCTGGCCGAGTGCTATAGCAGCAGGTTTCTTTGTACAACATCGCGGTCACAGCTGCCCCGCCGCAGGCACTATTTCCGTATCACCGTACCTACTCGTTCTCCGTTCATTGCTTTTTCTATATTGCCGCGGCTGTGGCCGTTGACGATCCTTATTTCGCTTATGTTGGTAGCGTCTCGCAGGATATAGAGCATCTTCCGCTCCAGCACCATATCCTCCATGTCGAGGGCGATCAGTTCGTCGACGCCGATATCCTCGATGAGTTCCGCCTTGGGGTTCACCCGCGGGTCCTCGGTATAGAGCCCATCCACGTTTTTCACCAGGATGCAGCTCCTGGCACCGAGGACCTCAGCCATGAGCAGCGCACCGGTATCAGTGCGGTGCGGAGGGATCAAACCTACGCCAGGGGGATGCTCATAGAGGCCGTACGGTGGCGTCCCGTGAGTGACGGGGAGGAGACCGAGGTGCAGCATGGTGGGGAGGTCGAGGAGGTCACCGGTCTTTACTCTGGATCCCTTCCATTCTGAAAGGAGCAAGGTGACGATCTCCGCATTCTGTTCGCTTATTTTCCCCGCAAGCTCGGCGAGCACGCCGGTGGGCATTCCGAGGTCGATCCCGATGTCGAGGATGTGGCGCACTCGTACGCCGCCTCCGGTAACGACGAGCATCTTCTCCTTTAGCGACAACTCTCCAAGCTCCCTCATGAGCGGGAGCACCACTTCGCGGCCGTAGTCGATCACTCCGTGTCCGCCGATCTTCACGACGTTCAGGTCGGGAACGAGCCTGATCTGGGGGACGTGGGAGTGCTTCTTCATAAGCCCTTTGCGAGCGAGGCTTTCCCCTTTGAGGCTGCTGTCAATTTCGTGTCTCTGATTCATCTTGTCCCTCTTTTGGTGAGGCCCATTTGGCATAACAGCCGTTTTGCTACTTCTTTACCCGCTTTGCCTGCCACTGTACCGAGTTGGGATAAAAGAGGGGCTGACCATATTTTCCCCTGCCGAACTCGGCGATAATGCGCTGCCCCTTGTCCGGATCGGTAAGCCACTCCACGAAAGCGGCTGCATCCTTTTCGTTGACGGAGGGGAACTTCTGCTGGTTGACCGGAATAACGGACATGTAGTTCAGCAGCGCCTCGTCCTTCTCCACCAGCACGGTGAGTTTGATGCTGTCCTTCAGCGACAGGTAGGTCGCCCTGTCCATGAAGGTATAGGCCGCGATGGTATCGGTGTACTTAAGTGTCGGTCCGTTCCCGTCCTTTCCTTTCTCATACACCTGATACCACGGAGCCGCAGGCTTGATCCCGGACTTGTTCCACAACTCCTGCTCCGCAACGTGCGTCCCCGACTTGTCCCCACGGCTCACGAAGGTGGCACCGGCGGCGGATATGGCTTTCAAGGCGTCCGTCGCGCTCTTCATTCCCTTGATCCCTGCAGGGTCGGCTGAGGGTCCCACGATTACGAAGTCGTTGTACATGAGGGGAATGCGCCTGGTGCCGAATCCTTTGTTGACGAAAGCTTCTTCCAGAGATTTGGCGTGAACCAGCACCAGATCGAAGGTGCCACTCTCCGCCATCTTCAGGGCTTCCCCTGTTCCGGCGCCTACATGCCGCACCACAATCCCTGTCTCCTCCTGGAAGCGATCCTCTAGAAGAGGAACGATCCCTGCGTCTACCGGGCCTATGGTGCTTGCCACAAGCAGGAACTTTTCCGCTGTTTCGGCAGAGCCGGCTGCGGGAAAGCATAGCGACAGACAGGCCAGTACCAGCAAAATTTTCGATCTCATATTCTACCTCCTTAAATAAGTGTTGCATGGTGAAGTTTTAAGCGTTATATAGGGCCTTATATTACACATGGGTAGTATGAGTCAACTTGAATTAAGTCAACTGCAGCATTACACAGTGCCATAGCCTTGAGCAATTCATGGATGATTCTTTCGCATCCTCCCGGAGGGGTGTGGGCAAGAGGAATGTATGGTCCGAATTAGCTGTGATCCTATAGACACAGAAGAGGCGTACCGCGAGCTGAGTAAAAAAGGGGCGGGGTCGGTTCTACTGCACTACGCGGTGGTAAAGCCGCAGGATGGAAGCGATGGCACCACCTGCCACATCGATTTCAGCAGCGATGGTGACAGTGAAGGGGAGCTGCGGCACATCGCCGCGGAAATTAAGAGCCTCCTGAATCTGGAAGACCTTCTGCTCGTGCGGCGGGTGGGCAGGGTAAAGCTGGGAGAGGTCATTTCAGTGGTGGCGGCAACCTCACCTAACAGCGAAGACGCATTCGAGGCGTGTCGGCTCGGGATTGCCCGGCTGCGCCGGATGAAGACGATCGTGAAGAACGAGGTGCGGCGATGATTCGACTGAACTGCTTCGGCGTTCGGATAAACAGGGGTGGCAGGATTCTTCTTCTGTCGACATCGATTGCCATTTCTTCGCAAGCGGTGTTTGCTGGCGGGGAAGCCGGTTCCACGGCCACAGTCTTTAACAGGCGGTTTCTGGCGAAGATCCAGCCGATGATGCCTTACTTGCAGCTGTCTGCCATGATAGGGACACCTGGTGCAAAGGTTGCCGACCAGAGGTACCGTTGGAATGGCGGGAGGAATTCGCACCTTGAGGTCACGTTAGCCGCCGGTAAGATCGTGGATGCTACTGTCACATCACCCAAGAATGAGAAGATCTCCCTGCTGGAGAAGAGACGAAGAGGAAGGGTGGGGCAGGAATAAAAAGCGGCGAACACGTTGTGAACCCAGGTGAAGCTCGTTGTTAAACAGGTGTAAGACGGCGAAACGGCATAGATGTGCTGTTCTTGCCATCATTGCTTCCTTGATCTCTTGCCATGAACTGGTTCCGAATTTCGCTTCTCATTCAAAAACTTTCCCCATGTTTTCCGCCACCATTTCGTTCCTTTTTGCGCCAGTTTTTGCTTCAGATGACACGCAATTACCGCTTCCGGGGGTGGCCTGCCTCTGAGTCCGGTGCAGGGGTGAAGCGCACGCGTCCGATGCGGTGCCTCTCCAGGCTCTCCACCGTGAACCGCCCGTCCTTGTGCTCGACCGATTCACCAACATTCATCAGGTGCCCGGCCTGGGCGAGCAGGAATCCTGCCACTGTTGTGTAGGAAGCGTCCTCGGGCAGATGGAGCTGCAGTCGGCTATTGAGAGCTCGGACAGTCAGCATCCCGTCCATCACGTAGCTTCCGTCCTCTCCCGCTTCGACCTTTGTACTCTCCTCATCGAACTCGTCCGCGATCTCGCCGACAATTTCCTCAAGAAGGTCCTCCAGAGTGACGATCCCTTCAACTCCGCCATATTCGTCAACCACCATCGCAAGGTGGATATGGGAAGACTGCATCTGCCTCAGTGCGGTGCTGAGCTGCGCGTTTGCCGGAATGTACTTTGGCCGGTGCACCAGTTTTTCCAGATTGAAATCCTTGGGATCCGGGCGCTCCAGGTAAGGCTCGAGGTCCCGGCGGTACACGACGCCGACGATGCTGTCCAGCTGGTGGCGATAGACCGGCATCCGAGAGTACCCCAGAGTGCGGAATGCCTCCTTCGCTTCCTCAAGGCTCGCCGTCACAGGCAACGCGTCAACCTCCCCTCGCGGCACCATCACCTCGCGCACCTCGGCGTCTGAAAATTCGAAGACTCCATGCAGCAGCCTCTGCTCATCCGGCTCGATGGAGCCGCTTTGCCGGGAGGCATCGATCAGGTGACGCAGCTCGTCGGAAGTATAGACAGAGTCGTGCCCGGGCGAGGGATGCAGGCCGAAGAGGCGGACCGTCTGAGTCCCGGCCCAGTCCAGCAGCCGGACCGGCCACCGGAACACCGTATGGAAGAGCCGCATTGGCCGAGCGATCGCCAGGGCCATCTTTTCGGTGCGCTCCAGTGCAAGAGTCTTCGGCGCGAGTTCCCCAAGGACGATATGTAGGCAGGTGATTGTGGTGAAGGCCACGGCAAAGGCGATGGTCTCGAGCACCGTTTCCGAAACCCGCCCCTTGAGAGGCGCCTCCAGGAGATCGGCAAAGGCCGGTTCACCGATCCACCCGAGAGCGAGGGACGCCATGGTGATGCCGAGCTGCGTCGCGGAGATGTAGGCGCTCAGGTTGTCAAGGAGTTCAAGAAGCACCACGGCCCGACGGTCCCCTTCCTCGGCAAGGAGGGCAATTCGGGAGCGCCGCACCGCCACGATGGCAAACTCGGAGGTCACGAAGAATCCGTTTGCTGCGACGAGCAGGAAAACGACCAGGATGTACAGAACGGTCACAAACATTGCGTGCTTTGTTTGGATAGGCGCTCTAGTAGGCGGTGACTTTGACGTCGTCGAAGCATGTCACCGAATCCGCTTTTGTCCACAACCCCACTTTTCCGGCCTCGAAAGTTTTGTCGTGAGCCTCTACAACCATCTCACCGTTCAAGAAGCCGCGGATGAGGTCTCCCTTGACCTCCACTCGCAACTCCTGCCACTTCCCCGAGGGAACCTTCGCAGTTCCGTCTTTGATGCCGATGCGGCTGCCGTTCACGTACTTGTAGAGATTGACGTTGTCCTCCAGTGCGTTGGCGCGGAGGATGTAGAAGTTGTCCTTGTCCTGGATGCGGAAGATGATGCCCGCGGCCCTGTCTTCGCTGCCGGAGATGGCCTTGAACCGGGTGGACAGGGCCAGGTCGGCAAAGATCCTGTCACTCATCCCAACTCCAGGGAAAGGTGCGCTTCCGCTCTGGCAAAGGGCATTCGGCCTGGAGGGGGCATCCGGCTCCGCACGAACAGCCCAACTTCCGCTGAATGCCTGCGCCCCTGCGGGGAGGGCGCCTGCACGGTCAGTGTCGAATGCCCACTGCAGTGTCTGGCCGGTCTTCACATTTTTATCCTTTGCCTGGTACCCTGCCGTCGCTTCGCTTTGTGAGCAGCCGGCGGCTGTCAGCGATAGTAGCAGGAACGTCGCAAATAAAAGGGGTTGAAATTTCATTCCTTATCTCCTGAAGAGTTGAACCCTGGCGAAGCTACCCGCGGTAAAGGAAGATGCCGGCGACCGCGGCCACCGCGATCAGGAGCGGTTCGGGCACCTTGAAGCGCCACAGGATTAAAAGGCTCGCCGCGCACATTATAGCGGTAGGCACGTCTATAACGGAACCCTGCCCGAGAATGACGGACGCCCCTGCAATGGCGCCGGAGGCGGCCGAAGTCGCCCCCTTGATGAACCCCTGCAGCCCGGCATTTTCCCGGTACCGGATGATGTAGCGACCGATGAAGAGAACGAAGAAGTACACTGGGGAAAAGACGGCTGCCGCGGCCACTGCTGCGCCGACAAATCCATCCACCAGGTATCCCACGAAAGCCGCGGTGATCACCACCGGGCCGGGAGTGATGATTCCGACTGCAACTGCATCCAGAAACTGCCGCTCGTTCAGCCAATGGTGCTGCAGCACGACACCCTGGTGCAGAAATGGCACGATGGCGAGCCCGCTGCCGAAGGTAAACGCACCGGCTTTCACGAAGAAGGCGCCCAGCTCCAGGAGGCGGGGGGCGCCGGCGATGCCAAGAAATCCGGATATCCCCCATACCGCTGGAGTCGTCGTGCCCCGCCTCCAGTATCTCGGCGGGTGGTAGATGAGTACGCCGATCCCTCCTGCCGCGAGGAAGAGGAGGGCGATTTCGGCACGGACCACCACGGTTGTCAGCGCAACAACGGCAAAAATCAGCCAGAGGCGCCAGTCCCTCCCCACCGTCTTCTTGGCGATGCGCAGGGCCGAGAGCGCCACTATGGCGATGACGACCGGCCCGATGCCGTAGAAAAGGGCCTGGACGACGGAAATGCCGCGGTATGCGACGTAAAGGTAGGAGATCAAAAGGACGAGGAGGAATGTGGGGAGGATGAAAACGATGCCGATGAGGGAGGCTCCGACAACGCCGTGGCGGATGAAGCCGATCCACATGGCGAGTTGTGCGGCGAGGGGACCGGGCATCATCTGGGAAAAAGCCAGCCCCTCCTGGTATTCTCTGTCGGTGATCCACCCGCGGGGGATCAGGTCGCGCTGCATGTAGCCGGCCAGGGCTATCGGGCCTCCGAACCCGAGGGCACCGAGCCGCAGAAAGTAGAGGGTGAGTTCCAACAGCCCGACAGCTTTGGCACCGTGCTCCTCCCCCTTGACCTCTTCTTCGTTCTCTCTCTTCATTGGCGTGGGTGCTCTGCGCTCGCTACACCTTCCCCTATTTCTGCGAAGCTGTCTTGCCGAGAGCCGACTTGACGCCGTTAGCCAGCATTTCCGCCTTCCCCACGCCCCAGAAGTGGAGGAACATGATTCGCGGCTGCTCCAGGGTCATGTGGTTGTGGATGGCGACGATGCTGATTCCAGCACCGCGCAACGCCTTCAGCACCGGTTGCAGTTCCGACTCCAGCATGGCGAAATCCCCGTCCACCACCGCTTTGCTGTCGGATCCGGCAAAGGCTGCCCAGGTGTTCACCCCCATTTCCTTCCCTGCGTCGTGCCCGTGCATCTTTGTGGTGCGCCCGATGGTGACCTTGAAGACGCCGTCCTTGTACTCACCTTTGCCAAGGATCGCTTCCAGCTTGCTCGTGGTGAGGTTCGAGCTGGCCGGGTCGATGTCGGCACCGGCTTTCGTCGTCCCCCCAGAGGTTTCCTTTACGGCGTTGAAGACCTTGCCGACAGCCGAGGCGAGGTCGGCGTCCTTCCCTGTTCCCCCGATGTGCATGAACATGATGCGGGGATCGTCGTAAATGAAGTGGTTGTGCAGGCCTGTCACCTGCAGACCGCTCTTGAGGGCCGCATCCATCACCGGGTCGATCTGATCTTCCTGGAGCACGATGTCTCCCATCACCATCGTGCTGTTGCCGACCTTCTTGAAAGCTGCCCACGACGTGAGGCCCATCGGGGGAGTGACCTTGGTCCCTGCCACGGTGACCTTCAGGTCGGAACGAGGTGCGGTGACCTTGTAGACGCCTTCCTGCTCGTTCGCTTTTCCTTTCATCCCGGTCATCTGGTCGATGACTACTGTGTCCGGTAAACCGCCCTGCGCGTACGCCGTTGCCGAAAACATCACCAGCGCACATGTCATGATCGTCATACTTCTAGCCAACATTGCAAACTCCTTTGCCTGCGAAAGATTTGTTCAGCTTGTTAATGCGCAGGCACCAACTACAAGTGTACCATCGTGAGGATGTCGGCCTTCGGAGGGGCATACAGGTTTCCGAAGGTGGCGAGGCAAGGGGAGGTGGCATGTCACACCTGCCGTTGACAGCCGGCCACCTTTTGGCAAACTGGATGTGCGCGGGGATAGTTTAGTGGTAGAGCACAGCCCCACCAGGGTTGAGGCCGCAGGTTCGACTCCTGCGTTCCCGCTCCAAAAACTTTCAGATGCAGAAATGGGAGAGGCAGCCAGCGGTTGCCTCTCCCATTTTTGTATCCAGAAGCGGGAGTGCCGGGTCATGGGACGCGGACGGTAGCGATGTCCAAACCTCTTGTGCAGGAGAATATGCAACGGACGGTTGTGGAATATTCCACAGTAACTCACTGCTGCAACGAGAAAGTTGCAGCTCATTCAGGGCCTTACGCTTTGGTACGGGTTGTGCTGATTCGCAACAGTTGCAGTTGAGGACGCACGGCGCGTCGGTCGAAGTTCTGGTACACGCGAAGTAGTAACGACTAACGGTCGAATCTAAGGCGAGGGGATCGTAATGAAAAGGATACACGTACTGATGACGGCTCTGCGACTTCTCTCCATCCTCCTAATCCCTATGCTGCTCCTTACCGGCTGTTCCCGGAAGGACGCTGCGGCGCCCACCAAGCCGGTACGCGTCTCAGCCACCAAGGCATTTGAGGAACATTTTGGCCCGGCACCCACCACGGACAAGGGAAGCTGCTACGCGTTCGTCATCTTCTTCCCGTCTGCCAAAGACCCGGCAAAGGCTGTTCCTTTCCCCTTCTTCACCTTTGACCAGGCAAGCCTCAAGAAGGTTGCGGTTCAGCGACTGATGGGCGGCATGGCCGATCTGAAGAGCTACCAGGGGGAACTGCTCCAGCCGTTTCCGCCAGGCACTCGTCTCCTTTCCGTCGAAGAGGGAAGCGGGGTCGTGACCGTCAATTTCAGTCCCGAAGTTCTGCGTGCCAAGGAGGATGATGCCGCTGACCGGGCGCTCGTCAACGCCGTTGTGCTGACCTTCACCCAGTTTGAGGGGGTGAAAACGGTGCGGATTCAGGTCGAAGGGAAGGACTCGAGACTGAGCCAGCTTGTAAAGCGCGTGGACCAGCGTGCCGTCCTTCCCCTTCCGCCCCCGCGACTGCTGAGCGTCACTGCCATGAAGGAAAAAGGTGACAGGTACGTGGGAGAGGTGAACGCCTTCTTCGACCGCCCCGTGGACATCAAGCTGCTCCAGATGACAGCCGCCGACGGTTCCGTTTTTCACGGCGACATATACCACTCTGTCTTCGACATGGCTGCCGTCCTGAAGCCTAAAGATCCTTCCCTCTTCAAGGCGGGGATGCCGGTAAGAGTTCGTTGGCAGGTTGTCGACAAGAAAGGGCGGGCGTCCGAAGGGAGCAGCGATCTCCTTCTGGAGGTAAAAGAACATTGATGCTGGAGGGCCGAACAGGTAAGCGCCTTCAATATGCCGGCCATGGAGAGGATGATGAAAAAAAGGATACTAGTCATCGATGACGATGACTCCCTGCGTCGAGTACTCGAATACAACCTGCAGGAGGAAAGGTACCTCGTGGTGTCTGCTGCATCCGGCGAGCAGGGGCTGCGCCTCTTCGCAGAGGAGAAGCCGGCCCTCGTCATCACCGACCTGAAAATGCCTGGAATGGACGGTCTACAGGTCCTGAAGGCGGTGAAGGCCTCCTCCCCCGAGACGCTGGTTCTGGTGATAACAGCCTTCGGCGCCATAGACAACGCTGTGGAGGTAATGAAACTCGGCGCCTACGACTACATTACCAAGCCTTTCAACCGGGACGAGCTGAAGCTGACTGTGCGCAAGGCACTCGAACTGACGAGTCTGACGGAGGAGAACAGGCAGCTAAAGGCAGACCTCGCGGGTCGGACCGACTTCAAGAGCATCATAGGGTCTTCCGCCGCCATGGAAAAGGTGTTCGAGGTGGTTCGCCGGGTGGCTGATACGGAGGCTACAGTCCTCGTTACCGGAGAGTCGGGGACTGGAAAGGAGCTGGTAGCTCGATCCATCCACGCTCTCAGTTCCCGCCGTGGCGGTCCTTTCGTACCGATCAACTGTGCTGCAATCCCCCGTGACCTCCTGGAGAGCGAGCTTTTCGGCCACGTCAAAGGTGCATTCACCGGTGCCATAAAGGACAGGCTTGGAAAGTTCCAGCAGGCAGACGGTGGAACGCTTTTTCTCGACGAGGTAGGTGAATTGCCGCCGGCATTGCAGCCGAAGCTGCTCCGTGCACTTCAGGAGAGGACAGTTGAGGCGGTAGGGGGGACAAAGGCGCAGAAAGTGGATGTCCGTGTTGTGGCCGCGACGAACGTCGATCTGGAAGCCGGCATGAGAGATGGATCGTTCCGCGAGGACCTCTACTACAGATTGTGCGTCATTCCGATACACCTTCCGGCTCTGCGGGAGCGTAAGGATGACATAACCCTCCTTATCCGGCACTTTGCCACCAAGCATGGCTGTGGCGGCGTCATTTTCGAAAAGGACATAGTCGATGCCCTGACGGCGTACCCATGGCCCGGGAACGTGCGGGAGCTGGAAAATACGGTGGAGCGGCTCCTCATAATGCGGCGCAGCGATGTCATCTCGCTCGAGGACCTCCCGGTCAAGTTTGTGAATACCCGGAGAGCCGCGACGGGGCCGGTGGTAAACCTCCCGGAAGAGGGGTATTCCCTCGAGCAGCTTGAGCGCGAAGTGGTCGTGGAAGCGCTGGAGCGGAATAACGGCAACCAGACCTCGGCAGCACGGTTCCTGCGGGTTCCTCGACACGTGCTCATATACCGGATGGAAAAGTACGGGATCACGCTGCCGGACAGGCGGTAGAGATCACAGGAACCTCACCCCTCGCTATCAGGGAGCCACCGCATCCTTACCTGGTGTAGAATATCCCACAGCCGGTGCCCAATATTCTTCGGGCATCCACCGCTGCTGCACCCTCATCCCCCCGTGAGCAGGCTCAATCCGCCCATTCCCGGACGGCTGCACCGTTGGCACAAAGGTTGTACTAAAGCCGCAGACCATATGTGATTGTGGCACAGTACAAGGCATTGACTGGCAAGGATGCGGGGGCGCTTTCCGGCACTTCTGCAATGGCGGTTGTCTCGACCGGAACTGAGACAGGGTGGTGACATGAAAATCAGGATGTGTCGAATTGTGAAAATCGGAGCGACTTCTTTCACGCTCCTTCTCGCGCTCTTCGCTGCAGTAGCGATGGGGGAAAGTACGCCTCCAAAAGGCGCGGACGCAGTGGTCATCATGAAGTCCAAGGGTGTTTCCTGCGGGAGCTGTGCAGGCAAGATTGAGAAGGCCCTGATGGAAAAGCCAGGAGTTGCGGCCGTCGAAGTGGATGTCGACAACGGACGAGTCACCGCGGCGTACGATTCGGGAGCCATCAAGCCGGAAGTTATCGCTGACACCATTACCGGACTGGGATACGGCACTACTGTCGTGAAGGCCATGTCCCTTGACGAGTACCGTGCGGCGGCCGGAAAGGGTGATGCATCGCAGAACGCAGGTCGCGGCGGGTGCGGCGGTGGCTGCTGCGACAAGAATAGAAAAGCCAACTAGGAGGGGAGGAACACATGAAAATCTGGAGGAAGCATATGAAAAAACCGGTGTTGAAGCAGATTTTGATGAGTGCAGCAGCCCTGCTGCTCGGCGCGAGCGCAGTATTTGCCCTGCAACTCCCCGGCTTTGGAAAGGGGGAGAAGGTGACTGCAGCAAATGGAGCCGTCTCGATCCCTCTCTCCAAGGTTTCGGATGGAAAGGCGCACTTCTACAGGTTCGCCAATGGCAATAAGGAGATCGGCTTCTTTATTGTGAAAGGTGCCGATGGTGCTATTCACACTGCCTTCGACACCTGCGACGTCTGCTTCCGGGAGAAGAAGGGGTACGTGCAGGCTGGGAATATGATGCAGTGCAAGAACTGCGGCCAGAAGTTTGCCATCGCCCAGATCGGTCCCCACACCGTCGGCGGGTGCAATCCGAGCTACCTCCCTGCGACCCAGGCTGGCGGGAAGATCGTCATAACTGCCAATGATCTGAAGGCGGGGGCGAGGTTCTTCTAGGAGGACGGGCCGAAAATGAAATGCCCTCGAGATCCTGGAGAGGTCGAGATGGGCGTTGTCAGGCTACAAGGGCTGGCTCTACATACGGAGTCAGCCCTTTTTTACTGTGCGGCGCCTCCAACAGGGTTCCTTTACCAGAGGTGGGCCATAAAGAAGGTGAAACGGCGGAATGGTCCACATTGCATCCGTCTCCACCAAAGCACGAGGTGCTTGCTCGCGCGCGGTGTCAATGATAGTATTCATTGTTGTATCACTTTTCGGAGTACATTATGTCTACTATCTCTTTACGCCTGCCGGATCAGCTTATGAATGAAGTTGATGCCTATGCCAAGGAACTTCGCATGCCGCGTGCTGCGTATGTGCGGAAGGCGTTGGAGCAGATGAACGCTGCCGTCGCAGCAGAACGTCGCAGGACACGCCTCATGGAAGTCAGCTGCAAAGTGAGGGGGGAAAGCATGCGCGTCAATGCCGAGTTCGAGAACTTCGAAGATGATGCGACGCTATAAGCATGGAGAAATCTGGCTCGCGAACCTCAATCCGGGACGCGGGACGGAGCCGGGGAAGGTTCGGCCCGTGCTGATATTGCAGAATCAAGCTCTCCTTGATGCTGGCCATCCTTCGACGATAATTATTCCCCTGACGACCAACTTGGCTGAAGATGCTGAGCCGCTCAGGGTGCGTGTTCCTGCTCGTGATGGACTTGATAAAGATTCGGATCTCCTCATCGACCAGATCAGAGCCATAGATAACAAGCGCCTGATCGACGGCCCTCTTCTGACCCTCGACGAGAAGTGTCTTGAGCGTGTCTACGCCGCCGTAGCGGAAACATTGGGAATGTGATAAAGGGGAGGCAGGCTGCTTTTTCTGAGAATAGAGTAGCCTGTCCCCTTTTGTATGATTCCCACGGCGAATCAGCGCAGGTATTTCTCCCGCAGGGTCACCTTGCTCACCTTTCCCGCGCTCGTCTTGTCGAGTGCGTCGACGAAACGCACCTTCACCAGCACCACCTGCTTGCTTACCACTCCCTTGTCGGCATATTCCTTCACGTGCCGCGTCACGTCCTTCTCCGTTACCTTTCCCGCCTCGGCCGACTTCAGCACGACCAGCGCCAGCGGGCGCTCCCCCCACTTTGCGTCCGGTTGACCGATCACCGCCACTTCCGCGACGGCGGGGTGGTGGGCGACGATGTCCTCCAGTTCGAGGGAGGACACCCATTCCCCAGCAACCTTCAGGACATCCTTGCTCCGGTCCGTTATGCGCAGGTATCCCCGTTCGTCTCGCACCGCGAGGTCGCCGGTGTGCAGGTAGCCTCCCTTCCAGAGACGCTCGGAAAACTTGTGGTCCTTAAGATACCCTTGCGTAAGCCACGGGGCGCGCACCACCACTTCGCCTGTGCTGGACCCGTCGCGCGGCAGCTCCCGCATATTTTCGTCAACGACCCGCAGGTCGACGAGGGGCATGGAAATCCCGGTTCTGCAGCGGATCTCGGCCTGCTCCTCCAGGGGGAGTTCCAGCATCTCGGGGGTAAGCTGCGAGATGGTGAGAATGGGGCAGGTCTCGGACATGCCGTAGCCTGCGAAGACGTCGATGCCGCGCCTCAGCGCGTCCATGCAGAGGGTGCGCGACATCGCCGCCCCGCCGATGATGAGCTTCCAGTCGCTCACGTCGATCCGCTCCATGTGGGGGTGCTGCAGGAGCATATGGAGGATGGTGGGGACGCAGTGGGAAAAAGTCACCCCTTCCTGCTCCTTCAGGTGCAGCAGGAGGTCCGGGCTGTAGCGCCCGGGATAGACCTGCTTGACGCCAAGCATGGTGGCGACGTACGGAATCCCCCAGGCGTGGACGTGAAACATGGGGGTCATCGGCATGTACACGTCGTTGCGCCCGAAGCTGCCGTGCGCCACCGACCCGAGCACCGAAAGAACGCTCATAGTGTGGAGCACCAACTGGCGATGGCTGAAATACACCCCCTTCGGCAATCCCGTCGTGCCTGTGGTGTAAAAGGTGGTGGCGCGGGTGTCTTCGTCGAAATCAGGAAAGTGGAAATCGGGCGAGGCCGCGGCGAGAAGCGCCTCATATTCACCGCAGTAGGGGACGGTGCTTTCGGCAGGGACGCCGTCGTCGCAGAGGGCGACGTATGAGTGAACGGTGTCGATCCTGCCGCGGATCTGCTCCAGGATCGGAATGAACTCCGTGTTGACCAGCAGCACGTCGTCCTCGGCGTGGTCGATGGTATAGAGGATCTGCTCCGGAGAGAGACGGATGTTGATGGTGTGGAGCACAGCCCCGATCATCGGGACCGCGAAGAAGAGCTCCAGGTAGCGGTGACTGTCCCAGTCCATGACAGCGACCGTGTCACCCGGGTTCACCCCGAGAGCGATGAGGGCGTTCGCGAGTCGGGCGATCCGCTCTCTCAGGTTCCTGTAGCTGCCCCGGTAGTGGTCACGGTACACGATCTCCTGGTCGGGGTTGTCCACAACCGGATAGAAGAGGAGATTCTTTATGATGAGCGGGTAGTCGTATGCGGAGTGGGTGCGAGAAACGAGGGTGTCAGTCATCGTGAGCCTCCCGGTGATAGCCGCTGCGTGGGCACTGCAGCGGGCGGCCCAGTTATACATTAAAGGGGACGGCGAAGGCAACGCAGATCCGCGGCTGCATCCTCAGAGCGCCTCACTCCCTTGACTTTCTACCAGCACACATTACTACTGAAACGTCTGATGCTGTGGCTGATAGATTGAGTAGCAACGGTGAGCAAAGGGGAGTCGTATGCCGATTGACAGGGAGAAGATCGAGATCGTTGCCCGCAATCACGGATTTTCCGAATGCCGGTGGATCGCCGGGAAAGATGTGCAGGTCCGTCAATGGGTCCGCTTCAAGTGCATGTTTGGGTGCAGTTTTTTCGGGAAGAAGGCCGGGTGTCCTCCGGATGTGCCTTCTGTATCCGTGTGCCGGGAGATGTTTTCGGAATATGCCGACGTCCTGATCCTCCAGATAACTGCGACTGTGGGGCCGCATGAACTGACGCAATGGAGCCGCAAGACGAACCTGGCTCTCCTTCCCCTGGAGCGGGAGGTCTTCCTCGCGGGGCATCATAAGGCATTGCTTCTCTTCGTGGACGAGTGCCGGCTTTGTGATGAGTGCCCCGCCACACGGGCGGAGTGCACCAATCCTGCGATGGCGCGCCCCTGCCCCGAGGCGCTCGGTGTGGATGTTTTTTCAACGGTGCGAAGCGCTGGTTTTTCCATCGAGGTGGTCAGGGAGTACGGCCAGGAGATGAGGAAGTATGCGTTTCTGCTGGTTGATTGAAAGGAGGCACAGGCCAAACCAGGAGCAAATCCCCCTGTCCCCCCTTCGCAAAGGTTCATCCGGGAATTCCGGGAATTCAGCCCGGTCGCTTCCGTTGACGTGAGGGGACACTAGTGGCGCCGCGCTGGAGCACAGGCTTCCCAGCCTGTACCGCGGCGCCAGCCGCGCGGTCTGTGGCGGCTGCGCCGCCATCGCAGGCAAGATGCCTACGCTCCAGCGTGGGGGCACCCGGATTCTTTGTAGCGCGTTCCCCAGAATTCCCGGAAGACCCTTCGCAGGGGGCGAACCTAATGGGCTCGCACACCCCTTTGAGTGCACACAAATTCACCCCGCCGGAAAAACCTCAAGAACCTCTGTGAAGTGACGATAAAAAATTCTAATGACGTAATCAGGGGGTGGATTATGTTCAGGAAATGTATCCGTCTCTTCGCGCTCACCGCGGCTTGCCTTTTCACCGGAGTGGCCGCAGTGCGTCTTGGATTTGACCTCTACGAGGCTGCCTTCACCAGAGAGGAGGTGCTTCTCCTCGTTGGCATCCTGATCGCTGCTCTCATAATGTTTCTGGTCTGGGCGGTGACTGACGCTCCGGAGGTGGCCGCCGTCGGGGCATCGGGCGGAAAATCTACTCCCGGAACGAGATTCGCGACTCCCGTCACGGAACCGATCTGCATGACGTGCGAATTCTGGTACGGCGAGCGCGCCCCTGATCCGAAGTCGAGAAATGTGATCGCCAGGTCGAGCAAGTCCCCCGGGACCTGCATCCACAGTGGCAGCAGATACAAGGCGGCGAAGAAGGCGGCTACCCCCCGCTGCGAATCGTATGAGATCTGGCGGCTGCTTGCTTAATGGACCGCTCTATGGACCGCCGGGAACGCCTGCGGCTTATCCCGGCCTACAAAGTCATCATCGGGGGGAGCGAGATGGCATGTAGGCCGGAATAAGCGAAGCGTTTCCGGCATAAGCTGTAGCGGGCTTGTTTCACCGCCCGGTGATCAGGCTGAGCATGAAAAAAAGGAGCGCTGCGCCGAGGAGTGCCGGGGCGAGCGGATACCACGCCGGTTCGGTTGCCTTGGTGTATTCCATAGTCCGCGCACGCTTCAGGATGGCATCCACTATCCTCTCCTCGATACGCGTCTCTCCGGCGCGGAAGAATCCCCCTCCGGTAGCGGTGGCTACCCCCTTCAATGTCTCCGGTTCCATGCGGGTCTTTAGGACCGATCCATCCTCATCCTGGTAATACCCCTCTATCCCGGTCCCCGCACCGCTTCGTATCGGAATGAGTACCCCCTGTCCCATCCCGGTGCCAACCGTGTAAACCGCAACTCCTTCACCTGCTGCGCGTTGTGCGGCTTGATACATCGCAGACGAGTCGCCGGTTATGTCTTCGCCGTCGGAGATGAGCACCATGCTTTTCACTGTCTTGCGGGGAGATCCTTCAAGGAGGGAGAGTCCGGTGGTGATCGCCTGGCCGAGGTCGCTGCCGGGAATGGTGATGGTGGCATCGTTGAAGTGCTTGAGGATGTAGTCGCAGTAGCCGTAGTCGTTGGTCAGCGGCACGATGGAGACACCTTTGCTGGCAAACATGAAGACAGCCGCACGCTCGCCGCGCAGGGCGCTGATGATGTTGAGGGCACAGCAGCGGGCGCGGTTCAGGCGGTTTGGTACTGCAAAGAGCTTCCTGTCTTCTTCGGGAAGGGCTTCATCCTCTGCGAGCATCGATTTGGACACGTCGATGCCGATGGCGACATCGATGCCGCTGCGGTTGAACACGGTCTTCGTGTACTGGACCTTCGGCTCTGCCAGTGCGAGGATGACGGCGCAGAGGGCGAGGCTGAGGAAAACGGTTGTGAGCAGATAGGGGAGGGGGCGCTTTCTAATGTGGGCGAAGCGGTACAGCCATGCGCTGGCGTTTTGATAGGAGAAATAGGAGGCGATGGCGAAAATCGGGATGCCAAGGAGGAGCCAAAGGTAATGTGGTTGTTCTACGGTCATGGCGGTACCAGAAAGGGGGCAGGCTGCTTTTTCGGGTTCATGAGAAAGGGAGCGGGCTGTGCTAAATGGCCTACATCAAAGGCAAATCCCCCCTGTCCCCCCTTCGCAAAGGGGGGGACGTAAGTTTGCGTGCAGCGCTTCGTGGAAATGTACCTACGCTCCCCCGGAATTCCCGGATGGATCTTCGCAAAGGGGGGGCGTGATGGCCTCGCCTGCGCTTTCGGAACAGAAATTTGCCCCCGCAACTCTCGGAGGGACCTCTCACTTCTTAACGATTGTCTCTATCGGTTCGCCCGGGGCGTAGCCGCCCATTTCGGGCATCAGGGTTTCCAGGGTTTCCTTCAGCGCCTGGTTTCGCTCGGTGTCGGACATGGCGACGTCGAACTTCTGGACGTATTCCCTGCCGTTCAATACCTCGAAGTTCCAGCGTGGCACGTTCCTCTGCTCTGCGGGGGCACCGGCCTTGTCGACGGCATCTATTGCCGATTTGTAGTCGGCGAGGGCGTCGCGCATGATCCCCTGCACTTTGTCGAGATTCTGCTCGGCCTCGAGCATCACCAGTGCGCTCAGCACCTTTGCCGATCCGGAGGCATTGTAAAGCTGCCACAACACGTCGGGGCGCACGGCGGAAGGATCTGCCAGCGCGCTTCCGGTGCGCTCCAGCATCTCGTCGAGAATCCCTTTCAGTCTCGTGCCGTATGATGCCGTCTCGTTCTGCAACTCCACGTTCACCCGCGCCCGCTGCATGTATTTGAGAAGCTCGAGCGCCATGCGCCATTGGCGCTGGACGATGCGCAGCTCGACCTCCGGAGGCGCCGGGGCCAGCTTCTTCAGCACCGTTGCGGCTGCACTGTCGTCCTCCATGGCGTCCGCTCTTTTCAGCTCCTGCTCCTGGTGCCTCCTTTGCGTCTCCAGCGCGCTGGCGGAGCCGTACTCGCGGGCGCTGTACAGCCCGAGCACTACGAAAAGGAGAGCCAAAAGAGTGATCAATGCTATGCGCACAGGTTCTTTCATTTTCATCGCCTATATCTTTCTGGTGGCCGGCAGGAGGTGCATCAGGCAGTAGAGAGCCACAATACCGGCAGCCGTGAGCGCGAGGGGGCGCCTCGTGTCCTTTTTCCGTTTCTCCAGCTTCACCAGCAGCCGGTTCTTCTCCATCTCGTTTATGCGGTTGTACACCGCGGTGATCTGCGACCTGTCCAGGGAGCGGGGCATGTAGAAGATATGCCCTGCCGCAGACTCCCCCGCGCGCCCCTCGAGAGCCTGGCGGACCTCGGCGGTGACGTCCCCTCCGACTACGATCAGATAGAGCTTTATGCCGAGCCGCTTCACCAGCCCTATCACGTTGACGAAGTTGAGGAGCCCTTCTTCGGCGCCGTCACCTCCCGGGCTCGCTTCTATCCGGCCATCGGTGAAAAGGACGATGGCCATGCCGCGTCCGAAGTTGATCTTTTTCAGCGCGGCGGGGATCGCTGCCGCCGCATCGCCGCGACCCATCAGCGAGTAACGCAGGTTGTCGAGCTGCTCGTAGGAGGGCTGGCTCTCCTCGGGCAGCAGCATGAAAAAAACGCACGTGGCAAGCCACGCTGCGTGGGAGGCGTTGGTTTCCCCCCCGATGCTCAGCTCCCTGAAGACGCTGGAATCGTTCTTTCTCCTCAAAAGCTCCAGCTTTTTCTTCAGGATCTCCTTGTCGAAGGAGGGTGGCGCCACCAGTTGCGCGACGTTGGAAAAGGCGACGAGGCCGATGAGGTCGTCTTTCCTGCGCATGTCGATGAAGGCCGACGCTCCCTCCAGGGCAACGTCTCCGAGCGTCATGCTGCCGCTCTCGTCGCTGGGCCTGCCCATGGAGCCGGAGAGGTCCTGGACGAGCATGATCCACTTCGACTCCGGATACGTCTTTTGCCAGTAGCTCGAGTACTGCACGTTTGCAATGGCGAGGACGATGAGAACCATGGCACTTGCGGCCAGCACGTCCGGCCCATACTTCTTGAGCGGCCCTGGCTGCAGCTCCCGGCCGAGCGCCGGCACGGCAGAAAATCCGGTCCGCGCCGCCCCCTTTCTCCGGGCGAAGAGGACCGCCGGAACCAGTGCCAGGAGAAGGAGTGCCCATGGGTGCTCGACCGTCATAGCGGGCTACCCTTGGGCCGCCGAGCGCTGCGCCGTGGCTTCGACAACCTCCAGGATCTCGCGTTGCAGGGCCTCCATATCCTGATGGTGCTCCGTCTCCATTGCGACGCTGTTGTCGATGGCGGCAAGGATGGTGGTCAACGGTGCCACCGATTCATGCGGCAGCCGCGAGCCCATCCTCTCCATGAAGTGCCTGCCGCTCCCCCCCCGAAACCTAGCGTCCCCGCCGCAGAGCGCCACCAGGTACTCGCGCAGCAAGAGTCCTACCCGACCCAGATACGCCCAGTGAGGGGCCGAAGGCGGCTCCTGCAGCAGGGTGCGCAGCTGCTCGACGAGGATGCCGTCCCTCTTCCCTTCCCTGGTGCGGTCCCTCTCGAGGATCAATCTGTAGCGCATGTAGATGAACCAGCCGACGCAGAGGAAAAGACCGGCGAGGGAGAAGATGCCGAGCCACAGGTAGCGCAGGGACCGCTGGTGCAGCGCGGGGAGCCGGAAGTCGACCGATACGGGGGCGGTCGGGACGATGAGCCTGTTCTCCGATTTTTCCGCCGGGATGATGGAGGAGACCTTGAAAAGTACCGGCTGCGTCTGCACGAAGCGCACGTTGCTGTCTGCCGCACTGCCGGTGACCGCGTTAGTGCTGGAAACGGGGCTCCCGGCAGGGAGGGTATCCGGCGGCGTCGAGGTGTCGGGGGGGGGCGCGCTGCTGTCGGTGTCAGCTATCCCGTCCGGCAGCGGGGGAGGGGGCATCGGTACCGCACTGCTCTGCCCTGAGCCGGTGCTGCCGGTGCTGTTGGTGCTGTTGGTGCTGGCCTTCACCGAGCGGCTCGCAGTCTTCGTGCACGTCTGGCAGGTGTAGCTGATCTTCACCGGCGGGACGGTGAACTCTCCGGGCGCGTAAAACTTGAGCCGTCCTGTGATGATGATCGGGCTCTTCCCCACCGCCTTTGCATAGTCGTAGGGATCGAAGGTGCAGTCGAAGAGTTCCTTCTGCAGCTCCGGCGGCTTCAGGTTGAGGGTCGCTATGGAGCTGGGATCGATGCTTACGCGGTCGGAGAAGGCGATGGTGAGGGTAAAAGGGATGCTGTCACCGATGTTCGCGCCCCCCATGAGAAAAGAGAGCTTGGCACTTATGGACGGCTTGATCTCCACCAGGCGGGGGGCGACCTTCAGGACTTTCACGTCTTCGGCAAGGAGGTTCACCGCCCTGAAGTAGGGGATGGCGGCTAGGTCGACGACATAGCTCTTTCTCTTCTCATCCCTGTCGTCCGCCGCCACATGTGCGGCCTTCAGGAGGGAGTCGCGCTGCGCCCTCGGGGTTCCCGTCTTCCACTCCAGTTCGAGGTCGTCGAAAAAGGCGAAGGTCTTGTTGTCGATGATGACGGTGGGGTGGACGTAGCGCACCCCTCTCTCACCTTTCAACTCGCCGATGAGCCTCCCTATCTGGTCGAGCTTCACCCCGTCGCGCAGCTTGAAAAAGCAGGCGTCCTCCGCGAGGTTCGGGTCGTAGAGGTAGCTCGAGAGCGCTTTGTGGGACTTCACCATCCCGCGTGCCCTGCGCTGGATCACGTTTCCTTCCTCCTCGCCGGAGGTGAGGAAATCAGCGGCGCCGGAGCGGTAGCGCGAGTCGAAGACGACGGTGACCCAGCGCTTTCCGATCTCGGGCACCACCCGCGTGCCGTCGCGGTAGAACCAGAGCGAGTCAAAGGAGAAGGGCGCGGCGCTTCGTGCCCACGCTTCGAAAGGGGTATGCGCCAGCATGGCAACAATGAGCAGTATGATCGCAATACACTTCTTCATGGCATACCTGCTAGTAGGTTGACGGGGGCCTTCTCATGAAGCTGTTTATCTTCCGCCCAAAGTCGTCTGCCGGGCTTACCGTCAAGAGGTCGATGCCCGCGCGCCCCAGGAGCGTTCTCGTCCCCTCCCGCTGGCGGCTCATGGTGTCGTTGAAGGCCTGCCACTTCGTGAGGTCGAGCGACACGGTCCTGCCGCTCTCATAATCGTAGAGGGGAAGGATACCCTTCGTGCCCGGCGGAAGGGCGATCTCGCACTCCTCGAGAACCTGGAGCGCCTTCACCTCGTGCTTTGTGCTGCCCTGCGCGGCGTGATGAAAGGTGTAGCCGAAATCGAGCGGGTACAGGAAATCGGAGAGTATGAAGGTCAGACTCTCCGGCACCTCGTTCAGGAGCTTCGTCAGGGCGGGCCCAAGGCTCGTCCCCCCGCACCTCACCGGCTCCGCGTGCACGATGGCATCGAGAATCTCCATGAAGTGCGTCCGCCCCATGCGCGGCGGGATGTACTTCACGATGTCATCCGCAAAGAGGATCAGCCCGCAGCCGTCGTTGCTTGCGATCGCGCTGTAGGCGAGGGAGACGGCGATGTGCGCCTGGAGCAGCTCCTTTCTCCCGAACTGCACCGACCTGCTGACGTCGTAAAGGATCATGACGTTGAAGTAGCTCTCGGCGAGGAAATCGCGCACGAAGAACTTCCCCGTCCTCGCCTTCGCCTTCCAGTCGATGTTCTTGAAGGAGTCGGTCGGCTCGAGCTCCCTGAGCGCCCAGAACTCGTACCCGAGCCCCTTGAAGACACTCTCCCAGTCACCTGGGAAGGGAGAGTCGACCCGATGATTCACGAAGATTTCCAGAAGCTCTTTCTTCGATAAAAGTGTCTTTTCCGTCTTCTCCATCGGCATCAGTACGGTGGAACCATCTTGAGGATTTCCTGCACCAGCATGTCGGAGTCGATCTGCTGCGACAACGCGGTGCTGTTCAGCAGTATCCGGTGCCTCAGCACGTGTGCGGCACAGGCTGATACGTCGTCGAAATTCACGAAGTCGCGGTGCTGGCCGAAGGCAAATGATTTCGCCAGCGCGAGGAGCGATTCGGAGGCGCGGGGGGAGGCACCGAGCCGGATGTACTGGTGAATCTCCGCGACGAGATCCTGGGGGGAGTAGGTCTCGCGCGGACGGGTGGCGGTGCAGACGTTGAGGATGTAGGCCATGACTTTCTGGCTCACCCTGACCTGGTCGTGGATGAGCTGCTGCATCGCCGTTATCTCCTCGAGCGAAAGGATGTTTCGTATCTCCGCCTTCTGCTGGTCAAAGTCGGTGTTCTTCCTGAGGATGAGCTCCAGTTCCTCGTCCTTCCCCGGATATCCCACGTCGTACTTCACCATGAAGCGGTCGACCTGCGACTCGGCGAGCGGATACGTTCCGATCTGCTCGATCGGGTTCTGTGTCGCCAGCACCATGAAGGGGGGGGAGATGTCGTAGCGCTTGCGCTCTATCGTCACCTCCTTTTCCTGCATCGCCTGCAGCAGCGCGGACTGCACTTTCGGGGAGGCCCGGTTTATTTCGTCGGCAAGGAAGATGTTGCAAAAGATCGGACCGTAGTAAAACTCGAACTTCTTCTCCTTCTCGTTCCACACCATGGTGCCTGTTATGTCGCTCGGCATCTTGTCAGGGGTGAACTGGAAGCGCTTGAAGTTGCCGCCGATGACTTTCGCGAAGGTTTCCACCGCGAGGCTCTTCGCAAGCCCCGGCACCCCCTCGAGAAGGATGTGCCCCCTGGAGAGGAGGGTGTGGATCATCAGGGTGATCATCTCCTCCTGGCCGATCACGACCTTGGCGATCTCGGCCTTTATCTGCTCGACCCTTTCGGCGTACTGGTCGAAGAGCTCCGCCACCTCGACCTCTGTTGCCACGTTTTCCCTCATGTACCGCTCCCTCTCTTTCTCTCGGCCCCTTCAAACGGCCTGTCACATGTACTCGAAATGCTTTCTGTGTTTCATGATCAGGTAGAGAAAGAAGGGCCCCCCCAGCATGGAGGTGATGATCCCCACCTTCAGGTCGACCGCCACCACGAGCCGGACGAAGAGGTCCGCGTAGATTATGAAGACCGCCGCGAGTAGACCCGAGAAGAAGACGAGCTTGCGGTTGTCTGGCCCCACGAGGCTGCGCATGATGTGCGGCGCGACGAGCCCCACAAAGCCGATGACGCCGGAGACGGCGATGGCCCCCCCCGTCTCAACGGAGGAGAAGAGGAGGAGGGCGTTGCGGGCCCTTTTGGTATCGACACCGAGGTTCGCCGCCGTCTCCTCGCCGAGCATGAGGAGGTTCAGGTCCCTGGCGAAGAAGAGGGTCCCCAGAAGCGCCAGGAGCGTGGTCGGGGCCACGATACTGACGTGCTCCCAGGAGCGGTTGTTGAGGTCCCCCATGAGCCAGTTCACGATGACTCGCCCGACGTCGAACTCCCGCGTGCTGAGGGTGATGATGAACGACGTCAGCGCGCCGAAGACGAGGTTCAGGGCGATCCCTGCCAGAAGCAGCGTGGAGATCGAGGTCCGCCCGCCGGAGGTGGCGATGGCAAAGACCAGGATCAGCGTGAGGATCGAAAAAACTATCGCGGCGCAGGGGAGCACCACGAGCGAATCGGAGGCGACGCCGAGGTAGATGGAGAGCACCGCCCCGAGAGCTGCTCCCGAATCGATCCCCATGACACCGGGGCTGGCCATAGGGTTCTTGAAAATGCCCTGCATGACGGTGCCGGCGCCACCGAGGGAAAAGCCGACCAGAAGCGCGACCAGAAAGCGCGGCAGCCGCCCGTCCCAGACGATCGCCGCCTCCACATCGTTCACCACCCCACCGTGGAGTCCGAGCTTCGCCAGGAGTATCGCAGGGACATGGGAGGCCGGTACGGACCACGAACCTGAGGACAGCGAAATGACCCCTCCCGCGAGGATGAGGGCCACCAGCACTATGAAGAGGAAGAAGTCCTTTCTGTGCATGGCGGCTTCAGCGGGGGGGGCGGTATATGACCCCGGCGAGGTAGTCGGCGCTCAGGAGCATGTACTGTGACGACGCCCGGAGATACACCCCGGGTACATAGTAGACGGCGCCGCTCCTGATGGCGCGGGCGTGGGCGAGGACGCGGCTGGACATGAGGATGTCCCTGAGCTTCGACCGCGCTGGAACGACCACCACATCCGGGTTCCACTTCAGCACCGTTTCGTAATCGACCTGCGACCACGACTTTATCCCCTGCTCCGTCCCCACATTGACCGCGCCTATCATCCTGCAGATCGAGTCGAAATTCGACGTGGCGCCGGGGACGTAGCCTCCCTCGTCGTAGTAGAGCACCCGCACCGGCGGCCCTTTGCGCGGCAGCTTCGTCTTCAGTTCCCGCATCTTCCGGTCTATCAGGCTCACCAGCGCGGCGGCGTTCCCTTCCTCTCCGATCACGGTGCCGATGAGGGCGATCTGCTCCTTTATGGAGTCGATCGTTCCGAAGTAGCCGAGGTCAAAGGTCGGTATGCGCGCCTGCCTGAGCTTCTCCTTGAAGTCGGGGCTCGAATAGGAGACGGTAAAGACGAGGTCCGGGCGGTAGCCGAGCACGAGTTCCGTCTCCTTCGAGCGGAAGATAGGTCCGCGCTGGCGCACCTCGGCTGCAATGAAGCTGGATTCCGGGTCGGCGGAGAGCTCGTTGAACGCGACCAGGCGCTCCCGCGGGCAGATCGCCCACAGGATCTCGGCTACGCCGACGGAATGTGGTATCAGCCGTAGCGGCTTCTTCTGCACTAGCAGCGTTCGTCCTTCCTGGCGGAAGGTGTCGCTTTTGAAGTCGTAGGTCTTGAGTGGAGAGCGGATCTCCCGCGGCCATCCCCCTTGCGTCTTTCCGGTCCCACGGACCAGGCTCAGCTCCGTTCTCAGCCTCTCCAGGTCGAGGGGAGCCTTCTGATCGGCTCCCTCCGAATGGGTCGCGCAGAAGATGATGGAGCAGACCAGAAGCAGTGCGTGTAGCAGGAATGCTCCCATGGCACTTGTTGCTGGTTTATCCGGATGGCGGGGGATAGAGGCCATCACGTCCCCCCCTTTGCGAAGGTTCATCCGGATTTTCCGGGGAGGCGTCGATACATTGCCACGAAGCACTGCAGAAGGCCTAACGTCCCCCCCTTTGCGAAGGGGGGACAGGGGGGATTTGGTCTTTGCCGGCATATCCGAAATATCTCCTCCAGAACCGCATCCGTTTCCAACAATACCTGCCGGTCATACCTAAGTACCATCAGTGGCGCCGCGCTGGAGCACAGGCTTCCCAGCCTGTAGCCGCGGCGCCAGCCGCGCGGTCTGTGGCGGCTGCGCCGCCATCGCAGGCAAGATGCCTACGCTCCAGCGCGGGGGCACCCGGGTTCTTTGTAGCGAGTTTGTCGCGCACTGCCTGGTGCGCATACGCTCCCGGGGGCCTCGGAAGTAAGGATACTGTGCTTTATCGCGCGAACTCGAGGAACGTCGTCTCCTCCACCCTGTATTCCTTCACGTTCACCTCGAACACCTGCCGTATGTTCTCCTCCGAGAAGGCCTCCTCGGGCGTGCCGGAAAAAAAGAGCCTGCCGCGGCAGAGGATCGAGATGGTGTCGCAGAATTTCCTCGCGAGGTTCAGGTCGTGGATGCTTACCAGGATCGTCTTCCCCTCTTCGCGAAAACGGTCGAGGATCCCGAATATATCGAGGGTGTGTCTCACGTCGAGCTCCGAGGTCGGCTCGTCGAGGAGGATCAGCTCCGCCTCCGTGGCGATCGCCCGGGCGATTATGGCGAGCTGTCCCTCACCGCCGGAAAGCTCGTTTATGTTCCTCTCCTTCAGCGGTTCGATACCCGTTTGCCGCAACGCCCGCTCTATTATTTCCCGGTCCCTTTGCCGCATCCCCTCGAACCGCTGCAGGTGCGGGTTGCGCCCCATGGAGACGACATCGAAGACGGAGATCGGGAAGCCGATGGAGGTGTTTTGCGGGACAAGGGTCACCAGGGTGCTGAGCTCCTTCCTCGATATCGTCCTGTTGTCCCTGCCGTTTATGCTGATTGTCCCGGACTGCGGCTCCCATATCCTGCAGATGGTCTTCAGCAGCGTCGATTTGCCGGAGCCGTTCGGCCCGATGATGCCGTGGATCTTCCCCCCCTCGAATCTCGCGGAGATGCCGTCGAGGATCTTCGTGCCGTCTATGGCGAATTCGATGCCGTCCAGTTCGAGCATATGAAGCCGCGCCCCCGCCCCTACGAGCAGAGCCTCATTTTGTACATGGCCGGCAGTATGAATTTCGACGCCACGACGCAGAGAAAGCCGGTGTAGACGGTCGCGCTCAGAAGCGGCGCCGTCAGATTGGGGGAAAATTCCGTGGTCATGGCGAGCGTCCCCCATATGAAGAGCTGCCCGAGCAAAAGCTGGAAGTTCTGCGCGAGGGTGTAGATGACCCAGAAGTTCCGTGACAGCCTCTTGTCCTCTCCCTTGCGAATCTTTATCTCGATGATCTTGAACCAGGTCCTTCCTTCCACTATCTGCGCGGAGCCGTCGCACACGTGATGGAGCAGATAGATCAGCACCAGGAGGTGAGGCTTGAAGGAGACGGCTCCGAAGAAGTACATGAATACGGGTGGGAAGCAAAGGAGCAGGCATATCGCCCCCAGCGACTGCCCCGTCGCCACCCCGAGCTGCGCCCTGATGAGCCGCGCGATCTGCGTTTTCGGGTCGTGGGTTGCCTCCAGGTGATCTATATAGCCGGAAATGCAGGTGCTGGAGATCATGCTGATTCCAGGATAGGCGTATTTCACCACCACGCCGAGGATCGCCGCGACTTTCAGCTGCTCCTCCGCCATGGAAAACATGGTGTACAGGATGACGCCGTCGAGGATGTTTTTCCCGATGGTGTAGCAGATGTTGCCGATCTCCCCGTAGCGGTAGAAGCACACGGAAAGGAGCGCGGCAATATAGAGCTTTATCTTCTGCGACAGGGGAGGGGTGACGTAATCCGGGGGAGCCGCCGGCTGGGACAGTGGAGCGATGTGCTCAGAGGATGCCACCGGCTTTGACAGTGCAGGAGGGGCATACTCCGATTGTGCCAACTGTTGCTCTTCTTTCATAGCGGCGAGCTCTGCATTCTGTGTGGTGGTTCGTTACGCCGACGGAAAGGGTTGGGGAAAGCCCCAAGGAGGCGGTGCGTTGCCTCCTTGGGGGTATGAGGCGCCTACGTTGACATAAGCCCCTTCAGGAGCTTCACGGTCTGCTTCGCCGCATCCTTCGGTTTCGTGGCCTGCTTGGAGATGCCGCACACAACCTTCACCATGTTGTGGTCGCACTTCTGCTCCTGCCACACTTGCCCTTTCGGAGCTGCGATGTACACGGAGAAGGCGTTCTGACCGGTGCCCGGACGCTCCCCTATGATGTGGACAATGGCGCGCGGCTTGTTGGGATCTGATTTTCCGTAGAGGATGTCCCCTACCATGTACCCGGCGCGCACGCGGCCGCTGTTGATCACGATGGTGTTCTTGTCCACCGTGAGGCCGGAGGCCTGGAGCTCTTCCCTGAGGGCCGTGATGTACGGCAACACATGGTCCGGATCCATGATGGAGTTCGCGTTCAGGCCGTCGGAGACCACGATCTGCACGTCAGGCACTTTCCCCTGCCACGCGTCGCGCAGCTTCTCCAGCGTCGCCACCGACTGCGGGTTCAGCTTCTCGCCGGATTCCGGATGCACGATGTAGTTCTCGCGGTCCTTGGAGAGGGTGGCGAGCTGGACGGAGTCGGGGATCTTCTTCACAAACTCGGGGGAGAACTCGGACCAGATCGCCTTCTTGGCGTCGGCGTAGAGCTCGCGCACCCGCTTGTCGAGCTGCGGGTTGGGATCCCAATAGTTCTTGCCGTATCCGGATGCGAGGGGGACCTTGTTTCCGGTCTTCAGCCAGGTCGTCTGGATCTCGTTGTACTTCTTTTTCCCTTCCGCCATGATCGCCTGCTGCGTGCGGGTGTCACCCTTCGCCTTCTGGAACTGGTAGTACACCCAGACCGGGTCGCCGAAGTGTTTCGTCGGCTTGCCGTTGGCGTCGATGACCTGGATGCGCTTGAAGAAGTCCCACATGACGTCGTTTACCTTGTAACCGAACTTGCTGCGCAGCCGGACGTGGTCCTGGTAGCTCGTGGTGAGGTAGCTGAGCATCGGGTCGTTCCGGGTGGGGAGCGCCATGAGGTAGGCGGGGTTTGCCGCCATGATCTGGTCCTGGCACCACTGCAGGTCGTCGAGGCTGACCGACATGTGCAGCGTCGAGCAGATGTCGAGGCCGATGGTGATCCCCTGCAGTTTGCCCATCAGGATGTCTTCGAGACAGCAGCGTACCAGCTGCTCCTTCGTCCTGAACACTTCCGGCCCGATGAAGCCGGCCACGTCGTTCAGGTGGACGTAGGCGCCGTTGGGCTCCACCTGGGCGAGGATCTGCTTCAGGCCGCGCGCCATCCCGTACTTGCGGGACTCGAGGACGACCATGTCCACCCCTTCCGCGGCGCCGTTGGTGAAGTCGGAGCCCTGACCGGTCTCGAAATAGAGGCCGTACTTCTGTCCCTTGCGCGACTTGGCGTGGTCGACCATCTTGTCGACGGTGATGTCGAAGGTCTTGTTGGCGGCGTCGGTTCCGGCAAGGCTCTGGAACATGATGTTCACGAGCTCGGGTTTCTCGTTGTAGATCTCCCGCTGCACGTCTATGTGCGCCAGCACGCACCAGGGGAGCTTTCCGTTCAGCTGGAAGGCGTCGACCACCTCTTTCAGCGCGGTCTCGACCCGTGCGGTCTGCTCTTTGGTGCCGTCCACCGGATTGGTGCCGAGCACGAGGTCGCCTACCCCATAGGCGAAGCCGTCCAGCACCTGCCACTGGATCTCTTCCGGATCGTCAGTCGGGGAGTTAGGCTGGATGCGCGCGCTCAGGTACCCCTTGGCGCCGATCTTGGTACCCGGCAGCGGATTGAAGATCTTCCGGTTCACCGCGATCAGCTCCTTGTTGCTCATGAGCTTCGGCAGGCAGCCGACGACCTCGCAGTTCATCCCGTACATGACCGACTTTATCTGCGTCTCGGAAGCGGTGAGGAGGAAGCTTTTCATCTTGCCCAGGGGCCAGTTCTTTATCTTTTCGTACTGCGCCGCGTCCACCGAATCCTTGGCGAACTTGTACAGGTTGTCGTTCAAAAGGGGGTGGCTGGAGAGGTCCTTGATGGTGGTGTTTGCCAGGAGCTTGCGGGCGTTCTCCCTGCTGGCATTGGTGTCGGCGGCGACGCCGATCGTCTTGTCACCTTCCTTGAAGGCGTTGGACGCGCCGATGATCTGGCGGTACAGGGTCTGGTCGAAAGAGCCTTTCACCCGGGTCATGTACTTGAAGACATCCTCACCCGGTTTCACGGTCTTGATGACGATGGCGCCGCTGGTGCTCGCGAATCCGAGAACCACCAGGAAAAGCATCGCTGTGATCAAAAGTAATCGTCTCATGCTGTGCGGCCTCCTTTTATGATGTGGTCTGCAAAGTCACCGTGAGCTATATCGCCAGGTCGAAGACGAGGCCTCCGTACACGAAGTCGGAGTCGTTTTTGGTGAAGCTGAGATCGCGGATCTCGCGGCGAGCGTGCTCGTTGAGCGGGAAGGAGTACTGAACCCGCGGCGACACCGAGAGGTACTTGTTCAGCGGGATCTTCATGCCGACGGTGAGGTTGCCGTCGTGGAAGTTGGAGAAGTCGGAAGGCTCGGACTTGTCGTGCAGATAGGCGACGGTAGCGGCGAGGTCGAGGGAGAAGTCTCTGTAGACGGGGATGCTGTGGGAAAGGCCGAGGAGGAAGTACCAGGCCTGCCCGATCTCTATCTCGTTATAGACGCAGAAGGTCGGCTTCAGGATCGTGTCGAAGGTGAAGGTCGCAAAGACTTCCTGGTTCTTGTTTGGCTGGTAGTTGTAGTAGATCCATCCCAGCGAGTAGTTGAGCTTCAACGGCGCGATGGCGTTGCTGTAGGAGACGGTGACGTCCGTTTCCTGGATCTTGAACTCCTTGTCGGGGCCGCCGTAAAAGCGGGTGTCCATGTCGGCCCACAGGTTCACTGCGAATCCCTTGTAGCCGACGGTCGCGGTCGGGAAGATCACGAGGCTGTCCTTGCTGAGCTCGTAGCCGCGCCAGACGTACTTGGAGTAGAACGAGACGTTGAGATCGGCATTCAGGTCTTCGGGGATCTCCTTCATCCCCGGCTTGGGAGCCTCGGCAGCTGCGGACGGGTGCTTCTCTGCGGTAAGGTCCTCCCCGCGTGACTCAGACCCCATGCAGATCGCCAGTAGAACAAGGAAACTCAAAGAGAACAGTCTAAGCGATACCTTCATTTTCCCCTCCTGATTCATTTTAGGTGGTGCATCTCAGTGTGTCGGCTTCCGTCTCTTCATCCAGTCTTTGCTGGCACTGCGTCAGGTTATTTCTTTCTGGTGGCCTTTGCCGTCTCCCACATCTCGGCGTACGCCTTCTCCGTCTTCTCGCTCATGACCTGCCAGATCGCCACGGTCTTGAAGTAGTCGTTGTCCCCCACGTGGAACAGGGTCCTCTCCGTCGGGGTCACGAGACCCTCGGCGAGATTGACCACGGGGGAGACCCCCTGCTTTTTTACGACCGCTGCCTGGGCCTTCGGGGAAAGCTGCAGGTTGATCCATTCCTCACAGAGCTTCTTCTTCGTCCCCTTTGCGGCTGCCTTCGTTATGCACCAGTAGTCGATCCAGGCTGTGCCCCCTTCCTTGGGAGCGGCGACCATCCACTTGCCACCCTTCTGGTTTGCCTGCGCGGCAGCGAAACCCCAGTCCGTCGCGAGCGCGAGCTTCGGGAACTCCTCCGGTTTGGCCGAGCCGTCCCAGAAGCTGTAGGCGTTTTGTGCGAGAACGTTCAGCCTCTCCTGGACCTTCTGGCGGTCGAGCTTCTCGATATCGAAGATCTGGTCGTAACGGTACCCGAGCGAGAGGGCGGTGATCCAGATATTGCACTTACAGAAGTTGTTGTTGATGGTGTACTTCCCCTTGTACTGCGGGTCCCACAGGACGTTCCAGCTCTGCGGGGGCTCCTGCACCATCTCGGTGTTGTAATCGAGCCCGTACGGCCCGCAGTTGTACGGGACGCCGTAGCGCTTCCCCTTGTGGATCAGGGACTGGTCCGCCTGGAAGAAGGGGATCATCTTCTGTGCGTTGGGGATGTTTTTGAGATCCACCTCCGAGAGGAGGAAGTTCCCCTGCTGGAAGCAGTTGAAGCGCGGGGTCTTGGCGAGGTCAGCTGGCGGTGAGATGAGGTCGGCGGTACCATTTTTCGCTGCCTGGTAGAACTCGTCCTGGTCGGTGGGGTAGTGCGTCTGCACGTCGACGTCGATACCGTACTTCGCCTTCACCAACGCCTTGTATTCCTTCACGATGGCGGCGTCAGCGTACCCTTCCCAACAGGTGATCCTGAGCGTTTCTTTTCGGGCTGCCTGCGAGGCCGTGATCCCCAAAAGAGCGACAGTGATGACAATGCACAGTGACAAAAGCGACAGCTTTCTCATAGAACCTCCTCCTTTGCAATGACGACGCAGGGTCGTAATCCTCCAGCCTGACATAGCGTCCGGCTATTGTGACTTAATTGACGCCGTGAAGGCACCGGCGTAGCAGATCGCAGTTACAAGCAAAAGGTCAGACCACTGTCACAGTGCTAAACTATTCTGCGTTTTTTGCCTTTGTCAAGGGGGAATAATTAACATGAGTGAATGGATAAGTGAAAAAGGTACAAGCGCTGGATATGAGATAGCGTAACCGCCTCATTCAGTTCCACTGAGTGGCTGGTGGGTTCGGAGTGACGTCAATGAGAGAGGGAGGACCGGGGGGGGCAGGCTACTTTTTCTCTTCGTAGAAAAACCAAGCAGCATGTCCGGCTTTATACTCTTTTGAGGAGTGGAGGACGGACCGAGGAGGCAAAGATGCCGGTGACAAATACCTTTTTCGCAATGATGTTGCTCCTTTCACTTTCAGTGACTGCAGCACATGGCGACCCGAGCGGGTCGACGGGCGGCAGCAGCGCCAGCGAGGATGTGAAGGTGGTTGGTGGCGTTCGGGAGCTACTCTCGGAAAGGGAGGCGATCGCTACTGGAGCGGGAGCTCAACATTCTGACGTTGCACCATCATGGGACCCTTGCCTGAAGGAGGGGGAAACGTGCAACACGCTGAACGACAGGTGCTGCCACGGGTACTACTGTTTCGGGGGGCTTGTTCCGACGTGCGTCCGGAAGCCGTGAAAAAGGAAATGGGAAAAGGGGCGGCAGAGGTCCTGCAGATAGAGACGTCGATCCCCGCACGGATGGACCGCCTCCCGTGGTGCAGGTTCCACTGGCTGGTGGTGATCGCCCTCGGGATCACCTGGATCCTCGATGGGCTGGAGGTGACGCTCAAGGGTGCAATCAGCGGGGTCCTTCAGGATCCGGGCACCCTCCACTTCACCAGCCAGCAGATCGGGACTATCGCTTCCTTCTACCTCGTCGGCGCTGTTGCAGGATCCCTTTTCTTCGGCTATCTCACGGACCTCCTTGGACGGCGGCTCCTCTTTTTCATCACCCTTGCCGTCTACTTCGCCGGTGTCTTCCTCTCCGCCTTCAGCTGGAACCTCGGGAGCTTCATTCTCTTTCGCTTCATCACGGGGCTCGGGATCGGCGGGGAGTACGCCGCCATAAACTCGGCAATTGACGAGCTGATCCCGGCGCGGGTGCGGGGGCGCATCGATCTCATCGTCAACGGAAGCTACTGGATCGGGGCCGCCGTGGGCTCCGGTTCGACGATCATCCTGCTCGACCCCCACATCCTGCCGGTCAATGTCGGCTGGCGGGTCGGCTTCGCGATCGGGGCCGCTCTTAGCCTATTCATCCTGGTGCTGCGTCGCAAGGTGCCGGAGAGCCCCCGCTGGCTCATTACCCACGGTAGGCTGCATGAGGCGGAGGAAATGGTGGCCCGCATAGAGGCGGAGGTTGAGCGGGAAACAGGGCAAAAGCTCGAGGATGCAGAGGAAACGCTGACCATCCATCCGCACCGGCGGTTCGGCTTTGGCGCCATCATCCGTGGCATGTTCACGCTCTACCCGAGGCGCACGGTGCTCGGGCTGACACTGATGGTGTCGCAGGCCTTTCTCTACAACGCCATCTTCTTTACCTACGCCATGATCCTCACCACCTTCTACAACGTCCCGGGGAGCCAGACGGGGCTGTACCTTCTTCCCTTCGCCCTCGGAAACTTCTGCGGCCCCCTCATCCTCGGGATCTTCTTCGACACGATCGGGCGGCGGCAGATGATAGCTGCGACCTACACCATCTCAGCGCTCCTCCTTGCCGTCACCGGCTACCTCTTCAACATCGCCGCCCTCACCCCCTTTTCCCAGACCGCCATGTGGACGGTCATCTTCTTCTTCGCCTCCCCGGCCGCCAGTTCGGCATACCTGACAGTCAGCGAGATCTTCCCGCTGGAAACGAGGGCATTCGCCATCGCCTTCTTTTTTGCCATCGGCACAGCCGCCGGAGGAGTCGTCGCTCCGTGGCTTTTTGGCACCCTGATCGGGACCGGGTCGCGGCAGGGGGTCTTCTACGGGTACCTCGGCGCGGCGCTTCTTATGCTTTTGGCAGCGGTCGTGGAAGGTGCAATCGGAGTGAAAGCGGAACGGACCTCCCTGGAAAAGATAGCAGCACCCCTTTCTGCCTCGCTGGAATGAAGCCGCGCCCCCCCTCCATCAGGTGGCACCTATAAATTCCCGAAGGCATATTTTTTTATACATGAAAGGAACTTTTGTAACTATGCGGAATGACGGCGGTGAAAGCGCCTTCTCGCCTTTGCGTGTCCCTGAGGTGCCATTCTCCCCGTATATTTTTCGTATACACCCGACTCTGTCCTGGATGACATGCGCCAAAGATAAACGCAACGATAACGGCAGTTTATAAGAATCTTCTCCTGCCTGAAAAGTTGGCCCGACAGTTGCGTTAGGAAGAGTGAGATGCAAACCTGCTTCAGGGGAGGATGCCATGAAAAACATCATGAAAAGCCTGGCGGTCATTATAGCAGCGGCGACCCCCGCCTTTGCCACAGGTGACGGCGGCTCCGGTAACGGCCTGCTGATGAGCGCCTTCTTTGGTTTCGCGGCACTCGTCATTGTTTTCCAGTTCGTTCCGGCACTCGTGCTTCTGGGCGGGATGCTGAAGGGACTCTTTTCGAGTGCGGCTCCGGAGCCGAAGAAGTAGCGCTGCCGTGGGCGCTTGGGAGGGGGGTATGCTCGATATTCTGGTGGTCGACAAGGATAAGAACGCCACGAAAATGCTGGCGGATCTCCTGATGGAGGAGGGGTACCACGTCAGCGTCACCGGCTCAGCGGCACAGGCTCTGTATCTCGTGGTAAAGGAGCGCGCGCAGGTGGTGCTCCTCGGGGATGAGGTTGATGATTCCACCATAGCCGACCTGATACCGGTCTTGAAGCAGTGCAACAAGAAGCTGAGCATCATATTTATGTCAGGAAACGCGCCCCTGTCGTTGATCCGCCAGGTGCGCAACCATGGGATCTTCTATCATGCCCTGAAGCCTCTCGGCAGGGAAGGGTGGGAAGAGATACGGCAGGCAGTAAGGTGCGCCTTTGCCACGCAGCTCAAGGGATTTTGTCCCGCGTTTTAACCATAGGAGGATGTCATGAAGAAAGCCATTACCTTCGCCACCCTGTTCGGCACCGTCACCAACGCCTTCGCCGCCACCGGCCGTCAAGACGACAGCGGAATCTTCGTCTGGGCGTTCCTCGGTTTCTGCGCCCTCATCGTCGTTGCACAGGTGATCCCTGCACTCCTGATGATGTTCGGGCTCGCAAAGGGGATCACCAGCAAGCGGGAGCTCGCCCACCAGACCGGATCCACCGACTCCAAGTAGTAGCTTAAGTGAAATTTCTTGATATAAAGAGCTGCACCGGCCTCCGAAACGGAGGCCTTTTTTATGTTGATGCAGGCTCACCAGGGAATCTCAGGAACCGGAGTAGGCGGGGCCATCACGGCCTCCCTTTGCGAAGGTCCATCGGGAATTCCGGGGGAGCGTGGGTACATTGCCACGTAGCACTGCAGAAGGCCCAACGTCCCCCCCTTTGCGAAGGTTCTTCCGAGAATTCCGGGGAAGCCGCAGTATGTTCCAAGGAAGGGGCGCACGAGGCCTCGCGTCCCCCCCTTTGCGAAGGGGGGACAGGGGGGATTTGACTTGGCCAGGACCCTCCTGCAAGTGAGCAACTGCTGTGATCTCAAGCAACTTTTTTAGATTTTCACTTTGCAGAAAACTGGTGGAGCGTATGTCGTTGATCCGCAGCACTGCGGTTCGACGACCGAGATGTACGGTCAAACGGGCTGCGGTTCTGGAGGAGACTTGAAGATCAAATCCCCCCTGCCCCCCTTCGCAAAGGGGGGAACACTAGGCCTTATGCAGTGCTTCGTGGCAATGTACCCACGCTCCCCCGTAATTCCCGGGTGGACCTTTGTCGCAAAGGAGGAACGCGGGACAAGGCCGATTCTCTTTGTTCACCTTCTTTGCCTTATCGCCCAGCCGCCGAGGGCGGGGGTGGCCCCCCGAGGTACCCGCCAGAGCCTTCAACCTTCGCAGCCGAGAGGACTACATGCTGAACCGCCTCCTTCTTCCCCTGTCGACCCTTCTCTTCATCATCTCCTTTTCTCCGCTGGCCAGAGCCCAGGAAATTCGGGACACCGAAAAAGAGCACGGCGATGTCGTGACCCTCGCGGAAAAGCCGAACCCTTCCGTGTGGGATGCCTCGGCGGAGATAACCTTTCTCCCCTCCAGCGCAATGCGCGGAGCTGGCGATGACCTCTCCATGACAGAGGTCCGTGCGGGGATCGGCAGGAGGTTCCCTTTGAACTCCCGCCTGGAGCTCTCCGGCGGGGTCCGCTACTCCACGCAACTCATCGATGCGCCCGCCTCCGCCCATCTCCCCGACGCGCTGCACGCGCTCTCCATCTACCTCGGCGGCGAGTACCGTACCTCCGACAGCCTCACCCTGGGGATCAGGATCTCCCCGGGGTTAAGCAGCGATTTCAACGGGATCGGTACGGACGATGTCCGGGTCCCCGTCTCCTTCAACGCGCGCTACCAGCGCTCAAGGACCCTCACCCTCCTCGGAGGGATCATCTTCACGGGCGGAGCACACGCCTACCCCGTCCTCCCTATCCTGGGGGTGCTCTATATGCCTTCCGATCGGCTGGTATTTGCTGCCGGGTTTCCGCGCACGGGGGTCATGTACAGAACAAACGGTGTGGAGTGTTATGCTGGGGTGGAGAGCGGGCGGGGGGAGTACCGGCTGCACGACGACTCAGTCGGCGCGAAGATCATAAGCTACCGCGACTTCCGCGCCGTGGCCGGAGTCGATATGGCACTCTCCCGCTCCGTGAAGGCAGGATTCGCGGGAGGGTATGCCTTCGCCAGGAGATTCGTCTTCTACGAAGGGAGCCGCGACGATCTGCGCATCGACGGCGTCCCCTTCGGAAAGGTGCAGGTGAAGATCGCCTGGTGAATCAGGCCTTTGCCGGAACCGGTGTGCCCGTCTCGAGGACCTCACGCACCTTGTGCAGCAAGGTGCTCCGGGTGAGGGGCTTGGAGATGAAGTTGAAGTCCTCATCTATCCCCCTTTTGCTGCTCAGGAAGTCCCCGGTGTAACCGCTCATGAAGAGTGCGGCGACGTCGGGGCGCACCTTCCGGATCTCGTCGTACGCCTTCTTCCCGTTCATGCGCGGCATGATCACGTCGAAAAGAAGCAGGTGGATCTTGTCGCCGTCGGCCTGGAACTTCTCCAGCGCATCGAGCCCGTCGACCGCCTCCAGGACGCGGTACCCCGATGCCTCCAGTATCGACCGGGTTAGCTCTCTCACCATCGGCTCGTCCTCCGCGAGAAGGACCGTCTCATGCCCGCGCGGCGGCTCACTCTCGGTCCTTTCCTGCCGCGGAACCGTTTCCGCTACCGACGGGAGGCACACCTCCATCACGGTCCCCTTTCCGGGCTCGCTGTGCACGTCTATGTAGCCGTTGTGCTGCTTTACGATGCCGTACACGATGGAGAGGCCGAGACCCGTCCCCTTACCGGTCTCCTTTGTGGTGAAAAATGGCTCGAAGATCCTCTGGTGCAGGTCTGCAGGGATCCCGATGCCGTTGTCCGAAACGGAGATCCGCACGTATCTCCCCCCCTCCACCATTCCCTTCATCCGTGCCGCATCGGGATCGAGTTCCACCTCGTCGGTGCCTACGGTGATCATCCCACCGGCAGGCATGGCGTCACGGGCGTTCGTCACCAGATTCATGATGACCTGCTCGATCTGCACCGAGTCCGCCTTCACCTGGAAGTCTCCGCCGGTGACAAAGCGAAGCTCGATGTCCTCCGGGATGAGCCTCGAAAGGAGGTTCTCCGCCTTCCGCACGATATCGTTCACGCTCCCTGCGGTCAGTCGAACCACGTGCTTCCGGCTGAAGGCCAGCAGGCTATGGGTGAGGTGGGTGGCCTTTTCGGCGGACTTCACTATCTGGTCCAGATGTCTTAGCAGCGGCTCGTTCTCTTCCGTCTTCATCTGCAGGAGGTTTGCGTTTCCGAGGATGACGGTGAGGATGTTGTTGAAGTCGTGCGCGACGCCGCCGGCCATCTGCCCGATCGCCTCCATCTTTTGCGAGTGCCGCAACTGCTCTTCCAGTCGTTTTTGCTCCGTGATGTCCTGGAAGTTCTCCACCACCATCAGCCTCTTTCCGGTGACGATGCGCCGCGCGCTCTTGATGATGGGGATGTACCGCCCGTCCTTCCCCCGCAGGAGTATCTCCTTGTTGTCGAGGTGCTCGACGCCGTGATCGAGAAAGTGGCACCCCCCTTGCGCGTTGCTGCAGATCACGCCGCACGGCTTTCCCACCAGCTCGTCGCGGCTGAAGCCGGTGATGGTGCAGACCAGGTCGTTCACGTCCTCGATGATCCGGTTCTCGTTGACCGTGTAGCTCCCCCCCGGGAGGTTGTTGTAGAGGGAGCGCCACTTCTCCTCCGCCTCCTTCCGCTCCGTTATGTCCTCGATCGTTTCGATGGCGCCGATCAGCTTTCCCCTGGTGTCCCGCAGCGCAGCAGCTGTGAAGTGCAGCCACTTCCCACCCCCCGGAACCTTCGTGGAGAAGCCGGTGGACTCGTACGCCTCGGCGATCAGTTTCGACTTGTCGCAGAAGGTCCCGTACCAGCGCGATATCTCATCGCTTTTCCCCGTCGCCAGGAGGTCCGCCAGGAGAGGGCGCTCCGTGTCGTGGAACGCGCTCCACGCCCGGTCGGTTCCCACCACATCGGCCTCGCTGATCCCTGTCAGCTGTTCCAGCGCCCGATTCCAGTGGATCACCTTCCTGTCGCTGCCGACAACGAAGATGGGGATGGCGGAGCCGTGGATGGTGGTGCGCAGCCTCTGTTCGCTCTCCCGCAGCGCCTCGTCGATGCGCCTGCGCTCGTTGATGTCGCGGATATGCTCGACGACCGTCGCCACCTCTCCCGATTCGTCGAAGACGGGGTAGGCACGGACCTCGATGTGCCCCATGCGCGGGTTCCTCTTTTCGGTCACGACGCGCTCCCCGGTCTCGAAGGCCTTCGCGACATGGCAGTTGTTGCACGGCTCCCCGATGCCGAAGTAGAAGTCGTGGCACTGATCCGCCTCCCCCCTATCCGCCCTTTCCAGCCGCCCCGGCCGGTTGGAGTGGATGGTGCGGTACTCCCTGTCGATGAGGGAGAGCTGGTCCGGTATGGTGTCGAAAATGCTGCGCAGCACCGTCTCGGTCCGGCGCAGCGCCGCTTCGGCGTGCTGGCGTTCCTGCACCTCCTGGGCGAGGTGCAGGTTCTTTAGCCCCATGTTGGCGAGCAGGTGCACCAGGCTGCGGAAGTAGCGCATGGTGTGGCTCACCTGCTCCCTGGTAAAGACCGGGGCGCGACGCACCGCGTCGAGGTACTCCTCCTCGTCGAAGGCGAATTCACGGGCCTGCTGGCGGAAAAAATCCTCATCCGGCTTTTCGTCCTCGTAGAAGAACTGGCCTGTGAAGAAGGTGGCGAGGTGCTCGCCGGAGATGACGATCGGCATGGCGACGTCGCGCAGCCCGTTTAGGCAGCGGTAGTCGAGGTATTCCTCCGAGCCGGTGCCGAGGTGCTCCTTCAGGTAGGCATCGCTTTGCTGGCAGCGCCAGGCCGTCCTCGGATTGGCCCTGTGGAATCTGGTGCAGACGTCCTGCCACCCGGCGGCGACGAGGATGTTCCCGTCGGTGTCTACGATGGCAGAGACCGTTCCGGTGAGCTGCTGGTGCGCTTCCAGCATGCGGCGGACCTCTGCTATCTCCACCAGTTCGTGGAAGGCTACTCGTTTCATGATTCCTCACTGCGTTTTCGGGACTGGGGGCGGCGGAGGCTGAAGCGTTCCCCTTCCTCCGCGAGGCGGAGCGACCCCCCTGGTATGGGTGGCATCCGCCGAAGGGGCGAACGGCTGTATCTGACTGATTCCCTTATCGGGTATACAAAGGATTTCTTGAGGAGGGTAATTTCTTTAACAGGGAAGGGTGCCTCTGTTTTCCTACATCTCGATCCGGAACTGGGCACCTTCCTGCACGTTCCTCACCGTGAGGGTGCCGCCGAGGTTTCTTTCCACGATCATCTTGGACATGTACAGCCCGATCCCCGTCCCCTTCTCGGGTCCCTTCGTGGTGAAGTAGGGATCGAAGACCTTGCCGATGACCTCTTCCGGAATGCCGCCGGCGTTGTCGGTTATGGTGATGATGGCGCGCGCGTCGTCGTTGCCGATCTCGATGGAGATCGCGGGGGAGGTGATCTTCTGCGCCTGGAAGGCGTCCCTCGAGTTAATGATGATATTGAGGAGCACCTGCGAGAACTCCTTCGGGTAGCCGCTGACGACGGGGTCGGTCACTGCGAATATCTCCACCGTTATGTGGGCCTGCTTCAGGGTCGCATCGAGGAGGGAGAGGGTTTTTTGCACCGTCTCCATGACGCTGAACTCCACCTTTTCCTTCCCGAGGCTGAAGAAGTTGCGGAAGTTGTCGATGGTGTCGGACATGTGCTCTATCGCTTCCATCATCTTCTGGACGTTCTCCTCGAGGTACTCGGCGCTGAACTCCCCGAGCTTGTACGTCATGGGGAGTTCCTGGGCTCGCAGGGCGAGCATGTTGAGGGGCTGGCGCCACTGGTGGGCGATGTTTGAGAGCATCTCCCCCATGGCCGCGAGGCGGTTTTGCTGGATAAGGAGGGCATCTCTCTGCCTGAGCTCCTCGAGGGCGCGCAGGCGCTTCGCCGTCTCCCTTTCCAGCTCCTCGTACGCCGTGCGCAGCGCCTCATTCTGCGTTCTCAGTCTCTCCTCGACCTGGAGCCTCGTCTTTATCTCCGTGCGCAGCTGGATCTCCGTCATCACCGCATCCGCCAGGTCAGCCACGACGAGGATATCTTCCTTTGTCCACTGCCTCGGCTCCGTGTCGATGACGCAGAACGATCCGAGGACGTAGCCGTCGGTGGTGACGAGGGGCATCCCGAGGTACGCGACGACATGCAGATCCTCAATGGCGGGGTTGTCCTTGAAGAGCGGGTGCCTGCGGGCATCCTCCACCAGGAGGGGCTGCTTCGCGATGCGGTTGTGCTGGCAGAAGGAGTGGGAGAGGGGGGTCTCGCGCCGGGAGAGCCACGGCTCCGGAAGCCCGAGACAGCTCTTGAAGAACTGCCTGTCTGCATCGATGAGGGACACGAGCGCTACAGGCGCGTCCAGAAAGCGGGCGGCGAGCTGGGTCAGCCTGTCGAACGCCTCCTCGGTGGGGGTGTCCAGGAGCGCTACGGACCGGAGCGCCGCGAGCCGTTCCGGATCTGCTACGTGGGATGAGAGGTCAGTGCAGTTCATCGCAGCTCCTGCAAAAAGACTTCACTGCCCTCAGTATACCCCACAAATTGCAGCCGGAGTCCGGCTCCGGAGAGGGTGGGGCCGGACTCCTGTGTCGTGGAAAGTGAGGGAGCACTCGCTTTCTCCCTCAGGTACGGCAAGAAAAACAGGTGCCGCACAGCGTGCCTCTAGCGTTTCGGGGTGGTAGCGCTCGGGATCGGCGGGGTGCCCCCTGGCAAGGTAGTGCCGCTCGGTGTGGTCGTGCTGCCCTTGCTGGGGGGGGGCGTCGTGGTGCCAGGCGCCGTCGTGGTGCCAGGCGCCGTCGTGGTGCCAGGCGCCGTCGTCGTTCCGCCGGTACCCGTACCGGTGGAGGGGGTGGTCGTCGTCCGTCCGCTCCCCGTGCTGGTGGAAGGAGTGGTGGTAGTCCCGCTGCTCGGGGATGTTGTGGTGCCGCCAGTTGCGCCGCTCGGGGTCGTGGTGGTGCCGGGCGTCCCCCGGGTCGTGGAAGGAGTAGTGGCCGACACACCGCCAGCGGTCATGTCCAGCACGCGCCGCAACGTCCGCGCAACGGCGTCGGGGCTGTCCGTCGCCCAGAAGTGGAGATAGAAGAGTCGCGGGTTGTCAAAGAGCTGGTGGTTGTGCAGCGCGGTGATGTCGAATTTGCCGCCGTTCAGGACCTTGATCGCCTGGTTCACCTCCTTGTCCAGCAGGACGAACTCGCCGGTGGTGGCGACCTTGTCACCCGCCTTCTGGAAGAAGAAGTGGTGCGCTGCCCCGAAAAACGGCGGTACTGCCTTCCCCTTCTCGGTGACCTTGTCCTTCCTTGGGACCATTACCTCGAATACGTCCCCTTTCTGTTCACCCTTCTGCCCGAGCACCCCCTGAACCGTCGTCCATTGCGCCGCGACAGTCGTGCTCTTCGCCGCCGCCGCACTCCCCAGCGGGGTAGCCGTCTGGGAAAGGGCGGCCTTCAGGCTCGTGGCCAGCGCCTTCGCGGTGCCGGAGCCCGAGACGTGCAGGAAGAGGACGTTGGGGTCCGTGCCGAAAAGGTGGTTGTGCAGGGCGGTTATTTCCAGCCGCTGGGCCTGCAGCTGGGTCACCACCGGGGTCACCTCTTTCTCCAGGAGCACCAGGTCGGCGGCCATCATTGCCTTTTCAGGGGTGCCGGTAAACTTGATGTGTGTGGCGAGGCCGAACTCCGGCGCGAGCTTCGTGTCTCCCTTCATGACCGTCTGGTCCGAGCGAGGAATGCTGAACTCCACCGTCTTGCTGTCGAGCATCTTCCCGGTGGTGCGGAAGACGTCCTCGGCATCGCGCCAGTTGTCCTGTGCCATGGCGGTGCCGCTAACGAAAAGTGAAACTGCAAGTAGTGCGAATACTTTCATGGAAGCCTCCAATCCCTGACGTCCCCGCGCAGAGAGGTAACCGGTCATAAAGATGCCACGGGTGAGCAGCAGCATCCCGGCTGTCGTTCGAAATCTTCCTTTGGTCACTACCCGGGCGGGGGCGCATCTCCGAGTTTCTGTTTGCGTCGCATGTTAAAAAATTTAACACCGGCAGCCCTATTGTCAAGAAGGGGCTCCGTAAAACATCCTGTAAATTCAAATATTTACTGTTTTATCCTCCTGTGCGGATCGGCTCTTTCACGTTTCACGCACGGCAGGTCCGCCTCCCCGTTGTAGCGGTCGGGGCGCGTTGAAAAGGTTTATAGTTATTAGCAGAAGCGGGGGTGGCGGAACAGAGACCGAAGGTCGGCCAACCGGGATCGAGAGGCGTGACAATATGAGCGGAAAGTACTCCATCGTGCGCTGGTGCGGGTTCCTCTTACTTTCGACCCTCCTCGTTTTTGCGGCGGCAGGGGGAGTGATCGCCGATCCGGGGGGGGAGCAGGCGCTTCTGGCAAAGTACCCGGCCCTGCAGTCGAAGCTGGAAAAGAGCTACCTTGGCGCCCCCATATACCTCGAGTCCGCCGAGGCGGGGGACTCGCTGCGGGTCGATATGTACGGCGTCTTTCACCACCCCTTCTCCGCCTTGCGCGACGCGCTGCAGTCGCCGTCGAACTGGTGCGACATCACCTCGCTGCACATAAACATCAAGGCGTGCACCTACCGCAAGAGCGGGGACCAGTGGTACCTCACGCTGTACAGCGGGAGAAAGTACTATCAGCCTGCGTCGGATGCATACCCGCTCCGCTTGAAGTTCCAGGCCCCCTCCCAGGAGCCGAACTACCTCCAGCTCCTCCTCTCCGCGGACGAGGGGCCGCTGCATACGAAGAACCACCGCATGCGTCTGGAAGCGGCGCCCCTCCCGGAGGGGCACTCTTTCGTTCACTTCAGCTACACCTACGGGTACGGCTCCATGACCCGCATGGCGATGAAGAGCTACTTCGCCACGATCGGGCGGGACAAGGTCGGCTTCAGCCTGGCGGGGGGAGGGAAGGGGTTCGTCGGGGGGGTGAGGGGGGCGATAGAGCGAAACGCGGTCCGTTACTATCTGGCCGTGCAGAGCTACCTCGACACGCTGAGCTTTCCGGAGGGGCAGCGCTTCGAGCAGCGTACATCGCGGTGGTACGACCTCACGGTGCGCTACCCCCGGCAGCTGAAGGAGATGGACAAGCCGGACTACCTTGCCATGAAGAGACAGGAGCAGGCCAACCAGCTGGCCCTGCAAAAAAAGGAAGGGACCGCGCGGCCCCTTCCGTGACAGCTATCTACTTCGCAAAGACGAACTCGTCCCTGCGATTCTTCGCCCAGGCGGTCTCGTCGTGCCCCGGATCCGCCGGCTTCTCGTTGCCGTAGCTCAGGACGGAGAGGCGCTCGCGGGGGATCCCCAGCGTAGCGAGGTACCCCGCCGCCCCCTGCGCGCGGCGCTCTCCGAGCGCGAGATTGTACTCGTCGGAGCCCCTCTCGTCGCAGTAGCCTTCCACGCGCACCTTCCGCTCCGGGTTCTTTTTCATGATCTCCACGTTCTTCACCAGTGCAGCGCTCGCTTCCGCGCTCAGCGTCGACGAGTCGAACCCGAAGTAGATCGTCTCAAGGTTACGCTGCAGGCTCGTCTCACTGACTGCACTCTCTTTCTTCGCTGCCGACTCCTTCAGCTCTCCGCCGGAGAGGGGCGCAATCGGTTCTGCTGCCGGCGCCGCCTTTACGGTTGCCGGCGCGGCTTTCACTCCCGCGGCCGGGGCGGGTTTGACGGCTGCGGCGGGTGCCAGCGGCTCGTCCTTCTTCACCACTTCCTCCTTGGCGCAGCCGGCATAGGTAAAGGTCCCGACAAGAAGAAAGGGCAGGAGCCATTTCGAGGTAGCGTTCATTTTTTTCCTCCAGTATTTCAACAGTAGACGCAAGGTGGGCCCGGACTGCAGCATCTGCAGCCGGATGCAGTGACCGGTCAGCCTGTCGAAGCGGGAGGGGCGCGGGATGCGTGGGGGAACAGGGGGGGGTGGTGCAGCGACGGGATTTCGGTGCTGGTGCGCCCCGTGGTGTACCAGAAGGGGGGAGAGAGGGCGGCACTGCAGGGGAGGGGGGAGACGTCGGTGAAGAATTTCTTCGCGCTTCCCGCCGACTCCTTGATCTTCGTCTCGAGCACCGCCCGCCGGGTCGGCTTCGGCTGCCCGGGGGGCGAGAGGTCTGTCGTGCGGATCGCGGAAAAGACGAGGCAAAGGACTATGAGGAGGGAGGTGAGGGCCCATCCCCTTTTATGTCGCGGGCGACGCTGGACCATAGCGCCGGAAGCTTAATGTATATCGCCCAACAACGCAACCCTTCCGCGGAAATTAATCCGTCCGCAGCATCAGGCGTGACGCTTCAGCAGAACGGTGCGGGGACGGGGGGCGCGTCCTTCGAGGAAGAAATTGCCGTAATACGGAGCCTTTCGCGCCCGCGCGCGGTGCAGCCGCTCGACGGCGCCCGTGACGGCGGTGAGCCTTTGTCGCAGCTCCCCCTGCATCGCCTCCCACGTACCCTCGCTCACCATGTCGGCAACGATCTCCATCACTGTGCGATAACCGCAGAAGAGAACCACTCCCACACTTGCCAATACCAAAGGCTCCATAACTCCCCCCTTTCGCCGTCGCTCCGGCGATTCCTGCCGCTGCTCGCCGCGGTGGACCGGCTGCGCCGCCATCACCCGGTGATCTTTGAGCTCGAGTTTGGCAACATGCATGCCAAGGGCGGACGGAAGGATGGCCCCTGTAAGTGGCTCATTAAAAAGAGGAATGTGCGTGGGGGGAGGGAAGGTACCCTCCCTCCTGTGCAAGATTTGAACTGCAGTGTGTGAACAGCTGTTGAAAAAGAGACCGCAAGTAGTATCTCTGAGAGATTTTTTTGGCGGGGGTGGGAATGGTCAGCCACCGTCGCGGGCTGCGGCCTCGTCCAGGTTGTTGATTACTTCCGCCAGATCGGAGCTCTTATAAGGCTTCGGCAGGACGGCGCAGAAGCCGTGTTCGCGATAGTCGGCGAGGACCGGATCGTCGAAGTACCCGCTGGAAACCACCAGGCGGGCCTCCGGGTCGAGCCTCAGGATGTGCTCCGCTGCTTCTTTCCCTCCCATTCCGCCCATCACGGTGAGGTCCATTATGACCGCCTTGTACCGGTCCCCGGCCCCTTGCGCCTTGCGGTACAGCTCTATCGCCTCCTCGCCGTTGTTGCAGGTCGTCACCTCGTAGCCGAGGCACTGGAGCATCTTCCCCGTCACCTTGCGCACGACGCTCTCGTCGTCCATGACAAGGACCGCCCCGCCGGCGGCTTGGGCCCCCTCTTTCCTGGGCTTTGATTCCGCCGGCGCGTACGCCGTCCCCGTGGAGGGGAGGTAGCAGGTGAAGGTCGTTCCCCGGGCGGGGGAGGAGTCCACCGCTATGTGCCCGCCGTGCCTCATGACGATGGAGTGCGCCGAGGTGAGCCCGAGTCCCGTCCCTCCCGGCTTGGTGGTGAAATATGGGTCAAAGATGCGCTGCTGTTCCTTTTCCGGAATGCCGCAGCCGCGGTCCGAGAAAGAGATCCGCACGTAGCTGCCGGCGGGGAGCTCGGGCGCGTTTCCGGGGGGGAGGGAGATGTTTCCGGCGTTCACCACGATCTCTCCTCCCGGGTTCGCCTCCACCGCGTTTACCAGGATGTTCCGGAAGGCCTGCTGTATCTGGGCCGGGTCGACCTCCACCCCGTCGACTTCGTCGGTGAGCTGCAGCTCCCATCGCACCGAGGAGCCGCCGAGGGCGAGGGAGATCGCCTGTTCGAGAAGATGCCGCACCGATACCCGCTTCTTCACCGGCTTCCCGCCGTTGGCGAAGGTGAGGAGCTGGCGGGCGAGGTCGGCCGCGCGCAGCGAAGCCTTCTCTGCGTCCTCGAGGGCGGGCCGCACCGCATGGTTATCCCCTGCCAGCGCCTGCGCAAAGGAGATATTCCCGAGAATCCCGGTGAGGATGTTGTTGAAGTCGTGGGCGATCCCTCCCGCCACCGCCCCGAGCGATTCCAGTCTCTGGACCCGCTCCAGCTCCTCCTGCCTCTTTTTCCTGGCGGTGATGTCCTCCGCTATGGTCACGAAGTGGCAGATCGACTTGTCGCTGTCGAAAAGGGGGGATATGGAGGCCAGTTCCCACGAGACCTCGCCGCTCTTTCTGCTGCGTGTCCACTCGCCGTGCCACTCCGCGCCGGAGCTCACCGCCTTCCACACCTCCCGGAAGCGCTCCGGGTCGAGGGGGGAGAGCTCCTGCAACCCCTTCCCGAGGATTTCCTGGGCGCCCTGCTCGGCGGTCTTGCAGAAGGTGTCGTTCACATAGACGATCTTCCCTTCCCTGTCGCTGACCGCCACCATCCGGGAGTTCTGTTCTACTACCTGCGAGAGGACGCGGATGCACTCCTCCTGGCGCCGGACCTGTCTTTCCAACTGCACCGCCGAGAGGCATTCGCCGACCGCGTTGAAGAGGTGGCGGAAATCGAGCGGCTTCGTGAGGTAGTGCCGTATCCCCAGGCGCATCGTCTCGAAGAGATAGTCTGTCTTGCTGTGGCTGGAGATGATGATGACGCGGGTCCCGGGGGCGAAGGAGAGGATTTCCCGGGCCATCTCTATCCCATCGAGGGCGGGCATCTCTATGTCGGTGAGGACGATTTCGGGGCGCAGCTCCCGGCAGAGCTTGAGCCCCGCCGCGCCGTCTTCCGCGGGGTACACGGTGAGGCCGGGAAAGTTCCGGGTCAGGGCATCGACTACCTTTTCTCTGGCATAGGGGTCGTCCTCGACATAGAGGAGGGAGATGGCGGGACTCGAGTGATCGAACGGCAACATGTAGACCTCTTCCGCTTGGGAATGGACCGGGACAGTCGTCGGCGGCTGGGGCCGCATGGATGCTTAACCACGAAAGTTATAACAGGTATACGGTAACTGCATCTTGTGAAATTTTGCTCAAATTTAGGGATTTTGTGCTATTCAGCGTGGAGGGAGGAGCGTTTGGCATCTTTTTCGGGCATTGCGGTAGCGGGAAGGGGTCACACCGGTCGCCTTCTTGAACCACTTGGTGAATTCGCTCTGGTCGCTGAAGCCGCACTGTATGGCGACCTCCGAGATCGCTGCGCTATCACCGTCCAAAAGAGAGGTCGCCAGGGCTATGCGCCGCCGGAGCATGAAGTGCATGGGGCTCATGCCGTAGAATTTCTTGAATTCCCTGCAGAAGTGGAACTTGCTGAGGCACGCCTGCCGGGCGATCCCCTCCAGGTAGAGGGGGCGTGCGAGGTTCTCCTCCATGAACGCCGCCGCCTTGCGCAGCCGCTCCGGTACCCCCTCGGGTGGCGGGAATAGGGGCTCCCCTCCGACGGGGGACGGGATCTCGCTCTCTCCCCTCCCGGGCCTGAGAGCGAGGGCGCGGGTGAGGCTTGCTGCGATCTGCGTCCCGGTGAACGGCTTCCTGAGGTAGTCGACGGCGCCGAGCTTCATGCAGTCTATGGCGGTGTCGATCTGGCTGTTGCCGGAGACGATGATAACGGGGATGTGGGCCAGCCGGGAGCTGACGTAACGCAGAAGGTCGAGACCTGACATGTCCGGCAGGAAAAGGTCGAGGATGATCGCCGCGGCATCTCCGGTGCGGAGGAATTCGAGGGCGTTCAGACTGCTGTCAAAAAGGAGGGGGGAGCGGTACCCCTGCCCTTCGAGAATGATCCCGAAGAGGGAGAGGACGGCGGGATCATCCTCTACGACTACTATGGGGAGATCGGCAATATCCTTCATGAGGGGCTCGTCCGTGTGGGTGAGAGGTGGCCGATGCTTTGGGACGATGGCGGCAGAGGTGGCCGAGGCGGCACATAATAGCGCAGGGGAGCGGGGAGATGCAAGAGAGGACTTTCATCTTTTGCGGTTAATATGGCGTTGCTGCCCTTTGATTCGCCCCTTTCAGGGCAGGTCCGGGGGGAAAGGGGGCGCCCCCCCGCGAAGGGTCAGGAATCGAGTGCGAAGTAGAAGGTTGCCCCTTCCCGCGGCGCGCCGGTGGCCCAGACCTTGCCGCCGTGGCGCTGGATGATCCGCTGCACCGTGAAAAGCCCGATGCCGTGCCCCTCGTAATGCGCCTTGTCGTGGTAGCGGTGAAAGGGGCTGAAGAGGAGGTCGGGATTTTCCAGCTCGAAGCCGACTCCGTTGTCGCGCACGAAGAAGACCTGCTTGCCGTCCTCTTTCAGTCGCCTGAATTCGATCCGGGCCGACTCCTCCTTGGAGGTAAACTTCCAGGCGTTCCCGAGGAGGTTGTGGAGCACCAACTTCAGAAGCTGCTCATCCCCTTCGGCCTCGGTTCCCTCTTCTATGTCGAAGAGGACGTCGCGGCTCGGCTGCTGCAGCGAGAGCCCGTTGGCGATGTCGCTGGCGATCCTCCCGAGGTCCACCTTTTCCTTGCGGATAGGCTGGTGCGAGATGCGGCCAAACTCCAGGAGGGCGTCGATAAGCCGCACTATCTCCTCCACACTCCCGGTTATGTCCTGCAGGTACCCTTTGCTTTCGTCGTCCAGTACGGTGTCGTTCAGGTCGAGAAGGACCTGGCAGTACAGGTTTATCTTGTGCAGCGGTTGCCGCAGGTCGTGGGAGACCATGGAACTGAATGCCTCCAGTTCCCGGTTCGTCGCCTTCAACTCCTGGTTCAGCGTTTCCAGTTCTGCGCTGCGGGTGGCGAGGGACCGGGTGAGCGCCTCGATCCTTCTTCCTTGCGTGATGCGGGTGATCCCCTCCCGAATCGCCGCAAAGAGGAGGGTGCTGTCGACCGGTTTCAGCACGTAGCCGCTGGCGCCGAGGTTGATCGCGTCCATGAGGTATCGGGAGTCGCTGAATGCGGTAAGGAAGATCACGAAGGAGGCGGGATTTTCGGTACGGATCTCCTTTGCCATATCGATACCGTTTATGAGCGGCATGTTTATATCCGTAACGACTATGTCGCAGGGGGTCTCCCGGTAGGTGGCGAGGCCGACGGCGCCGTTCTCCGCACTGGTCACCTCAAGTTCGGGGAACTTCCGGGAGATGAGGTCGACGAGGGTGGCGCGGGAGATGGCGTCGTCCTCCACTACCAAAAGGGAGATCTTTATGGTCTGCTCTAGCATGGAAACCTCGGGGTCAGGCATTCTGTCCTGGATGTTTACGGTTAGCTTATGCTAATTCAATAATGAGAACATTGCAAGCTCTCGTTTATGTGTGCGCTCGGCTTCATGATTTTATTTTCCGGAAGGAATGCCCCATCCCTCCCCTTGACCTCTCTCGGGAAGGAGTCTATAAATGCTCCAGCCAAAAGCGGCTCGGCCGCTTGCCGACGAGTTGCGGCGCAGGAGGGATAGATGAAGAAAGCGGGTTTGTTGCGACATGCGGTGGTACCTTTGCTGCTGGTCGGTTCGCTCCTCACGGTCGGCGAGGGGAGTGGAAGGGGCGCCTCCTCCGATCCGTCCGGTGAGGTGAGCGTGCGCGCGGTGGTCACGGAGTATGCGAGGCTGCGCCAGGAGCTGAAGGGTGCCGAGACGGGGCTTGTCGCGATGCGGGAGGAACTCCCGAAGCTGCGCCACAAGTGGGTCGTCAAGAAGGGGAGGACTCCGACAGAGAAGGAGATAAAGGAGTTCGAGGAGAAACTGGCGAAAGGGAAGGCAAAGCCGGAGGAAAATCCGTACTACAACCAGACGCCGCTGACGACGCCGGCCCCGGCGCGCGCCGCTTACTACGCGAAGCTGGAGGAGATCCGCCGCAGCGAGGAGCGGATTGCCCGGCTGAAGCAGGAGCTCTCCGACCTCGACCTGAAAGCGGACCGGGCAGGGGTGCCGATGGAACTGCGCCGCTGACCGCTACCCCAGCCTGAAGCGGTTTATCATCTGCTGCAGCCCGCTCGCCGAGTCTGCCAGTTCGCAGGCGGCGCGCTCGGTGGCGTGGGCGCCCCCTGCCGCGATTTCTATGACCTGGGAGATGCCGCGCATGCTGTTCGTGATGCTGTGGCTGGTAGCCGACTGCTCCTCCGCCGCGGTGGCGACGTGCGAGACGTGCTCCAGAAGCGGCGCAAAGTGCGCCTCGATGAGCCGTATCGCCTCGCTGGAATGTTCCACGTCGGTGCAGCCGGTGCGCACGCAACTCGCGCTCTCCTCCATGCAGCGCACCACGTTCTTCACGTCCTTCAAGAGGGAGGCGACGATCCCCTGGATCTCGTGGGTCGAGGAGGTGGTGCGCCCCGCCAGGTTTTTCACCTCGTCGGCGACGACGGCAAATCCCCGCCCCTGATCCCCGGCACGAGCCGCCTCGATCGCGGCATTCAGCGCCAGGAGGTTCGTCTGGTCGGCGATGTCCTCGATCGCCACCACGATGTCTCCGATCCGCTCCGAATTGGCGCCGAGCGCCTTCACCGCCTCCACCGTGCCGAGCACCATCCGCTCGATCTCAGCCATCATCGCACGCATCCCCGCGACCGTCTCCGCGCCGCTGTGGGTGGCGCTGTTCGTCCCGGACGCCTTCTGCGCCATTTCCTGACAGCTGAGGGAGATCCCCTCGCTCACCGAAGCCATCTCCTCCACCGCCGTGCTCACCTCCCGGGACTGGCTGGAGGCCTGCTCCGTCTCCGCCACGATCTCCGAGGAGGTGGAACGCAGGAGCTCGGAGGAGGTGGCGAGGCGATCCGCCGTCCCCTTGATCCCCGAGATGATGGTGCGCATCGAATCCTGCAGTTCCTTGGTAGCCGCGATCATCTTGCTGAACTCGTTCTTGCGCAGCACCCGGATCTCCTGGGTGAGGTCCCCCCCCGCCATCGTCTGCAGGTACCCGATGGTGCGCTGGATCGGCCTGTTGATGGACCAGATGTTGATCCAGCCGAAGATCCCGCCGAGGAGGATCAGGAAGGCCATCGAGCCGTACTTCACCAGGGGAGAGCCGGACTGGGCGCAGACGCCGACGGCGATCATGCACAGGCTGTACGAGGCGCACAGCACGGCGAGCCGAAGCCGGATGGAGAGGTTCAGGTAGCAGTTCCAAAGGGTGTTCATGCAGATCTCCCGGGATGTCGTTCAATGCAGCTGTACAACACAACTATCCCCTCTATCGGATAGTGTTTACAAAACTTGAGGAGGGTTGTTCGGGGGAAGGGGGAAAGAGGGCGCGAGGAGGGCACCCTCTCACAGAGGTTTGAAGAAGTTCTTCTTCGCCTTGCAAACGGGGCAGGTCCACTCCTCGGTGAGCTCCGTAAAGGAGATCATGGCCGGGACGCCGTTTCTGTCGTCCCCCTGCTCCGGATCGTAGATGTGTTGGCATACCGTGCATATCCAGCGTTGCATGTACTCTCTCCTTTCAGGCGCCTTTCAGGGAGGACGGCTCAGCGCAACTGGGGGGGCGGGGGGAAACCCCGGCATGTGCGGGACTCGCCGCCGGCGCCGGCCTGCCGCTTTTTCACCAGGATACCGGCTCCGGCTCTTTCTTCACGAGGAGGATGGAGCACGGCATCCTGCGTATGAGCTCGTCGTTCTCTCCACCGAAGAGGAGATGCTCGAGGCGCCCTTCCTCCTGCCCGAGCATGATCACCAGGTCGATCTCTTCCTCCTTTACGGTCTTCACGATGTCGGCGACCCCACCGTCGTCGCCTGCGACGATCTTTATCGGGAGCCCTGCCTCTATCTCCCTTCTGAGAGTCTTGTCCAGTTCTTCCTTCGCTTCCTGCCGCAGCGTGACATACGTCTTGTATTTCCCTTCACTGATGAACTCCGGCGCATTGAGCGCTTCCATGTCCACCGGCTCGGAGACGATGTGAAGCACATGGAGCTTCGCGCCGTACAACTTTGCCATGGAGATACCGCAATCAACCGCATGGCGGCATGAGTGAGATGCCCTGCTCACTACAAGAATCTTCTGTACACTCCCCATAACCGACCTCTTACAAGCTGCCAGATACAGTACAAGATGCATGGTAATCGGTTTTGTGCCTGACATTTCAAGTATATAACTGTTGCGAAGCTTCGGCAACGTGGCATAGTTGACTTGAAAACGGCGCTGGTTCCCGGCGGTGCAGCGGCGCAGAAACGGAAGACCGCGACCCCCCGTGGATGGGGAAAGGGCGGGGCGGGGCGGCTTGACACGCACCTTTTTTAAGTTATTTTTTGGGTGCCTGCGCAGCAGGAAGGAGTCTCGACAGGCAGGGGGTGAGGGAGACCCTTTTCCTGATCTCACGCAGGGGAAGTCGGCAAGGCTTTCCCTTTTCTTTTATGAGCCAGCTGAAAAAGAGCCGCACACGGAAAGGTGGGGGGTGCCACATGCGAAGGAACATGCTGAAGCTTCTCGGACTCTTGCTCGTCACCTGCGTTCTTTCCTCCTGTGCCTCGACCACGCTGGTGGACACCTGGCGCAACCCGAACCTCACCGCGCCTCCCCACATACGGAAGCTCCTGGTGGTGCGGATCACCAACAAGGACGGGAACCGCAGCGTGTACGAGGATGTCATCGCCGCGGAGCTGCAAAAGCGGGGGGTCGAGGGGGTGCCTGGGCACACGCTGATAGCGGACGACAAGAAGCAGAACTGGGACACGCTGGAGGAGGCGCTGCGAAAGTCGCAGGCGGACGGGGTCCTCACCGTGCAGACGGTCAATGTGGAGAAGCACACGAGCATCCAGCCCGGATACCCCTCCGTCTACCCCGGCTACTGGTACCCCTCGGTCTTCTCCGCCTGGGACCTGCGCGGCTATTACGGGGCGTCCACCTACTACGACCCCACGCTCGTCTCCACCTACCAGGTCGCCTCCCTGCAGAGCAACCTCTTCGACGCGAAGAGCGGAAAGCTGATCTGGGCGGCGACTCTGGAGACCTCGGATCCTGAGAAGACGATCTCCGTGAGCAAGGAGCTCGCGCAGCTGGTGGTGAAGTCTCTGATAAAGGAAGGGCTGATCTAGCCTCGGTACACGGGCCCCCGAAGGGGTGCCGGCGCCTCGGGCGGCGCTGCAGAAGGCGGCGTGCGCCCCCGGGGGTACACATGCACTTCACGATCACCGAATCGATGCTGGCCATCATGCTAGCCATAGGGTTTCTGACGGCGGCGGTCTTCGCCATCGCCTGCTACCGCCCCTTCGGGGTCCGCGGCGACCCGCTCGACTCCTTCCTCATCGTCGCCGCCCTCATACTCATCGGGACCTCCGGCGGCTTCGGCGTCGCCTATGTCGCCAGGGGGGGGCCGGAGGGGCTTGGCACCTACGGCCCGGCATTCCTCGTGTGCATCCTGTCCGCCCTCGTCTTTACCGCGATCTTTGCGCTGCGGCGCAGGTCCCAGGAAAGGGAGGAGCGGTCGAAAGGAGGACCAGAATGAAAAAGGCAGATCTCTCCTTCCCCGAGCTCTCCCTCATCGCCGGCACGAGGATCGCCCTCGGCGGCGGGATCGCCCTCCTCTTTGCCGATCGCATGACCGAGAAGGAGCGCCGCATGGCAGGGTGGAGCCTCTTCCTCATCGGCGCGGCCAGCACGATACCCCTCATGAAGATGGTCCTGGACAAGAGGCGTTGAAAGGGGGGAAGCGCACCGGCTCCCAGGCCGGCGAGACCGCCATATCCCCCCTCTCGCGCTGTACAGGCAGAAGAGCGCTCTATGCCGCGGGGGTCCTCACCCTCCTCCCGGCACTCCTGGCGGCCTGCACCCACCGGGAAAGAAAGATCCCACCCGACGCCGAGCTGGCAGATGTCCTTCTCCTACCGCAGAGACTGGACGGGTATGCGGCCGACGCCGCAGACTCCCTTCCCATCCCCCCCCCTTGCCGCGCCCAGCTCCTGGAGGAGTTTCGTCGCGAGTACTTCAGGCCGTGGAGCGGTGGCCCCTCACCCTTCGACATCGCGCAGACAAAGGGGGGGATGATTGCGGTGGCGCGCGGGAAATGGTACGGGCAGAACAGACGCCGGGTGGACTCGGCCTTTCTGCGCACGCTCCTGGAGTCGTGCGCGCTGGAGAGCTTTCCCTCCAGGAACGATCCCGCCATCGCGGTCCTCCCCTCCCACCTGCGAGGGCTCCCGACCACGCTCCCCCTCTTCGAGAAGTTCGGGGATTTCCCTTTCGACCAGCTCGAATATCCGCAGATGAAGCTGAACGAGCCTCTGCGCGTACTGCACGCCACCACGGATGGGCTCTGGCTCTTTGTGGAAACCCCCTATTCCTGCGGCTGGGTCGACGCCCGCGCCGTCGCGCTCGTTGACCGGGGGGTCATGAAGCGCTGGCTGGACGGCGAGCTCCTGGTGCTGGTGCGTGATTTCCAGAAAGTCTCCGATGGCAGGGGGGGCGGGTTCCGCGCGAAGATCGGGACGCTCCTCCCCCTGTGCGGGGTCCGGGAGGGGGATTGGGAGGTCGCGGTGGCGAGCGCCGACGACAGCCGCAGTGCGGTGATCCGTGAGGTGCGGCTCCCCCGGGAAGGGGCACTTCCCTTCCCCGTTTCCTTCGATGCCCGGACCATTCCTCTTCTTGGAAACCAGCTGGCGGGGGGGGCATACGGCTGGGGTGAGATGTACGGGCTGCGCGATTGCTCGGCCTTGCTGCGCGATCTCTTCATGCCTTTCGGGATCTGGCTGCCGCGGACCTCGCGGGACCAGATCGAGTCGATGCCGCAGATAGATCTGAGCAAGCTGTCGCCGCAGGAAAAGGAAAGGAGACTGAAGGAGTCCGGCATACCATTCCGCACCCTCCTCTTCAAGCCAGGGCACGTCATGCTGTACATCGGGTGCGACCGGAGCGGACGCCCCCTCGTCTTCCACAACGCCTGGTCGATCCGCCTGGAAAGCGACCGGAAGCCACAGGTGCACTATGTGGGGAAGACGGTAGTGACGACCCTGCAACCGGGAAAAGAGATCGGGGCGGCGAAGGGAAGCACGCTTCTCGACCGCGTCACCGCCCTGGGGATCATTACCGGCCGCTGCCGCGATGCGATGCACCTCCCCTGAGAGCCCTGCATTTTCCTTTTCCTATCGAAGATCCTCATTCGCCCCGCCTCTTCTCCCCGTCCGCCGCAAAGTTCTCTCATAAGGTACCATTTTCTCCGGATCGACTCTCATAGCGTCGGCCCCTTAACACACAGCCCCTGCCCGGATAATCGGTTATGACAGAGTAATCTGCCCTTTCCCCTCCCTGTGCCAAGGGCACCACTGCCGACTGCGGGAAAAAATTACAAAACACACTTTTATTGACAATAATTGGATTGCTTTAAGGTGTAAAGTGAGCTAGATTTCCCTATCCCGGTAAAAAAAGTGACAGGTTAAGAGTCGATGTCGAAATTTTCAACAATAACGATACGGGCGCAGCTCTTCTTCATGGCGCTCATCATCGCGCTTCCTGCGGCGGGGATCATCGTGTACTCGGGGCTCAAGCAGCGCGAGGAGGCGCTGGTGAAGGCGCGGGTGGAGACGCAGAAGGTCGTGGCAAATCTTGTCTCGGAGCAGCAGACGCTCGTGGCGTGCGCGAAGCAGCTGCTGAGCACCCTCGCGCTCCTCCCGGACGTGCGCAACCACAACGAGGAGCGCGTCCGCTCGATCCTCGCCCAGAACCTGCAGATCAATCCGCAGTTTCTGAACATATTCATCCTCGACGCGAAGGGGAAGCTCTGGGCATCCGCGGTCCCGGGCCCCCCCGGTCTCGACGCGGCAGACCGCAGGTACTTCCAGAATGCGGTGCGGACCGGGAGGTTCTCCTCGGGCGAGTGCATCGTGGACAGGATACTCCACAAGCCGGCCCTGAGCTTCGGGTACCCGTACAGGAACGAGCGGGGCGAGATCGCCGGGGTGGTGTGCGCCAACTTCGACCTCAACTACTGCAGTCGCACGCTGGAGCGCTTCAGGCTCCCCGCCGGTTCCAGCTGCCTCATGGTGGACCGCAATGGCGTGATCGTCGGGAAAGGGATCAATCCGGTCGGCTACATAGGGATGAAGAGCACCGGGAAGCAGAGGGAGCAGCTTCTGAATACCCGGGACGGAGAGACGATGGTCTCTCCGGGCGTGGACGGCGTTGTCCGCTACTCGAGCTACCGCAGGATCTTCCTCGAGGGGGAATCCTCACCATACATGTATATCCGCGCCGGGATCCCGATGAAGTCCGTCTACGGGTCTGCCAACATGGCCCTTATCACCAACCTCTTCTGTCTTCTCCCCTTCCTGGCACTCGCTTTCTACGTCGCCGGGCGTATCGGGAAGCACTCGATCGTCGATCGGGTGGCGGTCCTGCACAGCGCATCGCAGCGCTTTGCCAGGGGGGACCTCGATGTGAGGGTCTCAGAGCTCGTCCAGGGGGGGGAGCTCGGAAGCCTCGGCGCCTCTTTCGATGCCATGGCCTCATCGCTGCAAAGGGAGCAAAAGGCTCTGCGCGAGAGTGAGAACAACTTCCGGACCCTCGCAGAGACGGCGAACGACGGGATGCTCGTAGTTGCGGAAGACGGCGCCCTCATGTACGCCAATTCCCGCATCGCCCAGATCCTCGGGTACAGCGCCCACAAACTGATCGGCGCGGATATCACGGAGCTTGCCCCGGCAGAAGAACTCCCGCGCTGGAAGAGCCTCCTGCGAGTCGCAGGGGAGAAGGACCAGCAGCAGTACGAGACGAGAGTGGTCACGACCGGTGGCGGCGAAGTCCCGGTCGAGGTTACGTGCTCGAGCACCCTGTGGCACGGCTGCTCCGCAAGTCTCGTCATTGTGCGCGACATCTCGGACCGAAAACGGGTGGAGGAAGACCTGCGTGCCTCCTACAACATCCTGCAGCGGACCTTCGCCAGCCTGAACGAGACGGTGCTGATAGTCGGGGCCGAGGGGGGGATCATTGAGGCCTGCAACGACATGGCGAAGAGGATGCTCGGCTTCTCCGTGGAGGAACTGGTCGGTAGACGGGTCGCCGATCTGCACGTCAGCCCAGAAATGTACGAGCACTTTTGTGAGATGAGGATGAAAATGTACCGGGAGAAGGGGTACTTCGAGGCCACCTACAAGCTGAGGCGCAAGGACGGCACCATCTTCGACTCCGAGCACGTCATCACCCCGATTCGTTCCGAGAGCGGCGCCGTCGTCAGCCATGTCGGCGTCATCCGCGACATAACGGAACGGAAGCGGCAGGAGGAGATGCTGCAGGCAAAGGCCCTTGTGCTGGAGAACATGGCGGAAGGGGTCAGCGAGTGCGCAGGTGACGGCACCATCCTCTTCACCAATCCCGCCTTCGACGCGATTTTCGGCTATCCCAAAGGTGAGCTGCTGGGGAAAAACGTCTCCATTCTCGGACACCGTCCCTCCGGTGACAGCGGGGCATTCCCCCCTGATGTCGCTGGAAGCCTGAAGCGACACGGCATGTGGTTCGGGGAGTTCGCCAACAGGAAGAAAGACGGCACCATCTTCCACACCTATGCGCGCGTCAACGTCGTCCCCTGCTCCGGCAACTGGATCACGGTGCTGGACGACATCACGGAGCGGCAGGAGATGGAGCGGATGAAGGACGGCATGATCTCGGCGGTAAGCCACGAGATGCGCACCCCCCTCACAGCGCTCATCGGGTACTTCCAGATCATCCAGGAGAAGGGGCTCGCCGATCCGCAGCTCAGGGAGTACCTGGAGACGATGTACAACGAGACAGTGCGCCTGAATGAGCTTATCGGCAATTTCCTCGACCTGCAGCGCCTGAAGGCCCGCAAGGCGCTCTACTCTTTCAAGCCGCTCGCCTTGAACAGCCTGATTACTGATACCGCGGCACTCTTTGCCAACACCTCGAAGAAGCACCACATCACCCTCAACGTTGACTCCGAACTTCCCGCGGTCATAGGGGACGAGGACCGCCTGCACCAGGTCTTCAACAACCTCCTGTCCAATGCCATCAAGTACTCACCCGCTGGGGGCGAGATCGTCCTGACGACGAGGTCCGAAGGGAGTAACGTCGCCGTCTCCGTACAGGACAGGGGGATAGGGATACCGCCGGAAGCGCTGAACAAGATTTTTGAGAGATTCTACCGGGTGGACAACACCGACGCTCGCACGGTGGGGGGGACCGGCCTCGGGCTCGCCCTGGTGCGTGAGGTGATCGACACACACGGCGGGAACGTGCGGGTGGAAAGCGTGCTCGGCAAAGGGAGCACCTTTCAGGTCTCCCTCCCCGTCGCGGAGAAGACGTACAACGCGCAGATGATAAGCTAGACATCTTCGGCTCTGTGGGCGGATCGTGCTACTCAAGCACTAAAGGCTTTTTTGTCCGCAGATTACGCAGATTACCATTCTGATTATTCGATGCGCGCCATGAAAGAATCAGAAAGATATGAGCTGAGAATCTCATTGCATCTAAAATCTGCGGAATCTGCGTAATCTGCGGATAAAGCTTTTTGTCGTCCCCCACCTTCGAGACGAAATTCCCCCTGTCCCCCTTCGCAAAAGGGGAACGTGATTCCTGCCTGCTCCTCTGACATCACTCGTAATCCCGATCTCTCCGACTCAATAGCCTCGCCTGTTCCTCCCGGCTCTTTTGTCAACTCCAACACCTTGCACGTAATGAACGTCATGCACGCCGGGACAAGCCGCAGGCGTCCCGGCAATCCCTGTGCCATCCGCCGCCACATGCCGCTTCACAGCGCATGAGGCGCTATGCAACCAGTGGACATTGAAGCTAATGAGGTTAAAGTTATCATGCCCATTTTGAGCTACAGAAAAGGAGGTTACGCATGCCACAGGGGCAAAACGAGGTCAGGCGCATAGCCAAGGTATGGCAGAGCAAGCCGACGATAGAGGGGGCGGGGGTACACCTGCAGCGAGCCTTCGGCTACTACCAGGTCCCGGATCTCGATCCCTTTCTCCTTCTCGATGACTTCCACTCGGCAGACCCCGCCGAATATCTCGCAGGGTTCCCGTGGCACCCGCATCGCGGTATCGAGACGATCACCTACGTCCTGCACGGCGACGTGGAGCACGGGGACAGCATGGGGAACAAGGGGGTGATCGGCTCCGGCGACGTGCAGTGGATGACGGCGGGGAGCGGCATCATCCATCAGGAGATGCCGAAGGGGGATGCCACCGGCCTTATGTGGGGATTTCAGCTCTGGGCGAACCTGCCTGCCTCCCACAAGATGATGGACCCCCGCTACCGCGGCCTCACGGCGGCAGAGATTCCGGAGGTTTCCCTGGAGGGGGGCGTGAAGGCGCGGATCATCTGCGGCGAGGTAAATGGCGTGCGGGGACCGGTACAGGATGTGGTGATCGATCCCGAATACCTGGACGTGACAGTCCCGGCAAATAGCACCTTTACCCACGCAACTCGCCGCGGCCACAAGGTCTTCACCTACGTTTTTGAAGGCTCCGGCTACTTCGATCCCGGCCGGGACCCCTTTTCCTATGAGGTGGTGGGGAAGAAGTGGTTCGAGCTGAATCGGCCGTGCAAGGTGGGAAGCCGCCACCTGGTCCTCTACGGCGACGGGGACGAGGTGACCGTGTGCACGGAGGACGAGCCGGTGCGCTTTCTCCTGGTGTCGGGGCGCCCTCTGAACGAGCCGGTGGCGTGGTACGGCCCGATCGTCATGAACACGAAGGAGGAGTTGCGCACCGCCTTCAACGACTACGAGAAAGGCACCTTCATAAAGGTAGGGAAGGTGGAGGGACCGGCTTGATGTTCCGCCCCCGCCCCTCGCGGCGGGCAGGGGGTGGTGGAAGGTGGCCGGCAAAAGACTTCCAGGAGGAGCACTATGGAATGGGAACTTACCAGCGAGCAGCGGGCATTGCGGGACATGGTGCGCGAGTTCGCGGAGGGGAAGCTGAAGCCCGGGGCGGCCAAGCGCGATGAAAGCGGGGAGTTTCCCTGGGACGAGGTCAGGGAACTGCAACAGATGGGGCTCTTCGGCCTGATCTTCCCGTCGGAGTACGGAGGGGGAGGGCGCGATCTCCTCTCCTTTGTCCTCGCCATCGAGGAACTGGCTCGCTGCGATGCCTCGGTCACCATCACCCTTCTCGCCCACACGCTGTGCACGACCCACATAAATCTCTTCGCATCGCCCGCGCAGAAAGACCGCTTCCTCGGGCCGCTGGTAAGCGGGCGGAAGCTTGGGGCATGGGCATTGACCGAGCCGGACGCCGGGAGCAATGCCGGCGGGATCAAGACGGTGGCCGCCTCCGAGTCGCAGGGGTGGCGGCTGAGCGGAAAGAAGTACTTCATCACCAACGGTTCGAAAGCGGACACACTCGTTATCATGGCGCTCACCGATGCGGAGCGGCAGGCGAAAGGGATCTCCGCCTTCGTCGTCCCGGGCGACACCCCCGGGCTCGCCCGCGGCAAGAACCTCGACAAGCTGGGATTTCGCTCCTCCGACACGACAGCGCTCATGCTGAAAGACCTCGTCCTGCCGCGCGACGCGCTCCTTGGGGAGATGCACCAGGGGTTCTACCAGGCGATGCAGGTGCTCGATACCGGCCGCATCGGAGTCGCCGCCATGGCGATCGGGATCGCGCGCGCCTGCCTCGAGGACAGCCTCGCCTACATGCGCAAGCGGAACGCCTTCGGAAAGCCGATCGGGGAGTTCCAGGCGGTCCAGTGGATGGTGGCGGACATGGCCACGGAGCTTGACGCGGCGAGGCTTCTCGTGCACCGGGCGGCAGTGCTGAGGGATCTCGGCCGCCCCTTCCGCCGGGAGGCGTCGATGGCGAAGCTCTTCTCATCGGAGGCCGCCACCCGGGCGGCGTTGAAGGCTGTCCAGATACATGGCGGCTACGGGTATACGAAGGCATTTCCGGTCGAGCGCTACCTGCGCGAGGCGAAACTTTGCGAGATCGGGGAGGGGACTTCTGAGATACAGCGTATGGTTATTTCCCGCGATCTTCTGAAAGAGGAGGGGGTATCATGAGACCGGTGTACATGGTAACGGGTGGCATCACGAAGTTCGCGAAATCGCATCCCGACAAAGATTTCCGACTCATGGTGAAGGAGGCGCTGGACTACGCCATGGGCGATCTTCCCGGCATTTCGCTCGACGAAATCGACGGCAGCGTCTGCTCCTACTTTTCCGACCACTTCACCCGGCAGCTTATGGCGGGTGCCATGGTGCAGGACTACGTGGGGCTCTCGCCGAAACCGTCGCGCCGCGTGGAGGGGGGTGGTGCCACCGGCGGCCTCTGCTTCCAGTCTGCCTGGGAATCGGTGGCCTCCGGTCGGATGGAAGTTTGCCTCGCCATGGGGTTCGAGACGATGGGCCGGGTCAATACCTGGAAAGGGAACGAGTTCATCGCCCTTGCCTCCGACACCAACTTCGACTTTCCGGTTGGAGGCTTCTATACCGGGTACTACGCGATGATGCTGAACCGCCACATGTACGAATTCGGCACCACGGTGGAGCAGATGGCGAAGGTGGCGGTAAAAAACCACATCAACGCCGTGCACAATCGCTACGCACAACGGCCGGGTAGGATCACCATCGAGGACGTGCGTTCCTCTCAGATGGTGGCAACGCCTCTTACGCTGCTGGACATCTGCCAGATGTCCGAGGGCGCCGCTGTGTGCATCCTGGCCAGCGAAAAGGCGGCGCAGCGCCTCGGGGGAACGCCGGTACTGGTGAAAGGGGTCGGCAGCGGCACAGACGCGATGCGCATGGCGGACCGCCCGCACGGGAAGGTGCTCCTGTTGCCTCATGAAAAGGAGGAGGATTACGTCGATGTGAAGTATCCCGGCGTCCACTCCTTCCGCGGCGGGAGGATGGCGGCGAAACTGGCCTACGCCATGGCAGGAATAAACGACCCTGGGCAGGATCTTGACTTCATCGAGCTGCACGACGCCTACACCTCATCGGAGATCCAGACGTACGAGGATCTGGGGCTCTGCCGCTACGGCGAGGGTGGCTCCTACGTCGACTCCGGCGCTCCCTTCATGCCGAACATCGAATACGGTCTCACCTTTTCCGACACCTCCCGGTGGCGGAAGCTCCCGGTGAACCCGTCAGGCGGGCTCCTCGCCTGCGGTCATCCGGTCGGTGCGACGGGACTCATGCAGGCGGTTTTCGCCTTCTGGCAACTGCAGGGCTCCGTGCAGAAGCACCTGGGGGACAGCACGCTGCAGTTGTCCGCCCCGAAGCGCGGGCTGATCCACAGCCACGCGGGGACCGGGACGTATATCACCGTGTCGATACTGGAGAAGGTCTGACGAGCTTTCGAGGCTTTCGGTCGAGCTGCACGCTTTCGCGGAGGGGGCGCCATGAACAAGGACATCAAGCTGCCGGAAACAGACGCTGGAACGATTCTTTTCAACGTGAATCCCATCATCCAGAAATTTCACTACGAGATAGATTACATACATACCTATGCGCAGGATACCCCGTTCTTTGCGGGGCTGGCGAAGCAAAAGCTCCTGGGGAGCCGCTGCAAGGGGTGCGGCTACACCTTCGCCACGCCGCGCAGCCACTGCATGGAGTGCGGGTCGCCGACGGAATGGGTGGAGCTGCCGCAGCGCGGGATCGTGCACACCTTCACGACCTGCCATTTCGGCGGCGAGGCGTTCCTGAAGGAGACGCCGTTCACCCTGATCCTGGTGGAGTTCGAGGGGGTGCAGACGCTGTTCCTCTCGCGGCTGCTCGGGGCAGAAGGGGACGAGATAAAGATAGGGATGCCGGTGCGTGCCCGCTTCCTGCGCAACTGCAAGTTCAAGCCGACCGACGTCTATTTCGTCCCGGTGTGAGGGATGCAGGGTCTGATGTAGGTGTACCGTAACACTGTAGGCCGGGATAAGCCCGAGGGCGTTCCCGGCGGTCCGACATCGCTGGACTGCCGGGAACGCCTGCGGCTTGTCCCGGCCTACATATTTTCCTCCAACGTGACGGCACCTTGTCCTCACGGCTTGTAATACATAAGCTGCCGCGCGAACGGGTGCAGGTATTCGACGATCTCACCCATCTCCTCATCCGTCATCTGCTCGAATCTCGTCGCGAAAAGAACATTCTGCTCTACCTGCCGCAGATCGTCACAGCCGATAACCACGGTGCTCACCGGGTGCGAGAGGGCGTAGCGCAGATACGGCTCCATGCTCTGGTATCCCGGCACCCGCGAAGCCAGGCCGCGCAGATACACCTTCATACCCACGATCCCCATCTCCCGCTCCATGGCATGAGGCAGGACCCCTTCCACAAAGCTCTTGTGGGACGCTTCCGCCGGATTAACCGGCATAAGGACGGTGTCGAAGGGAAATAGCTCCAGGGCGCTCCGCAAAATAGCGGGATCGTGATGGCCGGTGACGCCGATGAAACGGACCTTCCCCTGCTCCTTTGCCTCCACGAATGCCTCGATGGCTCCGCCGGGGCCAAAGATTTCCTCCAGCTCGCGCCGGGTGCGCACGTCGTGCACCTGCCAGAGATCGATATGGTCGGTCCCCATGTTGTGCAGCGTCTCGTGCAGGTGCTCCAGCGCTCCATCCTTGTCGCGCGCGTGCGACTTGCTGGTGAGGAAGATCTCCTTTCTCCGCTCCTTCAGCGCCTTCCCGTAGTACGACTCGCTCCCCTGGTAGGCCCGCGCCGACTCACAGTAGGTGATGCCGAGGTCGAGCGCCCTGTTGATGAGGGCATAGGCGTCGCGCTCCAGGCCGAAGGTGCGCAATATCCCCTCCCCGCCGAGCCCGAGGATCGTCACCTCCTCCCCGGTCTTTCCCAGTTTCCGTTTTGGTATCGCCATAGAGGCAGCTCCTTTGTCAGCTCTTTAGGTCCGGGAGGTCCCGATACAGCTCCAGTGCCTGCGGGTTGATGAGAGCCTCCCTGTTCGTCACCGGCTCCCCGTGGATTATGTTGCGCACCGCCAACTCCACTTTCTTCATGTTCACCGTGTACGGGATGTCCGAAACGGGAATGATCTTCGCCGGGACGTGACGCGGGGAGAGCTTCTCCCGGATCTCGCGGCGCAGCTTCTCCTCCAGCTCGGGCCCGAATTGCGCCTCTTCTGCCAGTCGCACGAAGAGGACCACCCTTTCGTCCCCCTCCACCCGCTGCCCCACTGCGAGGCTGTCCGCGACCTCCGGGAGGGTCTCCATGAGGCGGTACAGCTCCGCCGTGCCGATCCGGACCCCCCCCGGGTTGAGGGTGGCGTCGGAGCGCCCGTAGATGATGAGGCCGCCGGTGGGGGTGATCTCGCACCAGTCACCGTGGGTCCACACGCCGGGAAACTTTTCGAAGTACGCCTTGAGATACTTGCTGCCGTCCGGGTCGTTCCAGAAGAAAAGGGGCATGGAAGGAGTAGGCCCGGTGCAGACAAGCTCCCCCGCCTTCCCCTCCACCGCGTTGCCGGAGTCATCAAATACCTGAACAGGCATGCCGAGCCCCCGGCACTGCAACTCGCCCGGGTACACCGGCAGGACCGGACTGCCTATCCCGAAGCAGCCGTTTATGTCGGTTCCCCCGGAGATGGACGAGAGCTGCAGCTGGCTGCCGATCTCCCGGTACACGTAGTGGAAGGTGTGCTCGGCCAAGGGAGATCCGGTGGAGAGGATGGCGCGCAGGCGGGAGAGGTCGTGGCCCGAGGCGGGGCGGACGCCGGACCGCTCGAGAGAAGCGAGGTAGCGGGCGCTGGTGCCAAAGACGGTGATCTGCTCCTCTTCCGCGAGTTGCCACAGGACATCCGGTGCGGGATGAAAGGGGTGACCCTCGTACAGCACGATTGTCGCGCCGACCGCCAGGGCGCAGACGAGCCAGTTCCACATCATCCACCCGCAGGTGGTGACGTAGAGAATAGTGTCGTCGCGGGTGAGGCCCACGTGCAGCAGGTGCTCTTTAAGCTGGTTCACCAGTATGCCGGCCACGCCCTGCACCATGCACTTCGGGGCGCCGGTCGTGCCGGAGGAATACATGATGTAGAGGGGGTGACCGGCGGGGACCTGCACGAAGTCGATCTCATCTGGTGCATCTTGATACGAGACAAAATTCTCATAGCGCACCGCACGGGGGATCTCCGTGACACCCCCTTCCCTGTGCGGGTAGGGGAATACCACGACGTGCTCGAGGGAAGGGATCTTTTCAGCGATCTCGGAGACCCGCTTCAGCATCGGGAAGTGGGTCCCCTTGTGCAGGTACCCGCTGGCGGTAAAGAGGACCTTCGGCTCGATCTGGCCGAAGCGGTCCAGCACTCCCTGTACCCCGAATTCCGGCGAGCAGGAGGACCAGACTGCGCCGAGGCTGGTGGCGGCGAGCATGGCGATGACCGTCTCCGGGAGGTTCGGCAGATACCCCGCGACCCGGTCTCCTGCCACCACTCCCGCCGTCCGCAGGGCGTGAGCCAGCTGTGCTGCTTGCTGATAGAGCTCCCGGTAGCTGATGCGTCGGGTCCTGCCCTCCTCTCCCTTGAAGACGATGGCGGTACGCTCGTCGCGGTAGCGAAGGAGATTTTCGGCAAAGTTGAGGGTGGCCCCCGGAAACCATCTGGCGCCGGGAAACCTGGTGGGATCATCGATGACCTGGAGGTACGGCCGCGAGGCGATAATGCCGGCGAAGTCCCACATGTCGCCCCAGAAGGTGGAGGAGTCGGTGACTGACCAGCGGTAGAGGTCATGGTAGCCGGTGAAGGCTTTCCCGTGCCGTTCATTTACCAGGGCCATGAACCTGGTGATGGCTGCGGTCGCTACTTTATCCGGCGGCGGGTTCCAGATCGGTGTCTTCATATGGTGTTCCTGTTGGGGTGAAGAGGCGGAGGGGGCGCAAATGCCGCCAGAATGACGTCCTTTCCTCTAGTGGAGCAGATCCTCAGGCGTCCCCTCCCTTTCAAGGGGAGGGACAGGGTGGGGATGGGGTAAAGGTTCGTGAGCGCGCCAACCCCATCCCCCTCCTGTCCTCCCCCTTGAAAGGGGAGGGACGCACTGCCGATGGCTTAGTCGTCATTCAGGTCGTCCTCCAAAACTCCCGCGACAAGCAAAACGCCGGGAACGCCTGCGGCTTATCCCGGCCTACAAATTGCGGTCGAGCACCAGCATTTCCATGAACTCTGTCACCGGCAAGGCGTCGAGCCGCTCCGGATCGAGACACAGGGCCACTATCTCCTCCGCGCGCTGCGCCGGGAACCGGCTGCTCAGGTTCGCCAGGCACTTCTCCTCGAGGAGGGGAAATGCTTCCTGGCGCCGCCTTCTGTGCCCCACCGGGTACTCCACCTCCGCAAGATCGGTGCTGTCGCCGTCCTTGAAGGAGATCTGCACCGCGTTTGAAATCGACCTCTTCTCCGGATCGAGATAATCCTGCGAGTAGCGCAACTCCTCCACCACGACGATCTTTTCACGAAGCTCGTCTATGCGCGGATCTGCTGCTATCTCGTCGCGGTAGTGGTCGGCGGTGAGGTCCCCGAAGATGAGGGCGACGGCGACCATGTACTGGAGGCAGTGGTCGCGGTCCGCGGGGTTGTACAGCGGGCCCGTTTTGTTGATGATTCGCAGCGCGGATTGCTGTGTCGCGATGACCACCCTGTCGATCTCCGCGAGCCTGTCGCGCACCTGGGGGTGCAGCGTGATGGCGCACTCGACTGCCGTCTGGGCGTGGAATTCGGCGGGGAAGGAGACTTTGAAGAGTATGTTCTCCATGACGTATGAGCCGTAGGGGCGCGGCAGCCGGAATTTTTCGCCGCGGAAGGAGGCGTCGTAAAAGCCCCACCCCTTGGCGCTGAGGGCACTGGGGTATCCCGGCTCCCCCGCCACGGAGAGGAGTGCCAGGCGCACCCCGCGGCTGGCGGCATCCCCCGCTGCCCACGACTTGCGGGGGCCGGTGTTCGGGGCGTGGCGGTAGGTGCGCAGGCTCTGGCCGTCGACCCACACCTGCGAGACCGTGTTCACGATCTCCTCTCGTGTGCCCCCCAGGAGGTAGGCGGCAACCGCTGCGCTGGCGAGCTTGACGAGGAGAACGTGGTCGAGTCCCACGCGGTTGAAGCTGTTCTCCAGCGCCATGATCCCCTGGATCTCGTGCGCCTTGATCATCGTGGAGAGGACGGTCCCCATCGTCATCGGCATTCTCCCCGATCTGTTGCTGCGGCTCACCTGGCAGGCGCAGGAGAGGATGGCGGCGAGGTTGTCTGAGGGATGCCCCCATTCGGCGGCGAGCCAGGTGTCGTTGAAATCGACCCAGCGCACCAGCGCTCCGATGGCAAGGGTGGCGGTAACAGCATCCAGGCGCAGGTCGGTGCCCGGTACCGGCACCGGTCCGGAAGGGGGGGCATCGGCGGTGACGGTGTCGAGGAGCCGCCTGCACTCGGCGAAGCGCAGCGCCAGCATCGCGCAACCGATGGAGTCCATGAGGACGTAGCGTGCCGTGTCGTACGCTTCGGGGGTGCCGGCGTCGCTCAGCACGTACTCTGCGATATCCTGCATCTCCCGGTCCGGCTCCGGGCGCAGGTTAACGTCTGCGTCAGCACTGTTGATCATGGCTCCTCCTTGTCAAAGGCAAAAGCGAAAGGCGGAAAGGCTTGAACCGCAAAGACGCAAAGACGCAAAGGGGAAAACCGCGAAGGACTCTTCTTCACCTTTCCGACTCGTTCCCAAGCTCCAGCTTGGGAACGCAATTGCCCCCGAGGCTGTGCCTCGCACCGCGGATCATCAATATCCGCTGAGGCGGATGCAAAGCCGGAGCTTTGCACCCAAGTGCGTTCCCAAGATGACCTTGGGAACGAGCCGCACCTTGTCGCCCTGATCGATCTTTTTTTGCGTCCTTTGCGTCTTTGCGGTTCAAAATGTTTTGGATTTACCTCCTCTTCCCGATCGGCACATATTCCTGCCGCTCGGGCCCCACGTATTCGGCGATCGGCCTGAAGATACGGTTGGCGCTGCGCTGCTCTATGATGTGCGCGGACCAGCCGGCGACGCGCGCAAAGACGAAGAGCGGGGTGAACATCTCTGTCGGTATCCCGCAGAGGCGATAGACGATGGCGGTGTAGAAGTCGAGGTTGGGGAAGAGGTTCTTTTCCTTGTACATGACCTCCTCGATCCGCTCCGCGATCTCGCAAAGCCGCGCGTCCCCCACTCCGCCGCACAGCCTCAGCGCCCAATCCCGCGCGATGGCGGAGCGGGGGTCGGCATATTTATATATGCGATGACCAAACCCCATAACCTTTTCCTTGGCGGCGAGCATCTGCATGAGCCCCTGCTGCGCGTCGTCGGGGGAGGTGAACCGCTCGATCAGCTTTATCGCCTCCTCGTTGGCCCCTCCGTGCAGAGGACCGCGCAGCGTGCCGATTGCGGAGGTTATGGCGGAGTAGAAGTCGGAAAGGGTGGAGGCGGTGACCCGCGCGGAGAAGGTGGAGGCGTTGAATTCATGCTCGGCGTAGAGGATGAGGGAAACATCCACCGCCCGCTGCCTGAGCTCGTCAGGCTGCGACCCGTGCAGCAGCCTCAGGAAATGGGCGGCAATGCCCGGCTCGTCGCTTGCGCCGCTCAGCCGCGCCCCGCTCCGGTGAAACTGGTACCAGTGCAGGAGCATGGAAGGAAAGAGCGCGACCAGCCGGTCCGCTACCTGTTCCTCGTTTCCCGCCCCCACCTCCGGCTCCATCGTCCCTAGGGCGGAGCAACCGGTGCGCAGCACGTCCATCGGGTGCGCGGTGGGAGGTAGCTGTTCCAGTACTCTCTGAAGCGCGTCCGGGAGTGCGCGAAGTGCCGTCAGCCGCTTGCGGTAGCTGTCCAGTTCCGCCTCGTCCTGCGGGAGGGTGCCGTGGATCAAGAGGTGCGCTACTTCCTCGAACGAGGCGTGCCCGGCGAGATCTTCAATGGCAATGCCCCGGTACGTCAGCCCTCTTCCTTTCTTCCCGACCGTGCTGATGGCGGTGGTGCCGGCGACGACACCTTCCAGCCCCGGGCTGTAGTTTTCCATGCTCATGATGGCTCCTCCTTTTCGAGCGACTCATCCAGTATCTGCTCAAACTGGTGGTAGTTGAGGATGTCGTAGAGCTCTGCGCGGGTCTGCATGAAATCGAGCACGGAGGCCTGCGTCCCTTCCTGCCGGATGGCCCGGTACACCTTCAGCGCCGCAGCGTTCATGGCGCGGAAGGCGGAAAGGGGGTACAGCACCACGGCGACTCCAGCCGAGGCAAGCTCGGAGACGCTGTAGAGCGGGGTGAGGCCGAATTCGGTCATGTTGGCCAGAAGGGGCAGCCCGACGCGGTCGGCGAAGAGCCGGTACTGCGAGAGTTCGGTCAGCGCCTCCGGGAAGAGGAGATCGGCTCCTGCCTCGCGATAGCGGCAGCTTCGCTCTATGGCGGCCTCAAGCCCCTCGACGGCGACTGCGTCCGTCCGGGCCATGACCACAAAGGACTCATCACTGCGGCTGTCCACCGCCGCCTTAATCCGCTCTACCATCCGCTCTGTACTTACCAGCGCCTTCCCGGGGCGGTGCCCGCAGCGCTTTGCAGGCAGCTGGTCCTCTATGTGCATTCCCGCTGCCCCGGCGCGGGTCAGTTCGCGAACGGTGCGGCCGATCATGAGGGCGTGCCCCCATCCGGTATCCGCATCGACAAGGAGCGGCAGCTTTGTCGCCGCCGTTATCCGTCGAACGTCTTCCACCACGTCGCCTAGTGTGGTCATGCCGAGATCGGGAAGCCCCCACGAGGCATTCGCCACACCAGCGCCGGAAAGGTACAGCGCCCTGAAACCGCAGCGCTCGGCGAGAAGGGCGCTGTAGGCGTTGATGGCCCCCACCATCTGCAGCGGCTTCTCACTCTCCAGTGCCGCACGCAGCGTCTTCCCTGAGTAGTTTGCTTCGGCCATTGCGGCTCTCCTTTCACCTTCTCCACCGCCTTTGTCCTCGTTCTTCAAAACTAAGTATAGTCGCTATTTCCTTGGACGGGATGTTTTGGCGGGACAGTAGCAAAAGGCGACTTTTACGGGGAGTGGAGTAAAACTGCCAGCAATGGTGCGGTCTTTTCATGGCATAGAGCGTAAGAGTTATTGGCAACACGTCGCTAGGCACGATTTCAGTGTCTGGGGAGGGTGCGGGAGATACAGTTTATTGCCAATTCTACTCTCTGTTGACAGATGTGGGCCGCTCGTTAAACTCTTCAAGTGCGAGCCCATCAAAGGTTACAAAGGTAGAAACTCATGTCAGAGGAAGTACTTGCTACATTCGATGTGAAGCATCTGAGCGTGCTGGACGTAGAGGGAAACCTCGACCGCACGCAGATCGCCCCGCCCGACGATGCCCTGGTGCGGCGCATGTACGAGTGCATGGTGCTGTCACGTGTCTTTGACGAGCGTGCCCTCAGCCTGCAACGGGAAGGGAGGCTCGGCACCTACCCCTCCATTCTCGGGCAGGAGGCGGCGCAGGTGGGGAGCGCAATCGCGCTGGAACAGCCGGACTGGGTCTTCCCCGCCTTCCGCGAGAGCGGTGTCCATCTCACCCTCGGCTATCCGGTGGACCAGCTTTTTCAGTACTGGGGCGGGGACGAGCGCGGCATGCGCATTCCGGACAACATGAACATCTTCCCGGTCTGCGTCGCCGTCGGCACCCACATTCCGCATGCCGTGGGGGCAGCGCTCGCCGCAAAGTACCGGAAGGATCCGATCGTCGTCGTCGCCTACTTCGGCGACGGCGCGACCTCGAAGGGGGATTTCCACGAGGGGCTGAACATGGCGGGGGTGCTGCAGCTCCCTGTCGTCTTCATCTGTCAGAACAACCAGTGGGCGATCTCCATCCCGGTGAAGGGGCAGACCGCCGCGGCGACGATCGCGCAAAAGGCGATCGGCTACGGGTTCGACGGCATCCAGGTGGATGGCAACGACGTCTTTGCGGTGCACCACGCAGCGCAGCGGGCCTTCGAGAAGGCGCGCTCCGGCGGCGGGCCCACCTTCATCGAGTGCCTTACCTATCGTCTGAGCGACCACACCACCGCCGACGACGCAGGGCGCTACCGGCGTGCCGACGAGGTGGAGGCGTGGCGGGTAAAGGATCCGCTGCTGCGCCTGGAGCGCTACATGGCGAAGGAGGATCTCCTTACCGACGAGTACCGGGCGGAGGTAAGGAACCGGGCGGTGCAGACGGTGGACGACGCGGTGCGCGTCATGGAGGAGCATCCGCCCCCTGCTGTGGAGGACCTTTTCACCCATACCCTGGCGCAGCTCACACCGCGCCAGGCCCGGCAACTAAAGGAAGTGACCCATGGCCCAGCTTAACATGGTGCAGGCAATCAATCTTGCCCTGCGCCAGGAGATGGAGCGGGACGACCGGGTCGTGGTGCTCGGCGAGGACGTGGGGGTGGACGGCGGCGTCTTCCGCGTCACGGAAGGGCTACAGGAGCGCTTCGGCGCGGAGCGGGTGATCGATACCCCCCTTTCCGAATCCGCCATTACGGGGACCGCCATCGGGATGGCGGCGTACGGCCTGCGCCCGGTGGCCGAGATCCAGTTCCTCGGCTTTCTCTACGGTGCGATGGAGCAATTTTTCTCCCACGGCGCCCGCATCAGGGCGCGCTCCCGCGGGCGCTTCAACGTGCCGATGGTGGTGCGCACCCCTTATGGCGCGGGGATAAAGGCGCCCGAGCTGCACGAGGAGAGCACGGAGGCGTTCTTCTGCCACATGCCCGGGATCAAGGTCGTCATCCCCTCCGGCCCCTACACCGCGAAGGGTCTCCTGACCTCCGCCCTGCGCGACCCCGACCCGGTCCTCTTCCTGGAGCCGACGAGGCTGTACCGGCTGATCCGCGAGGAGGTGCCGGAGGATGAGTATACCCTTCCGCTCGGCCAGGCGAGAACGGTGCGCCAGGGGAATGACGTGACGATCGTCGCCTGGGGCTCCATGCTGGAGCGGGTGCTGAAGAGTATCGGGGATGTGAGCGCTGATGTCATCGACCTTCTGACGCTGAACCCCTTCGATGCAGAGGCGATCCTTGCCTCCGTGAGGAAGACCGGGCGCGCGGTGATCGTGCACGAGGCGCTGAAGACGGGTGGATTCGGCGCCGAAATAGCAGCGACCATCGCCGAAGAGGGGATACTGCACCTGCGGGCGCCGGTGCTGCGCGTCGCCGCGCCTGATGTGACGATGCCCCTCGCCAAGCTCGAGGACAGCTACCTTCCCACGGCAGCCCACATAAAGAAAGCCATCGACGAGGTAATGAGGTACTAGCATGCCCTACGAATTCAAGCTCCCGGACTTGGGTGAAGGGATATCCGAGGTCGAACTGCGCAGATGGCTCGTGCGCGAAGGGGATGAGGTCGCCGAACACCAGCCTGTCGTCGAGGTGGAGACGGACAAGGCGGTGGTGGAGGTGCCATCCCCCCGGAAGGGGCTGGTGGTGCGCCTGCACCGCAAGGAGGGGGAGACGGTCCCTGTCGGCGAGATCCTGGTCACGATTTCGGAGGGGACGGCTGCGGAGGGTTCCGAGCAGGCACCGCAGCAGGCGATTCAGGAGGCCATGCAGCAGCCGACCCAGGTAACGCAGGCCGACGAGTTACCGCCGCAGCGGCCGAAGTCGGTGGGGATCGTCGGGACTCTGCCGGAGGCGGAAGAGGAGCCGCAGCAGGAGCAGGCGCGGCCTCAGCCCCAGAGAGAGGCCCACGGGAAGGACATCCTCGCCACGCCGTCGGTTCGCAAGACCGCGCGGGAGCGGGGGATCGATCTCAGCCGGATCCAGGGGAGCGGCCCGCGCGGCAGTGTCACGCCGGAGGATCTGGAGCGGTTCGCTCCGTCGCGTGAGGGGGCGCCGGCTGAAGGGATGGCGTCGATGCCCCCTTTGCAGATCGACCCGGGGGACGAGGTGGAGCGGGTGCCGATGCGCGGGGTGCGGCGCAGCACGGCACGCAACGTCATCGCCTCGCAGCGCGTCACCGCGAGCGTAACCACCACGGAGGAGGCGGACATTACCGAACTCGCCGAGCTGCGCGATCGGGAACAGAAGATGATGGAGGGGCGCGGCAGGCACCTGACGTTCCTGCCCTTTTTCATAAAGGCGGTGCAGCACGCCCTGCGCGAGCACCCCTACCTCAATGCCTCCATCGAGGACGCCACCAGCACGATCATCCTCAAGAAGCGCTACCACTTCGGCATCGCCGTTGACACCCCCAACGGCTTGATGGTGCCGGTGATCAGGGACGTGGAGAAAAAGAGCATCTTTGATCTTGCGGGGGAGCTTCTGGAGCTGGGGAAGAAAGCGAGGGAGCGGACGATCGCAATTGAGGAGATGAAGGGAAGCTCCTTCACCGTAACGAACTACGGCCATTTCGGCGGCGGCTTCGCGACCCCGGTCATAAACTGGCCGGATGTGGCGATCCTCGGCTTCGGCCGGATCGCCGACCGCGCCTGGGTGCACAAGGGGCAGGTAGCGGTGCGCAAGATCGTGCCGATGTCACTTACCTTCGACCATCGCGCGACAGACGGCGTCGACGCGTCCCGCTTCCTCACGAAAGTAGTGCAGTACCTGGAGGATCCAGGGCTCTTCCTGATTGATTCGGTGTGAGTGCAAGCAGTTGGTGGAGGCCTCACGTTCCCCCCTTTGCGAAGGGGGGACAGGGGGGATTTGCTTTTTGGGTTAGCGCCTCCGAAAAAAAAGGGGACAGGCTACTTTCTCAGAAGTACCCTGTCCCCTTTTTGAATCCGATGATCTGCCGATCTACTCCTCGATCTTCTCCAGCCATTCCTCCCGCCAAAAAAAGTGGCAGGTGCGGTCGCAGAGCCCGAAGTCCTTTGTCCCCTCACAAAAAACCCCTTCCAGCAGCACGATCCCGTTGCACTTCTTCATAAGGTAGTCCCGCTCGTCGAGGAAGCGCTGCACACGCTTCAGGACTTTTTGCTGCGTCCCGCAGTAGAGCCACATCTCCTCCATGAAGGCGCAGTGGCGCAGCTGGTTCCAGTGGTCCAGGGTGGCGCTGATCTCCTCGCGCGAACGTACCTGCACCACGTCCCCTGCCTGCAACTTCACGGCTCCCCCCACTCCTGCGCGCGCGACTCCATCTTCGGCGACTGCTTCTCCCCTGAAGAGGTAGTTGCACAGAAAGTGGTAGCGCCTCTTGAAGATGCGGCGCAAACGGTTGCGGAACTGCCACACCCTGCTCGCCACGCTCAACGGCTTGCAGATTTCAGGGACGGTGTGAATCTGGCACCTGTTCATTGCCGCGGCGTTCTTCATCGTCCCCTCCTTATCCCATATGGCGATAGCAAAAATCCCCCACGAAGGTGACGGCGAAGTCAGGCGCGTGACTACAGAACGACCTGAACAGCCTGCCTTTCAGCGTGCTCCCCTCCATCTGAACCGGAGCCGGCGGTGTGGGATAGAAATATTGCGGCAGGTCCGTCGTCTCGGTCCCCCAATGCGACTTGAACTCCATGAGGCTCTTGTTCTGGATCGACGTCCTGCCGAAATCGAGAACATGATACCCCGAAACGCACGACTGCCGGATAGTCTTCCAGAAAAGGAAGTGCACCGGGCTGAGGTGTTTGTATTTGTCGTCGACGGCGGAGAATTCGACGGAGACCCGGGACTTGAACTTGAAGAGGATGACTCCCGCGATGGGGACCCCATCCTTGTAGGCGAGGAGCAGGTCGACGAGCCCCGTACCGGAGAAGGCGTCCCAGATCGATTTGATGAAGGTGTACGGTTGGGGGGGGAGCGCCCTTCTTCTCCTGGTCATGCGGTGCAGGAGGTAGAACTCTCTCAGATGGGCCTCATCGACCCCGGGAACCATGGAGAGCCCGCTCCCCTCCGCCCTGGAGATGCGCTGCTTAACACAGGTGCGGTGAAAGACGCTCCTCACGCGGTCGGGGTCGTTGCACAGCTTCAGAAAATGCGCCTTGTTGGAACAGAGGGAGACGCAACCGCAACCGCTCAGGATAGGGGATGAGGAAAAGGCGCGGATCTCCATGCGAGGGAGCTGAAGCTGCTCCAGAAGCCCCACTGCAGCAGTGAAGAGGCGGGCCATGTCGTTGGGGTCGGTGACCAGCGGGTCGGAGAGGGTGGCAAAGGGGATGCTCACCAGGCGCTTTCCGGTGAGCCAGCTCTCGACGGAGTAGAGGGGGAGGGCCGCGCGAATCGTGCCGTCGCTTTCGCAAAGCGCGAGGTAGTATCCGTGCATGTGCGAGAAGGCGGACTCGAGCGTCTTCTTCCACGCCGACAGATGGGTGATCCAGCCGAAAGGGTGCTGCTCCACGAACGCGTCCCAGCGCGGATCCGTCAGGGGATCGATGATGCTGACGCCAGGTCCGAGGTCGCTGCCTGATTTCTCGAGGGGAAGGTTTCGTGCTGGCATTTCCTCTCCTCCTTTACCTTCGGGGGTCGTGAGTCAGCATGGGTGTGCCGCAGGCGTGTATTGCTAATAATATCACGTTAATAATTGTAAAAAACGGGACAGCTCCATTGATTGCACAGGCAATAGGGGGTGCCTGGAGGTTCGCCACCACCCTTGACCCGCACCTGAAGAAAAGTGATACTTTTTGCAATAAAATATAGTATCGTCTGCGACACTCAAAGACGCTAACCACTGACAGGAGGTATCACTTCCATGCTCCCACTCCACCATGTAAAATCGGCAAAACCGCTTCTTTTTCTTGTCGCAGGAGGGCTTGTCTTCATATTCACCCAGACCGGGTGCTCTATATCGCGAAGCATCTCTGACAGTATTTCGAGCCCCTTCGAGTGGAGTTCCGATTCTTCCCACTCCTCTTCGAAGGACAACGACGAGTCTTACCGCAACGACATCAGGAATTACACCGACATCTACGTCCGCTCCAACCACGATCCTTCTGGTCTGCGCGACGGTGTGGCCGCCATTGCCAAAAAGCACGGGGTTACCGACTGGGAATCGGACAGTGCTACCTATGAGGGTATAGGGGCGGGACTCGGCAAGGCCAAGGTACCGAAGGACGAGTACGAGAAATACACTGTGGCACTGGCGGGTGGGGAGAAGCAGAGACACGCCATGGCAAAAGGGTATGACTCCACGAAGTAAGGGGCGATGAAGCGACTCACCGGAACATACCGTCATGAAAAGGCCGGCAGCCGCGTCGTCCGTGCTGCCAGCCTCCTTTCCTTTCTCATCATTCTCTATGCCTTTCCCGCCGCCGCGGCGAACCTTGTCGACTACCTCCACGTCGAGGCCAATGAAGGAGACTCCAGCGGCGGACATGCCGCGGTCCGCCTCGGAAGGTACACCTTCCATTTTGTGCACGAGGAGCCAGGGATCGTGCGCCTGCGTCGCTACGACTCCGAGGCCTTCGACTATGCCTACGCGAAGCTGGGCAACCGCCCGATCCACCAGAGCCGCATCGCTGTAGCAGATGATACCTACCGCTCCCTGGAGGATACCTTCAACCGCTTCCTCCTGCTGGAGGACGCGCAGATCGAGGAGCGGGACGCCCTGCTGCGCGACGTGCATGTGATCCAGGCGCTCCTTGCTCAGGCGGAAGGGGAGACGGAGGACGCTCACCTTTCCCTCCCCGCGATGGGGTACTTCCTTCCGAAGGTGCACCCTACCGCTGCCGGAGTGCAGGTGCCGGAGGGGGGGGCGACGGCGCTTGCAGGGTTGCGCGAGAAAGTGGCTGCCCGCTACGGAGCCGACTTTCTCCGGATGCGGCTGGCGGCCCTCGTGAAGGAGGTTGCCGACTCGGATCCCACGCCGGCGAGCTCGCTGCCGCGGGAGCTTTCCCTGCAGAGCTTTCCCCCTCCCCACATCTCAGGCGCGACCCGCTTCTACGAAGCTTCCTATGAACTCGCGGCGTTGAGCGTGCTGCAGGGCGCACTTCCCCTGCGCCCCGGGACCATCTGGGAGGGGAGGGACGATTCCGACAACCTTCTCGCCCTTGACGAGAGGGAACTGGAGACGCTGGCGCGCTATGCCAAACGGCTGGAAGAGGACATGGTCCGCGTGCTGAGCTCCCGGCGCCCCGACCGGGCGTACCCGCTCATGGTGGGGATGGCGCGCCTCTCCGCGGTTCGGCAGTCGCTGGCCACAGGGAGGCTGGTACTCCTCGATTTCTTCCCGCAGGAGGCTGCAACCGCTGCAGCAGAGAAAGAGCCGACCTACCTCGCTGAACTGGAGCGGGAGCTGCGCCAGGTATTTCAGCGGCGGCGCGCCGAGTTTTTCGCTGCAGGCGGGGAGGGGGAGGCGAGGTACACGAGTCTCGAGCGGGCGGGGAACCTTCTTCTGGAGGTGCAACGGGCCAGGCGGGATCATACGGAGTTGCGAAAGCCTCCCGTCCCTTCCTTCCCGACTCGTGCGGGACAATTTATTCCCTTCGTGCCGACCTGGATGACGAGAGCAGCCCTTGCGCAGCACCTGGCGGCGGCGAGGGAGGCGGAACGCACCTATTCCGCTCTACTGAAGGCACAGTACTCCTACGACCTGTTGCGCAGAAACTGCGTTACCGAGCTTTTTGCAGTGGTGAACGGCAGCATGGCGGCTCTCTGCGAGAAATCGCACGGAGGGAGCTGCGTCGATGCGCAGGTGCGGGAGGAATCGTCGCGGCGCCTCGGCGGCTACGTCGACGGCACCGGCGGGTTCGTCTTCATACCTTTCGTCTCCGCCGAAAAAGTTTCTTCCACATACCGCATCTCCTCCCGCAGCGCGACACCCTCCTACCGGCAGGAAAAGCTGGCGCTCATGCAGGAAAAGGAGGCGCCGCTGAAGGTATTCCTCAGGGAGTCAAACACCATCACCTCCACGCTCTACCGCCCCGGTCCCGACGATTCATTCTTCCTCTTTTTCACCGACGACGCGCCGGTGCTGCGCCCGCTCTTTGGCGCATTCAACCTGGTGGCCGGAGTAGGGGAGACGCTGTACGGCGTGGTGACCCTTCCGGTGCAGGGGACCCGGCACTTTCTTTCCGGCGTAAAGGGTGTCGTCTTCAGCGTCCCCGAGCTCTTCTTCTTCAGCTTACGGAAAGGGTCGATGGGATACGTGGAGCGGAGCCCGGAGAGCCCCGGGACGCCAGCGACAAAGTAGACGCCTCTCCCCTCCAGCCGCTTCAGCTGCCCTTCTTCAGCGCGAACCCCCGCAAAAACTTCACGATCTTCCCGCTCTCTTTGTGCTATAGTCACGGCGCCCGGCGTCACTGGCGGCGGTTCAGCGCGAAGTTCGGAGGTTTATTTTTGGCAACCGGAAAGAAATCAGGCAGGAAAGGGAAACCGTCAGGCGGAGGTCGCCCTCCGTATCTCGCCCTCGCTGTTGTTGTAGCAATCATCGTTGTCGCCATCCTCCTCCTGGAACGGACGAGGAGCACGCGCCCTGTCCAGGAGCCGCGACCACACCCCCCCGTCGCATCGACAGAAGCTCCGGCTCCGCCCCCTGCCGAGCCGGCCGCCCCGGCTGCCCCGGCCGTCGTGGCTCCTTCCAAGACTCCCATGCCCCGTCACGCCGCTCCGCTGAAGGGGCACGGCTCCCTTGCCATCATCGTGGACGACATGGGGGCCAATATGCAGGAAGCAATGGAGCTCCTCTCCATCGATCTTCCCATCACCTTCTCCGTCATCCCGAGTCTCGCCAAGGCTGCCGCCGTGGCCGAGGCGGCTCATGGCGCGGGAGAAGAGGTGATGGTGCACATGCCGATGGAGCCGCAGGGGTATCCGAAACAGCGCCTGGAGAAGATAGGGCTGCTGGTCTCCATGGATGAGGAGGAGATCGAGAGGCGGGTCAATGGCTACTTCGCCTTCGTCCCCCATGCGGTCGGCGCCAACAACCACATGGGGTCGCGTTTCACCGAGAGGCTGGACAAGATGGCGCCGGTACTAAAGGTGCTGAAGGAGCACGGCGTCTTTTTCGTCGACAGCCTCACCTCCCCCGCCTCGGTGGGGTACAAGACCGCGCGGGCCGCGGGGCTGAAGTGCGGGATGCGGCAGGTCTTTCTGGACAACGTGCAGGACGTGGGGGCGATCAGGAAGCAGCTCGCGCAGGCAGCCGCAGTGGCCACCAAGCGCGGCGCCGCCATTGCCATCTGCCATCCGCACCCGGCGACGATAAAGGCGCTGAAGGAGATGATGCCGGAACTGAAGGAAGGCGGAATACAGCTGGTGCATGCTTCGGATCTGGTGAGTTGAGAAGGAGAGAAGTGAGCTGCAGCGTGGAGGAATAAGGAAGAAAAGCCTTCGGCAGGCCCCTGAAAGGAACCTGCCGAAGGTTTGAAAGCATTTAATGGCTAGATCTGTGCCGCGATCTTCTTTCTAAGCTTCAGCATCTCGCGGTAGCTGTCCTCCACGAGGATGCCGGCGGGGTTCTCTCCGTTCACCGGGTGTACCATCAGGAAGGCTTCGCGCAGCTCGCCGTTGTAGCCGCCGAGCGTCCCCTGGACGAGGGTGGTGAAGCGGTCCTCTCCCCCCTGCTGCGCCAGCGGGTATTCCCGCTTCAGCAGGTGGCCGCCGGCGAGGGAGAAGCGGTGGAAGGTGACGCTCCTCTTCTCCGTATCCTCTTTCGGATCGAAGATAAAGACCGACTCCCGGGCCGCCTCGTCGATCATGACGCGGGTCGGGTCGTCCGCCGGGAGGTTCTGGTCGATGCGGTAGACGGCGGACATGAGGAAGCGCGCGAAGCAGTCGGCCTCCACGAAGCCGCTGACCGCGCCGTCGGATGACTCGCAGTAATGCGCGAGCTTCGCCCCTTCTTCCAGCGTCGCATTGCACAGGAGGCATTCCGATTTGAGCCCGGTGAGGCGGCCGAAGTACGCTTCCTTCTTCCGCGCGTCCTCTTCGCTTTGCCACCTGTCGAAGAGGAGCGCCCGCGGCTCCTTCGTTTGGTGGTATTCCTGCAGCGCGATCTGGCCGAGCTGGATGAACTGGCCGAAGACATCGGTGCCGCGCCCGTGGGTGAAGATCGGGTAGATCCTTCCGTCCGGGTTGGTGTTCAGGCTCTCGACCTTCGGACTCTTGGAGATGTAGGTATCGACGCAGCGGTAGCCGCGGTTGATGGCAAACGCCTTCAGAAGCGTCTTCTGATCCTTGAAAAGTCCGTCGAACTTGATCCTCTCGTCGATCAGGCAGGGGACGAGCGACAGGCTCTTCCGGTCCAGCCCCCTCCTGTCGAAGAGCTCGAAGATGTTCCGGCAGTTGTCCATGCTCGCCATGTCCTTGATCGGCACGAAGACGCGGTCGGCGGCGTAGAGCGCATTCTGCGTCAGCACGTCCAGGTCCGGGCGGGTGTCCACTATGAGGATGCCGGGGATCTCCGACGCGGCAAGTATGCGCGCCAGCATCATCGGCCCCTTTATCGACCCGCGCAGCTCGGGGAGCGTGTTGGAGGAGGGGATGTAGTTCACGCCGTACTGCCCGGTGTGCAGAAGCTGGTGGCCGGGTGTCTCCAGGAGGAGGTCGGCGACGCTGCCACGCAGCGGCTGCCCCTTGATGGAGAACATCTTGTCGATGGTGAAGTGGTTGTCGAATGAGAAGATGGAGACCGGCACATTCTCGTCGAGGGCCTTCAGGAAGATGGCGAGATTGGTGGCCAGAGTCGTCTTGCCCACCCCTCCTTTTTCGGAGGAGACAGTAATCACATAGGGGTATTTTTTCATGGCGCGGGATTCTAGCATCGAAGCTCGGCGGCGGTCAACCGGTTTGACACGCCGGGAGCCGTCGTGCTAGAAACGGCGACCGCTTTCCGTGCAGGAGATCTCCGCAGCGACGGAATGCCCTGAAATCGGGTGATTCGCAAGGATCATGACAGCGCCGGTAACGTCCCCTCCCCCCTTGGGGGGAGGGACAGGGTGGGGGGGAAGGTGCCGCCATTTTAGCGGCTCGCAGCGTCACCCACCCCCTGTCCCCCTCCCGTCGAGGGAGGGGGGACGAGCAAGATCATGTAGGCCGGAATAAGCCACAGCGTTTCCGGCGGTCCACTTTTCAGGTGGGAGAATAAAATAATGCGTCTCTACAACGAAAGACGGATCCTCACCGTAACCCAATTCACCGCCCTGGTGCGCGGGGTGCTCGAGGAGAATTTCGAACACGTCTGGGTGGAGGGGGAGATCTCCAACCTCTCCCAGCCGCAGTCGGGCTACCTGTACTTCACCCTGAAGGATGCCGGAGCTCAGCTGCGCACCGTCATGTTCCGCACCGCAGTGCGCAGCCTGAAATTCACCCCCCAAAACGGCATGCGCGTCCTCTGCCGGGGGCGCGTCACGGTGTACGAGGCGCGCGGCGACTACCAGCTCATCATCGAGTACATCGAGCCCCAGGGGCTGGGGGCGTTGCAGCTTGCTTTCATACAGCTGAAGGAGCGCCTGGCGAAGGAGGGGCTCTTCTCCGAGACGCGCAAGAAGCCGATCCCTGCTCTCCCCCAGAGGATTGGTGTGGTGACCTCTCCGACCGGGGCCGCCATCCGCGACATCCTTACCGTGCTGTCGCGCCGCTTCTCCAACGTGGAGCTTCTCATCGTCCCGGTGCGGGTGCAGGGGGACGGGGCGGCGCAGGAGATTGCGACCGCCATCGATGACCTGAACCGCCACGGAAAGATCGACGTCATGATCGTCGGGCGCGGGGGTGGATCGCTGGAGGACCTGTGGGCCTTCAACGAAGAGGTGGTGGCGCGTGCCATCGCCCGCAGCGCCATTCCGGTCATCTCCGCGGTGGGGCACGAGACCGACTTCAGCATCGCCGACTTCGTGGCCGACCTGCGTGCCGCGACCCCGTCCGCCGCGGCGGAAGTTGTGGTGCGCAGCAAGGCTGCCTTGACCGCCGAGGTCTCCTCCCTGTCGCACCGGATGATGATGGCGATGGAGCGCACGCTCGAGGGGCACCGGGGGCGGGTGCAGAGCCTCTCCCGGGCAGTGCAGGATCCCTCGCGCGTCCTCGGACGGCTCTCCCAACGCGTGGACGACCTGAGCGAGCGCATGGAGCGCCAGGTGAGGCATCGCCTCGGCCGTGAAAGCTCCCGGACCGAATCCCTTTCCTGTCGGCTCGAGGTACAGAATCCGGCGATGCAGCTAAAGAAGGTGCAGGCCCACGTGGAGAGCCTCACCTCCCGGGCGCAGTTCGCCATGGAGCGGCGGCTGATCACGGCCCGCGACTCCCTCAAGTTTGCCGGAGCCACCCTCCATGCGGTCTCCCCCCTCGCCACCCTGTCGCGCGGCTACTCCATTGCCCGAAAGCTCCCGCGCCTCGAGGTCGTGCGCGACAGCAGGCAGATCGCGCCTGGCGACAGGGTGGAACTGACCTTTGCAAAAGGAAGCGCCCTGTGCTCCGTGGAGGAGTCGGACGGGGCAGGCAAACCTTGACTGGCCACAGGCAATCTGTATAATGAGCTCATTTTTTGCCCGGGGTGCCCGATGGCGGTAGAAAAGTTTGAAAGTGCGCTGAAAAAGCTCGAGGACGTGGTAAAGAAGCTGGAAAGCGGGGAGCTCTCCCTCGATGAGTCGCTGAAGGCCTTCGAGGAAGGTGTGAAGCATTCCGCCTTCTGCAGCAAGAAGCTCGACGAAGCAGAGCGGCGTGTTGAGCTCCTCCTGAAGCAGAGGGACGGAAGCTTCCACAAAAAGCCGTTCGAAGAGGAAGAGCAGGAATTCTGAAGCATCGATCGCGGCGAAAGTCCCGTCACCCATATTGAAAGAGAGATGAAACCATGGATCTGAAGGATTATTTGAAGAAAAGGTGCCAGATGGTGGACGAAGCGCTGGAACATGTGCTTCCCCATGCGGACGAACTCCCGAAGTCACTGCACAGCTCCATGCGATACTCCGTCTTTGCCGGCGGAAAACGTGTGCGCCCGGTCCTCGTCCTCGCCGCCTGTGACGCGGTAGGGGGGGACACCGCACAGGCGATGCCCGCTGCCTGCGCGCTGGAGATGATCCATACCTACTCGCTCATCCACGACGACCTTCCCGCCATGGACGACGACGATTTCAGGCGCGGCAACCCCACCAACCACAAGGTGTACGGCGAGGCGACCGCCATTCTTGCCGGCGACGCGCTCCTCACCGAGGCCTTCATCCTTCTCTCCCGCCCTGACAAGGGGGCGGATCCTGCGGCGCGCCTGCGGGTGATCCACGAGATCGCGGTAGCCTCCGGTTCCCACGGCATGGTCGGTGGGCAGGTTGTGGACATGGAGAGCGAAGGGGGGGACGTCGAGATCGACCTCGCACTTCTTTCCTACATTCACACCCACAAGACCGGAGCGCTCATCCGGGCGTCCGTGCGTGCCGGCGCCATCCTCGGCGGAGCCAGCGACGACGCCCTGAAGGCCCTTACCCGCTACGGCGACGCCATCGGCCTCGCCTTCCAGATCGCCGATGACATCCTCGACATGGAAGGGACCACCGAGGAACTCGGCAAGGACGCAGGGAGCGACGAGGCCCGCGGCAAGGCCACCTACCCGCGCCTCGTGGGGCTCGACGCCTCCAAGCAGCGCGCTCGCGAGCTGGTCGACATCGCGCTCGAATCCCTCTCCGCCTTTGATGAGCGTGCGGAGCCGCTGCGCGCCATCGCCAGCTACATCGTGCAACGGAAATCGTAAATGCCCTCTCCCATACTTGATCGAATAACGGAGCCGCGCCAGTTGCGGGGGCTGTCCCTGAAGGAGCTGGAGCTCCTGGCGGCCGAGCTGCGCGAGAAGATCATCGCGACCTGCTCGGCAAACGGCGGCCATCTCGCGCCGAGCCTCGGCGTCGTCGAGCTCACCATCGCGCTGCACCGCGTCTTCGAGTCCCCGAAGGACAAGATCGTCTGGGACGTCGGTCACCAGGCGTACGCCCACAAGCTTCTCACCGGCAGGAGCGACTCCTTCGGGACGCTGCGCACCTTCGGGGGGATCAGCGGCTTTCCGAAACGCAGCGAGTCGGCGCACGACTCCTTCGACGTCGGGCACTCCTCCACCTCCATCTCCGCGGCCCTCGGCCTCTCCGTGGCGCGCGACCTGAAGGGGCGTCGCAACAAGGTGCTGGCGGTCATCGGGGACGGTTCGATGACCGGCGGTATGGCGTACGAGGCGCTGAATCATGCAGGGGACCTGAACAAGGACCTGGTGGTGATCCTGAACGACAACGAGATGTCCATCTCGGAAAACGTCGGCGCCCTCTCGAACCTCCTTTCCCGTACCATCACCAGCGACTTCGTGCACAAGATCAGGAAGGACGTCGGCGCCTTCCTCGAAAGTCTGCCCCGCGTCGGGAGCAGTGCGCTCCAGATCGCCAGAAAGGCGGAGGAGTCCCTCAAGGGGCTCTTCACCCCGAGCATGCTCTTCCAGGCCTTCGGGTTCGAGTACATAGGGCCTATCGACGGTCACAACATCCCGCTCCTTTTGGAGACCCTCGAGAACGTGAAGCGCTTCGACGACGCCGTTCTCATTCATGTGCTCACCAAGAAGGGGAAAGGGTACACCCCCGCAGAGTTCAACCCCGCACTCTTTCACGGCGTCGGCCCCTTCGACATCCCCACCGGCAAGGTGCTGAAGGGAAAGGGGGGAGGCGCCTCGTACACGGGCATCTTCGGTGAGGCGCTGAAAAAGGTCGCAGCCGAAAACGAAAAGATCGTCGCGGTGACAGCGGCGATGCCGGACGGCACCGGCCTCACCCCCTTCGGGAAGGAATACCCGGAGCGTTTCTTCGATGTGGGGATAGCCGAGCAGCATGCCGTGACGTTCGCAGCCGGACTCGCAGCGGACGGTTTCACCCCCGTTGTCGCACTCTACTCATCGTTCCTGCAGCGCGCCTACGACCAGCTCTGCCACGACGTGTGCCTGCAGGAGCTGCCTGTCGTGCTGGCGATCGACCGCGCCGGCGTCGTCGGAAACGACGGTCCGACCCATCACGGCGTCTTCGACCTGTCGTACCTGCGGCACCTCCCCGGCCTCACCGTCATGGCCCCGAAGGACGAGAACGAGCTCCAGCACATGCTCTTTACCGCGACGCAGCTGAAGGCCCCTGCGGCACTGCGCTACCCGCGCGGCAACGGGCTTGGCGTCCCCATCGACCAGATCCTCCATGAGATCCCGGTAGGGAAGGGGGAGTTGCTGCGCGACGGAGCTGACGGCGCCCTCATAGCGGTCGGCACCATGGTCGCCCCCGCCCTCCAGGCGGCGCAGGCGCTGGCGGCGGAAGGTATCGATGTTGCCGTCATGAACGCCCGCTTCGTGAAGCCCCTCGATCGCGAGCTGATCCTCTCCCTCGCAGCGCGCGGCCCCGTCTTCACCATCGAGGAGAACGTGGTGCAGGGGGGCTTCGGGACTGCGGTGCTGGAACTCCTGGAAGAGGAAGAGGTGTACGGGGTGCGGTTGACGCGCCTCGGCTTCCCCGACTCCTTTGTCGAGCAGGGGGAGCAGGGGGAACTGCGCGCCAACTACGGCCTCGACGCCGCAGGCATCGCCGACAGCGTGCGCAAGGTCCTTGGAGAGATGCAAGGGGCGCAGGTGGAGGCTGAAGAGGAGCTGGGGTAGCTGCCGAGGCTCCGGCGCGCTGGCACCTCGTGGCACATGTAGGCCGGAATAAGCGGTAGCGTTTCCGGCATTTACTCCTGAAGGGCTGCGTCTGTGGTGGACCGCCGGGAACGCTTGCGCTTATCCCGGCCTACATTGGCTCGAGCCGCCACAAGATCCGCTGACGCCACCTTTACCCTCCCGACACCTTCACCCGCTTCGAGGCCTGCTATGCGCACGACAGCTCTCCTTCTGGCGCTTCTCCTGCTTCTCTTCGCGACGTCCCTCCCCGGGGCGGTCGCTGCTGCTCCCCTTTCTTCCTCTTCCAGGCTGCAGGATCTCGTCAATCGCGGCGAATACGATCAGGCTCTCTCCGAGACCAGAAAAACCCACGAACTCTTCCCCTACAACGAGACCGCCCGCGCGAACCTCGCCGCCCTCTATGCGCTGATAGCGCAGCGCGAGATGAAGCAGAACCGCTACCGGGAGGCGTGCGGGTACCTGGAGGAGGCGCGCTCGCTGGAGCCCCAAAACCTCTCCTGGCTCCTCATGCGGGGCGTTGCCCTCTACCTTGCAAAAGATTATGATGCGGCCCGGTCGGAGCTGGAGCAGGCCCCGGAGAACGTGACCGCTCTCACCTACCTTGGGAAGATCAGCTACGATACCGGCGACCTCGCCACCGCCCTCGCGCGCTGGCAGAGCGCGCTCGCCCTGGAGCCGAAGAACGCGGCGATAAAGGAGCTCGCCGAGAAGGCGACGCGCGAGGCTGCGGTGGAGTCGCGCATGGACAAGGGGTACAGCTCCATGTTCGACATCACCTTCGACGCGGAACTGCCGCAGGCGCTCTCCGCCGAAGTCATGGACGCGCTCGAGAGCGCCTACGCAACGGTCGGCGCCGATTTCGAGCTCTTCCCGCAGTCACGCGTTCCGGTCATCCTCTACACCCGCAGCGACTATCGCAGTGTCACCGAAGGGCCGGACTGGTCCGGCGGCCTCTACGACGGGAAAATCAGGCTGCCGCTCGGGGGGACGAACCACCTCACGCCGCAGCTGCGCGCCGTCATCTTCCATGAGTACACCCACGTGCTGGTGCATGAGCTCACCCGCGGCCGCGCCCCCACCTGGCTAAACGAAGGGCTTGCGGAGGTGGAAGGGCGCCGGGAATTTGCGCCGCCGCTCCACGCACTGGCGGAGGCGCGCCGCAGCAACGCGCTCCTGGGGAAAGCATCGCTAAGCGCCCCCTTTACCTCTCTCTCCGGCAACAAGGTGCTCCTTGCCTACCAGCAGAGCTACTCGCTGGTGCAGTTCATGGTGGAACGCTACGGGTGGTACGCCGTGCGCCAGATCCTGAAGAGCCTCGGGGAGAGGGTGCCGGTGGAGAAGGCTGTGGCGCGGGGGCTCCAGGACTGGTCCCTCGATCTCCCCGGAGTGATGCAGGAGTGGCAGGCGGCTCTTTCGGAGTAGGATGGGAAGTTGTGAGGCCGGCGGGGACGTTCCGGCAGGTGACGTTGGTTACTGAATAATGCAATGTGCCGTACATGCAGCGCGGCATCACCAGGGGTGGCATGAAGTTCAACTTGAAGTTCAGGAACAATTTCGTAGTCAACATCGTCGTCGCCAGTGCGGCGATCATCGTCGTAACCCTCCTCTTTCTCGCCTACCTTCGCTCCGAGGCGATTCGCGACGCCAACCTCGCCCAGGAGGTCCGCATAAGGACCCTCATGGCCCTCCTCATGGAAAAAGGGGACGACTTCCACATCGAGGACGGCGTCCTCAAGGTCGGGAAGTACCCGCTGGACGGCAACACCGAGATGGTGGACCGCATCCAGGCGATCTTCGGGGGAACAGCCACGATCTTCAAGGGGGACATCAGGGTTGCCACCAGCGTGCTCCTCCCTGACGGCCGGCGCGCCGTCGGCACCCGCCTCACCGGCCCTGCATACGACGCCATCTTCAAGAAAGAGGGAGGGTACCGCGGCGAGACCCTGGTTCTCGGCGAGGAGTACTTCACCGCCTACGACCCGCTGCGCGACCGTTCCGGCCGCATCATCGGCGCCATATACGTCGGGGAGCGCAAGGACGAATTCTTCTCCCTCTACAATGGGATCAAGCTGAAGGTCGTCCTCACCGCGCTCGTGCTCATCCTCGGATTCTCCGGATTCTCCTTGCTCCTGGTGCGGGAGCGGAAGGGATGGGCCATCGCGGTCCAGTCCCGCGAAAAGAAGATGCTGGCCATCCTCAACAACATCCCGGACAGCGCCTGGCTAAAGGACGAGGAGAGCCGCTTCATCGCCGTGAACGAGCCGTTTGCGAAGGCGGTGGGGCTTCCCCACGAGGAGATCGTGGGGAAGACCGACTACGATCTCTGGCCGCTGGAGCGTGCCGAGGCGAACCTCGCCGAAGACCAGCAGGTACTGGCGACCGCCCGGAGAAAGGAGCTGGAAGAGCGCGTCACCGATCCCAGCGGTGAGGAGAGGTGGCTGGAGACGGTGAAGACGCCGATCTTCGACCGCAACGGCGAAGTGGCAGGGACCACCGGGATCTCGCGCGACATCACGGCGAGACGGCGCGCGGAGGAGGAGCTGCGCTTCACCCGCTTCACGGTCGACAGGGCCGCGGACGCCATCTGCTGGGTCGAGGAAGACGGCCAGATCAGCTACGCCAACTGCGCCGCCGGCCGCTATCTCGGCGCCTCGCGCAGCAACCTCCTCGCCATGTCCGTCTTTGAGGTGGTCCCGGAGTACACCAGGGAGTCGTGGGCGGACCAGTGGGAAGTGCTGCGCCGCACCGGCTCCATGACCTTCGAGACGAGCATCCGGGCGACCGGCGGCGCACTCATCCCGGTGGAGGTGAGCGCCAACTACCTCACCTACAACGACCGCGCCCGCAACTGCCTCATAATCCGGGACATCTCGGAGAGACGGCGTTTCGAGCAGAAAAACCGGGAGACCCTCTCCATCCTCAGCGCAACGCTCGAGTCGACCGCCGACGGTATCCTCGTCGTCGATCTCAACAAGCACGTGGTCATGCGCAACCGCAAGTTCGAGCAGATCTTCAACCTGACCCCCCAGATGCGTGCTTCCTCCGATTACCGCGCGTTTCTGAAGCACCTTCAGGGGCAGCTCAAGGACCCGGACCCCTTCATCGCGCAATTCGAGGAGGAGAGCGCGCATCCGGAGCGTGAAAGCTCGGCGGTCGCGGAGTTTCGCGACGGCAGGATCGTGGAGATCTTTTCCTCACCGCACCGGATCGAGGAGCGGGTGGTGGGCCAGGTGCTGAGCTTCAGGGACGTCACCCTGCAGCGCAAGATGGAGAACCGCCTGCGCTCGTCGCAAAAGGTGGAGGCGCTCGGCACCCTCACCGGCGGCATCGCCCACGACTTCAACAACATCATGACCGCCATTATCGGGTACGGCTCCATGGCGCTGGAAAATGTGGAGACGAGGTCGGAGGCGCGGGAGCATCTGGAGCTTCTCCTTTCCTCCGCGGAGCGCGCCTCCCAGCTCACCCAGGGGCTCCTGGCGTACAGCCGCAAGCAGAGCCTCGCCCCCGCCGTCTTCGATCTCAACGAGCTGGTGCTCGGCGTGGAGCGTTTCGTGCCGCAGATGACGCTGCCGGGGATCGAGCTTTCCGTGCAGCTCTCCCGCGAGACGCCGCACGTCCTCGCCGACCGCGCCCAGATCGAGCAGGTGCTCCTGAACCTGATTGCCAATGCACGCGACGCCATGGCCGGCCCGGGAAAGATAGTCATCGCCACCGGTACGGCACACCTCGACGACGCCTTTATCGCGGCGCAGGGGTACGGCAAGAGCGGCGAGTACGCCATCCTCTCCGTCTCGGACACCGGCTCCGGGATGGACGCTCGGACCCTGGAGCGCATCTTCGAGCCGTTCTTCACCACGAAGGAAGTCGGGAAGGGTACCGGTCTTGGGCTCTCCATCGCCTTCGGTACCGTAAAACAGCACGGCGGCTTCATCAACGCCTTCAGCGAGCGGGGGCAGGGGAGCACCTTCTGGATCTATCTCCCCCTCTCCGCCGAAAGGGTGGCGGCTGACAGCTGCGGGGAAGCGCCTGCGAAAGGGAAGGGGGAGACGATCCTTCTCATAGAGGACAACCGCGAGGTCAGGTCCCTCTTTCGCGAGGTGCTCGCCCGCAACGGGTACGAGGTGATTGAGGCGATCAACGGGGCGGACGGTGTGGCGAAGTTCCGGGAGCGGGGTGCCGATGTGCAGCTTCTGGTCATAGATGTGGTGATGCCGCTGAAAAACGGGAAGGAGGCATACCAGGAGATCTGCAAGATGCGCGGCGACGTGAAGGCGATCTTCACCAGTGGCTATACCGACGACCTCATCGACAGGAAAGGGCTGATGGAGCAGGGGCTGCGTTTCATCCCCAAGCCTGTTTCACCTGCCCGGCTCCTGGCGGAATTGCGCCAGATGCTCGATTGACCGGAAGAGGGGCGGACGCTATACTCTCGCGCTACTGGAACCGTTCCACGGCAACCGGTGCGGGAGCGCACCCCGGCCCGGGCCGTGTGGAGATAAGTAAAGCCGCAGCAGAGGAATCAGCAGGGAGTTCAGCTTGATATTCGGCACTGGTGTTGACATCGTTGAGATCGCTCGCTTCGAGCGCTTTGTGAAAGAAGGGAACGATCCGCTCTTCCAGCGGCTCTTTACCGCCGGCGAACTCGCCTACTGCTCCGGAAAGAAGCACTCGGCCCAGCACTACGCCCTGCGCTTCGCCGCCAAGGAGGCGTTTTTGAAGGCGCTGGGGACAGGGCTCAGGGCGGGGCTTTCCTGGCAGGACATGGAGGTCGTGCACGACTCCATGGGGAAGCCATCTCTTTCGTTGCGGGGACGGGCACTGGAACTCTTCCGGGAGGCGGGGGGCGTCTCCTGTTTCCTCTCACTCTCCCACGATGCCGGGTGCGCCGTGGCCATGGTGATACTGGAGCGCTAGATGAAGGTGGTGACGGGCGAGACGATGCAGGGGATCGACCGCAAGGCGATCCACGAGGTGGGGATCCCGGGCAGTACCCTCATGGAGGGCGCCGGCAGCGCCTGCGCCGACGCCATCATGCAGCACTACGGCCGCGGGAGCCGCAAGAGGGTGCTCATCGTCGCCGGGAAGGGGAACAACGGCGGCGACGGCTATGTGGTTGCGCGCCTCCTCCGGAAGGGGGGGTGGGAGGCGCAGGTCCTCGTTCTTGCCACCGCTGAAGCGATTACCGGCGATGCCGCGGCAAACCTCGCTCTCCTGGAAGGGCGCGACGTCATCTTTGCTCCCGAAGGCGCCGGTTCTTATCGGGGACTCTTCGACCGCGCCACACTCCTCGTCGATGCGCTCCTCGGAACCGGAGTCAAAAGCGAGGTAGCCGGCGTCTACGCCGAAGCGATCGCCATGATGAACGAGGCGAAGGTCCCGGTGGTCTCCGTGGACATACCTTCCGGGGTCGACGCCGCCACCGGAAGGATTCTCGGCACCGCGGTCCGCGCCGACCTTACCGTCACCTTCGCCCTGCCAAAGCTCGGAAACATCCTGCACCCCGGGGCTGAACTGTGCGGTGCGCTGCATGTCGCGGATATCGGGATTCCGGAAGAGCTTCTGGAAGAGGCGCCGGGGGTGGAACTGGTCGACTTCGACTCTGCCGCGCGTCTCGTGCGGCCGCGCACGCCGCTCGCCCACAAGGGGAGCTGCGGGCACGTCCTCATCATCGCCGGATCCACCGGAAAGACGGGAGCCGCGGCCATGGCGGCAAATGCCGCCGTGAGGACCGGCTCCGGCCTGGTCACGCTGGCGATCCCGGCCTCGCTGAATCCGGTTCTGGAGGCAAAGACGACGGAGGCGATGACGGTGCCGGTAGATGACCGCGGCCGCGGCTTTCTGCCGGCCGGTGCACTTCCCACTCTCCTCCGGTTTGCGGAGGGGAGGGATGCGGTGGCAGTCGGTCCCGGGATCGGAGCGGCACGTTCCACCTTCTACCTGGTGCATACCCTCGTCGAGGCTCTCCCCCTTCCGCTCGTTCTCGATGCCGACGCCCTCAATGCACTGGCCCTTGCCCCTGAGCTTCTTTTGAAGAGACGGGGGGCAGTCACGGTCCTTACCCCTCATCCGGGAGAGATGGCGCGCCTGATCCGCGGCACCATCGCAGACGTGGAGCGGGACCGCCTTGGCGTGGCCCGGGACTTTGCCGTCCGCTACGGCGTGCACCTCGTCCTTAAGGGGTCGGGGAGCGTCGTCGCCGCCCCCGACGGCTCCGTGTCGATAAACGGCAGCGGCAATGCGGGGATGGCCTCGGGGGGGATGGGTGATGTCCTCACCGGCCTCCTCGTTTCTTTGCTCGGCCAGGGATATCCCCCCTTCCAGGCTTGCCAGCTCGGGGTCTTCCTGCACGGCTATGCGGCAGACCTCATCGCGCGTGAGAGGGGGATGGCGGGGATGAAGGCGACGGAGGTGCAGGAGTCTCTCCCCGCGGCGCTCGGGCATCTGGCACAGGCGGGAGCGTTAAAGCTCTCGAAGTAGTATCATGAAGAAGGAGCTGCGCCTGTGCGGACATCCGGCGGGCGCGGCCTGACATTGCCGCGGCTTCGAGCCGCGGCATTAGAAACGGAGAGGACCTATGCTGAAAGCAAAGGATGTTATGACCAGGGACGTCGTCACCGTGACGCAGCAGACCTCGGTGCGGGAGCTGGCTGCTCTTCTCGACGAGCGCCGCATCGGCGCTGCCCCCGTCGTCGATGAAGCCGGCAATCTGATTGGCATCGTCTCGGAATCCGATCTGGTGGAGCAGGACAAGAGCCTGCACATTCCCACCGTGGTCTCCATTTTCGACTGGGTCATCTACCTCGAGAGCGGCAAGCGCTTCGAAAAGGAGCTGCAGAAGATGACCGGTGGGACTGTCGGCGACATCTTCACCCCCGAGGTGCATACCGTCGGCCCGGAGACCCCCCTTAGCCAGGTGGCCGATCTCATGACTGACGAGCGGGTGCATCTCGTTCCGGTCGTGGAGGGGGCTCAGCTCTTAGGCGTCATTGCACGCATCGACCTCATCAGGACGATGCGCTCGTGAGGGATGCGGTAACGATAGCGACGCGGGCACCTCTGGAGACGGAGCAACTCGGGCGGAGGGTCGGTCGCCTCCTCGCCCCCGGGGATTTCCTTGCCCTTACCGGCGAGCTGGGGGCGGGGAAGACCCGCTTTGCCAAGGGGGTCGCGGAGGGGCTCGGCGTTGCCGAGGACACTCCCGTCACCAGTCCCACCTATACCATCCTCAATATCTACGAAGGGCGCATTCCCCTTTATCACTTTGACCTGTACCGTTTGCGCGGCGCTGAGGAAGTGGAGGAGCTCGGCTTCGAGGAGTACTTCTACGGCAGGGGAGTGAGCCTCGTCGAGTGGGCGGAGCGTCTGGAGGGGGAGCTTCCGGCGGATCTTCTCACCGTGACCTGCCGCCATCTTGGCGACGAGGAGCGCGAATTCACCTTTGCTGCCTCGGGCGTTCGCTCAGGCTCCCTTCTGGCCGAACTTGAAGCAGCACTGCAGGAGATATAGCCGCTACCTCGTTTGCTGAGGCCTCCGTGTCCTTGTAGGCCGGAATAAGCGCAGCGTTTCCGGCAGCCGTTTCAACCTGAGACTGCTGTGTGCCGGGAACGCCTTCGGCTTATCCCGGCCTACATTTTAGTGCAAAGGGTGTCCCGCGCAGACTGTATTTAGGCGGGAATCACGCAAGCCCTTAAGGGTGCTATTCCTATCTCGTGTTTAAAGCCATGAAACTGCTGTTTACCCGGAACCCCTTCGGCCGACTAGTGACCTACATGTTATTGATGTGAATGAGATCTCGCGGTTGAAAAAAGTGCTTTACCCATTGGATTAATCTTGGTAATAACAGTGTTCCGCGCGCGGCGGCTTCGGCTGCCGTTCGATATTCAGGACAAGGAGGACGGACATGGCCTTAGTGGTCCAAAAATACGGCGGTACCTCGATGGGGTCCGTCGAGAGGATACGCAACGTCGCCAGGAGGGTCGCAAAGACCTATGACGCCGGAAACGATATGGTGGTAGTGGTTTCCGCCATGTCCGGCGAGACGAACAAGCTGGTGGCGCTGGCAAACGAGATGAGCGAGTTCCCGGACAGCCGCGAGTACGACGTGCTGGTGGCGGCGGGGGAACAGGTCTCCATCTCTCTCCTCGCCATGTGCCTGAAATCGATGGGTTACGACGCAAAATCGTACCTGGGGTTCCAGGTGCCGATCGTCACCGACAACTCCTACAGCAAGGCGCGCATCGAGGAGATCCCCGACACGAAGATGCGGCAGGACCTGGACAAGGGGACGATCCTCATCGTCGCCGGATTCCAGGGGGTCGACGACAGTGGCAACATCACCACCCTCGGGCGCGGCGGTTCCGATACCTCGGCGGTGGCGCTCGCTGCTGCGCTGAAGGCGGATGTATGCGAGATCTACACGGACGTGGACGGGGTCTACACCACCGACCCGAACATGGTGAAGGACGCCAGGAAGATCGAGCGTATCACCTACGAGGAGATGCTGGAGCTCGCCAGCGTCGGCGCGAAGGTGTTGCAGATCCGTTCCGTCGAATTCGCCATGAAATACAACGTGGACGTGCATGTGCGTTCGAGCTTCAACGACAATTTGGGAACCATGGTTACCAAGGAGGATAAAGATATGGAAGCAGTGCTCGTCTCGGGCATCGCCTATGCCAAGGATGAAGTAAAGATTGCGGTCATGCAGGTGCCGGACAAGCCCGGGATCGCGGCTCAGATTCTCACCCCCCTCTCCGAAGCGAACATTTCCGTGGACATGATCGTGCAGAACGTGAGCGAGGCGGGTTCCACCGACTTTACCTTCACGGTCACCAAGGGGGACTTCAAGAAGGCTCTCGCCATCACGAAGGAGACGGCGCAGGCGATCCAGGCGAAGGAAGTCCTCACCGACGAGAACGTCGCCAAGATCTCCATCGTCGGCCTCGGCATGAGGAGCCACGCAGGGGTGGCCTCCACCATGTTCAAGACCCTCGCCGCCGAGGGGATCAACATCCAGATGATCTCCACCTCCGAGATCAAGATCTCCGTCGTTATCGACGAAAAGTACACCGAGCTCGCCGTGCGCGTACTGCACGACGTCTTCGGGCTGGCGGGGAAAGAGTAACGTCCTTTCGCCCACCTCGTGGGAGCGTGCTGCTCCGGCCCAAGGGGTGAGGAAGGAAGTGCTGTAAAGACGCCGTTTAAAGGTGGGTAAGATGAGCCTTGTAAAACTGTACGATACGACGCTCCGCGACGGAACTCAGGCGGAGGACATCTCCTTTCTGGTGGAGGACAAGATTCGCATCGCCCACAAGCTGGACGACTGCGGTATCCACTACATCGAGGGGGGGTGGCCCGGGAGCAACCCGAAGGATGTGACCTTCTTCAAGGAGATCAAGAAGGAGCGGCTCTCCCAGGCGAAGATTGCCGCCTTCGGCTCGACGAGGCGGGCGAAGATCACTCCGGACAAGGACCAGAACATCCGCACCCTGGTGCAGTCCGAGGCGGACGTGGTGACGATCTTTGGCAAGACCTGGGATTTCCATGTCCACGAGGCGCTGCGCATCTCCCTGGAGGAGAACCTCGAGCTGATTTACGACTCCCTCGTCTATCTGAAGGAGCGGATGCCGGAGGTCTTCTACGACGCCGAGCACTTCTTCGACGGTTACAAGGCAAATCCCGCGTACGCCATCAAGACGCTGGAGGCTGCAGCGCAGGCGGGCGCCGACTGCATCGTTCTTTGCGACACCAACGGGGGGACCCTCCCCTTCGAGGTCGCCCGCATCGTTTCGGAAGTGCGCCAGATCATCACCACTCCTCTCGGGATCCACGCCCACAACGACAGCGAGTGCGCCGTGGCGAACAGTATCGTGGCGGTGGAAAACGGCATCGTACAGGTTCAGGGGACAGCCAACGGCTTCGGGGAGCGCTGCGGCAACGCCAATCTCTGCTCCATCATTCCGGCGCTAAAGGTGAAGATGGGGAGAGACTGTCTCTCGGATCAGAACATGCGACGCCTGCGGGAGCTTTCCCGCTACGTCTACGAGCTCGCCAACCTCGCCCCCAACAAGCACCAGCCGTATGTCGGGGACTCCGCCTTCGCCCACAAGGGGGGAGTCCACGTATCGGCGATCCAGCGCCACGCTGAGACGTACGAGCACATGCGCCCCAATCTGGTAGGGAACACCACCCGCGTCCTCGTCTCCGATCTCTCCGGGAGGGCGAACATCCTTGCCAAGGCGAGCGAGTTCTCCATCAACCTGGACAGCAAGGACCCGGTGACACTGGAGATCCTGGAGAATATCAAGGAAATGGAGAATCGCGGCTACCAGTTCGAGGGGGCTGAAGCGACCTTCGAGCTCCTGATGCGCCGCGCCCTCGGCACGCACCGCAAGTTCTTCTCCGTGATCGGCTTCCGCGTCATCGACGAGAAGAGACACGAGGATGACCAGCCGACCTCCGAGGCGACGATCATGGTGAAAGTCGGCGGGAAGGTGGAGCACACCGCAGCGGAGGGGACCGGCCCGGTGAACGCGCTGGACAACGCCCTCAGGAAGGCGCTGGAGAAGTTCTACCCGAAGCTCAAGGAGGTAAAGCTCCTGGACTACAAGGTCCGCGTCCTCCCGGCAGGGCAGGGGACCGCCTCGGCCATCCGGGTCCTCATCGAGTCCGGTGACAAGGAAAGCCGCTGGGGGACGGTCGGTGTCTCCGCAAACGTCATCGAGGCTTCCTACCAGGCGCTGATCGACTCCGTGGAGTACAAGCTGCACAAGGAAGAGGAGGGAGGGGGAATTCGCTGATGCCCCGCGCCGGACGCCTCACAGTCTGCGTCCTCGCCCTCGTCGTCTCGCTTCCTGTCTTCTTCAAAGGCCGCGCTACCCGGACCCCTTCCGGAGGCGCGGCCTTTTTGCGTGCGGATCCACACCATGTGCTGGTGCGGCTCGCCGGAGATTTCCCGCACCCCGGGGTGTATAATTATCCTGTGGGTGTGACGGTGACGACCGTCACCAAAATGACGCTTACTCCCCCCTTCCCGTCTACCGCGAACGGGGTAAATGGTGAAAAGGTACTAACAAGCGGTGATATTTTGACGCTTTCCCGTCCTGCTGCGCAAGTAGGTGTCCTATCGTTGGAAAAGATGGCGGCAGCGGAGCGGATCCTCTTCGGCATCCCCCTCGATCCCGACGATATGGCCGCTTCCGACTGGGAAGCCCTGCCTGGGATCGGCCCCGCCCTCGCGCACCGCATCGTGCAGGACCGTCACAAAAATGGCGCTTTTCGCTCTCTGGAGGGGGTATCGCGCGTTCCTGGCATCGGAGAGGGGACGCTGTCGAAGATCAGGAGGTATTTCTAACGAGAGCCAACTTCGCATGGTGTCAAGCTTTACACCTCGCTTTCCACCCCCTTTCCAAATCATTTTTGCTGAAGCATTCCTTATTGGCACGCAACATGTAAACACTCCCTAGCAGACACGATCAATTCCTATCAATGCGGAGGTTGCTATTATGAATTGCCCTAAATGCAAAGGGAGAATGTTCTCGGAAAAATATTACGACTTCGTGCGGTCTTTCGACGCCTGGAAGTGCACCTGCTGCGGCGAGGTGCTGGATCCGACGATCCTGGCGAACAGGGCGAGGAACAACAATAACCTCCTCGGCTGAGCCCTTCTGGTAAGAGCGGACCGTGCGGTAGGCGTTCCGACTATAGATGCAAAAAAAGGATTCCCTCAGTGGAATCCTTTTTTTGTGTCCGCAGAGAATTGCGGGAAGCTCTGCCTATTACTCCTCACCAGATCAAAAGACCTCTCTTTCGTTCAGGCACCCCGCGAAGCCTCCGGCACATTCGCCGGCATTACCAACTCACTATCATCGCTTCAAATCCGAAAATGCGAAGCCTGACCCCGGGTATAGCGCCCTGTCCCTGCACCATCCCCCTCCTTCCCTATCTGAGCCAGGACTTCCTGTCTCTTTCCTGCAATTTCGCAATGAGCTTCTTTTACTGCACATCTCGAGATGGGTGTCGGCTGCCGGAAATGCTGAGTCTGAGTTTATGAAGCTAATCTAGCAGCGGTTGCGGCGCCATCGAGAGCTTTTTCCTTTTTCAGTTGACAGGGGGAAGGGGGTGGGTTATAAGAGGATAAAAATGATCCGAAAGGTTCTTTATGATGGAGTTGACCCGAAAGGGAGAATACGCAATCCGCGGCATCATTTACCTGGCGCAGCAGCCCCCCGGCCAGGTTTCGCTGATAAGCGAGATCGCTGCCGCAGCCGAGGTGCCGCAGAGTTTTCTGGCGAAGATCTTCCAGAGCTTCGCAAAGATCGGGCTGGTGACCTCGTCGCGGGGGACCGGGGGCGGCTTCGTCCTCGCCCGCCCTGCATCGCAGATCACGCTGCGGGAGGTCGTGGAAGCGGTGGAGGGGCCGATTGTACCGAATCGCTGCCTCCTCGGCAACCCCTGTGATAGAAACGGGCCATGCCAGGTACATATGATCTGGAAAACGGTCCAGACCGAGGTCGTGCAGATCCTTGACGGGGTCACCATCGAGACTTTGGCTGCCGTCAGCACCGAATAGCTCAGAAACCCGCCCTTGCCGATACAAAGCGCTGCCCGAGAAGGGCAGCGCTGCGGAGGGGAGCGGGAAATTTTTTGATCTGATAAGGGATAAAAAAGATCCTTTTTAAGCTGTAAACTAACCGAAAGGGGGAGACCCCTGCAAGGAGGGAATCGATGGACGTGTTGACCCTGAGCCGACTGCAATTTGCCGTCACCAGTATGTTCCACTTCATATTCGTACCACTTACCCTGGGACTATCTGTCCTGCTCGCCTTCATGGAGACGCGCTACGTGCGAACCGGAGACGAGCAGTACCTGCGCATGGTGCGCTTCTGGGGGAAGCTTTTCCTGATCAATTTCGCCCTCGGCGTGGTGACCGGGATTACCCTTGAGTTCCAGTTCGGCATGAACTGGGCGCAGTATTCCCGCTATGTCGGCGACATATTTGGTGCCCCGCTGGCCATCGAGGCGACGGTCGCCTTCTTTCTCGAGTCCGTTTTTATCGGGGTGTGGGCCTTCGGCTGGAACAAGGTGTCGAAAAAGGTGCATCTCCTCTCGATCTGGCTGGTCGCCATCGGCACGAACCTCTCGGCCCTCTGGATCCTCCTCGCAAACGCCTGGATGCAGCACCCGGTCGGATACGTGCTGCGCAACGGCCGCGCCGAGATGGTCGATTTCCTGGCGCTCTTCACGAACCCCTTCGGGATCCTCAAGTACACCCACCAACTCGCCTCCGCCTACACCGTGGCCGGCTTCTTCGTCATGGGAATATCCGCCTGGCACCTGCTGCGCGGCTCCAACCGCTCCTTCTTCCGCGCTTCCTTCTCCCTTGCCGCCGGCTTCGCTCTCCTCTCCTCCGTCATGGTCGCGGTCATCGGCGATGCCCATGCCTTCGACGTGGCGAAGACGCAGCCGGCGAAATTCGCCGCCATGGAGTCGATCTGGCAGACGAGCTGTAACGTCCCGATGCACCTCTTCTCCTTCCCGGATGAGAAGAACGCCTGCAACCTCGTGGAGGCGCTCCCGGTGCCCGGCCTCCTGAGCCTCCTGGCACGCCACGACGCGGGAGGTGAGATCAAGGGGCTGAACTCCTTCCCCCCCGACCAGCGTCCCCCCGTCCTCCCGGTCTTCGCCAGTTTCCGCACCATGGTCGGGCTTGGCACCTACTTCATCCTCGCCTCGGCCCTTGCCTTCTTCCTCGTGCGCAGGGGGATGCTAGAGCGCTACCCGCTCTTTCTGAGGGTGATGGTGTACTCCATCCCCCTCCCGTACCTCGCCAACCAGCTCGGCTGGATCGTGTCCGAGGTCGGGCGCCAGCCGTGGATCGTCTACGGGATGATGAAAACCTCGGACGCCGTCTCCACCGCCATCACGGCGAGCCAGGTCGTCGGCTCTCTCATCGGCTTCACCCTCCTGTACGGGCTGCTGGGCTTTGTGGACATCTACCTGATCGCGAAGTTTGCCCGCAAGGGGCCTGAGGGGACAACCGTCCCGGTTGAGACCGCAGAGCCCGCAGCAGAACCGTTAACCGCCATCGGCGCAGCCGCGAAATAGGAGGGGTCGTATCATGGAATTGAACGTCATCTGGTTTGTACTGTGGGGAGTTCTGTGGGGAGCCTACTTCATGCTCGACGGCTTCGTCTTTGGCGCCGGGATGCTTCTGCCTGTTCTGGGAAAGAGTGACAGCGAGCGCCGGGTCGTCATAAATACCTTCGGCCCTGTGTGGGACGGCAACGAGGTGTGGCTGATCACCGCCGGGGGGGCGACTTTCGCTGCCTTCCCCGGGACCTACGCCGCCATGTTCAGCTACCTGTACACGCCGCTCCTTCTCCTTCTCTTCGGGCTCATCGTGCGCGGGGTGTCCTTCGAGTTTCGCAGCAAGGAAGAGGGGACCGTGTGGCGTCGGGTGTGGGACAGCGCCATCGTCCTCTCCAGCTTTGTTCCGGCCCTTCTCTTCGGAGTAGCCTTCGGGAACATATTTGCGGGGCTTCCGATGGACGCCGCCGGCTATCACGGCTCGCTGCTCGCCCTCCTCAATCCGTACGGGATCGTCTCCGGCCTCCTCTTTCTCCTTCTTTTCCTGGAGCACGGGGCGCTCTACGTGGCGGTGAAGACGGAAGGGGAGGTGAGCCGCCGCGCGCTCGCCGCCGCCCGCAAGGTTTGGATCCCCCTTGTACTCGTGGCGGTCACCTTCCTCGGTCACAGCTACTTCGCCACGAAGCTCTACGACAACTTCATCTCGACCCCGCTTCTTGCAGTGGTGCCGGTCATTGCGGTACTCTCTTTGCTAGGGGCTGGGATCCTCCTCATGCGGGAGGCGCCGCTCGCGGCGTTTGCCCTATCGTGCCTGACGATCCTCGGGGTCGTCTTCACCGGAGTGATCGGGCTCTTCCCGAACCTGATCCCCTCCAGCATCGATCCCGCGGCGAGCCTCACGATCTTCAACAGCGCATCCTCCCCCTACACGCTGCGGATCATGACGGGGGTCGCCTTCATCTTCGTCCCGATCGTCATCGTCTACAAGATCTGGGCATACCGGGTCTTCCGCGGCAAGGTACGAGGCGCCGATCTTCTGGATGGGAGCGAGGCGTACTGAGGATGGTTAGAGGGGCGCTTCCGCATCGGAAAGCGGGGAAGCGGAAGCGCCCGATGGCTCCGTAGCGGCACCCGAGAGGGGTGCCGGACCCGCCTGGAGCAGAGTCAATTCTATGTTGACAACTTCCCTTCCCCTTTGTTATTTTACCGCTTTAATGCGTTCCGCCTGTGGTTGTCCCGGACGTTCTGCCGGTTTCCCAGCGCTGACCAGGATGCCTGTCCGTCCACCGTTTCCCAGAAATCCTTCAATGGTCCCACCTTCCAAAAACCAGCAGAAGCATTGCGGCAGTGAGCCTGCCATATAAAGCGCATACAAAGAGAGGGTACATAATGCAGATCAAAGTAGAAACGCTCAGCAGCATCAAGAAGAAGATCAACTTTGAGATTCCGGCGGAGCGCGTTTCCGATGAGATCACCAAGGCTTACACCGAGATCCGCAAGCACGCGGCGATAAAGGGATTCCGCAAGGGGAAGGTCCCCATGGAGCTCATCGAGAAAACCTACAGCGAGAAGATGGCCGAGGACGTGCTGAAGACGCTGGTGAACGATACCTACTTCCAGGCAGTGAACGACGAGGGGATCTCCCCCGTCTCCTTCCCCCTCATCGAGAGCGATACCCTCACCCCGGGTCAGCCTTTCAAGTACAGCGCCACCGTCGAGGTGTACCCGGCCGTCGAGCTGAAGGAGTACCAGGGGCTCGAGGTGAAGAAGGAAAAACTCGTCGTCGACGAGGCGGTCATCGATGCGCGCCTGAAGGAGATGCAAAACAGCCTCGCGCAGCTCGTGCCGGCAGCGGAAGGGCACAAGGCAGCGACCGGCGATTTCGTCGTCTTCGACTTCAAGGGGTTCATGGACGGCGTACCGTTCGAGGGTGGCGAGGCGGAGGACTTTCAGCTGGAGCTCGGCTCCGGGCGCTTCATCCCGGGCTTTGAGGAGCAGATGGTAGGCCTTGCCGCCGGCGACACCGCGGACCTTACCGTGAACTTCCCGGAGAACTACGGCGCGAGCCACCTGGCCGGTAAGCCGGCGACCTTCTCCATCACGGTGAAGGAGATCAAGGTGAAGGAGCTCCCGGAGCTCAACGACGAGTTTGCCAAAGGGTTTGGCGAGGAGTTCGAGACCCTCGACCAGCTGAAGGAGCGCCTGAAGGAGGTCCACGAGACCCAGGAGCGCCAGCGCGTCGAGAACGAGCTGAAGGACCGCGTGGTGCAGTCCCTCATCGAGAAGAATGACCTCGAGGTCCCGGAGGCGATGGTGGATCGCCACGTCGCCAACATGCTGGAGAACACGAAGAAGCGTCTCGCCTCCCAGCACATGTCGCTGGAGCAGGTAGGGCTCACCGAGGAAAGCTACAAGTCCCAGTTCAGGGAAAGCGCCAGGACCCAGGTGAAGGGCTCCCTTCTCCTTGAGGCCGTGGCGGAAAAGGAGGGTGTGCAGGTAACCGAGGCGGACATCGAAGCGAAGGCGGAGGAGATCGCCGGGCACACGAAGAAGGAAGCCGCATACTTCAAGAACCTCTACCTTACCAACCCCCGCGCCAAGGAAAACCTCATCGCGCAGATGAGGGAGGAGAAGGCGCTGGAGCTCCTCCTCGAAAAGGCAAAGGTCGAGGAAGTAGCGAAGGAAGAAATCTAAAGGAGCATATACCATGCTTGTACCGATAGTAGTGGAGCAGACCGGCAGGGGCGAGAGATCGTACGACATCTACTCCCGTCTTTTGAAGGACAGGATCATCTTCCTGGGAGGCGCCATCGACGACAACGTCTCCAATCTGGTGATCGCGCAGCTCCTTTTCCTGGAGGCGGAAGATCCGGACAAGGACATCCACCTGTACATCAACTCCCCGGGCGGGGTGGTGACGGCAGGGATGGCGATCTACGACACCATGCGCTACATAAAGGCGCCCGTCTCCACCATCTGCATCGGACAGGCAGCCTCCATGGGCGCGTTCCTTCTCTCCGGGGGGGAGCGCGGCAAGCGCTTCGCCCTCTCCAACGCCCGTATCATGATCCACCAGCCGATCGGGGGGTTCCAGGGGCAGGCAACCGACATCCACATCCATGCGAAGGAGATCCTGCGCATGAAGGAGAGCCTGAACAAGCTCCTCGCGGAGCACACCGGGCAGAGCGTGCAGAAGGTGGAGACCGATACCGAGCGCGACTACTTCATGTCTCCTGATGAAGCGAAGACGTATGGTATCATTGATGCCATAGTCACGAGGAACTTCGTGACGGGAGGTGCCAGGTGAGCAGAAGAGATGATCGCTCCGACACCCTGATTTGTTCCTTTTGCGGGAAGAGTCAGGAGGAGGTAAAGAAGCTCATCGCCGGGCCGACGGTTTACATTTGCGACGAGTGCATCGAACTTTGCAACGACATCATCGCTGAAGAGTCGAAGCTCGAGGAAGCCGCGGGCCCCGATGTAAAGAAGCTCCCCAAACCCCAGGAGATCAAGGAAGTCCTGGACGAGTACGTAATCGGGCAGAACAGGGCGAAGAAGGTGCTCGCCGTTGCGGTATATAACCACTACAAGCGCGTCGAGGCTGTCGTGAAGCCCGGGGACGTGGAGATGCAGAAGTCGAACATCCTTCTCCTCGGCCCGACCGGCTCCGGAAAGACGCTCCTTGCCCAGACCCTGGCGCGCATCCTGAAAGTCCCCTTCGCCATGGCCGACGCCACCAACCTCACCGAGGCGGGGTACGTGGGGGAGGACGTGGAGAACATCATCCTCACCCTCCTGCAGGCGGCGGACTACGACGTCGAGAAGGCGCAGAAGGGGATCATCTACATAGACGAGATCGACAAGATCGCGCGCAAATCCGACTCCCCCTCCATCACCCGCGACGTCTCCGGCGAGGGTGTGCAGCAGGCCCTCCTGAAGATCATCGAGGGGACGATCGCGAGCGTCCCGCCGAAAGGGGGGAGGAAGCACCCGCAGCAGGAGTTTTTGAAGGTGGATACTACGAATATCCTCTTCATCTGCGGCGGCGCCTTCCCGGGGCTCGATAACATCATCCAGCAAAGAATAGGTATAAAGACTCTCGGCTTCGGTGCCGATGTGAAGAAGAAAGTGGAGAAGAAGGCGGGCGAGCTCCTCGCGGGGGTGACCCCGGAGGATCTCCTGAAGTTCGGCTTCATCCCCGAGTTCGTCGGGCGTCTCCCGATGCTCGCGTCGCTGACCGAGCTCGACGAGGAGGCGATGGTGCAGATCCTCAAGGAGCCGAAGAACGCACTGATCAAGCAGTACCAGAAGCTCTTCGAGATGGAGCACGTGAAGCTCAAGTTCACCGACGGCTCCCTCATCGCCATCGCCCGCGAGGCGCTGAAGAGAAAGACGGGGGCCCGCGGGCTTCGCTCCATCCTTGAGAACGCCATGCTGGACATCATGTACGAGGTACCTTCCCAGGCGATGGTGAAGGAAGTGGTGATCAGCGAAGAGGTGATCTACAACAAGGAAAAACCGATCGTCGTGTACGAGAGCGTGGCGGAATCCGCCTGAAAGCACAGGTAATAATGACCGAAGCGAAAACAACGAAGGCAAGAAGGAGGAGGGGGAATCCGGAAAGGTTCCCTCTCTTTCCGTTAAGAGACATCGTAATTTTCCCCCACATGGTGATCCCCCTCTTCGTAGGGCGCGAGAAGTCGGTGGCAGCGCTGGAGGCGGCGATGGCGGAGAGCGGAAAGCTCATCCTGCTGGCCACCCAGAAAAACGCCAAGACCGAGGATCCGTCCCCCGCCGACATCTACCCGGTCGGTTGCCTCTGCCAGATCATCCAGCTCCTGAAGCTCCCGGACGGGACCGTGAAGGTCCTCGTGGAAGGTAAGCGTCGCGGCGAGATCGTCTCCTTCACCGAGGAGAGCTCCTACTTCGAGGTGGAGGTGCACTCCCTTCAAGAGCCCGCAGGGAAGGGGAGCGAGACGGAGGCGCTGAAGCGCGGCGTGCTCGCTTCCTTCGAGAACTACGTAAGTCTCACCAATGCGGTCCCTGCGGAGGTCGTGCAGTCCGTCTCCGGGCTCTCCGACCCCTCCCGCCTCGCCGATACCATCGCACCGCACCTCAATCTGAAGGTCCTGGAAAAGCAGGAGCTTCTCGCTCTCGTTTCGCCCGCAAAGAGGATGGAACGGCTTCTGGCCCTCATGGAGGCGGAGATCGAGATCCTGCAGATCGAGAAGAAGATCCATGCCCGCGTCAAGAAGCAGATGGAGAAGACGCAGAAGGACTACTATCTCAACGAGCAGATCAGGGCGATCCAGAAAGAGCTCGGGGCGAAGGACGAGTCGAAGCAGGAGCTGCGAGCCCTCGAGCAGAAGGTCGCGAAGCTGAAGCTCTCGGAGGAGGCGCGGGAGAAGGCCCTCTCCGAGATAAAGAAACTGAAGTTCATGTCCCCCATGTCGGCGGAGGCCGCGGTGGTGCGAAACTACCTCGACTGGCTGCTGGCGCTCCCCTGGGGGGTGTGCACCGAGGAGAGCCACGACCTCGCCGCGGCGCAGGCCCGCCTCGACGCGGACCATTACGGGCTCGAGAAGGTGAAGGAGAGGGTGCTGGAGTACCTGTGCATCAACTCCCTCGCCGAGGGGCTGAAAGGGCCGATCCTTTGTCTCGTAGGGCCCCCGGGGGTGGGGAAGACCTCGCTTGCCCGTTCCGTCGCGGAGGCGACGGGGAGGACCTTCGTGAAGGTCTCTCTCGGAGGGGTGCGCGACGAGGCCGAGATCCGCGGCCACCGGCGCACCTACGTCGGCGCCATGCCCGGAAAGATCATCCAGTCGCTGAAGAAGTGCGGCAGCTCCAACCCCGTCTTCCTTCTCGACGAGATCGACAAGATGACCACCGATTTCCGTGGCGACCCCGCCTCGGCTCTCCTGGAGGTCCTCGACCCGGAGCAGAACACCTCCTTTAACGACCATTTCCTCGACCTGGATTACGACCTTTCGAAGGTCATGTTCATCACCACGGCGAACTCGGTGCACACGATCCCCCGTCCGCTCCTTGACCGCATGGAGCTCGTCCGTCTCGAGGGGTACACGGAACTCGAGAAGCTGGCGATCGCCCGGCAGTACCTGGTGCCGAAACAGCTGAAGCAAAACGGGATGGCGGGGAAGGGGATCTCCTTTTCGGAGCCGTCCCTTCTGGAGATCATCCGGCACTACACGAAGGAGGCGGGGGTGCGCTCCCTGGAGCGGGAGATCGGTGCCGTCTGCCGCAAGGTAGCCTTCGCCGCCGCGAAGGGTGGGAAGCTGAAGCGCAGCGTGACGCCGAAGCAGGTGCACGACCACCTCGGCGCTCCCCGCTACCGTTTCGGGACCGCGCAGGAGAAGGATTCTGTGGGGCTGGTGACCGGGCTCGCCTGGACCGAGGTGGGAGGGGAGCTCCTGAACATCGAGGTCGTGGCCGTGCCGGGGAAGGGGAAGCTCACCGTCACAGGGAAGCTCGGCGAGGTCATGCAGGAGTCGGCGCAGGCGGCACTCACCTACGTGCGCAGCCGCGCCGAGATCCTCGGATTTTCCCGCGACTTCTACCAGCAGCTCGATATCCACATCCACGTCCCGGAAGGGGCGATACCGAAGGATGGTCCCTCTGCAGGGATCGCCATGGCGTGCGCCCTCACCTCTGCACTCGCCAGAAGGCCGGTGCGGCGCGACATCGCCATGACAGGCGAGGTGACGCTGCGCGGCAGCGTACTTCCGATCGGAGGGCTGAAGGAGAAACTTCTCGCCGCCGCCCGCGGGGGGATCACCACCGTTCTCCTGCCGCCCGACAACGAGCGGGATCTGGCGGAGGTGCCGCAGGAGATCGTGGCGGGGCTCACGGTGCACCTTGTCGGGCACATGGACGAAGTCCTCTCCCTCGCGCTCCTTGCGGAGGTCCCTGTGCACACCCAGGGGGTGTACGGAGAGGGGGCGTCCCTTGCCGGAGATAATTCGCGGGCGACCCACTAAAAATGATTGACACCGTCGCGAGGCTTCTGCTATAAGATGGCTTCACTTTGCGATGCAGTGCTAGGAGGCGCTAGATGAACAAGTCTGAGCTGATAAACGCCATTGCCGAAGGCGCAGATATAACGAAGGCAGAAGCGGACAAGTGTCTCAAAGGCATCGTCGATGCACTCACCGAGTGCCTCGCCAAGGGGGACAAGCTTACCCTCGTCGGCTTCGGCACCTTCAGCGTCGCGGAGCGCGGCGCACGCACCGGGAAGAATCCGCAGACCGGTGAGAAGATTGATATTCCTGCCTCGGTCACCCCGAGGTTTAAGCCCGGTAACACCCTGAAGGCTCTCCTCAACGAGTAGTCTCCCGGAATAAACGCTACAAGGGGTTGTAGCTCAGTCGGTTAGAGTGCCAGCCTGTCACGCTGGAAGTCGCGGGTTCGAGCCCCGTCAACCCCGCCATTATTTCTTCAGGGCGAATAGCTCAGCTGGGAGAGCGCCAGCCTTACAAGCTGGATGTCGGGGGTTCGATCCCCTCTTCGCCCACCATTTTACGGAAGTACCAGGCGCCGACGCGCCGTTGCAGTACTAATAGCAGGGGGTTGTAGCTCAGTCGGTTAGAGTGCCAGCCTGTCACGCTGGAAGTCGCGGGTTCGAGCCCCGTCAACCCCGCCATTACAAGAAAGACCGTCCGAAAGGATGGTCTTTTTTTGTGCCCGCGCTCCCCCTTTGACTTGACTTGTTCCAGGCGAATCGTTTATGCTCCTCGCGTCCCGGGGGAGCGCGGCTCCCGCCGGGTGGTCATCCCCTTCGAAGCGCCGAAAGAGAGTACCGTATCCTGTGAAACCTGTCGTAGTAATCCCCACCTATAACGAGCGCGACAACCTCGAGCGGCTCGCCAGACAGATCCTGGCGCTGGACGAGCGCGTCCATCTTCTCATCGTAGACGACAACTCCCCCGACGGCACCGGAGAGCTCGCGGACGCCCTGGCGCGCGAGTCCGCGCGGGTGCGCGTCCTGCACCGCAGCGGGAAACTCGGGCTCGGCTCCGCCTACCGGGAGGGGTTCCGGGTGGCTCTCGACTGGGGGGCCGATGTCGTGGTGGAGATGGATGCTGACTTCTCCCACGACCCGGCGGTCCTCCCCCTCTTTTTCGAAAAGATGGCGGAGTACGACCTGGTGATCGGATCACGCTACCTGAACGGCGTCAGCGTGGTGAACTGGCCGCTGCGCCGCCTCATGCTGAGCTACTTCGCCTCCGTCTATACCCGGGCGATCACCGGGCTCTCCATCTCCGACTGCACGAGCGGCTTCAAGTGCTTCAGTCGGAAGGTCCTGGAGTCGATCGACCTCTCCCGGGTGCGCTCCGACGGCTACTCCTTCCAGATCGAGATGAACTACCGCTGCGTGGAGCGCGGCTTCAAGGTCGGGGAGGTGCCGATCATCTTCATCGACCGGCACGCCGGTACCTCGAAGATGTCGAAGCGGATCGTGCGCGAGGCGGTGCTCATGGTATGGAAGCTGAAGCTCGGGACGGTCTGCAGGAGACTGTGCCCGGCGGGGGGGGGCTGATGGGCGGAGTCTGGAAAATCGTCTGCATCGCAGGGGTATGGGGGTGGATCGCCGCCACCATCGGCCTCATTCTGAAGGGGTTCCCCGCGCGCGGGGTCTTCGCAGGGCGCGCGGCACTCCCCTGGGGGGTTGCCATGATCGTCTCCTTCGCCCTCTGGCTCCTCGGCATGGCCAACGCCTGAGGAGGGCGACCGAAGCACTCCCCCCACCCGCAGCGCCGCGACAGGCGCGAAATTCCTTCCCCTTTTGTATTTTCTTTCCCCACCTTTTGTGGTAATGATTAGAACTTATGTCTGTCTTCAACTGCAAAATAGGGAGCGCCGACGGCAAGATCATCGAACGCGAGTTCGATGCGGCGAATGCGACACTGCTCAGGCAGAGCCTGGAGGAGCAGGGGTTCGTCGTGTTCGAGGTGCGCCGCAAGCCCCTGCAGTTTCTCCTGGAGAGCGCGACGGTGCGCAAGAAGGTCAGCAACAAGGACCTCCTCATGTTCAACCAGGAGCTCCTGGTCCTCCTGAAGGCGGGGCTGCCGATCATCCAGGCGCTCGACACGATCCTTGAGAGCGGCGGAAAGGGGCGCCTGTACGAGGTCCTGGCCATCATCCGGGAGGACGTGAAGGGGGGGATGGCCTTCTCCAGCGCCTTCGAGCGCCACCCGAGGGTCTTTCCCCACCTGTACATCGCCTCCATCCAGGCGGGGGAGAGGACCGGCGACCTGCCGCAAACCCTCAGGCGCTACGTCGCCTTCCTGAAAAGGACAGAAGGGTTCAAGGGGAAGGTTATTTCCGCCCTCATCTACCCGGCGATCCTCGTCACCGTCGCCGTCCTCGCGGTGGGGATGCTCCTTGTGTACGTCGTGCCGACCTTCAGCCAGATCTACGCGGACTCGGGGAACGCGCTCCCCCTCCCGACGCAGATGCTGATAAACTTCACCGGCGTCCTCAGGCGCTATCTCCCGATCTTCATCGCCTGTGCCGTCGTCGGTTACATCTTCTTCAAGCGCTGGAGCCGCACGGAGGCGGGGCGCTTCGCCGTCGACCGCTTCAAGATCAGTACCCCCTTCCTGGGGACGATCTTTCTGCGCTATTCCGTTGCGGGGTTCACCCGCACCCTTGCGACCGTTCTCGGGAGCGGCATCCCGATCGTGGAGTCGTTGCGCATGTCGGTCGGCACCCTGAACAACCGGGTCCTGGAGCGAAACCTCCTGGAGGCCGTCGTGCGGGTCGAGGAGGGGAGCCGCCTCTCCGCCGCCATCGAGGGTGCGCGCATCATGCCGCCGCTGGCCCTGCGCATGCTTACAGTCGGCGAGACCACGGGGGCCCTGGAGCAGATGCTCTCCGACATATCGGATTACTTCGAGGAGGAGATCGACCGCAACCTCCACATCCTCACCACCGCCGTTGAGCCGGCCATCATGATCGTCATGGGGGGCGTCATCGGCGCCATCATCATCACCATGTATTTACCGATCTTCAAGATCGCCGGGAACGTGGGGTAGCAGATGCTTAAACCGTTTCGCAAAAGAAAACTCGGCGAAATCCTCATGGAGATGGAAGCGCTCACTCCGGACCAGCTCGCGTACGCACTGGACCGCCAGCGCGCCACCGGGGAGAGGCTGGGGGCGATCTGCCTGAGCGACGGGCTGATCAGCGACATCGTCCTCGCCCGCGCCCTCGCCGAGCAGTTCGGACTCGAGTTCGCCGACCTGAAGGGGTTCCGCCCGGACGAGGAGGTGTTCAACTCGGTCCCTCCCGATTCGATGTACCGCTTCCACTTCGTGCCGCTGGAACTGGACGGCGAGACGATGGTGGTGGCGATCCCCGATCCTACCGACGTCCTCACCCTGGACGAGATGTCCCTTCTCCTGGAGCGCCCCCTGCGCCTGAAGGTCGCCGCGGAAGGGGAGATCACCTACCACCTGAAGCGCGGGGAGGGGACGAGTCGCGTGCTGAAGGAAGTCTCCGAAGACTTCATGCTTCAGCTGGTGACGGAGACGGAGAAGGGGGAGGAGATCCTCTCGGTGGAGACGGTCTCCGCCGATACGAGCCCCATCATCAAGCTCGTGAACTCCACCGTGCTGGACGCCCTCACCAGGCGCGCCAGCGACATCCATATCGAGACCGCCTCGGAAGGGGTGATCATAAAGTACAGGATCGACGGCGTCCTCTACCAGGCGACCGATCCGATCGACAGCCACTTCCAGGGCCCCCTCATCTCCCGCCTGAAGGTCATGAGCGAGCTCGACATCTCCGAGCGCCGCATCCCGCAGGACGGCCGCTTCAAGGTCCGCATCAGCGGCAAGTCCATCGACTTCCGCGTCTCCATCATGCCGAGCGCCTTCGGCGAGGACGCGGTCATCCGTATCCTCGACAAGGAGAGTATCGCCACCGACCTGAAGGGTCTCACCCTGGAGACGCTCGGGATGGAGGCGGCGGAGGTGAAGCGCTTCCGCAAGATGATAAAGGAACCGTACGGCATGGTCCTCGTCACCGGCCCGACCGGCTCCGGAAAGACCACGACGCTGTACGGCGCGCTCACCGAGATCCACACCGGGCAGGAGAAGATCATCACCATCGAGGATCCGGTGGAGTACGTGCTCTCCGGCGTCACCCAGATCCCGGTGAACGAGAAGAAGGGGCTCACCTTCGCCCGCGGCCTGCGCTCCATCCTGCGCCACGACCCGGACAAGATCATGGTGGGGGAGATAAGGGACTCGGAGACCGCCCAGATCGCGGTGCAGTCCGCCCTTACCGGCCACCTCGTCTTCACCACGGTGCACGCGAACAACGTCTTCGACGTCATCGGGCGATTCACCCACATGGGGATAGACCCGTACAACTTCGTGGCCTCCCTTAACTGCGTCATGGCCCAGCGCCTGGTGCGCCGCATCTGCCCTGCCTGCAAGAGGGCGACCCGGGTTTCCGACGAGGCACTCCTGGAGAGCGCCATCGATCCGGAACGGACGCGCGGCGTGACGCTCTACGAGGCGGTCGGCTGCGACGAGTGCAACGGGAACGGGTACCGCGGGCGTTCCGCCATCGTGGAGCTCCTCGATCTGAACGACGAGATCAGGGAGCTCATCATCACCAAGGCCCCGATCGCGGCGCTAAAGAAGGCGGCGCGCGAGGCGGGGACGAGTTTCCTGCGGGAGAGCGCCGTGCGCAAGGTTCTCGCCGGGGAGACCACCATCAGGGAAATCAACCGAGTCACCTTCGTGGAGTAGGGGATAGCGATGCTTTTTGCCAAGAGAGGAGTGGGGCTGGAGCTTGCCCCGGACGGCCTGAAGCTTGCCCTTGCGGGGGGAAGCGCCCGTGCGCTGAAGGTGGAGGGGTACCAGACGGCTCCCTTCCCGGAAGGGACGCTGCGCCTCTCGCGCCGGGAGCCGAATGTGCTGAACCCGCAAGCCTTCGTCTCCGCCGTGCGGGAGGGGTACCTGAAGCTTCTGGCCAGGGGGAAGTCCGTCTCGGTCTCCCTCCCGGACGCGGTGGGGCGCGTCCTCCTGCTCGATCTGGAAGCGCGCTTCAAGAGCCGGGAGGAGGGGCTGGACATCATCCGCTGGAAGCTCAAGAAGAACTTCCCGATGGAGATAAGCTCCATGCACCTCGACTACCAGACGCTGCACCAGACGGAGTCCGGCGCGGTGTCGCTCCTTGTCTCCCTCATCAGCAGGGATATCATCACCCAGTACGAGGAACTTCTCCTTCTGGCCGGCGTGGAGCCGCGCTTCATCGATTTCACCTCGTTCAACCTGTACCGGCTCTTTGCGCACCGGCTGGAGATGGCGGAGAACCTCGCCTTCGTGACCTTCTACGGCGGGTCGCTGAGCATGCTCATCTTCTATGCCGGCGAGCTCTGTTTCTACCGCAACAAGGAACTCGCCAGCGATGCCGCCTCGCTGTACCGCGAGGTTAACAGCTCCTTCCTCGTGTACAAGGACAAGTTCCCGGGGCGCCCGGTGAACGACGTCTTCTGCATGGCAGGTCCCGCGGAGGCGGAGGCATTTCGCGTCCTCGTCTCCGAGGCGAGCGGGATCGAGCCGGTCCTTCTCGACGTGGAGCGCCTGACGAGCTCCGGCAGCGGCTTCTCCGCGGAGCGCGCGACGCTGCACACCCTGTGCGGTGCGCTCGGCGCGGCGGCAAGGAGCCTGTCATGAGAGTAAAGATAAACCTCGCCACCAGGCGCTACGTGAACACGAGGGGGGTGAACGGGGCGATTGCCGCGGCGATCCTCATTCTCCTTGCAGCCCTCCTTTTCCAGATCCAGGATGCCGCCTTCCGCGCCGGCGAGATAAAGCGGCTGAAGGGGGCGACCGAGGCCGCGGCGGCGAAATCGGGGCGGACACCGCAGGTAAGCGAGCAGCAGTATCGCGCCCTCACGACCCAGATCGATGCCGCGAACAAGATCCTGTCGCTCAAGTCGGTGCAGTGGATTCCCCTCCTGGACCAGCTGGAGGCGGTCGTCCCCGAGGGGGTCGCGCTGAGTTCGGTCGAGCCCGAGGTGAAGTCGAACACGGTGAAGGTCGGCGGGGTCAGCCGCTCCTTCTCGCAGTTGCGCACCCTCCTGGAGAATCTCGAGCGTTCCAGCTATTTTTCGGAGGTGTACCTCTTGACCCAACAGCAGACCAAGGTAGGGTTGACGCAGCGCGGGGTGACCTTCACCCTGACCGCGAAGGTGAAGCAGCCATGAACCCGGAGCTCCTACGTGAAATGGTGCGCGGCAGCCGCTACTTCCTGATCGCCCTCCTGGTGGTGGCGCTCCTGGACGCCGCCCTCTACGGCTACCGCACCCTCTCCCAGGAACCGGAGCTGGAGAAGATGCAGGCGGCCTACTTCTCCACCAGGGCCGCCGGGGGGGACCGCGCCTCCGACCGGACGGTAGCCTACCAGAGCTCGCAGCGCGATCTCGCCATATTCCAGGAGCGGCTGATCCCGAAGAGGGACTTCGCGCGCTTCCTGGAGGACCTCTTCGCCCTCGCGGAGAAGCGCTCCCTTCAGCTCAAGACCATCGGCTACCGGCCGGGAACGGACAAGGGGCCGATAGTCTCCTACGGGATCGCGCTCACCGTGACCGGGACGTACCCGGCGCTGAAGGGGCTGATCGGGGACCTCTCCCGCTACCCGCAGATGGTGACGCTCAATACCGTCTCCCTCAGAAGCACCAGCAATACCGAGAAGGTGGTGGACCTCCAGATCCAGATGACTGCTTTCCTGAAGACGGAGGGGGCATGAACCGCAAGAAGCAGATCCTGGCGATCCTCCTCGTCGTATTCGCCGGCGCCATCATCTACAGCGTCGTGCGCTTCCCGAAACAGCAACGAATCGGCAGCGTGCCCCCGCGCCCCGCCCCCCAGCCGGCACGCAGACCCGCTCCGGCCGCAGCACCGGCCCGCCCCGCCCCTGCGGGACGAGGGGAGCGCCTGCACCTGGAGGTCCTGAACCGCGAGGGGGGTAGTACCACGGTGCGCCGCGACCTCTTTGCCCCCATCTTCAGGGACGAGGTGAAGTCCGCGCCATTCAAGCCGCTGCCCCCTCCGCCGAAGCCGCTTCCCCTGCCGCCGAAGTCTCAGCTGCCGGAGCAGCCGCAGGCCCAGCCGCAGCAGGCGCCCCCTCCGGGGCCTCCTCCGCCCCCTCCCATGCCGAACTTCACCTTCCTCGGCTTCCTGAAGAAGGGTGGGGAGCAGCGGGTTTTCATCTCCAGTGAAAAGGAGATATACGTCGTTAAGAAGGGATCGATCATAGCGGGGAATTACGAGGTAACCAATCTCACTGACGACGCCATCACCATCGCCTCCCGCAGCGGGGCGGGTGAAGTCGTGATCCCGCTCGTGGAGCACCGGGGGCTGACCCCGCGAGGCGGGAGAAGGGCACCGTAAGGAGTAACTGTCATGCATCATATGAAATCGATTACCCTGGGGCTCCTGGCCGCGCTCGCGCTGTCCGGGTGCGCAGGAGGGAAGTCCGCTTTTAGCAAGGCGGAAAAGCTGGAAAAGGACGGGAATCTGGATGAGGCGGTGGTGAAGTACGCCGAGGTCGCCTCGCAGCATCCGGAGGTCGGCGAGTACCGTGTCCGGTTCCTGCACGCGAGCGAGAAGGCGGCCGAGGCGCACTTCAAGAAGGGTGAGGCGCTCTTCGCGGCGAAGAACTACGAGGGGGCGCTGCGCGAGTACCAGACCGCCGGCGCCATCGACCCCTCCTTCGGACAGGCGCGCCAGCAGGCGGACCGCGCCCTCAAGCTGAGGAACGCGCAGACGTACTTCAACGAAGGGGTGGAGTTCGAGAAGAACCGCAAGCCGCGCGAGGCGCTGAACTCCTACCGGCACGCCCTGGAGTTCGACCCGGCGGGGAAAGAGATCAAGGAGGCGCTCGAACGTCTCGTGCAGACGAAGCGCCCGAAGCTGGACGGTTTCGACCTGAACCTGAAGTCGACGAAGCCGATCACCCTGAAGTTCAAGGATGCGAAGCTCAAGGAGATCTTCTCCATCCTGACGCAGCTCTCGGGGATCAACTTCATCTTTGACGACACCGTAAAGGACGTAAACGTCTCCCTCTTCCTGGAGAACGCGACCTTCCAGCAGGCGATGGAGATCATCTGCGGGGTGAACAAGCTCGGGAAGAAGGTCCTGAACGAGAGCACCATCATCGTCTACCCGAAGACCCCGGACAAGAACAAGCAGTACGAGGAGCTGGTGGTCCAGACCTTCTACCTGAACAAGCTCGACGCAAAAAAGGCGGTGAACCTGATCCGCACCATGCTGACGGTGAAGAAGATCTACGTGAACGAGGAGATGAACGCGCTGGTGATCCGCGACACCCCGGACGTCATAGACGTGGCGCGCAGGATAATAGAGGCGAATGACGTCCCCGACGCCGAGGTGCTCCTCGAGGTTGAGGTGTTCGAGATCGCGAAGAAGAACGAGGAGGCTTTCGGTCTCGCCCTCTCCCGCTACGCCGTCTCCGCGGTCGCCACGAACCCGAACGGCCAGGTCATGGTGGACAGCCTGAGCTCGTCGTCGAGTTCCACCTCCAACGGGGGTACGTCCTCCACGGTCGGTCCGCAGAACCTGCTGAACTTCTTCTCCTACCAGGGGTACAACGGCTACCTGACCGTGCCGAACGCGACCTTCAACTTCGGGAAGACCCTTGCCAACGGGGAAACCCTTTCCAATCCGAAGATCCGGGTGAAGAACCGCGAGAAGGCGAAGTTCAACGTCGGCACCAGGGTCCCGATCACCACCACCTCCTCCCCGTCCGGCGGCGGGGTGAGCGTGAACGTGCAGTACGTCGACGTCGGCGTGAAGGTGAATGCCGAGCCGACGATCCAGCTCAACAACGAGGTTTCCATCAAGCTCGGGCTTGAGGTAAGCTCCATACTGCAGAGGGATACTGTCGGCACCGACCAGGCGACCACCGTCGTCACCATCGGCACGAGGAACCTGGACACGGTCCTCTCCCTGAAGGACGGGGAGACGAGCATCATCGGGGGGCTGATCCAGAACATCAAGAACGACAGCAAGGACAAGATATCCTTCCTGGGGGACATCCCGCTCATCGGGTCGCTCCTTACCAACACCAACAAGTCGAACGACAAGACCGAGCTCATGCTGGCGATCACCCCGCGCATCGTGCGCGCCGTGACCGTGCCGGAGGGTGACGTGGCCTCCTTCTGGTCCGGCCGCGAGGACGATCCCTCCTCCAACAAGCCGTACGCCTCCTTCGTCCAGGAACCTGAGCTCCCTGCCGCACCGGAGGCTGCTGAGACTGCGGCGGCGCCGGCGAAGCGGCCGGCGGCGAGGGGGGGCCAGGCGGCGCCGGCACCGGCAGCAGCAGCTGCGCCCCAGGGCGCTCCTGCAGCGGCTCCGGCACCCCCTGCTCCGGCACCCGGGCAGCCGGTCCAGCCGGTCCAGCCGGTCCAGGCGGCCCAGCAGCCAGCGATCCAGCAGCCGGCGATCCAGCAGCCTCCCGCCGCGCCGCCCGTCGCTCCGCAGCCGGCAGCTCCCGCTACTGCGCAGCCCGCCGTGGCGGCGCAGGCCCCGGCATCTGCACCGGGAGCCGCGGGGCAGGGAGCAGGGAAGATTTTCTTGAACCTGCAGGCTCCGGCGTCGGTGCGGGCAAAGGAGAACTTTACAGTGCAGGTCTCTGAGACCGGTGCGAAGAATCTGGCGAACGTAGTCTTCACCGTGGTATATGATCCGAAGCTCCTCGAAGTAGTAGAACAACGGGAGGGGACGCTTCTGAAGAGCGGCGGCGCCACCAACTTCCAGGCATACCCCGACAAGAAGAGGGGGGAAGTGTGGGTCTCGCTGTCGCGCGCCGGGGCGGGCCCCGGGGTCGAGGGTGCCGGGCAGATTGCCTCCTTCACCTTCAAGGCCCTTGCCAAGGGCGGAGCCAGCATCGGGCTGGCGAACGCCAATTTCACCACGCCGACAGGGGACCGCATAGAGGTCGTCCCTTTCAATTCGGTGGTCGAGGTGCAGTAGCCTCGCGGCCGGTATAGAGGACATGAGGAAACTGATAACGAATAACCGTGGTTTGAGCCTCATCGAGTTGGTGGTGACCTTGGTCATCCTTTCCATCCTCGCCTCGGTGATCATACCCTCCGCGCAGATGACGAACCGCAGGGGGAAGGAAATAGAGCTCCGGGCGAACCTCAGGCTTATCCGGACCGCGCTCGATGACTTCAAGAAGGACTACGACAGGGCGCAGCTAAGCGGCAGCACCCTGAAGGATTTCGGGGCCGGCGGGATCAAGAGCGGCTACCCCGAGACGCTTGAGGTGCTCGTCGAAGGGTACGACTTCGGCGGCGTCCTCCCCTACAAGAAGAAGTATCTGCGCAGGATCCCGCGCGACCCCTTCCACGTGGTGACGGACCCGAAGGAGGAGAAGTGGGGGATGCGCTCCTACACGGACAATCCCGATAGCACTCAGTGGGGAAAGGAGGACGTCTACGACGTCTATTCCCTGAGCGACGAGACCGCCATCGACGGAACCAAATACAAGGACTGGTGACGGCATGTTTAAGAGGTTGTGGAAAGCACAGCGGGGCTTCACCCTCATCGAGCTGATGATCGTGGTGACCATCATCGGTATCCTCGCGGCTATTGCCGCCCCGAGCTACCAGTGGGGGATCATCCGCGCCCGCGAGGCCGTACTGAGAGAGGACCTGTACTCGCTGCGCACGACCCTGGACCAGTACTTCGCCGACCAGGGGAAATATCCCGACTCCCTGGAGGAGCTGAAGGAAAAGAAGTACCTGCGCGAGATACCGAAGGACCCATTCACCAGGCAGAGCGACTGGAAGACCATAAGCCCGCAGGAAGCGGGCGCCCCCGAGGACGTGAAGGGGAGCGTCGGGGACGTGAAGAGCAACAGCGACCTCGTGGACAGAAACGGGACGCCGTACAAGGATTACTGACACGCAGCGCCCCCTTCCCTGCATGAACACTTTTGCCCCCCCCCCGGGGCTGCCATTTTCATTGACGAGGCTGTTCACGATGATTCAGCTGCACAACGTGTATCTCACCTACCAGTCGGAGACGGCTGCCCTGCACGATATCAACCTCAAGATCCCCAAAGGGGATTTTGTTTTTTTCACAGGCCCCTCCGGAGCGGGCAAGTCCTCCCTTCTGAAGCTCCTCTACGCCGCACTCCCCCCCACCAAAGGGCAGGTGCTGATCGACGGGCAGAATCTCGCCATGCTGCGCCGCTCCCAGGTGCCGCACCTGAGACGCTCCATCGGGGTCGTCTTCCAGGATTACAAGCTCCTGCCGCAGCGTACCGTGCTGGAGAACGTGGCGATCACCCTCGAGGTCCTCGGCTGGAGCAAGAGGGACATCGGGAAGAAGGTGTACCACGTCCTGAAGCAGATGGGGCTGGAGCAGAAGGTGAACGTCTCTCCCTTGCGCCTCTCCGGCGGCGAGCAGCAGCGGGTCGCGCTGGCTCGCGCCCTGGTGAACGATCCGAAACTCCTCATCGCAGATGAGCCGACCGGAAACCTGGACGACGAGAACAAGGAGCAGATCCTCTCCTTTTTCAAGGAGGCGAACAATCGCGGCACGACCGTCGTGGTGGCGACACACGATCGCCGCGTGATCGAGAATTCGCACCGCCGGGTGATCCGGCTGGAGAGCGGCCGGGTTACGGAGGGTGCAGATGTCGAAGGGTAAGAAACAGCCGCGCCCGGCGCTGGCGCAGGAAGGGGTTGTCGGGCGTTTCTCCTACTTCTTTACGCGGGCGCTCGCCAACCTGAAGCAGAACGTCTTTGTCAGCGTCGTCACCGTGGCGACCATCACCCTCGCGCTCCTCATCGCGGCCCTCTTTCTCCTCGTGTACGTGAACCTCGTCGGTGCGGCGACGAAGTGGAGCGACAAGGTGCAGATCGTCGCGTATTTCGATCAGGAGCCTGTGCCTCTGGCCGTCGCCGCCCTGAAGAGCAGGGTGAAGGCGATCCCCGGCACGGGAAAGGTGGTCTTCGTCAGCAAGGAGGAGGCGGAGCAGCGCTTCCGCAAGCAGCTGAAAGGGCAGGAAGCTCTTCTGGAGGGGGTGACCCCGGATGTGCTCCCGGCCTCCCTGGAGATCTCCCTCGACCGCGAGCACCGCGACACGGAGGGGGTGGAGCGGTACGTGGCGCAGCTAAAGAAGGTGGCGGGGATCGGCGAAGTGCAGTACGGAGAGGAGTGGGTGAAACGGTTCAACTCCTTCATGAACGTCATGCGGCTGGTCGGTGCGCTCCTCGGGAGCTTCCTCACCATTGCGGTCCTTTTCATCGTCTCCAACACCATAAAGCTCACCGTGTATGCCCGGAAGGAGGAGCTTGAGCTCCTGGGCCTCGTGGGGGCGACCCGCTTCTTCATCAAGGCGCCCTTCCTCATCGAAGGGGTGCTGCAGGGGGCGCTCGGGGCGGTCCTGTCACTGGTCCTTCTTTTCGCCGCCTACTTAGCCTTCCTGGACAATGCCGGCAACTTCCTCTCCTTCGGCTCGACCGCGGGGCTCGCCTTCCTACCGCCGACCTACATAGCGGGGGTGATAGGCGCCGGAACCGTTCTTGGCTTCATCGGCAGCATCACGTCTCTTCGACGGTTCATCCAGATCTGATGAAGCGCACAGTCATCGCACTACTTCTGGCAGTACCCCTTCTCGGCGCGCCACCGTGCAGTGCCGGGGTGAAGGAAGACCTGCAGGGAATCCGCAAGGAGCTCAACGAGAAGAACAAGCTTCTCGACAAGACGCGCAAGACGGAGACGAAGGTGTCGGGGGAACTGGAAAAGATCCAGCGCGCCCTGCACGAGAAGGAGACGAGCCTCAATCTCCTCGGGAAGCAACTCGGCGCTGTGGAGAGCGGCATCGACAAGACCCACGGCGAGATTGACCACGTCTCCTCCGATACGGAAAAGAAGAGGGCGCAGATCAACAAGAGGCTCGCCGCGCTGTACAAGTCCGGGGATGCCGGAAGCCTCAGGGTCTTCTTCTCCTCCGAATCGTTCCCGCAGATGACGGAAAACATGCGCTACATGCGCGGCGTGCTGGAAAACGACAAGAAGCTTTTCCAGCAATACAACGAGAACCTGGACCGGCTGCGCCAGCTGAAGTCCTCCCTAGAGAAGGACGCGGCAAAAAAAGAAAGCCTGAAGCGCACCATGGAGGCGCGCAAGCGGGAGGTCGAGCAGGAGAAGGCGCGCAAGGCGAGCTACCTCGTGAAGGTGCGCCAGGACAAGCAGAGCTACCTTGCTTCCATAAAGGAGCTGCAGGCGAACGCCCAGAGACTGCAGATCATGTTCCAGCGCATCGAGGCGAGGAACCGGAAACTCGCGCAAGAACGCAAGGTTGTGGAAGAACGCCACAGAAAGTCGCTTGAAGGAAAAAATAGAAAAGGGTATAGTGCTACAGCACCTGGCACCGCGCAGGGCAAGAAAGGCACCCCCGGCAGCGCACCCCGCGAAGATATCGTGGCATCTCCCGTTCCGGACAAGGGGCTGGGAGGGCAGAAGGGCAGGCTCTCTCTCCCGGTGAGCGGAAAGGTCACGGCGCAGTTCGGCAGACACAAGCACCCCGAGTTCAACTCTTTCACCGTCAGCAACGGCATTTCCATCGCCGCGAGCCCCGGCACGCCGATCCGCTCCATCTACGACGGTGAGGTGATCTACGCTGACTACTTCAAAGGGTATGGTAATATGGTCATCGTCGACCACGGCGGGGGGTTCTTTAGCCTGTACGCCCACGCCGCCTCCATCGCCAAGAGGGTGGGGGCAAAGGTGTCAAAAAACGACGTCGTGGCGAGTGTGGGGGACACCGACTCGGCACAGGGGTCGCAGCTGTACTTCGAGATACGCTACCAGGGAAAACCAGTTGATCCTTCACCGTGGTTCAGGTGATATCCATAGCGAGCAACACAGGGAGGCTTAATGTTAAAGGGGAGTAAGTACAGGAAGGGGACGTTCTTGGTAGTCGGCATTTCCCTGCTGACACTGGCGATCGCCTTCGGGGTGCAGCGCAGGTGCGCGGCCCAGGGTAATGACTACGAGTCGATCGAACTCTTCACCGACGTCCTTTCCATAGTAAAGAAGAGCTATGTGGAGGAGGTGGACACGAAGAAGCTCATATACGGTGCGATCAACGGGATGCTTTCCTCCCTCGACCCGCACAGCTCTTTCATGCCCCCCGAGACGTACAAGGAGATGAAGATCGACACGAAGGGGACCTTCGGCGGTCTCGGTATCGAGATCACCATCAAGGACGGCATCCTGACGGTCATCTCCCCGATCGAGGATACCCCCGCCTTCAAGGCAGGTATCAAGGCCGGGGACCAGATCCTGAAAATCGACGACAAGTACACGAAGGACCTCACCATCACCGAGGCGGTGAAGAGGATGCGCGGGGTGAAGGGGTCGAAGGTCACCATCACCATCATGCGCGAAGGGTTCGAGAAGACAAAAGACTTCGTCCTGGAGCGCGACATCATCCAGGTGAAGAGCGTGAAGTACAAGACGCTCGACGACGGCTTCGGCTACGTGAGGATCTCCCAGTTCCAGGAGAAAACCGACGACGACTTGGAGAAGGCGCTGCACACCCTGCACAACGAGAATTCGCCGCTGAAGGGTCTCGTGCTCGACCTGCGCAACGATCCGGGCGGGCTGCTGGACCAGGCGGTGCGGGTCTCCGAGCACTTCGTGCCTGAAGGGAAACTGATCGTGTACACCGAGGGGCGCGAGAAGGATTCCAAGATGCGCTTCATCTCCCGCAAGGGGGCGAAGGAAGGTGACTACCCGATCGTGGTGCTGATCAACAGCGGGTCGGCCTCCGCCTCCGAGATCGTCGCGGGCGCCCTGCAGGACCACAAGCGTGCGGTCGTCATGGGCACACAGAGCTTCGGGAAGGGGTCCGTGCAGACGATCATTCCCCTTACCGACAACTCCGGCTTGAGGCTCACCACCGCGCGGTACTTCACTCCGAGCGGCCGCTCCATCCAGGCGAGGGGGATTACCCCCGACATCCAGGCAGAGCGGATGGAGATGACGGCCTCCGCCGACAAGAAGGACGGGATGCACATCAGGGAGAAGGATCTCGACAACCACTTCGAGACGAAGGAGGAGAAGGCTCCCGAGGAGAAGAAGGTGAAGCCTGCTCCGTACAAGACTGACGAGCAGATCAAGAGCGACTCCCAGATCTTGAGGGCTCTCGACCTCCTCAAGGGGTGGGACATCCTGAAAGCGACAGGGAAGATCTAGCAGTACCGGCAGACGAGACGGAAGGGGAAAACCCCTTCCGTCTCTTTTTTAGTAGCGCTATATAAGTAGCTCTACATTGCTTGCCGCTAAGACGATCTTGGAGGAATTCATGCAGTTGGGATCAGTTGTCCGGGCGCTCCTTCTGGGCGCCCTCGTTCTTACTCCTGCCGCCGTATTCGCTGCAGGGAAGGTCTTTGTAGCCCCCGCCGGAGACGGGACCATCGCGCTGCAGGCCTCCGGTCTTGAAAACGTCGGCGGCATCCAGGTCGACGTCGTGTACGACACGAAGCTTCTGACTTCGCCGACGTGGACCCCCGGGAATCTCGGCGGGTATGCAATAGCCAATACCGGCACGAACCTCCCCCCCGGCACGGTCAGAGTGATAGTAGCCTCCCCGACACCGGTGGCGCGGCAGGGCGTGGTCGGTACACTCAGATTCACCCGTACCGGCGACAGTGTGGGTACCATTGATTTGAAAAACTCGACCGCCTTGGACAACGCATCGAAGCGTGTAGCTGTTGATTTCACCGGGTACACAGAGCCGTCCAACAACGACAACGGCAACGGGACCGGCAACGGGACCGGCAACGGCAGCGGCAGCGGGAACGGCAGCGGGAACGGCAGCGGGAACGGCAGCGGGAACGGCAGCGGGAACGGCAGCGGCAGCGGCAGCGGCAGCGGCAGCGGGAACAACGGTAGTAATAACAACGATAACGATTCAGGTACCGGCACGAACGGTACTATTTACGGCAGCGCTACTTCGGGGACTATAACCCTCCCCGGGGACGTATTTGCGAGCGAGGGTGGAGAACAGAAGAGGGTAACTGCGCAGGAGCAGGTGGTGGAGCAGCCAAATCAAGAGCAGTCAGCGGTGACGCAGGCTGAGGAAACGCCCGAGCAGCAGGCTGCGCAGCCGACGGCGGAAGCAAAGGGCGCCCCGCAGGAAAAGACTCGCACCGAGGCGTCGGCCACAGTCCTCGAGCGTTTCCGTCTGTACCAGGGGGAGCGCACGGTGCAGAAGCTGATCGCCCTCTTTGACAAGAGCGCGGTCGCAGGCATGACGCAGGAGCCAGCGATCTTTGTTGCGGACGGCGAGGGGACCCTTAGTGTGAAGGTTTCCGGTGTGACGGGAGACAGGGCTCCCAACTTTGCCTTCCAGGGCGCACGCTACGTCTCCATGAAGCAATCCGGAGAGGGCGTGTGGCAGGTGCAGGCAAGGCCGACGAAGGATGCCCTGATCGCAACCATCTCCATGTTTGCCGACGGTGAGCTGCACGAATATCCTCTGACCGTCGCACCGAAGGTGCGGGTCGATCTCGTAAAGCCCGGATCGGTGACCCAGGCCGACTTCGAGCTCTTCCTGAAGGAGCGCGGCACGGCAGAAGCTCCGAAATACGACCTCAATGGCGACGGCAAGCGTGACTATCAGGACGACTACATCTTCACGGCGAATTACCTCGCGGCTCAGAAGACGAAGACGGGCCAGGCGCCTAATGGGCCCGAGAAGACCGCGCCCGAGCCGAAAAAGGCGCCCGAGCCGAAAAAGGTGCCGGATCAGAAAAAGGCCCCTGAGCAGAAGCAGGCGGCGGCTGCAAAATAAAGAGAGGTAGATGCCGGGGTGACCTCACCTTGGCAAAGCCTCGCATCGACGGAAGCAACAATAAAGGGGGGGTACCTATGAGAGGGGCCCCCCTTCTTCGTGGAGTACAGAAAAAACTGCCGGCCCGAGTTGTTCGGCGGCCATGAGACCGTCCGCCGGCATCGCGCTGGAGCGTAGGCACCTCTCTGCGATGGCGGCGCAGCCGCCACAGATGCGGCGGCTGGCGCCGCCGGTACAGGCTGGAAGCCTGTGCTCCAGCGCGGGCTGCTCCTTTTCGTGGAAGTAGCGACTGTCAACTAGGGGGCAGCCTAACCCACCCATCAGCCGGACCGTGGAGACGACATCCTGCACCGCGCTGGAGCGTAGGCATCTTGCCTGCGATGGCGGCGCAGCCGCCACAGATGCGACGGCTGGCGCCGCCGGTACAGGCTGGAAGCCTGTGCTCCAGCGTGGGTTGCTCCTTTCCGTGGAAGTAGCGACTGTCATACTAGGGGCAGCCTAACCCACCCATCAGCCGAACCTTGGAGACGACATCCGGCACCGCGCTGGAGCGTAGGCATCTTGCCTGCGATGGCGGCGCAGCCGCCACAGACGGTGGCGGGGTGACGCCTGAGCGACCGCTGCTCTGTTCCTGCCCACACTCCGCCTCACCGAAGGAACCTTCTCCTCATCCCGCCGCACGGCGACGTCATTTTCATCGGTTGACAAAGTAGAAGTAACTGTATACTGTATGCAATAATAAAGTCATCGCGGCCCTTGCGCCATACGTGATAAGCTTTCGGATTTTAAAGACATGTAGAGGAGGAATGGCACCATGATTGATGCATATCTCAAGCACCAAGCGGAACGTAAATCGCTCGGTATTCCTGCGAGACCACTCGATCCGGAGCAGACTTTAGCGCTGTGCGAACTCCTTCAGTCGCCGCCGGCAGGGCAGGAAGAGATGCTTCTCCATCTTCTCAGGGAGAGAGTCGCGCCGGGGGTCGATCCTGCAGCAGAGGTCAAGGCGGCCTTCCTTGCCGATATCGTCTCCGGTGCCCGCAAGTCTCCGCTGCTGAGCAGAAATGACGCCGTCGATATCCTCGGCACGATGCTCGGCGGCTACAACGTCGCCCCGCTCGTGGCTGCAATGAAAGACCCCGAGCTCGCCGAGGCGGCTGCACAGGCGCTTTCCGGGATCACCCTCGTCTATGACGCCTTCGACGACGTTGCATCCCTCGCGAAGGACAATCCCTTTGCCAAAAGGGTCCTCGAGTCGTGGGCCGCGGCCGAATGGTTCACCTCCCGTCCCGGTCTGCCGGAGACGGTCACGGTGAAGGTCTACAAGGTGGAAGGGGAGATCAACACCGACGACTTCTCGCCGGCCAGCGACGCCTGGAGCCGTCCCGACATTCCGCTGCACGCGCTGGTGATGGGGAAGAGCCGCTTTCCCGACGGCGTAGAGACGATTGCCCGCTTTCGCAGCGAAGGGTACCAGGTCGCCTTCGTCGGTGACGTGGTGGGGACCGGTTCCTCCCGCAAATCGGCGTGCAACAGCGTACTGTGGCACATCGGCAAGGACATCTCTGCTGTCCCGAACAAGAGGCGCGACGGCATCATCATTGGCGGCGTCATCGCCCCGATCTTCTTCAATACCGCGCAGGACTCTGGGGCTCTTCCGATCAGGACGGATGTGACCGGGTTGAAGACCGGTGACATCGTCGTGATCGACACCGTTGCCGGAGAGATCCGCAGCGAGAGCGGAGAAGTCCTTTCCCGCTTCAGCATCGCACCGGCAACGCTCGGCGATGAGTTCCGCGCCGGCGGCCGCATCCCCCTGATCATTGGCCGCGCCCTCACGGAAAGGGCGCGGAAGGCGCTGGGGCTCCCCCCTTCCGACGTCTTCGTGCACTCCGTGAACCCGACCCCGAAGGCGGGGCAGGGGTACACCCTGGCGCAAAAGATGGTCGGCCGCGCCTGCGGCGTCGCAGGTGTCCTCCCCGGAACAGCCTGCGAGCCGGCGATGACCACTGTCGGCTCCCAGGACACGACCGGCCCCATGACCGCAGACGAGTTGAAGGAGCTTGCCTGCCTCAAGTTCCAGGCACCGATGGTGATGCAGTCCTTCTGCCACACCGCCGCCTACCCGAAGGCCGCGGACATAAAGATGCACAAGACCCTTCCCGAGTTCATCAGGGAGAGAGGAGGGGTTCCGCTGAAGCCGGGGGACGGCGTCATCCACTCCTGGCTCAACCGCCTGCTGGTCCCCGACACTGTAGGGACAGGGGGGGACTCCCATACCCGCTTCCCGATCGGCATCTCTTTCCCGGCGGGCTCCGGGCTGGTAGCCTTTGCCGGAGCACTCGGCTTCATGCCGCTCGACATGCCCGAATCGGTGCTCGTTCGCTTCAAGGGGAGCTTCAACCCCGGGATCACCCTGCGCGACGCGGTGAACGCGATCCCGTACTGGGCGATCAAGCAGGGGCTCCTTACGGTGCCGAAGAAGAACAAGATCAACGTTTTCAACGGCCGCATCCTGGAGATGGAGGGACTTCCCGATCTTTCGGTGGAGCAGGCATTTGAGCTCACCGACGCCGCCGCGGAGCGAAGCGCCGCAGCAGGGTGCATCAAGCTCTCCGAGGCATCTGTCGCCGCTTATCTTCGCTCCAACGTGGCGCTCATGCGCAAGATGATCGCAGACGGCTATCAGGATGCAAACACGCTGCAGCGGCGCATCGATGCGGTGGAGGAGTGGCTGAAGAACCCGCAGCTCCTTTCCGCCGACGCGAACGCCGAATACGCGGCGGTCATAGAAATCGACCTCTCCGAGATCACGGAGCCGATCCTCTGCTGCCCGAATGACCCGGACGACGTGAAGCCTCTCTCGGAGGTGGCGGGGACAGAGATCCAGGACGTCTTCCTCGGTTCCTGCATGACCAACATCGGCCACTTCCGCGCAGCGGGAGAGATCTGGAAAGGGAGCGCTTTTAATCCATCGGTCCGCACCTGGATCTGCCCGCCGACCCGCATGGATGACGAGCAGCTGAGGGCCGAAGCGTACTTCTCCGTCTATAGCACCGTAGGTGCCCGCATAGAGATGGCGGGGTGCTCGCTGTGCATGGGGAACCAGGCGCGGGTTCCGGATGGAGTCAATGTCTTCTCCACCTCCACGCGCAACTTCGACGACAGGATGGGGAAAGGGGCGAAGGTCTTTTTGGGCTCCGCAGAGCTCGGCGCCGTCACAGCGAAGCTAGGCAAACTCCCCACCCCGGCCGAGTACCTTGTCCAGTATCAGGAACGGATCGCTCCGAAGGAGAGCGAGGTATACCGCTACCTGCAGTTTGATGAGCTTGAGGAGTATCGGTAACAAGATGAGCAGTTGAAAGAAAAGGGCCCGCCGGTGACGACGGGCCCTTTTTCATTAGGTAGTGAAGCTTCCAGTAGTGCACACCTCGCATGCTCGTTCCCAAGGTCCACCTTGGGAACGCACTTGCGTGCAAAGCTCCAGCTTTGCATCTGCGTCAGCGGTACGGGTAACGGCGGCGTTGGGGAGGCTGGAGCCTCCCGGGCAAGTCCGTTCCCAAGCCGGAGCTTGGGAACGAGCAAAGGCCGGAGCTTAAGAACGAGCAAAGTCCGGAGCTTCGGAACGAGCAAAGGGGCAGATTTACCCTCTCCTACAGCTTGAACTTGCTCACCGTCCGGTGCATCTCTGTCGCGAGTACGGAGAGCCTGGAGGCTGTGTCCGCGCTCTCCTGCGAACCCCTGGCTGTTTCGTTCACCACTTCCGTCATATGCTGGATGCTGTTGGTGATGGAGCACGTCGTTGCGGTCTGCTCCTCTGCAGCTACCGCAATCTGATTAACCTGGCTGGTGAGAGACTCCACCTGGGCAAGCGTTTCCCGAAGCGCATCCTCCAGCCCTGCCGCCTCCTCGACTCCTCTGGCGCTCCCTTTCACCCCTTCCTCCATGGAGGCGATCGCCTGCTTCGTCTCCTGTTGAATGGTGCGGATCATCGTGCTTATCTCTTTCGTGGCGCCCGTCGTCCTCTCCGCGAGGGCACGCACCTCATCGGCAACTACCGCAAAGCCGCGCCCCTGGTCCCCTGCACGCGCGGCCTCGATGGCCGCATTGAGCGCCAAAAGGTTCGTCTGGTCTGCGATCTCCTCGATAGTCGCCACGATCGCCCCTATCTGCTCGGAGCGCTCCCCAAGAGAGGAAATTGCCTCGGCATGGCGCTTCGTCTCCTCGCCCCGCTTCCGTATCCCGTCCACTGTGCTCTTTACCATGCGGAACCCTTCCTCTGTCGTCTCGGCGGCGCGGGCGGCGTTGTCTGCAGCGTGGTGGCAGTTGCGCGCGATGTCTGCAGCGGTGCACGACATCTGCTCGCTGGCCGTCGCCACCGTCACGGTCTGGGACGCTACCTGTTCCGTCCCGAGGGAAATACCCTCCGCAGTGGACTTGAGCCCTGTAGCGTCGCTCGTTATGGTCCGGGAGGCGTCCGCGATCTGCACGATGATGCCGCGCACGCTTTCCAGGAAGAGGTTCAGCTTTTGCGCAAGCTGCCCGATCTCGTCCTTGCGCCCCCCTACCTCCAGCCGCTTCGTCAGGTCCCCCTCGCCGTCCGCCACCTCTGCAACGCGCAGGTACAGCTCACGAAGGGGCTTCAGAAGCCTGTTCACAAAGAGGACCAGCACGAGGAGTCCGGCGGCGAGGCAGGTGGCCCCGATCAGCGTGAGGGTTACCAGCTGCTTTCTCACCGGAGCGAGGACCTCGTCCTCATCGACGGTGGTGCAAAGATACCAGCCGGTAGAGGGAACGCGCGCATAGGTGAGAAACTTCTTCTTCCCCCCGGCCCGATACGTCATCGTGCCGGTTGCGGCAGCGGCGAAGTTCTTGTCGCTTTTGGCGAGGTCAGGGGAGAGATCCTTGATGTTCTTCTTTAGAGTGAGGCTCTGATCCGGATGCACCAGGATCTTCCCGCCGGCATCGGTCACGAATGCGTGCCCTGATTTACCGACCTTTACGCTCAAGACCTGTTCCACTACATGATCGAGGGTGACGTCGGCGCCAAAGATGCCGGCAAATTTTCCGTCTGCCCCGTTTATCGGTGCCATGAAGGTCATGATCAGCTTTCCGGTGGAGGCGGCGACGTACGGCTCCGTGAGACCCGTCTTCAGCTCCTTCTTCCCCTGCCTGTACCAGGGGCGCTCGCGCGGGTCATACCCGGCGGGGGGCGCCCAGTCGTCGGAGTAGACGACGCTGCCGTCCTCGTACCCGGGATGGATCTTCGTAAAGGAGCCGGCAGCGGCCAGCGTTTTTATGGTTCTTTTCAGCACCTCGGGGGACGGGGAGCGGGACAGGTCCTTTGCACCGGCCTCCACGACCTGGAGCTTGCGCTGGATCCAGTCGTTGAGGTTAGCTGCGTTGTCACTGGCGATAGAGATCTGGCTCGTCTGGATGACGCTGCTCAAGATGCTCTTTGAGCTGAAGAATGCCACTGAGACCAGGATAGTGACAGTAGCGGCAAAGATTGCCATAACGGTGAGGTTAACTTTTGCGGTCAGCTGCATTGTCCGTTCTCTCTTTCTGTGTATACGTAGTACTGCTGTTCTCAGCAGTACGTGATCGTATCGGTGTATTCAGAAGTAGCTTGAGAGTGGGATGCATTATTTACAGCCAATGGATGAGTGAGCGAAGTGATGGGTGAGCGAAATGGGGAAGGAGGGAGTGGGATGTGGAAGGGGCGCGGCATGCCGCGCCCCTTCACTGTCACTTCACAAGGTCGGAGAGTACCAGTACCGTCCAGTATGGGGAAACCATGAGGACTACGATTGAGACGATGTAGGAAGGGAAATAGTACAGGGAGCTTTTGAAAACGGTGCCGAGAGGGATGCCCGACATGCCGGAGACGACGTAGCAGCAGATTCCGATCGGGGGCATGATGGAGCCCATGGTGGTGACGATGGTGATGACCTGGCCGAACCACACCGGATCGTAACCTAGCTGCGTGACCAGCGGGTAGAATATCGGCAGCGACACCAGGAGAAAGGCCAGGGCGTCCATGATGCACCCGCCGATGATGTAGCAAAGAAGGATCACCCACAGCACCATCCAGCGCGGCAGCTGCAGTGCGCTTATCCATTCCGCCGTCTCGTACGGAAGGCGCGTGATGGTGAGGAACTTGGCGAAGATGACGGCCCCCGCCACGATCATGAAGACCATGCAGGAGATGCGTAGCGTATCGACGAAGGCGCCGGCGACCTTTTTCCAGGTGAGTTTCCTGCGCACCGTGCAGATGATCAGCGCGAGGAAGCAGCTGACGGCGGCGGCCTCGGTTGCGGTCACCACTCCGGTGAAGAGTGCGTACATGATGATCCCGAAGAGAAGGAGGATGTCCAGCGCCTCCGGCAGCGCGGCGAAGCGCTCGTTCCAGGTGCTCTTCGGGCCGGCGGGGCCCCAGTCGGGGTGGCGTCGGCAGATCCACACCACGGTGAGGAGGATAAGGGTGGTGAGGATCGCGCTCGGGATCACGTTGCCGAAGAAGAGTTTCCCGATCGACTGCCCTGTGTACAGCCCGTACACCACGAGGACGATGCTCGGAGGGATCAGCACCCCGAGCGTTGCGCCTGCAGCGACCGAACCGGCATTCAGGAGCGGGTGGTACTTGTACTCCTTCATGGCGGGGATGGCCACCGCACTCATGGTCGCGGCGGTGGCGGTGTTGGAGCCGCTGATGGCGGAGAATGCCGCGCTCGCCATGATGGTGGTCATGGCCAGTCCCCCGCGCTTGTGCCCGAACCAGCGGTACGAGGCGTAGTAGAGACTGTTGTTGTACCCGGCATAGTGCACGATCTCCCCCACGAGGATGAAGAGGGGAATGACGGTGAGGCCGTAGTTGGAAAAGATGTTCCACAGCTCCGAGCCGGTCATGGCGAAGGCTGCATCGAGCGAGGTGGCGGTGGCGATCCCGGCAAAGCCGACCAGCAGCATGGTAAAGGCTGCCGGAATGCGCAGCACGAAGAGGATGAAGAACATCGCGAGGATGCCGTAGACGCCGAGCATCGGACCGTTCATTGGTGCACCTCCGGGTGTTCCGGGTGCGCCAGCGACTTCAGGAAGTCCACGAAGAGGACGACGGCGAGGAGACCAAAGCCGACGGAGACGCCGTACACGAAGGGGTAGTAATCGATCTTCAGCGTCTCGGAGAGCTCTCCTCCGGTCCTGATCTTGTCACCCCATACCCACACCTGCCAGGAGATGACCGCGAAGAGGGCGCAGGTGACGGCGTAGTTCACCGCATCGAGGACGCGCTTTACCACCGGAGGGAACTTCTCGGAGAGGATGTCCACCACGATGTGGTCCTTGCGGCGCTGGGTGTGCGCAAGGGCGCCGGCGGTCACCAGCGCCCCCAGGAAGGAAACGAGCTCATACGTCCCGGCATACGGTGCGTGGAAAAATCGCATCGTCACGTTCCCGGTGGCGAGGAGCACCAGCACGAAGAGTGCCGCCCCCCCGACGGCCATAAATGACTTCGACAAAATCCCGATGAAACGGTCCATGTGCTTCTTTTACCCCTTACTTTCCAGAGTGACTAGGAGCCTGCTTGAGGAACCCATCCCTTGACGGTAGGGGGCAGGGGGGTGGTGAAGCTGCCATCTGCCTCTCTGGCGGCACCTTCCCCCCCACCCTGTCCCTCCCCCGCAAGGGGGGAGGGGACGTTCCCGCCGACTCTCTCCTTAAAATTCTGATGAACCTTCTTCTCGGTCGCCCAAGGAATCCGGGGACCTATTTCTTCTTCCCCGGCTTCCCTGCAGGCGCTTCGTACTTCTTCTTGAGAGCGAGGACGTCGGCGACGATCTGCTTGCCGTTCACCCCCTGCGCGCTCACCTTCCTGACATAGTCGTCCACCATCGGCTGCAGCAGCTGTGCGACCTTCTTCTGGTCCGCCGGGGGTAGGGTGAAAACCTGGTGATTGTAGTTCTTCTTCGCCGCTGCGAGCGCTTCCTGCACGTGGGTGTCGGCATAGCTGCCGGTCCAGGCAGCCTGCTCGCGGGAGAGGGAGTCGATCGCCTGCTTCACGTTTGCCGGCAGGGCGTCCCATTTTCCCTTGTTCATGACGACCGCGAACGATACGACGGGGAGATTGGCGATGGTGGCGTAGGGGGTGTAACTCGCGAACTTCAGGTCGAGAAGGATCTCGAGGGATGAGACCATCCCCTTCACAATCCCCTTCTGGATCGCTTCCGGCGTCTCGGACTGGGGCATGGCTATGGGCACCGCGCCAAGGCGTTTGGCGATCTCTGTGCCGGTTCCGGCGACGCGCAGTTCCATCCCCTTCAGGTCCGCCAGGGTACGAACCGGCTTGCTGGTCATGAAGTTCGTGGGGGGGCAGGTAAAGACGGTGATGATCTTTACCTTCTCGAACTCCTTCGGCTTGTACTTGTCGATGAGGTCGTACAGCACGAGGCTTGCTGTCTTCGCGCTGGTGAAGCCGTAGGGGAGATCGATGGCCTCCGAGACCGGGAAACGGCCGGGCTGGTAGCTCATGGCGAAGTTGCCGATGTCGGCGACGCCGGAGGTGACACCCTCCAGCATGTTCTTTGCGTTCAGGAGCGTCCCCCCCGGGAAGGTACGCACCTTCACCTGCCCTGCGGTCTTCTTCTCCACTTCCTTCGCCCAGCGCTCCATCTGGACGCACGGGAATGTGGCGGCGGGGGGGAAGTTTGCATAGGTGAGGGTGACGGTGGCCGCCGCGGCGCCCGTCGCACTCGAGAAAATGGCGGCGGCGAGCAGGAGCCCGACCTGTCTGAACATTTTCGTCGGCTTCATAAGATCCTCCTATAGTTGCAATGCATATAGATTTTGGCCTGTCGTTTATAATGAATTTTTCTGCCCGACACAAGCAGCGATTGGCGACATTCTTCGCTTTTTGACGGGACGGAACATATGGTAATACAAAGCAAAATCTTTGGCGTGGAGAGAGGGGGAATTGTTTCGCGGGAGGCTCTTATTCCTCATGAGAAGAGCCTGGGGCCGCCCGTTTCTCCGCTCCTCATGGCGTGGGGCATCCACCCCGGCAGGAGACCACGAACCATGCAGTGCCCGTCGTCTGAGGAAAAATTTAAGGAAACGTCGCCTTTCCCCGATAAGGGACCCACTGAAACGTTTTGTCGGCAACGAAAGGAGCAAGGAAAATGCTGCAGAACCTTAAGATACGCCACAAATTGATGCTGATTCTCCTCCCACCCGTCGCAGGACTGCTGGTCTTTTGCATGCGGGAGGTCGTCACCGACTACCGGCTCTACGAGGAGCTGCGCGGGACGCAGGCCCTTGCAAGGCTCGAAGTCCAGATCGGAGCGCTTTGTCACGAACTCCAGAAAGAGCGCGGCTACTCATCCGGGTATCTCAATGCAAGGGGAGAGAAATTCGGCAGCGAACTCCAGGCGCAGCGTGCGCGCGTGGACGCGGTCTCCGAGCAGGTGAGAATATACCTCTCGGAGCATCCTGCGGCCGCGGCTGCAGTAAAAGAGCCTCTCGCAGCAGCGGAAAGTGCCCTGACCCGCCTCAAAGAAACCCGCGCCGGCATCAGCGCCCTCGCCGTTGCCGGTCCGGACTCCTACGCCTTTTACACTGGCATCATCAGCTCCTATCTCGACGTCGCTGCCGCCGTGGCCACGAGCAGCGGAAAAGGCGAGGTCATGCGCGATGCCACCGCCTTCTATGCCTTCATAAAGGCGAAGGAGGAGACGGGGAAGGAGCGCGCTACGCTGAACGCGGTGCTCAGCGAGGGGAAGTTCGACTCAGAGCGGTTCCAGCGCTCCTTCTCGAACCTCGCGGGACAGCGCACCTACCTGGATATCTTCCGGAAGTACGGCAGTCCCGAGGTCCTTGCTCTGTACAAGGAGAAGGAGGCCTCCCCCGCTTTCGCAAAAGTCGAGGAGGTGCGAAACGCCGTGCTGGCGAAGGGAACCGCCGGGGGATTCGGTACCACTGCGGAAGAGTGGTTTTCCACCAGTACCGCAAAGATCGACAGCATGAAGGAGGTGGAAGACTTCCAGTCGCGCCACATCCTGCAGCTTGCGGAGCACATGGCGGCGAAGGCAAGGGGTGCTCTCCTTGTAGGTCTATGCCTTGCCGTTGTCCTCACCTGTGTCGCCCTCGGAAGCGGCTTTGCCGTCATGATGAGCATCACGACTCCGCTTCGCCGCTTGCTGCATGTCCTGCATGACATAGCGGAAGGGGAGGGGGACCTGACGCGTCGCCTCGATGTGGGGCGCAGGGATGAGCTGGGGGAGGTGAGTCTCTGGTTCAACCGCTTCGTCGACAGCGTCCACGGCATTGCCACCCAGGTCAGCGGCACCGCTGCCCGGGTATCCGCGTCGGTGCACGAGATGAACGCCACCGCCGAGCATATCTCGGCAAGCGTGGAACATGTCGCGGTGCAATCGTCGACACTTGCCACGGCAGGGGAGGAGATGTCGGCGACCTCCACCGATATTTCCCGCAACTGCCTCTCGGCAGCAGCAGCATCGAGCCGCGCCGGAGAAACCGCGCAGGGAGGGGCTATCGTCGTTCAGGAGACGCTGACGGGGATGGAAAAGATCGCGGCAACGGTGCAGGATTCGGCCCGCACCATCGCCAGCCTCGGGGAGCGTTCCGACCAGATCGGGGAAATCGTGGAGACGATCGAGGAGATAGCCGATCAGACGAACCTTCTGGCGCTTAATGCTGCAATAGAGGCGGCCCGGGCCGGGGAGCAGGGGCGCGGCTTCGCGGTGGTGGCAGACGAGGTGCGGGCGCTCGCGGAGCGTACCACACGGGCGACGAAGGAAATCGGCGCCATGATAAAGGCGATACAGGGAGAGACCGCCGGCGCGGTGGCCAGTATGGAAACCGGGATCGGAGAAGTCGCCTTGGGAATGGAGAGTTCCAGGAAGTCCGGGGCTGCTCTTCAGGACATCCTGGCGGTGATAGGCGAGGTGAACATGCAGGTGCATGAGATCGCCACCGCCGCCGAGGAGCAGAGCGCGGTCAGTGCTGAGATGTCCATGGGAATCCACCGGATAAACGAAGTCGTGTGCGAGACATCGGAAGGGGCCTCGCGCACCGCGCACGCCGCGGCGGAGCTGGAGGCGCTGGCCGCCGATCTGCAGCGTATGGTGGGGAGATTCAGGCTTGCGTGAGAGAAGGGCGGGAAGGCCACACGAGGCCTCGCGTTCCCCCCTTCGCGAAGGTTCTTCCGGGAATTCTGGGGAAGCCGTAGTATGTTCCAATGAACGGTCGCACGATGCCTCGCGTCCCCCCCTTTGCGAAGGGGGGACAGGGGGGATTTGACTTGGCCACGACCGGCCTGCAAAGAGCGCAACTGCTGTGGTCTCAAGCAATGCTTTGATTCCATTTTGCAAAAACTGGTGAGGCCTATGTCGTTGATCTTTGGACTGCCGCAGCACTGCGGTCCGACGACGAGATGTAGTGACAACGGCTGCGGCTCTGGAGGCATGTCGAAGATCAAATCCCCCCTGCCCCCCCTTCGCAAAGGGGGGAACGTTACGCCTTGTGCAGTGCTTCGTGGCAATGTACCCACGCTCCCCCGGAATTCTCGGATGAGCAAAAAGAGGGGCCCGACAGCTGACGCTGCGGGCCCTTTTCTTCTTGGAGACGTGAGATTTGAAGCGGGATCGGCCCCGCTGCGACTACATTATCGCCTTCAGCTCCTCGATAAGATTCCTCAGCAGGTCGTAGCCGTTCTGCCAGAAGCCTGCGTTGGAGAGGTCGATCCCGGCGGGAGCGAGGGTGTCGGCGGGAGTCTTCGAGCCGCCGTCGGCAAGGATGTCGCGGTAGATCGGGATGAACCTCTCCCGCTCCTTCAGGTACATCTGGTACAGCGAGAGAACCAGGAGCTCTGCGAAGGTGTAGCTGTAGCAGTAGAACCGCGCGTGGATGAAGTGGGAGATGTAGCTCCACCCCCACCGGTACGGCTCAATCATCTGCACCGCGTCGCCGTACAGCTTCGCATTCTCGTTCCACCAGAGATCGCACAGCTCCGGCGAGGTGAGAAGCCCTTCCGTTCTCTGCAGATGCATCCTCTCCTCAAAACGCGTCAGGACGTTCTGCCTGAAGGTCGTGGCGATGATGTCCTCGATCTTTGCGCACAGGAGCGATTTCTTGACCGACAGATCGGTCTCACCTGAAAGAAGGTGGCGGGTGAGAAGCATCTCGCCGAAGACCGACGCGGTCTCGGCAAGGGGGAGCGGCGGATGGTAGTTCAGCATCGTCTGGCGCTGTGCCAGGAGATAGTGGATGCCGTGCCCCACCTCGTGCGCGATGGTGGAAACGTCGCGCAGGTTCCCGGTGAAGTTCAGGAGGAGATAGGGGGGGAGCGACGGGGTCATCCCCATGCAGAAGGCGCCGCCGCTCTTCCCGGGGCGCGGGAAGATGTCGACACGCCTCTCCTGGAAAAAGCCGTCCGCCATCTGACGCAGCTCGTCGGAGAAGCCGCCGTAGGCATCCACCACCAGTTTGCGCGCCTCCTCCAGCGTGTAGCTCTTCCCGCTGTCGGGGAGGGGGGCGTAGACGTCGCTGTTTTTGAGCTTTTCCATCCCCAGAAGCCGCGCCTTGATGCGGAAGTATTCCTGTGCCAGCGGGTAGTTATTCTCCGAGACCTGCATGAGGGATTCGACGACCTCGTCGGGGATCTCGTTTCCGAGATTCGTCGGCTCCATCGGGTGGCTGTAGCCGCGCAGCTCCAGGTCCTGGGAGTGGTCGAGCGCCGCGTTGTTGAAGACCGCCGAAAAGACGATCTCCTGCTCCTCGTGGCGCTGCAGAAAAGTGCCGAAGGCGCGCTCACGCACGGAGGCGTCGGGGTGGTGCAGGAGGGAGAGCATCTCCTCGCCGGTCATCTCCCGCTCCTCGCCGTCCACTTCGAGCTTGTAGCGCATGGCGGCGCAGACCTCGTCGAAGAGGCGGGAAAAGGCGCCGCTGCCGGTGAGCCCTTTCTGCATCAGGAGGCTCTCCTCCCGCTCCGGGAGGGTGTGCTTGTGAAACTTCCTGAGTCCGAGGAGGAAGTGCCGGTAGGAGGCGAGCCCGCCGTCGGTCACGAGCGGCTGGAAGCGGTCCTCCTCCATCTGGATTATTTCCAGCCCGAAAAAGAGGAGCTCCCGCCCCATGAGGTTGCCGAATTCGGAGGCCTTCTGGGAGAGCCGCTTGTGCTCCTGGTTCTCGCTGTCCGCCGCGAAGAGAAGGTGGGCGTAGAGCTGGGGCTTTGCCAGCATTTCTTCCAGACCTTCGTATTCCTTCAGCGCCTTTAGCATCTCCCCCGGGGAGAGTTCTGCGACCTTGCCGCGGTAGCGGTCCCTGAAGGCGGTGACGACGCCGTGAGCGGAGTCGAAGGCTTCATTCAGTTCCGGCGATTGAGGTGACGGGTAGAGACGGGATGTGTCCCACTGGTGGGGGTCGTTCATGTCATGCATCTCCTTTTTGTATAAGACGGCGCCTCACTACCATTGCGCGATGCCGGCAATGGATAGTAAAGCACCCCTCCGGGGCTGTCAAGGAAGCCAGGGCCGTACTTTGATCTGGCACAGGGTCATTTCTTTTGGTATCACTTTCATCGACAGTAGCACTCTATGTCTTTACTACACCTCGTTGTGCCACGAAAGATTCTGCATTCCAGACTGCTTGTAACAGAACTGAAAAAATACGTTGTGCAAAGGGAGCCCTTGGCACCTCCTTCACCTTTTCCGCTGCCGGGGTTTTTGCGTTTTCCTTTGCGTCCTTCGCGTCTTTGCGGTTCAATGGCTCTACAATCTGTTCACCCAGCCGGAGGTGCGCGCCACCTCCACGGAGAGCACGCCATGCGAAGTACCGTTCCGCGACTGCTTAGGCAGTTCCTTATAATTTTATTACTGACTGTTGCTTCCAGCCAGTCCTGTCTGGGCGCAACCCTCTTTGACCACTCTCTTTCCCTTTTCCAAGCGAAGGCGCAGAAGGTTTCCCCGGCGGACTACACCTTCGTGGTGCTGGGGGACAGCAGGGACAACGAGCCCGTCTTCAGGAAGGCCCTCGCCGTCGCCGCCTCCTACGATCCTCTCTTCATCGTGCACGGCGGCGACTACTCCTCCCGAGGGGGGAGCGCCGAAACGGAAGATTTTCTGAGCCTGCTGCGCGAGACTGTTCCGGATCTCCCTGTCTTCGTGGTGCCGGGGAATCATGAGACGAGGAGCGTCTTCACCCAGAAGGTCGGCCCTTTGCGCTTCACTCTCGACAGCGAGCGGCTCGGGCTCACCTTCGTCGCGGTGGACAACTCCGACTATGTCCTGAGGAAAGGGGAGGTGGAGTATCTCCGCGCGGCGGTGAACGCGGCAAGGGGGTCAGCGTATGTCATGATGCACGTTCCGCCGAAGACGGAACGCTGGAACTGGCACACCTTCAGCGACGGAGCGGACGATCTGAAAAAAATACTGGCGCTCGGCAAGGTGCAGGCCGCCTTCTTCTCCCATGTGCACCTCTACGACCGTCACTCCTACGGCGGCGTCCCCTCCTACATCACGGGGGGCGGGGGGGCTCCCCTCGTCCTCTTCGGCTTCCCGGGAGACCCGGTCTTCCACATACTTGTGGTGCGGGTGCAGGGAGGGAAGGGGACGGTCACAAAGGTGGAGCTTCCCGATGCGGAGCAGACCGAGCCCCCTCCACGGAAACAGGCGAAATAATAAGAAATAGATGAAGCAGCTCCGTTGTCTGGGGAGGCCGTTATGATAAGATTCTTCTCATCTTATCGGGGGCCGGCAACCGGGTGTGGTCGGGGAGGGCGCATGGAAAAGCTGCTCATCGTGGAAGAATCGGAGAAGGTGCGCTGCCAGTTGAAGGGGGGGCTCGGGGGGGAATACCTCGTGGTGGAGAGCGCGAGCTACACGCAGGGGAAGGAGGAATTCTTCAGGCACACCCCGAAGCTCGTGGTGCTCGACCTCGAGATTCCGCAGAGCTGCGCCGGATCCCACGGCTTTCTCCTTCTGGAGGAGATGCTGACAAGGCACCCTTCGACGAAGGTGGTGCTCCTTACCGGCTACGGCCAGCGCGCCCCCGCCTACCGGGCGATCAGTTGCGGCGCCTACGATTACTGCCTGAAGCCGGTGCAGCTCGACGACCTGAGGGCGATACTGAGGCGGGCGATGCAGCTTCTCGTGGTGGAGGGTGAGAGGTCACGGCTGCAGAAGGTGCTCCTGCGCATGATGGCGGAGGCGCCCTGGTCGGGGGATCTGGAATCGATGAACGGCGACGGTCTCACCGGGAAGGACCCCCTGCCGCTCCTGACGCTGCGCGAGGCGCGCGACATGGTGGAGCGAGGCGCCATCATGGCTGCGGTGGACAACAGCCGCGGCAACCTGGTGAAGGCCTCGGAGATTCTGGGGGTATGCCGCCCCACACTGTACGACCTCATGAAAAAGCACGGGCTGCACAAGTCGACGAGGCACGTGTGGAGAGGGGAGCAGGACCCTGCCGCGCACGGCGCGGAGCGCCAGCTAGAGTCGGACGGTCATGCTCCCGTCGCGGGGGATGAGTTCGCTAAAGTAGCTTATGGTGGTGAAACGCTCTGAGGTCGCCACAGGCGCCGCCGAGCTGAAGCGCCCGACGTGGATCAGATACCTGATCCCGAAGAGCTCTGCAGTCCCGAGGTTCGTCTCGCTGTCTTCCCCAAGTACCGTTCTTTCCGGCACGAACGGAATCTTTTCCTGCAGCTTCCCCCAGAACGCGGGCTCCTCTTTCGGGAGCCCGACATCGTGTGCCGAGACAATTCCCGTGAAATAGGGGCCGATGCGCGTCTTCCTGAGCTTCAGGTCGAGGGTCTTGCTGTGCGCGTTGGTGACGAGGTAGATCCCCTTGCGGTGCTGGCTCAAAAAGAGGAGAAACTCGATGACGAAGGGGTGGACCGCGATCAGGTGGTCCACCTCTTCTTTCAGGAGTGGTATGTCGAGCCCGAGCTGGCGCGACCAGTAGTCGAGGTCGGTCCAGTTGAGGGTGTTTTCCTGCGAGCGGAAAAGGGCGTAGAGGAACTCCTTTGCGCGCGGCAGGGGGAGGTGCTTTGCCGCTGCGTAGCGCAGCGGCACATGCTCCAGCCAGAAATGGTCGTCGAAGTGCCGGTCGAGCAGCGTCCCGTCCATGTCCAGAAGGACGGTATCGACCTCGTCCCAGTTTATGGTCAGCGGGACGTGCTCGGCGACGGCACCGGTCATCAGACGCTCCCCGCCTTCTCCATGAGGAAGCGCTTCACACCCTCCTGGTCGGGGTCCATGACCTCGCAGCGGGTCGGCAGGCTCTCAAGAGCAGCGAGCTCCGGGGGCAGCGGCGGCGGGAACCCGATGCCGCGCTCCACCGCCTCACCGAACTTCGCGGGGTGGGCGGTGGCAAGGCACACGGCGGCGGAGCCGTCGGTGACCTGCGTCTGCGCCGCGCGCACCCCGACGGCTGTGTGCGGGTCGAGGAGGTAGCCGGTCTTCTTGTAGAACTCGGCGATGGTGTCGATTGTCTCCTGCTCACCGACCGAGGCGGTGGAGAATTCCTCCTGAACACGCGCCAGCTCCTCGTCGGTGAAGACGATGCGACCGTCCTTCTCCAGGGCGCAGAAGGCGTCGCGCACCCGCCCGCTCTCCTCGTCGTAGAGGAAGTAAAGGTAGCGCTCGAAGTTGGAGGCGAGCTGGATGTCCATGGAGGGGGAGACCGTCTGCACGACGGTGCCGAGGGAGTAGTCCCCCTCTTTCACGAAGCGGCTGAGGATATTGTTCTCGTTTGTGGCCAGGAGAAGCTTCTGCACCGGGAGCCCCATCCTCTTCGCCACGTACCCCGCGAAGATGTCCCCGAAGTTCCCGGTCGGCACCGCGAAGGTGACCTCCCTGTCCTGCGGCAGGCGCCCCCAGGCGTAGAAGTAGTAGACGACCTGGGCAAGGACACGGGCCCAGTTGATGGAGTTCACAGCACCGAGGGAGTACTCCTTCTTGAACTCCAGGTCGTTGAAGAGGGACTTCACGATCCCCTGGCAGTCGTCGAAGGTCCCCTTCACCGCGATGTTGTGCACGTTCGCGTCGAGCACCGTCGTCATCTGGCGCGCCTGGATCGGCGAGGTCTTCAGGTGCGGGTGCAGGATGAAGATATTGATGTTCTCCTTGCCGCGCACCCCGGCAATCGCCGCGCTCCCGGTGTCGCCGGAGGTGGCGCCGAGGATGTTCAGGCGCTCCCCGCGCTCCTTCAGGAGGTACTCGAAGAGGTTCCCCAGAAGCTGCAGTGCCACGTCCTTGAAGGCGAGGGTCGGGCCGTGGAAGAGCTCCAGGATGTACACCCCGTCCTTCTGCACAAGGGGGGTCGTCTCCGGGTGGCGGAAGGTGGCGTAGGAGCGCTCGATCAGCTCCCTCAGCACAGCCGGCGGGATGTCGTCGGCATAGAGCGAGATGATCTCGAAGGCGAGGTCGCAGTAGGAGAGGTTGCGCCATGCCGCGAGCGTCTTCTGGTCGATGGCGGGGATCTCTTCGGGGAGGATGAGCCCTCCGTCGGTGGCGAGCCCCATCATGACTGCGTCCTTGAAGCCGATCGGCTCGATCTTTCCCCTGGTGCTAAGGTATTTCATGTCTTCTCCTGGGAGTGGATTGGATTAGATTGATCTAAAGCTGAAAGAGGGGATGATGCCCGCTCCTTTTACACTGTGAACAGGTCGGGGGAAAGAGGTCCTTTCCATGGAGCTCCCTTCCCTGATATCATGACACTGGTACTTCTTCGACAAAATCACGTCCCGATCTGATCGCCGATGGATGCATTGCGAGGTCTACAGGGGGGGATGACGCCTGCAGCAAGGTGACGATGAAAAGAGTCAGAATAGGCCGAGTACCGGACAGGCACGAACCGTTCAGTCGCGGCGCAGCCGGAGCCCCATTTATAACAGTTAAAGGAAGAAAAGTGAAGCAATTGCGTGAGACTCGCTCCTTCTTTGTGAAGGGGAGCGGCGCACTACCTGCGCACCCCTTCACCACGCCTCCCACACATTGGCAATTGCAGGAATTCTCTAAAAAAAGCTCTTGCATCCACACTCTTTCCATGCTAAATATGGGTGACAAGTTAATGTTCACTCAAAAGTGAGCTCCTCAGGCTCACTTTTTTTTATGGGAATTGGCAAAAATGGCAAAAGTTGACGTTGCGACAAGGCTCGGTGAGATTGCCGAACGACTCCTCTCCTCGCTCGGTATGGAGATGGTGGACCTGGAGTACAAGCGCGAAGGAAGGGATATGGTCGCGCGCCTTTTCATCGACAAGGAAGGGGGGGTCAGCCTCGACGACTGCGCTGCGGTCAGCAGGGAGCTCTCCGATATCCTCGACGCCGAGGACTTCATTTCCGACAACTACACCCTCGAAGTCTCCTCCCCGGGGGTTTGCCGCCCGCTGAAAAAGGTGGCGGACTACGAGCGGTACGTCGGGCGGCTGGTGAAGGTAAAGACGTACGAGCTCCTTCCCGACGAAGACGGCAACAAGCGGAAGACCTTCCTCGGTGAACTGAAGGGGATCTCGGAAGGGGTAATAAGTATCGCGCTGAAGGAAGGGCAGCACGCCTCGATCCCGCTGGATAAGGTGGCTAAGGCCAATCTGGAATTTGAATTCTAGCGCATTACAACCATATATAATCAGCGAGTCGAAGGAGACAGTGACGTGGAAACGAGCTTTAACCTCAAGCACACCATAGATCAGATTGTCAAAGAGAAGGGGATAGATAAGGCCGTGGTCGTAGAGGCGCTGGAACAGGCGGTGCTTACTGCCGCCAACAAGAAGTTCCGCAACACCCGTGACCTTGAGGCCCACTACAACCCGGAGATAGGCGAGGTTGAGCTCTTCGAATTCGTGACCGTGGTGGATGAGGTGCAAGACTCGTACAGGGAGATCGAGCTCGACGAGGCGCGCGAGGAGGACCCGGAGGTGGAAGTGGGGGACTCCATCGGCATGAAGATGGACGCCAGCGGCTTCTCCCGCATCGCGGCGCAGACTGCGAAGCAGGTCATCATCCAGAGGGTGCGCGAGGCAGAGCGCGAGACGATCTACAACGAGTTCCAGGAGCGTATCTCGGAAATCGTGAACGGCGTCGTGCGCCGCTTCGAGAAGGGTGACCTCATCGTCGACCTCGGGCGCGCCGAGGCGCTTCTCCCGCACAAGGAGCAGGCCCCCCGCGAGGTGTACCGCCAGGGTGACCGCGTGAAGGCGATCATCACCGAGATCCGCATGACCACGAAGGGGCCCCAGATCATGCTCTCCCGCACCGCGCCGGGGATGCTCGCGAAGCTTTTCGAGGCGGAGGTGCCGGAGATCGCCGAGGGGATCGTGGAGATCAAGGGGGTCGTGCGCGAGCCGGGCGGGCGCGCGAAGATCGCCGTCTACTCCCACGATGCGGATGTGGACCCGGTCGGCGCCTGCGTCGGTATGCGCGGCAGCCGCGTGCAGAACGTGGTGAGCGAGCTCAGGGGTGAGAAGATCGACATCATCCCCTGGTCCGACGACATCGCCCGCTTTGCCTGCAACGCACTGGCACCTGCTGTCGTCTCCAAGGTGTATGTGGACGACGAGGACTACGCCATGGAGGTCATCGTGGCGGACGACCAGCTTTCCCTCGCCATCGGCAAGCGCGGCCAGAACGTGCGCCTGGCGGCGAAGCTCACCGGCTGGAAGATCGACATAAAGAGCGAGACGCGCATGGCAGAGGCCGAGCTGCAGCAGTTCGCCTCCTATGACGGCACCGCCGAAGAGGAAGGGGAGGCCGAAGAGGTCTCCGGCAACGTCGCCGAGCCCGCCGAGAGCGCGCCGGCCGCCGAGGCGGAAGAATAAGGGGCTCCATGCCGAAGGCCGATCCCCAGAGAAGCTGTCTTGCCTGCCGCACCGTGCAGGACAAGGGAGAGCTCCTGCGCTTCGTGCTCGCACCGGACGGCAGCGTGGTTTTCGACCTCCTGCAGAAGCTTCCCGGGCGAGGCGTGTACACCTGCATACGCTCGTCGTGCCTGCAAGCGGCCGCCCAGAAGAGGCAATTCTCCCGCGGCTTCAAGCAGGAGGTGCACGGTGCGCAGCCGGATGCGCTCCACTCCCAGGTAAAGGAGAGGCTGGAGCAGCGGGTCGCCTCCTACATCTCCCTCGCCAACAAGGGGGGGAAGGTCGTCTCGGGCTCGGACCAGGTGCTCGATCATCTGAAGAAAGGGGGAAGCGGCATCCTCTTTGTGGCCGAGGACACCTCCCCCGACATTGCGGAAAAGTTCAGGGGGATCGCCCGGGCGCACAACGTCCGGTGCGCGACGCTGTTTGACAAGGAGCGCCTCGGGGCGCTTATAGGTAAAGAGCTGAGAAGCGTTCTGGTCGTCCTGAACAGCGGCTTCATCGGGTCGATAGGGGTAGAGTTGGAGAAGTACAGGAACTTCCTTCAGGAGGAGCGTGAGTAGATGAGCAAAACCCGCGTATACGAGCTGGCACAGCAGCTGGGGATCGATAATAAGGAGGTTATGGCACGGCTGGCCGAAAGAGGCGTAACCGTCAAAAATCATATGGCTGTCATTGAAGATGCCGATGTCAAGGCGCTGTCCGCTCCTGCCCCCTCCGGCCACAAAGAGGCCGCCGCCCAGGAGGAAGTCCGGGTGAAGCCCACTCTGATCCGCCGTCGCAAGGTGGCGGAAGCTCCTGTCGAGGCGGCTGCCGCCGAGCCCGTCGAGGCTCCTGCGGTGGAAACTCCGGAACCCCCGGTCGCCGCAGCTCCGGCCGCTCCGGCCGAGCCCGAAAGGCCCGCCCCGCCGAAAGCGCCTTCCGCAAGGATTATAGAGCCCGCGCCGCGTGCCCGGATCATTGAGCGCCCTGCGCCGCCGGTCGAGGCGGTGAAGCCGGCGCCCCCCGCAGCGGAGCCGGAGAAGCCGGTCGAGCCGGTTGAGGCGGCGAAGCCCGCGCAGGCCGCGCCCGTCGCGGAAGAGGCTCCGGTACAGGCGAAGCCCGCAACTGTCGTTGTTCCCGAGCCGGTAGCGGCGGCGGAGCCGGTGCAGCCGGCCGAGCCGGTCCAGGCGCCGAAAGCGGCGGAGAGCGCCCCTGTGCAAGGCGCCGCCCCGCAAGGTGCCGTCCCCTCCGAGGGCGCCCCGGCGCAACCGGCCGCAGCCGCTGCGAAGCCGGGAGAGCCGGAGAAGGCAACCCCTACCCGCGCCCGCATCCTCGGCCGTGTGGAGATCCCGATCCCCGCACAGCGCACCCCCAGCGAGCGCCGCGAGTACCAGCGCCCGGCAGGGGAGCGCCCCCGCGGAGTGGAGCGTCCCGGCACCGAGCGTCCGGCACGCCCCGGCGCGGGACGTCCGGGAGAGAGGCCGGCACCGGGTCGCCCCGGCGAGCGCCCCGCTCCCCGTCCTGATCGCCCCGCTCCCCTTGCCCCGGTAGATCCGAACGCCCTGGCGGACGATCGCAGGAAGGGGGGGAGGAAGGCAGCTCCTCCCGCCACGGACTACAAGAACGGCAAGAAGGGTCCTGCCGCGAAGAAGAAGGATTTCGAGAAACCGGATCTCTTCGACAAGCGCGAGAGGGTCTTCGAGCCCGGGCCGCGCACCGGCAAGGGTAAGAGGAAGGTCGAGAAGGTGCAGATCGGGAAGAAGACCGAGATCACCGTACCGAAGGCCATCAAGAGGATCATCAAGATCGGCGAGTCGATCTCCGTCGGCGAGCTCGCCAAGAGGATGGGGATCAAGGCGACCGATCTCATCAGGGCTCTCATGAAGATGGGGGTCATGGCCACCATCAACCATCCGCTGGACTTCGACACCGCGACGATCCTCGCCACCGATTTCGGCTACGAGATCGAGAGCGTGGCGCTCGACGTGGACGAGATCCTCGAGGCGGCGCCGGACGCGCCGGAATCGCTGCAGAAGAGGCCGCCGGTCGTCACCATCATGGGTCACGTCGACCACGGCAAAACGAGCCTTCTGGACGCCATCCGCGAGGCGAACGTCATCGCCGGCGAGGCCGGCGGGATCACCCAGCACATCGGTGCCTACGACGTGGAGCTCGACGGGCGCAAGATCACCTTCCTCGACACCCCGGGTCACGAGGCGTTCACCGCGATGCGCGCCAGGGGGGCGAAGGTCACCGACATCGTCATCCTCGTGGTGGCGGCCGATGACGGCGTCATGCCCCAGACCCGCGAGGCGGTGAACCACTCCAAAGCCGCCGGCGTCCCGATCATCGTGGCGATCAACAAGATCGACAAGCCGGATGCCAACCCGGCGAAGGTGAAGCAGGAGCTCATGGAGTTTGGTCTTGTGAGCGAGGAGTGGGGTGGCGACACGATCTTCGTGGAAGTCTCCGCGAAGAAGAAGATGAACCTCCCCGCACTTCTGGAGATGGTCCTTCTGCAGGCGGACGTCCTGGAGCTGAAGGCGAACCCGGACAAGCCGGCACGCGGCACGATCGTGGAGGCGAAGCTCGACAAGGGTCGCGGCCCGGTGGCCACGGTGCTTGTCCAGGAAGGTACCCTGAAAAACGGCGACTACTACGTCGCCGGGGTGCACTACGGCAGGGTGCGCGCCATGCAGAACGACCGCGGGGAGAAGGTCCTTGCCGCGGGTCCCGCGATGCCGGTCGAGGTCATCGGCTTCACCGGGGTGCCGGACGCGGGTGACATCTTTGTCGCCATGGCGGACGAGAAGCAGGCGAAAGAGATCGCGAACCACCGCCAGATGAAGCTCAGGGAGGCGGAACTCGCCAAGCACAGCAAGCTCTCGCTGGAGCAGCTCTACGAGCAGATCCAGAAGGGGGAGGTGAAGGACCTGAACGTCATCGTGAAAGGGGACGTGCAGGGTTCCGTGGAGGCGGTTTCCGAATCGCTGCGCAAGCTCTCCACCGACGCGATCCGCCTGAACGTGATCCACGCCTCCGTCGGCGCGATCACCGAGACGGACGTGAACCTGGCCACCGCTTCCAACGCCATCATCCTCGGCTTCAACGTACGCCCCGAGGTGAAGGCCGCCTCGCTGGCGGAGAAGGAAGGGGTCGATCTCAGGCTCTACAACATCATCTACGACGCCGTGGACGACATCAAGAAGGCGATGGAGGGGCTCCTGGAGCCGACCTTCAGGGAGAAGTTCCTCGGCCGCGCCGAGGTCCGCGAGGTCTTCTCGGTGCCGAAGCACGGCAACGTCGCCGGGAGCTACGTCCTCGACGGGAAGATCGTCAGGAACGCACAGGCCCGCCTCGTCCGCGACAACAAGGTCGTGTACGAAGGGAAGCTCGCCAGCCTCAGGCGCTTCAAGGACGACGTCAAGGATGTCGCCACCGGGTACGAGTGCGGTATCTCGCTGGAAAACTACAACGACATCAAGACCGGCGACATCATCGAGGCGTTCGAGATGGAGAAGGTCGCCGGGAAGCTGTAACAGCGCCCCACCACGGGCGTGTCCCACCGCTTCTCCCCCCCTCCCTTCACGGGAGGGGGTACTGATATAGGAAGTCGATATGCACAAGCGTTCTGATAAAGTAGCCGAGGCGATCCACAAGATCGTCTCGGAGCTCCTGGTGAAGGGGCTGAAGGACCCGCGCATCGGGTTTGTCACCATCACCGGGGTAAAGGTCACCGACGACAATCACCAGGCCACGATCTACTTCACGGTCATGGAGAGCGACGAGGAGAAGAAGGGGACCGAAGCGGGGCTAAACAGCGCCCGCGGCTTCATCCGCAAGGAGGTCGGGCGCGTGCTGCAGATGCGCTTCACCCCCGAGATCCGCTTCCGCTACGACACCTCCCTGGAATACGGCTTCCACATCGACAAGATTCTCAAAGAGGTAGGCTCGCAGGATGAAGGCGATAATAGCTGATATCGTTGCAGCGATAGAGCGGCACCACTCCTTTCTGGTCACCACCCACGAGGGGCCGGACGGCGACGCCGTCGGCTCCGCCCTCGCGCTCGGCAACCACCTGGCGCGCCTGGGGAAGGACGTCACGGTCCACCTCATCGATCCCGTACCGGAGACGTACCAGTTTCTCCCGATGTCGGAGCAGGTGCTGCGGCACGTACCGGAGCGGCAGTACGACGTCTGCTTCGTCCTCGACGTCGGCGAGTTCCGCCGCGCCGGGAAGGAAATCGCCGCCTGCGGCACGATCGGGAGCTTCATAAACATAGACCACCACTTAAGCTGCGAAAATTTCGGCGCCATCAACCTGATCGACCCCGAGGCCTGCGCCACCGGCGCCCTCATCTACCGGGTCATCAGCGGCTCCGGACTCACCCCCGATTATCCGACCGCCCTTTGCATCTACACAGCGGTCATCTCCGACACCGGCAGCTTCCACTACTCGAACTCCAACCCGGAGGCGTTCGCCATCGCGGGTGCGATGGTAGGTCTCGGGGTACAGCCGTGGACCGTTACGGAGCCTCTCTTTGAGAGCTACCCGAAGGCCCGGCAGGACCTCCTGGCGCTCGCCCTCTCCGATCTCACCGTATCCCCTTCCGGGCGCTACGCCTCCATTACCGTCACGCTGGAGATGTACCGCAGGACCGGGGGGAGCGCCGAGCTCACCGACGGTTTTATCAACTACGCCCGGCAGATAAAGGGTGTGGAGGTGGCGCTCTTTTTCCGCGAGGTGAAGGACGGGGTCTTCAAGGTCGGCTTCAGGTCGAAGGGGAAGGTAAACGTGGCGGAGCTCTCCGCGCTCTTTGGGGGAGGGGGGCACCACAACGCCGCCGGATGCACGGTGGCGGGGACCCTTGCCGAGGTGAAGGGTGCGGTCTTCGAACGGCTGGAACAGAAACTTTGAGCATGGACGGATTTCTGGTAGTAGACAAGCCCCAGGGGGCGACCTCGCACGACATGGTTTCCCTCGTGCGCCGCGTCACCGGCATAAAGAAGGTGGGGCACACAGGGACCCTCGACCCTTTCGCCACCGGGGTACTCCCGGTCGCCATAGGGGACGGCACGAAGGCGATCCAGTTTCTGGACGAGTCGGTGAAGGTGTACCGGGCGCAGCTTAAGCTCGGGGTCTGCACCGATACCCAGGACCGCACCGGGAAGGTCCTGCGGGAGCGGGAGTGGGAGGGGGTGACCCCTGAAGAACTGGAGCGTGTGGCGCGCGCCTTCCTCGGGAAGATAATGCAGCTTCCCCCCATGTTCTCGGCGCTGAAGCGGGACGGAGTTCCCCTGTACAAGCTCGCGCGCCGCGGCGAGGAGGTGGAGCGGGAGGAGCGCCCGGTGGAGATCCACTCCATCACCTTCGACTGGATCGCTCTACCGGAGGCATCCTTTACCGTGAGCTGCTCGCGCGGCACCTACGTGCGCACCCTTGCCCACGACATCGGCGAGGCCCTCGGCTGCGGCGCCCACCTCGTGGAGCTGCGCCGCCTGAGGAGCGGGCTCTTTGCGGAGGAGGATGCGCTGAGCGCCGAGACGCTGAAGACGGGAGGGGCACCGGTTCTCGTCCCTGTGGAGCGGGCGCTCTCGCACCTGAAGGAAGTGGCGCTGAACGAGGGGGGTGCGCGCAAGGTGGCAAACGGCGTCGTCCCCGCCGCGGGAGATTTGGAGTCCCCCGCACCGGAGCTCGCACCGGGGGAGATGGTGCGGCTTTGCAGCGGCGAGCGCCTTGCGGCGGTGGCCCAGCACGATCCCCGGAAGGGGCTTCGGCTCGCCCGGGTGTTCAACTAGTAATCTTCTTTACACCCGCTGGGATTTGTGCTAAAAGACGTGGATTATAGAACTTTTCCGTGGCCCGAAAAGGCTGCGGGCAGTCATAACTAAAATAGAAGCGGAAGGAGGTGTAGCTAAATGTTGGTAACCGAAAAGAAACAGGAAATTATCTCTGCTCACAAGCTTCACGACACTGACACAGGGTCGCCGGAAGTGCAGATCGCCATTCTTTCAGAGCGGATCACATATCTGACTGAGCACTTCAAGGTGCACAAGAAGGATCATCATAGCCGTCGCGGTCTCCTGAAGATAGTCGGCCAGAGAAGGGGTCTTCTCGACTATCTGAAGAAGAAAGATGTTGAAAGGTACAGAGCCATCATCGAGAAGCTCGGCATAAGAAGGTAAGAGAAGGCAGTATACCTCTTATAGGGTATATTGCCTTTCCGCTTTTTTCTCACAAGAGGGCTTCGGCCCTTTTCTTTTGTTGGGGGCGTGGATAAAAAAGCCCTGCGTGTCGCACCCTCGACGCAGTGCTCTTTTCTCGGCGGCCCCAACACCAACCGTAGGTTAGTGCCAGGAGGCCAAAGAGTATGGAACACACCGTCACAGTAGAGTGCAGCGGCAAGACAATCACTATTGAAACAGGCAGGATGGCGAAGCAGGCAAGCGGCGCCGTCATGATCAAGAGCGGCGACACCATGGTGCTCGTCACCGCAGTCGCCACGAAGACCGCAAAGGAAGGGCAGGGCTTCTTCCCCCTGACCGTCAACTACCAGGAGAAGGCGTACGCCGGCGGGAGGATTCCCGGCTCCTTCTTCAAGCGCGAAGGGCGCCCCTCCGACAACGAAACCCTCACCAGCCGTCTCATCGACCGTCCGATCCGTCCTCTCTTCCCCGAGAACTTCCTGAACGACACACAGATCATGGCGACCGTCGTCTCCGCCGACAAGGACCACGATCCGGGGATCCTCGCCATGGTCGGCGCCTCCGCCGCCCTCATGGTCTCCGACGTCCCCTTTGCCGGGCCGATCGCCGGCGTGAAGGTCGGGCGCGTGGACGGCAACTTCATCGCCAACCCCACCGCCGAGGAGATGGAAAAGAGCGACATGGAAATCGTGGTCGCCGCCTCCAAAGACGCCGTCATCATGGTGGAAGGTGAGGCGAACGAGGTCTCCGAGAGCGACATGCTGGAGGCTATCTTCTTCGGCCACGCTGCGATCCAGCCGATCCTCGCCGCCCAGGAAGAGCTCGCCGCGAAAGTCGGCGCCGTGAAGCGCGAAGTACCGCCGCCGGCGGTGAACGCCGAGCTGCAGGAGAGGGTGAAGGCCCTCGCCTACGCCGGGATGAAGGAAGCGGTGCGCATCAAGACGAAGGTCGAGCGCCACAACGCCATCGACGCCATCCGCGACGAGACGGTCGCCGCCCTCTCTGCCGAGTTCGAGGGGAGCGAGAAAGAGATCGCCACCTTCATCGAGGACATGGAATACGACCTGGTCCGCGAGCACATCATCGTCGACGGCGAGAGGATCGACGGGCGCGACACGAAGACGATCAGGAACATCTCCAGCGTGTGCGGGCTCCTGCCGCGCGCCCACGGCTCCGCGCTCTTCACCCGCGGCGAGACGCAGTCCCTCGTGGCGGCGACGCTCGGTACCTCCGTCGACGAGCAGCGCATCGACTCCCTCTACGGCGACACGAGGAAGCGCTTCATGCTGCACTACAACTTCCCGCCGTACTCGGTAGGTGAGACGAGCTTCCGCCTCGCCCCGGGGCGCCGCGAGATCGGCCACGGCATGCTCGCCGAGCGCGCGCTGCAGAAGGTCCTCCCGAAGCACGACGACTTCCCCTACACCATCAGGATCGTCTCCGACATCCTGGAGTCGAACGGCTCCTCCTCAATGGCGACCGTGTGCGGCGGCGCACTCTCCATGATGGACGCCGGCATCCCCATCAAGGCACCGGTCGCCGGTATCGCCATGGGTCTCATCAAGCAGGGTGACTCCTTCGCCATCCTCTCCGACATCCTCGGCGACGAGGACCACCTGGGCGACATGGACTTCAAGGTCGCCGGTACCTCCGCAGGGGTTACCGCTCTCCAGATGGACATAAAGATCGGCGGCGTCACCCGCGAGATCATGCAGGCGGCACTGAACCAGGCGAAGGAAGGGAGGCTGCACATCCTCGGCGAGATGGCGAAAGCACTCACCGGCCCGCGCCAGGAGCTCTCCCCGTTCGCGCCGCGCATCACCACGATCTGGGTCAAGACCGACAAGATCCGCGACGTCATCGGCAGCGGCGGCAAGAACATCAGGAGCGTCACCGAAGCGACCGGCGTTTCCATCGACATCGACGATACCGGCAAGATCAATATCGCCTCCACCAACAAGGAAGCGTGCGACCTCGCCATCAAGATGATCAGGAACCTCACCGCCGAGGCAGAGGAAGGGAAGCTGTACATGGGGACCGTGAAGAAGGTCATGGAATTCGGCGCCTTCGTGGAAATCTTCCCCGGTACCGACGGCCTCGTCCACGTCTCCGAGCTCGACACCGAGCGCGTGAAGAACGTCACCGACGTGCTGCGCGAAGGGGACAAGGTGCTGGTGAAGTGCATCGGCATCGACAAGCAGGGGAAAATCAAGCTTTCCCGCAAGGAAGCGCTCGGCGCAACCTTTACCGAGTAACCCTCAATCCCCGCAGCTAGCGGTCGTACAGCCCGTAGGGTATACTCAACAGCATGGTCAACAAGTCAATCCTCGATAACGGTATCCGCGTCATCACCGAGCGGATACCGTACGCCAGCTCCGTCTCCATCGGGATATGGGTGGCGAACGGATCCCGCCACGAAGACCGCTCCGTGAACGGCGTGGCGCACTTTATCGAGCACCTCCTCTTCAAGGGGACCGAGCGCCGCTCCTCCCTCGACATTGCCCGCGAAATAGACTCGGTTGGTGGAGTGCTCAACGCCTTCACCAGCCGGGAATATGTCTGCTACTACGCCAAAATCCTCGACAAGTTCCTCCCCCGCGCCGTAGATCTTTTGACCGACATCTTCCTCAATTCCACCTTCGATGCGGAGGAGATAGAGAAGGAGCGCCGCGTCGTGCTGCAGGAAATCAGCATGATGGAGGACACCCCCGACGACCTGATCCACGACCTCTTCCACCAGCAGTTCTGGGAGGGGCACCCGCTGGGAATGTCGATCCTCGGCGACGTGGAGAGCGTGTCCGGGCTCTCGCGCGAGGCGATACTGGAGTACAAGGAAAAGATGTACCGCGGCGAGGACATCATCGTCTGCGCCGCGGGGAACGTGGAGCACGAAGAGCTCGTCTCCATGGTCGCCGAGCAGCTCCTCTCCGTCCCGGGCGGGCACGGCCGGAAGCCGTCCGCGCTCCCGGTGTACGAGCGGAAGGTGGAGCTCGTGGAGAAGGACCTGGAGCAGGTCCACGTCTGCCTCGGTCTGAAGGGGGTGACCCAGAGCGAGCCGGGTCGCTTCGACGCCTTCATCATGAACGCCATCCTCGGTGGCAGCATGAGCTCCCGCCTCTTCCAGGAGGTGCGGGAAAAAAGCGGGCTCGCCTACTCCGTCTATTCGTACATCGCCTCCCACGCCGATGCCGGCTCCCTCGTCGTGTACGCCGGTCTCTCACCGGAAAAGGTCGACGAGCTGATGGAGATCACCCTGCGCGAGCTGCGCCGCTTCAAGAACGAGCCGGTCTCCGACTCGCAGCTGAACGCCGCCCGGGAACAGCTGAAGGGGAACCTCCTCCTCTCCCTCGAGTCGAGCGACAACAGGATGTCCCGCCTCGCCAAGAACGAGATCTATTTCGGGGCGCCCCAGCCCCTCTCCCAGATCATGGAAGGTTTCGACCGCGTGACCGCGGAATCGATCCTTGCTCTCAGTGCCGACATCGTCGACAACTCCACCCTCTCCCTCATCATGCTCGGGCGTGTCGGCTCCTCGACGATCCAACCCGAAGCAGTCCTCATTTGACATGAGCGGCATCTCTGTGAAGATCAAGAGGGTGCGGCCGGGCGACCGTAATCCTCTCCCTTCCTACATGACTGCGCATGCGGCCGGCGTCGATCTGTACGCCGAGCTCGAAGGCGACCTGGAGCTGGAGCCGGGAGCGCGCGCCCTGGTGCCGACGGGGATCGCGCTGGAGATTCCTGAAGGGTACGAGGCGCAGGTGAGGCCCCGCAGCGGGCTCGCTCTGAAGCACGGGATCGCGCTGGTGAACTCGCCCGGCACCATCGACGCCGACTACCGCGGCGAGATCTGCGTCATCATGATAAACCACGGGAGTGACACCTTCACCGTGCGAAGCGGCGAGCGGATCGCCCAGATGGTCTTTTCCCGCTTCGAAAGGGCGGAGTTCTACGAGGTGGAGGAACTCGGCGAGAGCACCCGGGGGGAGGGCGGCTTCGGCCATACCGGGAGGTAGCACGACTTCCCCGCATGTCCGCATGTCCATGTAGGCCGGGATAAGCCGAAGGCGTTCCCGGCAGCGCCGGACCGCGGCAGAGACCCCATCCCCACCCTGTCCCTCCCCTTGAAAGGGAGGGGACGCCGGAAGATGGTTTCCCGCCGACTCCACCAACGTACATAGTTCCACATTCCATACAGCCGCAGTTCCAGGGAAGGGGGAAAGATGAAAGATCCACGCGTCAGAGAGCTTGCAGAGGTCCTGGTAAACTACTCCACCGGGGTCGTCCCGGGGGACGTCGTCCTTATTTCCGCAGCAGGATTCGAGGCGATGCCGCTGGTGAAGGAGATCTACGCGCTCTGCATCGCCAAGGGGGCGAAGTACGTGGAGTACGAATTCAGCGTCCCCGACATCAACCGCTACTTCATAAACGGCGCCTCCCCTGAGCAGGTCTCCTACTTCCCGCAGCACAAGCTCGATTTCATGAAGCAGGTCACCGTGTACATCGGTCTCAGCGCTGCAGACAACTCCATGGTCATGGCCCAGGCGAAGCAGGAGAACATGATCGCCTGGTCGAAGACCACCCGCCCCATCGTAGACCAGCGTGTTAAGCACACCCGCTGGGTCATCACCCGCTATCCGACCCACTCCTCCGCGCAGGAGGCGCGCATGAGCCTCGACGAGTACGAGGACTACCTCTTTTCCGCCTGCTGCATCGACTGGGAAAAGGAATCGGAGAAGCAGGACCTCCTGAAGGGGCTCATGGACCAGGCGGATCGTGTGCGCATCAAGTCGAGCGACACCGACCTCTCCTTCAGCATGAAGGGGCTCCCCGGCATCAAGTGCGACGGGCGCCTCAACATCCCGGACGGCGAGGTGTATTCCGCGCCGGTGAAGGACTCGGTGGAAGGGTACATCACCTACAACTGCCCGACGATCTACCAGGGGAAGGAGTTCAACAACATCCGCCTCGAGTTCGAGAAGGGGCGCATCGTGAAGGCGACCGCGCCGGGGATGGATGAGGCGCTGAACAAGATCCTCGACACCGACGAAGGTGCCCGCTACGTCGGGGAATTCGCCATCGGGGTCAACCCGAAGATCCGCACGCCGATGCGCAACATACTCTTTGACGAGAAGATCTTCGGCTCCATTCACTTTACCCCCGGCCAGTGCTACGATGAGTGCAGCAACGGCAACACCTCCGCGGTTCACTGGGACATGGTGAAGGTCCTCACCGGAGACGGCGAGCTGTGGTTTGACGACGTGCTGATCCAGAAAGACGGGCTCTTCGTGCATGAGGCGCTTGTGGCGCTCAATCCCGGTGACTAGTCATGTTCCTCGAGATCAATTCCCACAATCCGCAACCGAGACTGATCCACAAGGTGGTAGAGAACCTGAAGAAAGGTGGTGTCGTCGCCTATCCGACGGATACAACCTACGGGATCGGCTGCAGCATCTTCAACAAGAAGGGGCTGGAGCGGATCTACCTGATAAAGCAGCGCGACAGGAAGAAGCCCTTTTCCTTCATCTGCGCCGACCTCTCCGATATCACCCGCTACGCCAAGGTCAGCAACTACGCCTACAAGGTGCTTAAGCGGCTCCTGCCCGGCCCGTACACCTTCGTGCTGGACGCGACCACCCTCGTCCCCGCCCTTCTCCTCACCAAGCAGAGGACCGTCGGCATCCGCATCCCCGACAACGAAATCTGCCTCTCCATCGTAAAGGAGCTCGGTCATCCGATCGTTACCACCAGTGCGAACCTCTCAGGGGAGGATCCGATCGGCGACCCCTGGCAGGTGGAGCAACAGATGGGAAAATTGATCGACATCGTCATCGACGGCGGCGATCTCTCCGCCGATGTCAGCTCCGTCGTGAGCCTCATCGGCGACACCCCTGTCGTCCTCAGAAAGGGCGTGGGGGACGTGAGCTGGTGCGAGTAGGACGCGAGGAGGCGCAGCGTGTGTAGGCGGACCGTGCGCAAGGGGCTCGTCCTCATGGTGGCGGGCATCATCTCCGTGACGCTGGCGACCTTTTTTCACCACCAGCTTTCCACCCTTTTCTTCCTTTCCGGCGGCCGCAGCGCCGGGCTTACCTTCTACGGATTCGCCCTCGGAGCGGCCAGCGGCGCCACCGGAGTACTGGTGACTACCGCAGGGCTTCTGCGTCGCAACGTGAACGACCGCAGCGTGCGCCTCCTGCCGGTTGTGCTGCTGCTCGTCGCCTCCATCGCTTTTTTCTGCTTTCTTTCCTACCTTTCCTTCACAGGCGCTCTCACCACCGACCCCAACCCCGGCGAAAGCATCACCATATAGGGCGCGTTCCTCCTTCCGGCTACGTTTCCCGCGGCTTCCTCAGGAAAAAGAGGAGCGGGATGATCGCCAGAAACGACATCCCGATGATCCAGAAAATATAGCTGTAGGAGAGCATGGCGGCTTCCCTCCGCACCAGCCTGTATATGATCTCCTGCGCCACCTTCCGCGCCGTCGCCAGATCCGCACCGCGCGACATGGCAGCCTGCTGCAGGGCGGCGAGCTTCGACTGCAGCAGCGGGTTGTACGGGTTCACCTGCGCCGAAAGGTTTGCCTGGTTGAACTGCGACAGGCGGGTCAGGAGCGTCGCGGAGACCGCAATCCCGACGCTACCCCCTATGTTGCGCAAGAGGTTGTAGATCCCGGTGGCATTCCCCATCTCCACCCGCGGGATGTTCGCGAGCGTCATGCGGGCGAGGGGGGGGAATATCATGCCGAGCGCGGCACCAAGGAGTACACGCGGCCACATGAAGTCGGCAAACGAGGCCTGCAGCGTGAAGCCGCGCATGAGATACAGGGACCAGGCCCCCAGCAGGAGCCCGCAAAGGACGATCTTCCTGCCGTCCCCCCTTTTCAGATACGCCCCTACCATCGGCATCACGATAACGGAAGCGCAACCGCCCGGCGCCATGACGAGCCCCGCCATCGTTGCGGAGTACCCCATGAGGGTCTGCAGGAAGAGGGGGAGCATGACCACGGAGCCGTAGAGGCAAAAGCCCACCATGAACATGATGCAGTTCCCCGAGGCAAACGCGCCGTCCTTGAAGAGCCTGAGGTTCACCACCGGGTGCGGGTGCTGCAGCTCGGCGTACACCAGCATGATGAGGGAGACGGCAGCAACGATGGAACAGGAGGTGATGAAGGAGGAACTGAACCAGTCCTCCTGCTGTCCCTTGTCCAGCACGATCTGCAGAGCGCCGATCCCCAGGGTGAGGAGGGCGAGGCCCCAGTAGTCGATCTGCGACCGCTGCTTTTTCAGGTAGGGAGGGTCGAAGACGAAGGCGTTCACCATGATTATCGCCACGATCCCCACCGGGATGTTCACGTAAAAGATCCAGCGCCAGGTGATGTTGTCGGTGATCCAGCCGCCGAGGGTCGGGCCGACGACGGGGCCGAACATGGCGCCGATCCCGAAGATCGCCATCGCCATTCCCCCCTCGTTTGGCGGGAACGACTCCATCATGATCGCCTGGCTCATCGGTATGAGCGCTCCCCCCGCGGCGCCCTGGAGGATGCGGAAGAAGACCATGCAGCCGAGGTTCGGAGCTGCGCCGCACAAGAGGGAGGCGACCGTAAAGGTGACGATGCAGGCCATGAGGAAGTGCTTCCTGCCGAAGACCCGCGCCAGCCACCCGGTCATCGGCATCACGATGGCGTTGCTGATGAGGTAGGAGGTAAGGACCCAGGTTATCTCCTCCGTCCCTGCGTTGAGGCTCCCCTGCATGTGGGGGAGCGCCACGTTCGCGATGGAGGTGTCGACGATCTCCATGAAAGCGGGGATCATGACGGTGAGGGTGATGAGCCACTTGTTGACCTGGCGGGAGGAGTCAGTCATTGCCGGCTGCTCCTTTTCCGGAGGCGAGCCCGTGGAATGCGTGACAGGAGAATGTGACGATGTGCTCCGCTATTTTCTGCAGGTCGGTCGGCTCCGATCCGGTACCGGCGGACATCCTGCTTATCACAGACCTGCTGAAGAGATAGAAGAGACACTGGCTCATGACGCTCCGCGCGCTGGAGACCACAAGTTCCGGGTCCGCGTCACCGCCGAGCAGAAGCCCGACTATCTCCACAAGCTCGCCGAAGAGGGAGCGAATCCCTTCCTCCACGATCATGTCGAGCGCGCTCGTCGGCTCCACCATCTCGCGCATGAGGAGCGTCCCCCAGCACAGGCTCATCTCGTCGGTACAGGTGCGCAAAAGGAAAGAGCGCACGTAGGCGTACAGCCGGTCGCGCGGCGAGGCGTCGGGAGCGAGACCGTACCGGACCGGATACTTCTCGTGAACTCGCCGCCGGGCGTAGCGCAGCACCTCGCGGTACAACTCCTCCTTGCTGCCGAAGTGATAGTTGATGGCGGCCACGTTGACCTTCGCGCGGCTGCAGATGGTGCGGATCGTTGCCGCGGCAAAGCCGGACTCCGCAAAGACGACGGCGGCTGCGTCGAGAATGCGGGTGCGGGTTGCTGCGATCTCAGTATCGACTGCCCCTCTCATTTCATCTCTCCCGCGTTCGGTTTCGGGGCGAGCTTCTTCACCCCGACGGGGCAGGCGGCGAGGCAGTTGAAACAGAAGTACTGGTATCCCATCGATGCGGCGTGGTACATGCTGAAATATTCGGGACTTTGCAGCATCCCCTTCTGCTCTTCAGGGGAGGCATCTCCAAACCTGGACCAGAATCCGACGCTCGCTCGCATCCCGTGCGGCTGGCTCTTGCCGAGGCATTTCACCACGTCGGTCTTCCCTTCCTCCTCGAGTGCTCCGGCCGGGCACCCGCGCACGCACAGGCCACAGGAGGTGCAGGGGTTCTTCTCCTGTGGCGGATCCGACGGGATATCCAGCGCGGTCAATACAGCGGCGAAGAGGACGCGGGTCCCGAAGCGCGGGTGCACCACGAGATTGTGGCGGCCGAAGGTTCCGAGACCGGCGGCGACCGCCGCATGCCGCAGCGACACCTCAGCCACGGCCATCTTTTCGCGGCGGCTGAAATCCATCGGGTAGGAGATCGGGACGGTCATGGCTGGAGCCCCGAGGTGGTTCTCCACGAAGCGGGCGATTCGGTAACAGGCGGAACGGGAGAATTCCATAAGATCGAGCCGCGCCCCCATCGCCATCTGCGGACTCGGGCTCTGGCAGGAGGAGAGCTCGGGAAAGGCAAGCACGACTATGGAGCGCACCCCCGGAAAGAGCGACTCCAGTTCTGGAGAGCGGGGGCTCCGGTAATCTTCAGACGACGCGAAGCCGACCTCTTCGATCCCGAGACTCTGTGCAAAAGTGCGGATCCTCTCTTTCATAGGCACCTCCTACTGTGTCGTTCAAACAAGCGTTTCAATCGCTTGTATCACAGCGCCGCACCATTGGCAAGAATTCGCAGTTTTATGCCGGAATAAGCGATAGCGTTTCCGGCATTCGCTGGTGCGCGGCTGGGGATGTGGTGGACTGCCGGGAACGCCTGCGGCTTATCCCGGCCTACATGGACGTGGGAGGCCCAACCCCATCCGCACCCTGTCCCTTGTAAAGCAATGGGATGCGAGGGGGCGTGTGAGGCACGCTGAGACTCGTAGGCCGGAATAAGCGATAGCGTTTCCGGCATTCGCTGGTGCGCGGCTCGGTATGTTGTGGACCTCCGGGAACGCCTGCGGCTTATCCCGGCCTACATGGACGTGGGAGGGCCAACCCCATCCCCGCCATCGTCCCATGTAAAGTAGTGGGATGGGAGGGGGGCGTGTGAGGGACGCTGAGACTCGTAGGCCGGAATAAGCGATAGCGTTTCCGGCATTCGCTGGTGCGCGGCTCGGTATGTGATGGACCGCCGGGAACGCCTGCGGCTTATCCCGGCCTACATGGACGCCCCACGCCCAACCCCATCCCCGCCATGTCCCTTGTAAAGCAATGGGATGGGAGGGGAGCGTGTGAGGGACGCTGAGACTTGTAGGCTGGAATAAGCGATAGCGTTTCCGGCATTCGCTGGTGCGCGGCTCGGTATGTTGTGGACCGCCGGGAACGCCTGCGGCTTATCCCGGCCTACATGGACCACATTGACCACACGGACACCCGTCGCGCCGTTTGGCCTTTCTCTGGCAAAGGTGCCGGTGGCGTGATATATTGGCCGCAGTCAAAATGTCTTTAATCCGGAGGAAACATGTACCGTCTCACCATTCACACATCTTTCGCAGCAGCTCACAACCTGATTCATTACCAGGGAGACTGTGAGAACCTGCATGGTCACAACTGGAAGGTCGAAGTTTCTGTCACGACGACGGAGCTCGATAAGGCAGGTCTCGGCATCGACTTCAAGATTCTGAAGCGGGAGACCAACACCCTTCTGAAGACCCTGGACCATAAATACCTGAACGAGCTTCCCCCCTTCCTCGAAGATTCCCCCTCTTCCGAGAACATCGCGCGCTACCTCTACGGTGAGCTCACGAAGATCTTCGCTGAGCAGAAGGTGAAGGTGGAGATGGTGACCGTATGGGAGTCCGATTTCGCCGCTGCGAGCTACTATGAGTAACGGCATGGCGCAAGCCCCTGTGACGGAGTGCTTTTCTTCGATACAAGGGGAAGGAATTCTGGTGGGACTGCGCCAGATCTTTCTCAGGCTCGCGGGATGCAACCTCGACTGCTCCTACTGCGATACGGCGGGAGTCCATGAAGTGCCGGAGCTCTGCCAGCTGGAAATGACCCCCGGCCGCCGGGATTTCGTCACCCTTACCAACCCGGTGCAGGGGGAACAGGTGATCTCCCACATCAGGCGCTGGGCGGAGGCGTGGCCCGCAATCCACCACTCCATAAGCGTGACCGGCGGTGAGCCGCTGCTCCATGGAAAAGCGCTCCTGGAATGGCTTCCCGAACTGCACGAGATCCTGCCGGTCCATCTGGAGACAAACGGCACCCTCCCGGAGGCGCTCGCCCCGCTCATCGACTATGTCGACTATGTAGCGATGGACTTCAAGCTGCCGTCCGCTTCCGGGGTGAACCCCGTGTGGGAGAAGCACGAGGCTTTTCTGGCGCTGGCGGCCCGGAAGCAGGCGTATGTCAAGCTGGTGGTGGACGACTCCACACAGAACTGGGAGATCGAGCGCAGCTGCAGCATGATAGCCGCCGTGGACCGCAACATCCCCCTCATTTTGCAGCCGGTCACGCGAGCCGACGGCACCGTCTCGCTCTCTCCCCTGCGCACGCTGGAACTGCAGGAATTCGCCGATGCGAAGCTGAGAGAGGTACGGGTCATCCCGCAGACGCATAAGTTCATGGGGCAGCTGTGAAGGGGTAGCGGTCAGCGGGAAGGGCAGAGATATCGACGGGAGGCGGCTATTTTGGCCGCCTCTTTGTCGTTGTAACTTTCTCTTTCATTAGTGGGGCGAGTCGGTCTATAGTGGTCGAGGCGCTCGCGCGCCCAAGGGCGGACTGTTGCCAGCACCTTCTTTGCGACGTTTGCCCAATTCGCAATCCGAGGTTACTACATGTCACATCTGCACCGCTTCTCCCGCACGGAGCTTCTTATCGGCTCCGCCGGGCTCGATAAGTTAAAGAACTCAACCGTTGCCGTTTTCGGCCTTGGCGGGGTCGGCGGCTACGCTGCCGAGGCCCTCTGCCGCGCCGGTGTCGGACGGCTCGTCATCGTGGACTTCGACGACATCTGCCTTACCAACGTGAACCGCCAGATCCACGCCATGGACGGCACCGTCGGTAAACCGAAAGCGGACGTCATGGCCCAGCGCCTGCGCCTCATCAGCCCGGACGCCGAAATCGTCCCCTACCAGGACTTCTACTCCGCCGATAACAGCGACTTTCTCCTTGCCGACCATTACGACTACGTCGTCGACGCCATCGACCACATCACCAGTAAGCTGCACCTCATTCGCCGCTGCAAGGAGCGTGGCATACGGATCGTTTCCAGCATGGGTGCCGCAGCGAAGCTCGACCCGACCCAGATCAAGGTGGGGGACATCTCCGAGACGCAGAAGTGCCGCATGGCGCGCTCGGTGCGCAAGCTCCTGAAAAAGCAGGGAGTGGAAAACGGCGTAAAGGTCGTGTACTCCACCGAGGAATACCAGGCGCAGGAGACCCAAGCCGGCGGGTGCAAGGGAAACTGCATCTGTCCCAACAAGGACGATCAGCGTTTCTCCTGCGAACACAGGCGCGTAATCCTCGGGAGCATGTCCTACATCCCTTCCATCTTCGGCCTCACCATGGCGGGTGTGGTCGTCAATGATATACTTGCCCCCGCGGCGTGAGACACTGCCTGTAATTCAATCTACTGACCCACAAGGAGGCCACCGATGCACACCCAGACCCTCGCAGGGAAAACCGCCATCGTAACCGGGGCAAGCTCCGGAATCGGATACGCCACCGCACTCGCCCTCGCAAAGGCCGGCGCTGCGGTGGTGGTACAAGCGCGGCGGCAGGAGCGACTGGACGAGTTGGTTCGCTTGATCGAGTCGCAGGGGGGGAAGGCTCTCGCGGTTGCGGGGGATGCCAGCCGCGAGGAGGACATCGACAACCTCCTGGAGCAGGCGACTTCCTGGACGCGGGGAGGATCGAAATACGACATCGTGGTGGTCAATGCGGGGCGCGGTCTCGCCGGAGGAATCCTGCACAGCGATGAATCGCAGTGGCAGGAGGTGTATGATGTCAATGTCCTCGGGGCAGGGCGTCTTTTGCGGCGCGCCGGGCACTACCTGGTGCAGCGCAAGGGGGGGGACATCGTGGTTGTAGGCTCCAGCGTCGGCCGAAACATCTCCCCCTTCAGTGGATTCTACGGCTCAAGCAAGTTTGCGGTCGGCGCCATGGCCGAAGCACTGAGACGTGAAGTGTGCACCGCGGGGGTGCGAGTCTCCGTGATCATGCCGGGAATTGTGGTAAGCGAGTTCCAGGGCGTCGCCGGCTACAACGCCGAGAACTTCGGAAAAACCGTGGAGCAGTTCGGAAAGCTCCTGCAGCCGCAGGACATCGCCGAGGGGATCCAGTTTCTTGTCTCCCTCCCCCCTCATGTAAATATCAACGAAATGATGATCCGCCCGACCGGGCAGCCCTACCCGTAACCGCCAGCCGCTTCCCGGCTCCCCTCCCGTCAAGGGAGGGGGCACGCTCGCGCGGATTCCCCTCCAAAGACACTTGCGGATTATTTCAGAGAGGCGATAGGGACGTCCCCTCCCCCCTTGCGGGGGAGGGACAGGGTGGGGGGGGAAGGTGCGCGCCATTCCGGCAGATGGCAGCTTCACCCACCCCCTGCCCCCCTCCCGTCAAGGGAGGGGGAACGTTTTGCGGCGCCTGTTCCGCATGCGCCGGGCATGCTCTTCGTTTCAAGTCACCCTTAAAATGCGTTCAGGACGGCGCCTGGAGCACTTTGCTATACTAGGCGCTGGACCAATTTTCGAGGCACCAATGCACCTTCCGAAACGAGACGAGATATGCGCAGTCCTTGAGAGCCTCTCGGGCGAGCGGCTTCAGGGAAAAGGGGAGGCGGTCCGGCTCTGCCTCATGGCTCTTCTGACCGGAGGGCACATGCTCCTCGAGGACATACCGGGGCTTGGGAAGACGACGATGGCTCTCGCCTTTGCCGGTTCCCTCGGCCTTTCCTTCGGGAGGGTCCAGTGCACCAGCGACCTTCTCCCCTCCGACATCACCGGTCTCTCCATATACGACCGGACCGAGGGGCGCTTTATCTTCATCAAGGGGCCGATCTTCAACAACATCGTTCTCATCGACGAGATAAACCGCGCCATGCCGAAGACGCAGAGCGCGCTCCTCGAGGCGATGGAGGAGCGGCGGGTGACGGTGGAAGGTGTTACCTACACCCTCCCTGATCCCTTCTTCGTCCTGGCGACCCAGAACCCGGTGGAACAGGTCGGTACCTTTCCCCTCCCCGAGTCGCAGATGGACCGCTTCATCATGAAAAGCGGCATCGGCTACCCGCCGGAGGAGATGGAGAAGATCATCATCAGGCAAGGGAGCATCAGGGACGAGCTCATGCACATCCAGCCGATGGTGAGCAGGGACGACCTCCTCGAGGCGATCGCTGCGGTGCGCCACTCCGTGTATGTGGGGGAGAAGGTCACCGACTACGTCTATTCCATTGTCAGGAAGTCCCGCACCCACCCGCTCATCCTCACCGGCATCTCCACCCGTGGCGCGATAGGGCTCGTTGACGCGGCAAAGGCTGCGGCATACCTCGACGGCAGGTCTTTTGTCGCCCCGGAGGACGTCCGCACTGTCGCCACCACCGTCTGCTCGCACCGCATCCTTGTGCGGCCGGAGCAGGAGGGGGTGAACAAGGAGGAGCTATTAAACGGCATCCTGAAAGAGATTCCGCTCCCCCTCACATAGAGCTCACCAAGGGAGGGGGGCTTTTCGTGGCCACCACCCTCGGTCTCGGCGTCGCTGCGGTCAATACCGGGAACAATCTCCTCTTCCTCATAGTCTCGGCCATGCTCGGCTTCATGGCGGTATCGGGCCTCATGGGGTGGCTGAACATCCGCAACCTCGAGGTGCGGCTGCAGGTGCCGGATGAGGTCTATGCCGGGGTGCAGACGCTCGTCTCGGTGCTCATCATCAACCGGCGCCGCTTCCTCCCGTCGTTTCTCATCCGGATAGCCCTTTGCGGGACGGAGGCACTCTGCACGGTCGTGGAAAGGGGAGGGGCGCAGAAGGTGAGCTTTCTGCACGCCTTCCCGGAGCGCGGCCTGCACACGATCACTTGTGCGGTGGTCGGCTCCTCCTTCCCGGTCCACTTCTTCGTGCGCCGCCGCCAGGTGCCGGTGCAGTCGAGCGTCACCGTCTTTCCCGCCCCGCGCTCCTTCCCGGTGGCCACCCCCGTCGCCCCTCCCGATGCCGGTTCCGATCTCACCCCCCTTTCCCCCGGGTATGACGGCGAACTGGTGAAGATCTCCGACTACCGCGGCGGCGAGTCGCTGAAGCTGATCCACTGGCGCCTCTCGGCAAAGCACGAGGTCTTCAAGGTGAAGGAGCTTTCCGCCACCGCCGATGAGCCGGTGATCATCGAGCCGGAACTCCTGCCGGGGCGAAACATGGAGGATCGCCTGAGCCACGGCGCCTACCTTATCAACCGTCTCCTGAAGGTGGGGCGGCCGGTGGGGCTGAAGGTGGGGGAAAAGCGTGTGGCGGCAGGAAACACGCGGCAGCACAGGTTGCAACTTTTGGGGGAACTGGCCCTGTATGGTAAGAATTAGGACGATAATCGCCATCTTTTCGCTTGGAAGCGCCGTCATCGGCTACCTTCCCCTCATGCCGTACCTCGACATGGTGGCGAAGTACTTCTTTCCGCTGGCGCTGGCCGGCGGGATCTGTCTCGACCGGAGAGGGGTATCCCGAAGCGGGTGGTTCCTCACCGGGCTCTCCATCCTCTTCTTCCTCTACTACGGAGCGCGCTTTTCCCTCTCCGACCTCGTGCAGGTGACGGCGAACCTCCTGGTGGCTCTCCTTGCGGTGCGCCTCCTCTCCGAGAAGAGCGGCAGGAACTACCTGCAGATTTTCGCCCTCTCCCTCTTTTGCCTCGCCGCGTCGTCCCTTTACAACCTCACCGGGATTTTCCTCGCCTATCTCCTGCTCCTCCTCGTGCTCCTCGCGGTCTCGCTGGTGCTTCTTGCCTTCCACGTCCACGACCCGGAGATGACTCTGGACCGCCGCGCCCTGAGAAAGGTGCTGGGGACGTCGCTTCTTTTGCCTGCCGCGACCGTCCCGATCATGCTCCTTCTCTTCGTGGTGCTCCCCCGCACCCAGTACCCGATCTGGAACGTGGACCAGGGGGGGAGGGGAACTGTGGGATTCACGGAGAAGGTGACGCCGGGAAAGACCTCGAGCATCACTGCGGTGCAGACCCCCGCCTTTCGGGTAGTGTGCCAGAAGCTCCCCGAGGATCGCCTGTACTGGCGCGGCATCGTCCTGAACGGCTTCCAGGGTGACAGCTGGGTACGCGAGGGGGATCCGGAGGAGGTACCGATTCCGGTAAAGGGGGGGCTCTCGGTGGAGCAGACCTTCTACCCGGAACCTTCCAATTCCCCCTACCTCCTGGCGCTGAACCACCCCTTGTCGCTAAGCGGCGTGCGCCGGGCCGCTGCCTCGGATCTCGTCTTCACGACTTCCGCGCCAAGATCCTCCCGGATCAGCTACCAGGCCGTCTCCACCCCCTCGGACCGCATCCGCCTGAGAGGGGGGATAGACCGGGAGCTCTACCTGGAGCTTCCCGCCCACCTCCCGCCGCGCCTGCAGAAGGCAGCGAGGGAGAGTGCCGCAGGCGCCCCCCCCGAAGAGATCGTCTCCCGCATGGAGCGCTTCTTCCGCGCCCAGCGCCTCTCCTATTCCACAAAGGAGCTTCCGACCGGGACCGATCCCCTGGACCAGTTCCTCTTCGTGAAGAAGAAGGGGAACTGCGAGTACTACGCTTCCTCCGCCGCACTCTTTCTGAGGCTCGCGGGGGTCCCGGCCCGGCTGGTCGGCGGATACCGCGGCGGGGTGTACAGCGACAACGGCGGGTATTACCTCGTGACGGAGGACATGGCGCACGTCTGGGTGGAGGCATACCTCGAGGGGAAAGGGTGGCTCACCATCGACCCGAGCGGCTGGTCTCTGAACTTCGGGGGGAACGTCCCCCGCGTCGGCCAGATGCGGCTCCTCGTCGATACCCTCGGGTTTTACTGGAACAAGGCGGTGGTAACCTACAACCTGGAAAAACAGATAAACCTCTTCCGCGGCGCAGGGGAGCGGCTGAGCAGCTTCTCCGCTCCGAAGGTCTCGGTGGGGCAGCTTCTCCCCGTGGTGCTCGCTCCGCTGGGCCTCTTCGTCCTGTACCGTCTCCTGAAAGAGCTGGCGAAATCGCCGTCGCAGCGGCTCTACAGGCGCTTCGTGCGAGCGGTGCGGCGACGATACCCGGAGCTCCCCACGGCCAACCGCGGCATCTTCGAGCTTGCCCGCAGTTGCGCTGACCCCTCGGTCCGGGAATTTGCCACCGTGTACGGGAGCGCACTGTACGGCGATCGCTCGCTCACAACGGACGAAGTCGCCCGTCTGAAGCGGCTCCTGCGGGCCCTGCGGGAGGGGGGAGGACGGTGACTTCGCCCCCGGGGATGCATCCTTGACATCGTCCTCTCTTTGTTTTACTTTGTTCGGCGGTATTTCTAAGTGATATGTAGGGGAAAATCTTGGCATCCAAGAAAGACAAATTACTGGAGAACGCCCAGCGTTTCGTGCTGAAGGGGCAGATCGACAAGGCGATCAAGGAGTACCAGCAGATCGTCGCCCTCGACCCGCGCGAAATACGCTTCAGGCAGCGGCTCGCCGAGCTCCTGGTGCGGGACAACCGCAAGGAGGAGGCGATCGCCGAATACGAGGACATCGGGAAGCACTATGCCGAGAACTCGTATTTCCTGAAGGCTATCGCGGTCTACAAGCAGATCCAGCGCCTGGACTCCAGCAATCCTGCCATTTCCCATACGCTCGCGATCCTGAACCAGAAGCAGGGGCTCGCCGGGAACGCGCTCGCCGAATACAACAGCACTGTTCGCCTCCTGGAACAGCAGGGGGATCTGCCGAAGGCGGTGGCGGTCGTGCAGGAGATGCTGGCGCTGGATGCCGACAACGTCGCGACGCAGCTGAAGCACGCGGAGCTTCTGTACGCCACCGGCCAGAAGGACCCCTCCTACGCCGCCTTTGCCGCTCTCTTCAAGCGTCTGGTGCACAGTGACGACGAGGCGGCCGCCGTGAAGGTTTCCTCCCGCATAGCGGAACTCTTCCCCGGAAAGGACGAGCACGAACTGGAGCTTCTTTCCCTGCGAGTGCAGAAGGGAGACCTGGACGGCGCCCTTGCCGCCTTGAGGCAGGCTCTCCGGCACAACGAGGGGAACCAGCGCGCCTGGCAGCTCCTTTGCGAGGTGCTGCGGCGCAAGGGGGAGAAAGGGGAGGTGCGCTCCGCCCTTGATCGGATGGCGCAGCTATTCCCGAACGACCTCGGTATCGCGCGGGATTCCATCCGTTCATGCCTCGAGGCCGGTGCATACGAAAGGGGAATTCAGCTTCTGTCGCAACATGCGGAGCGCTTCCTTGCAGAGGGGAAGGGGCGCGAGCTGGAAGCGCTTTACCTTGCACTCCCGGCAGCGCTGCGAGGCGAGCCGCAGGTGGAGGAAGGACTTCGGCGGGTGTACGAGGCCTCGGGCGATTGGGAGAAACTGAACGCCCTCAGGGCACCGGTTCTGCAGAATGCCGCGACCTCCCCTGCTGCGACTGTGGCAACGCCGGCAGCCGCGCCTCCCCCTGCAGTGGAGCACTCTTCCGCCTGGGAGGAAGAGATAGACCTCGATTTCGAAGAGCACATCGAGGAGAGCGATGCGGAGCCGGGGGACTCTCTCCCTGCCGCGCACGGATCGATGGAGCTCGAATGGCCGGAAGAGTCGGAACCATTCCTGACGCAGGAGCCGGATCTGACGCAGGAGTTCCATGCGGAGCCGGCAGATCTGCCGTGGGGAGAGGTAGCCACCGAAGAGGCGGCGGAAGCCGCACCGGAGAAAGGTGGAGCGGACGAAGACGCGCTCGACTTCTTCGCCGGCCACGGAGCGGGAGAAGCACCGGAATTCGAGCTTTCCCTGGAGGATCCGGCAGCGGAGGGGGAAAAGTCGCTCGAGCTGGAGCTCCCGGATGACGCTCTCGCCTCTTTCCTGGAGCCGGCGGAGGACGAGCCGCGCGCTGATGCGGCGCCCGTGGCGGAGGAGCCGGTGGAGAGGGTCACCTGGGACGATATCTTCCCCGGTTGCATCGAAGCTGAGGACAACGTCGACCTGGAGGATGCCGAATCCCACTATGACCTCGGCATCGCCTACATGGAGATGGGGCGCCCCGATGCGGCCCTGCAGGAGTTCGCAACCGCTGCGGCGAATCCGCGGCGCCGCGTCGACTGCCTGATACTGCAGGGGATGTCGCACCGCAGCAAGGGGGATGATGAAAAGGCGGAAGACCTCCTGAAGAAGGGGCTCCTGGTCCGGGACCTCTCCCCGCAAGAGCAGATGACACTGCGCTACGAACTCGCCTCCCTCTACGAGGGGCGCGGGGCAACTCTTCCCGCCATAGCTCTGTACCGGGAGATAAAGGCGGCCGATCCGACCTTCCGGGACGTGGCGCAGAAGCTCTCCCTCCTCGTCGGGGAAGAGCCTCACGATATCATCGACCTCGAGCTCGAAGAGGTTCTCTAGATGGCTCCCTATCCCGCCATCAGGTTGAGGGGGGGGACCAGCTTGATCGGTGCCAGGAACAATTCATCGCTGTAAAAGACAGGAAGGGGCGGGAAGGGGCCGGCTGCCTTCAGTGCCGTCAGAACTGCCCTGTCGTACATCGGGTTCCCGGAGCTCTCGATGAGCTCGATGGAGACGATGTCGCCGTTTCGGGCGATGATAAGGCTCACCATTATCGACCTGATCCCCTTCTTGTCCCCCCCCTGATCGAGCCACCACCGCTCGTTTATGTGCTGCAGCAACTCCAGGTAGTACTCCTTCACGTCCCCCCGCAGAGTCTCGCCGTTTCCGATACTGCTGAAATACCCCTTGCTCATGCCGAGCCCCAGAGTTGTCTTTTCGACCTGCTCCCGCGCGGAAGGTTGTGCCGCCACGGCGGGGGGCGTTTCCTGTTGCGCCGCAGGCTGCGGGGGCTCAGGCGCTTTTTCCGGAGGGGGCACCTCGCTCTTTGCGGGCTCCACCCTCTTCTCGACAGGGGGGGCCGGCTTTGCCGGCGCCGGGGCGGCCGATTCCGAGGGGAGCTGCACGTCTTTCAGGTCGATGTAGGAGATGGGAGGGGTGGAGCGGGCGCCTTGGGGGGTGCCGAAGAGAATGGCGCTAATCACGAGGTGAATGCCGAAGGAGATGGCGATTCCGGTCGCGAGGTGCGACTGGGCGCTCTTTTGCGGTACTGCCGGGTCCAACACGTCCATTTTCGAAGCCCGCCTTCTAGAAAAGTGCCGCTATGTATAGCAAATTGTGCAGCCCCATGGCAAGGCTCAAGCGGCATAACGAAAAGGGGACAGCAAAAAAGGGGACAGGCTACTTTTCCACTGAAAAAGTTGCCTGTCCCCTTTTTGCCTTGCCGCTATAGAGCGGGTCAGGGGGCGGCGAAAGTCATGGAGAGCTCGTCGGAAGACCCTTTTTTCGACGCCGCAGGCAAAGTAGCCTGTCCCCAAGCGCCCTGGGCGTCGACCACCGCGATTGCCGCCATGTTGATGATGTTGGCGACGTCGTCGGAAGGCTGCAGCACGTGCACCGGACGGTTCATCCCCATGAGAATCGGGCCGATGGCGGCTCCGCCGCCGAGCTGGTGCAGCAGCTTGTAGCAGATGTTCCCGGAGTTGAGGTCGGGGAAGATGAGGATATTGGCGGGAGCGGTGAGTGTGCTGAAAGGGAACTTCGCCAGGAGCTCCGACACCACCGCGGTGTCCGCCTGCATCTCGCCGTCCACCTCGAGCCCCGGCGCCTGCTCCTTCACGATTTCCACGGCCCTTTTCACCTTCTGCGCCTGGGCGCTCTTCACCGAGCCGAAGTTGGAGAAGGAGAGGATCGCCACCCGGGGGTGCAGGTCGAGGAGTCTCACCTTCTCCGCTGCAAGGATCGCCGTCTCCGCCAGCTCCTCCGCAGTCGGCTCGATATCGACGGTGGTGTCGGCGAGAAAGAAGATCCCCTTGTTGAAGATCATCATGTGCATCCCGTGCACGCTCTTCAGATGATCCTGCTTGCCGATGATCTGCAGCGCCGGCCGGATGGTGCCGGGGTAGTTGGCGTCGACGCCGGAGAGGAGCGTGTCGGCGTCTCCCAGGTGCACCATCATGGAGCCGAAGTGGTTGCGCGAATTTCTGCTCATGAGCCGGTGCGCCTCGGGGAGGGTGATCCCCTTGCGCTGCCGCAGCCGGTACAGCTCCTGCGCGTACTTTTCGGTGAGCTCCGAGTCTTCCGGGTCGATGATGGTGACCGGGTGGTGCTCCATGCCGAGCTCCACGATCTTTGCGGTGACACGCTCCCTCTTTCCGATGAGGATCGGGTGGGCGATCTCCTCCTCGATGAGAACGTGCACCGCCCGCAGTATCTTCTCGCTTTCCCCTTCGGGGAAGACGACCTTCTTCGGGTCCGACTTCGCCTTGTTGATGATGAGGCGCATCGTCTCCTTCGCCTTCCCCTGCAGCGCCTCCAGCGTCTCGCGGTAGCGGTCGAGGTCCTCGATCATGAGACGCGCCACGCCGGAGTCCATCGCCGCCTTCGCGACCGCCGGGGCAACGCATAGAAGGGCCCGCGGGTCGAACGGCTTGGGGATGATGTAGTTGCGCCCGAAGACGAACTTCTGGTTGCCGTAGGCCCGGCAGACGGAGTCCGGGCACTCCTCCCGCGCCAGCTCGGCGAGGGCAAAGACCGCCGCCTTTTTCATCTCCTCGTTTATGGTGCTGGCCCGCACGTCGAGGGCCCCGCGGAAGATGAAGGGGAAGCCGAGCACGTTGTTCACCTGGTTCGGGTAGTCGCTTCTGCCGGTCGCCATGATGACGTCGCCGCGGACAGCGTTTGCCTCCTCGGGGGTGATCTCCGGGTCGGGGTTCGCCATCGCCATGATGATCGGGTCCTTCGCCATGCTGCGGACCATCTCGGGGGTGACGGCGCCCTTCGCCGAAACGCCGATGAAAACGTCCGCCCCTTCCATGGCCTCACCGAGGGTGCGCAGCGGCGTGTCGTTTGCGAGCCGCTCCTTGTACTCGTTCATCCCCTCGGTGCGCCCCTTGTAGATCACCCCCTTGGTGTCGCACATGATGAGGTTTTCCGAACGGGCGCCGAGCGTTATGGCGAGGTTTGCGCAGGCGACGCCGGCGGCCCCCGCCCCGTTCACCACGATCCGCACCTCCTCTATCTTCTTGCCGATCAGGAGGAGGGCGTTTATGAGGGCGGCGGAACTGATGATCGCTGTGCCGTGCTGGTCGTCGTGGAAGACGGGAATCTTCAGCGTCTTTTTCAGCTCCTCCTCGATGTAGAAGCACTCCGGCGCCTTTATGTCCTCCAGGTTGATCCCGCCGAAGGTCGGCTCCAGAATCCGGCACACCTTGATGATGTCGTCCGGGTCCTGGGAGTCGAGCTCGAGGTCGAAGACGTCGAGGTCTGCAAAGCGCTTGAAGAGGACCCCCTTCCCCTCCATGACCGGCTTTCCCGCCAGTGCGCCGATGTTCCCGAGCCCGAGGACGGCGCTGCCGTTGGTGACGACCGCCACCAGGTTCCCTTTTGCGGTGTAGCGGTAGGCATCCTCCGGGTCCTTCTCTATGGCGAGACACGGCTCGGCGACGCCGGGGGTGTAGGCTAGGGAGAGGTCGCGGGAGGTGAGGCACGGCTTCGAAGAGATGACCTCGATCTTCCCTTTGCGTCCGCTGGAATGGTACTCGAGTGCGTCAGTCTTTCTGTTCATGGTCCCCTCCTTGTCAAAAGCACGCCCACAAGTGTTACGCTTCAGCGCTCCCGGTGCAAGTAGTATACTGTATACATAATGCGTGTGCGGCGAGTCAAGCTAATCGTCCCCGCAGGTTGTAAAAAGGGGGGTTTTGGACCATAATTCCGTTCGGACCTGAAGGTTTTTGCGGTGGCGGAGGGGGCATGGAACGGATCTGGGCGCCGTGGCGCATAGAATATATCAACGAGAAGGGGGCGGCGGGGTGCATCTTTTGCCGCGAGGGGGACGACAGGGAGCTCCTGGTGCTAAAGCGCACCGAGCGCACCATCGTACAGTTGAACCGCTACCCGTACGCCAACGGGCATCTCATGGTGGTGCCGCGCCGGCACACCGCTGATCTCGACGCGCTGGATGACGCCGAGATGCTGGAGATATTCCGTGACGTGCGCCTCTGTCGGGCGGCCCTTCAGAAAACCATGGCCCCCGATGGATTCAACATAGGGATGAACCTCGGACGTGCTGGGGGAGCCGGGGTCGAGGACCACCTCCACCTGCACGTGGTGCCGCGCTGGCACGGAGATACGAACTGCATGACGGTGGTCGCGGAGACGCGGGTGCTGCCGGAGGCGCTCCTGGCGACGTACGACCGGCTGCTCCCGCACTTCGACGTGGAGGCGATGTGATGGAAAAGGTCTGTCTCGGAGTAGACGTCGGCGGCACGAACCTGCGCTGCGCGGTCGTCAGTGACAAGGGAGAGGTTTTCATGCGGGTGCGCTTCCCCACCGAGATCGATAACGGGCGCGCCTACTTTCTCGATACGCTGCACCAGGCGCTGGCGGGGCTCGTCCTCGAGGCGGAGGCGCTCGGAAAGACGGTCGTCGCCGTCGGCCTCGGCGTGCCGGGGCTTATCTCCAACAGCGGTCTCGTGCACAACTCCGTCAATCTCCAGCCGTTGGTGGGGCTGAACATAACCGAGGCGGTGTCGCAGCGACTGGGGCTGCCGGTGGTATCTCTCAACGACGCAAACGCGAGCGCATTAGGTGAGCAGCGGTACGGGGCAGGGCGACATTACCGCTCCGTCCTCGTCCTTACCCTCGGCACCGGTGTCGGGAGCGGCCTCATTCTGGACGGCAGGCTCTGGACCGGCGCCGACGGGATAGCGGCAGAATTCGGGCATGCGACGGTGGAGCCTTTGGGGCGCAGGTGCCGCTGCGGCAACGTCGGCTGCCTCGAGCAATACGCCTCAGCGACGGCGATCGCCAACACCGCAACGGAGATGCGGCGTTTCGGAACGGACGTGGTGATGACCGCAGATGCCGTGGGAATCCTTGCCGCCAACGGCAATCCCCACGCCATTGCCGTTTTCAACGAGGCCGGCCGCTACCTCGGGATCGCCGCCGCCACGGTGGCGAATCTCCTGAACCTGGAGGCGCTCATCCTCACCGGCGGCGTGGCGGAAAGTTTCGACCTCCTGGTGGAGCCGATGCGTCGCGAGATGGTGGCGCGCGCCTTCGAGATTCCGGGTGCCCGGATGAATATCATCAAGGGGGAACTCGGCGACGATTCGGGGATTCTCGGGGCAACGGCGATCGCCTTCGATCTCCTCGCCGGCAGGTGAGGCAGTTCCGCCACTGCCGAGCGCCGCTATCGCACCACTGGCGCGGCTTCGGGGACAGACGATGCTATCCTTATTAAGGGATGTATGCTAGAGTACGGCAATGAGAGTACGCCATTTCAAAAACTGGAGGAGTATATGGGTTTGAGAAGGGGGTTTGTTGCATGCTTGCTGGTCGGCGCCCTGGTGCTCGGCATCTCGGTGATGTCGTGGGGGGCTGACAGTAATACTCCTGAGGCATCGCTGCGTTCCGCGTTCCCGCAGGTGCAGTTCGATAAGATCATCTCGAGCGAGATCCCCGGCATCTACGAAGTGTATGCCGGCCCCAATATCTTCTACTACTACCCCGCGAAGGACATCATCATCTCCGGGGAGATGTTCGGCAAGGACCTGAAGAGCATCACCGCCGAGCACAGGAATGCGGTTGCCGCTCAGCTTGTGAAGACGCTGCCGCTTGAGAAGGCTGTGAAGATCGGGGACGGGAAGAAGAAGGTAGTCGAGTTCACCGATCCGGACTGCCCGTACTGCCGGAAAGCGGCGGAATTTTTCACCAAGAGGACCGACGTGACACGGTACGTTTTCTTTGCACCTCTGGCGCATCCCGCAGCGATCAACAAGATCCAGTACATTCTTGGCGCCCCCAACAAGGCTGAGGCGTACGACGCGATGATGGTCGGGCAGGAGATTCCAGCCAACGCGAAGCCTGCATCGGAGGCTGTGAAGGCGCTGGCGCAGGAGCACCTGTCCCTGGCGAAAAAGGTGGGCGTGCAGGGCACTCCGACCTTCTTCATAAACGGCCAGCAGATCGTCGGTGCGGATACGAAAAAGATCGAGCAACTGCTAGGACCGCCGGCTCCGGCGAAGTAGGCGGGGCAGGGCGCGCAAAGCAGAGCCTTTACCAAAAGGGCCGGATGGAGAACATTTCTCCTCCGGCCCTTTTTTTAGTTCTCCAATGTACAAGCGGAGCGTTTCCGGCGATACGGTGCAGCATCCTTTCGGCTGGCGCCGAACGCCGGGAACGCCTGCGACTCATCCCGGCCTACGCCGCCATCAGTCGTGCCTTGTTGATAATGTAGGCCGGAATAAGCGGAGCGTTTCCGGCAACACGGTGCAGCATCCATTCGGCTGGCGCCGAACGCCGGGAACGCCTGCGGCTTATCCCGGCCTACGACGTCATCAGTCGTGCCTTGTCGATAATGTAGGCCGGAATAAGCGGAGCGTTTCCGGCAACACGGTGCAGCATCCATCAGGCTGGCACCGAACGCCGGGAACGCCTGCGGCTTATCCCGGCCTACGACGTCATCAGTCATGCCTTGTCGATAATGTAGGCCGGAATAAGCGGAGCGTTTCCGGCAACACGGTGCAGCATCCATTCGGCTGGCGTCGAACGCCGGGAACGCCTGCGGCTTATCCCGGCCTACGATGTCATCACCCGTGCCCTTGTCGATAATGTAGGCCGGAATAAGCGGAGCGTTTCCGGCAACACGGTGCAGCATCCATTCGGCTGGCGCCGAACGCCGGGGACGCCTGCGGCTTATCCCGGCCTACGACGTCATCAGTCGTGCCTTGTCGATAATGTAGGCCGGAATAAGCGGAGCGTTTCCGGCAACACGGTGCAGCACCATTCGGCTGGCGCCGAACGCCGGGAACGCCTGCGGCTTATCCCGGCCTACAACCTCCCCGTCCTACCGCTCTCCTTCGCATTCCACGACTGGAGCCGGGGAGGGCGCGACGATGATCCTTCCGTACTGTCCGTCGAATCCCGGCTCTATCTGCACATCTCCGGCACGCATCCGCGCGATGCACGAGGCGAGGGGAGGGGAGATCGCTTCGATCGCCTGCACCGGAGCCTTCAAGAGGATGTGAAATTCGTTCCCCAGCTGTTCCAGGAGCCGGAAATAGAGCGTCTGCGCCTTCTTTGACCCGCACCCCACCTGCAGCGAAGTGGCAACGAGGTCCAGAAGGGGGATCACCGAGTGGAAAGGTGGCGCTCCCGGCGGGCGCACCCCCGGCTCCCGGTCGGCGAGAAGCTCCAGCCGGTGCAGCACTCCCACCGTCACCTTCCTGCCGCAACTCGGGCAGCGGTAGCCGCGCGAGATCGTTTCCTTCGGCGAGAGCCGCACATTGCAGGGCCGATGGCCGTCCCCGTGGTACTTCCCCTGCTCGGGGAAAAACTCTATCGTGGCGGCGACCCCGCTGCCGCTGGTGATGGCGTCGAAGATGCCGCGGTAGGAAATCTCCGTGTTGAAGACCGTCGCCTCCCGGCCGAGGGTACGCGGGGAGTGAGCGTCGGAATTGGAGATGAGGGTGATGCCGTCCAGCGCCGAGAGCCGCCAGTTCATGGCGGGATCGGAGGAGAGTCCGGTCTCGATGGCGCGGACGTGCGGGGCGAGGTCGCCAAAACACTCGGCGAGGGTGCTGAATCCGGTGGCGGCGCCAAAGACGGAGAAATGGGGGGTCCAGGCGTGGGCCGGGACCAGCATGGCGGCAGGGGAGGCGTCGAGCACCATCTGCAGGAGATCCCTCGCGTCGAGCTTGAGGATCGGCCGGCCATCGGAACTCAACTTGCCGACGCCGGAAAGGGAGGCGTTCAGCCTGTGCGCGCTCTCGAAGTCGGGGAGGAAAACGAGGCAGTGCACCTTGCGTGTTTTCGTTTCGTTCGGCTTGCGGTAAATGCAGCTGATTTCGCCGGAAAGGAGGAAGGAGACGTCACCGCGGCAACTCTCCGGCACCTCCAATGCCGCCGGGTTCGCCCGCAGGGTCAGGAGGCCATCCGGGCCGGTCTCTAGTTTTTCCTCCAGTTCCTCGAGCCATAGTGGGTGCGTGCAGTCTCCCGTACCGAGGACCCGGATCCCTTTCAGCTGCCCCCAGCGCCAGAGCGATTCGGGGGTAAGGTCCCTGCTGGTGGCGATGGAGTAGCGGGAGTGAATGTGAAGATCTGCGATAAATTCCATCATCGGAAGGTAGCACGCGCGGTGCGAAAACGGCAAGGGGAGGCTTGCGCGCAAGAAGCCTCCCCTTTTTCATTTCTGCACTACCGACCGTCGTTCTAGAAGCTCTCGAACTCGGAATCTATAGCGACACCGTCCCCCAGATCGAGACTGACGCCGGGGTGCGCGCCCTTTCCGTTGAAGCATGCCGTCTGCGGTTCCCTATGCGCCTTTGCCTGGCGCTGGTGCTTTTCGCCATACCCTCTTTTCCCCCTGGCAGGGGGAGCCGCGGGACGTGCGCGCCTTGCGCTGATGGAGTTGTCCAGCTTGAAGAAGCTTACGGCCGACTGCAGCTGCTCCGCCTGGCTCGCCAACTCCTCTGCGGTGGAGGAGACTTCTTCCGCTGCGGAAGCATTTTGCTGGATTACGACGTCCAGCTGGATCATCGCCTTGTTGATCTGGGAAGCACCGGCATCCTGCTCCCGGCAGGCGGCGGCGATTTCCTGTACCAGATCCGCTGTCTTCTTTATGTCCGGGACCATCCGGTCCAGCATCGTCCCGGCGCGCTCGGCGACTTCAACGCTGGTGACGGAGAGCTCGGAGATCTCGGCGGCCGCGTGCTGGCTCCTCTCAGCGAGTTTCCGCACCTCGCTCGCCACCACGGCGAATCCCTTGCCGTGCTCTCCGGCACGGGCCGCCTCGATCGCTGCATTCAGCGCGAGGAGGTTCGTCTGTCGCGCGATCTCCTCGATGATGGTTATCTTCGTGGCGATCTCCTTCATCGCCTGGACCGTTTGCGCGACCGCCTCGCCCCCCTCATGTGCGTCTGTCGCGGACTTGACGGAGATCTTCTCCGTCTGGATCGCGTTGTCGGCATTCTGGCGGATGTTGGAGGACATCTGCTCCATCGAAGAGGATGCCTCCTCTGCTGCGGCTGCCTGCTCGGTGGCCCCCTGCGACAAGGTGTCCGCGCTGGAGGAGAGCTCCTCGCTCCCGGCGGCGACGTTTTCGGCCGCAGTCGATACGTCCGAGACGATCTCCTTCAGCCTGCGCACCATCGTATTCATCGCCTCCGCCAGCTGCCCGACTTCGTCCTTCCTGCATAGCTCCAGCTGACCGGTGAGGTCACCCTCGGAAATCGCCTCGGAGAACTCCACACCTTTTCGCAGCGGCACGCTGATCGCCTTTGCGAGGTAGAGGGCAAGGGCGAGGGCCAGGAAAACGCCGACGGTGACGAAGATGAAGGTGAGGCGCATCGCCGTCTGCGCTGTGGCGGCGTCACCCTCATTTTTCCGCTTCGCGTCGGAGGTCTTCATGTCCGCCAGTTTCTGGATGTCGTCATCCACATTCTGGACTGCCTGTGCGCTCGTCGGCTGCTTCATGAAGGCGAGGGCTTCCTCCTGCTTCCCCGCGAGGGATAGTTCCGCGACCCTTGTGCAGATGGTGTCGAACCGGTCGAGCGCCGCTTCAGTGGCGGCTATCTGGGTCTTTATCTCTGCGGCTTTCGAGCCCTGCTCCACCTTTTTGAGCCCCTCGGAGACCTTCGCATCCAGTTCCTTCAGATCCGCAACCTGCTTGTTACGCTCCTCCGGTGTCTTCGCGAGAATGATCCCCCTGAGCGCCACCCTCTGGCGCTGGAATTTGGTGGAGACGTCTATGAGGTGGGAAAGGGGCACGGTGTTGAGCTCGTACATCGCGGTGCCCGTTTCCCTCAGCATCTGCAGCCTGGTGATAGAGATGTACCCTATTACGATTGAAAAGAGTGCCACCAGCAAGAAAGCCGTGATGAGCTTTGTGCCCACCTTCAGGTCGTGGAACCATTGCATTTGGATTCTCCTTCTACGGGTGTTTGGGGATGGCACGCTCGACACGCTTCATCTCCCTCTATCGGGGAGTGTTACGCGCACCTTTAGTTCGGGTAAAATTTTAATTGTCTAATGGGGGGGGAAGGGTTTTATACACAAGGTGTCGCTGCCTTAACTGCGCGAAAGGAGAGAAGATGTGAGACTGAAGGTATTTTCCGACCCGCCGGTCCTAATGAAGACGGGTGAGACTCCAGCTGACCGGCTGCGCCGCTGTCTCCACCTTCAGGGGACGGATGGGGAGCGCTATGTCGAGGGGAGAGGGGTCCCGGCTTCGGTAGCCAGCTCCGCCGGGGTGCTCTTCGATCCGGATCTTGCGGGACGGCCGGCTGTCGTTTCCCTTCTTTGCGATTGCGACGGGACGATGCTGGCTCTGCACGGTCGCTATCTCCATGCCAGCTCGAGGCAGGAGAAGATGTGCACGTTCGGGGGAGCCGGAGGAGCCTTCTGCATCGGCGGGTGGCGGCGCGACCGTATCATACTGGTGGAGGGGCTTTTCGATGCGCTGTCGCTGGCGGTGTGCGGCTATCCATCCGTCGCCACCGTAGGGCGATGGGCGCCGTGGCTCCCTGAAGCGTGCGCAGGGCGCGAGGTGTGGATCGCTTTTGATGCCGGGAGGGCGGGAGATGCCAGCGCCTCCTTTTTCCAGACGCGTCTTCACAAGTCGCAGTCGCGCCGCCTGCGCCCGCCGACTCGCTGCCAGGACTGGAACTCCGCCCTGGTAAAGCTGGGGCGCGAGCGGGTCGCACAATGGGTCGGAGGGAAGGGGCGGGGAGGTGAGGGAATGACCGAAGTCTATGTAAGCACCGACGTCGAGGTCGACGGTCCGATTCCGGGGCCGCATTCGATGCTCAGTTTCGGGTGTGCGGCCTACCTGCGGGACCGCACCCTGCTGGGGACCTTCTCTGCCAACCTGGAGCCGCTCCCGGGCGCCAGCGGTCACCCCGCCACCATGGCCTGGTGGGAGGAGCATCCGGAGGCGTGGCTGGCGTGCCACCAGGACAGACGCCCGCCGGGGGAGGTGATGGCGCATTTCGTGCGGTGGCTGGAGAAACTGCCGGGGAAGCCGGTCTTTGTGGGGTACCCGGCTGCCTTCGATTTCATGTTCGTCTACTGGTACCTGATGCGCTTTGTGGGGGAGAGTCCCTTCAGCTTCTCGGCTCTGGACATCAAGACGATGGCGATGGTTCTCCTCAAGAAGGAGTACCGCAAGAGCACAAAAGGAAACTTTCCGAAGCGCTGGGTCCCCGAGTTGCGCCACACCCACCAGGCGCTGGACGACGCTCTCGAGCAGGGTGAGATATTTTGCAACATGATGGCGGAAATCAGAGGGACGGGGTGAGAGAAGCCTCGTCTCCGGCGGGAAGTTGAAACAGTACCGTCTGCCTTAAAATCTGCACGTCTCCCGTGCGGCCGGGTTGAGGCTGGGCCGTCGATTTCCACAGTTCCTGCCGGAAACGCTGCGCTTATTCCGGCCTACATCGACATTGTCCTTCCGTTCCGTTTGGCACTCCCCGACCGTCCCACTTCCCCCTTCACAGTTATTCATTATCTCTTGACGGCGTCTTCCTTTTACGGTACAAACGAAAACAACTTTCATTATCGCCATCGGCGCGGCTCATGACACGTGGACGATGCTGTGCCGGGAACGGTGGCGATGGCGGCTGGAAGCGGGTTTGGCTCCGAATGGTATACTTTTATCTAAACAGATGTCATTCCTGCCGCCTGTTGTCTTGCCGGGCGCTCCGTTAGAGCGCGCGGTTTCATTAGAGGAGGTCGTGGCATGGAAAGCATCGAGTGGAGTAGCGCAACGAAGGTTAACGACTTTGCAGGAACACGTCATCTGCCGCGTGGGCGAGGGTGGCAGGAGTATGCGGAGCGCTTTCCGGAGGATACCGACTGCCTTGCTTCTTTCCTGGCGCTGGAATGCGCGGAGGTCCTGCAACGGGCGAAGCCCGCGAACCTTCTGAACCTTTCCAACCGGCCCCGCTTGTGCGGCAAGAACCTCTACAGGCTGTGGAAAGAGCATGGTGAGACCATGGTGCGCGGGACGGGGCTCTCGGTTCGGGTACTCGCCGACCGGGGCAGCTCGATCCTCCTTCTCCTTTACCGTCACGACGCACTGCATGAGCTCCTGTCGCGCAACAGCGTGAAGGTCATCCTTTCACGCGCAGGGTACAGCGAGACGGGGGAGTTGGAAAGAATCCTGGACGAACTGCAGACGAGGGTGCAGGGGACGACCTTCCCGCACGAGATCGGGGTCTTTCTGGGGTATCCGTTGAAGGACGTGGTGGGGTTCATTGGCTGGCCCGGACTCGCCTTCACCTGCCAGGGACCGTGGAAGATCTTTGGCGACCCGAAAGAGAGCCTGAAGCTTGCGGCGCGGCATCGGCTCTGCCGATGCAAGATTTCACTCCTGCTCGACTCCGGCTGCGATCCCCGCGAATGCCTGAAGGGGGTGTCGTGGCTGCAGCGTGCAGCCCACCATTCTGCCGCGCCGAATTGACACTTTTCCCGTCCCCATCCTGTCCTTTCCCCTGAAGGGGAAGGGACGTAGCAGAAAGATCCGCCGTTAACGAACCAACCCAAAGCCCCGCGTTGTGCGGGGCCTTTCGCTAGATCTGGAACACTCCCACCTTGCTGTGCAGGTTGTTTGCTTCCTCGTTGATGACCCTGACGATATTGTCGAGGTCGCCGGCGAGGGAGGACTGCTCCTCCGCCTTCTGATTCAGGATATTTATTGCCGTCACGATGATTTCCGATGCCTTCTGCTGCCCGGAGGTGTTCTGCGCGATGACGTGGGCGAGTTGGAAGATGTCCTCGATGAGGGCGGCTATGCGCTGCGTCTCGTTGGACTGCGCGACGATCTTTTCGCGTACGGAGTGGGTGTGATTGCGCATGTCCTCGGTGGAGCGAAGAATTATCCCCGTCGATTCCTTCTGCTCCGCGGCGGAGCGATTGATCTGCGCGACCATGAAATTCATCTTCTGGAGTGATTCCGATACCACCCCTATTCCTGTCGTCTGCTCAGCGGCGGAGCGTGCCATCTTCACCGACTGCTCCAGCGACATCTCCGCCTTCGATATGATTTCATTCAGCGCCGCCTCCGCCTCCAGCGTGAGGTGCATCCCCTCGCCGACCACGACCGAGCTCCTCTTCGCCGCGTCTACGGCCGCAAGAGTCTCCTCCTGCACCTGTTTCACCATATGGGTGATCTCTTGGGTGGAATTCGCCGTCTGCAGCGCAAGATCCTTTATCTCTTCGGCGACGACCGCGAATCCCTTGCCGTGAACCCCGGCCTGCGCGGCGAGGATGCTCGCGTTCAGAGCGAGGAGCTTCGTCTTTTCCGCCACGTCCCTTATGATGTTGACGATCCTGTTGATCTCCCGTGACATGGTGCCGAGCCGCCCCATAACCTCCGCGGTCTCGGTTACCTCCCCCTGGATCTTCTCCATGCGCTCCTTCGTCTTGTTCACCGCGGAGAGCCCGTGAAGCGCAGCGTGATCCTTGACGGTCCGCGCCATCTTCGCCTGCTCCTGGGAGGAGGCGTTTATCTCCTTCGCCACGGCGTTTATCTCCAGAGTAGAGGCTGCCACCTCGTCCGCCTTCACGGAGAGCGCTTCCACGTTCGAAGCGACCGCGGTGAAAGAGAAGGCGATCTGGTTGATGGCGGCAAGCGTGCTGTCGGCGGAGCTGTCGAGCTTTTCGGTGAGATCCCTCACCCCATCGAGGGCGGAGGAGATCTCCCGGGACGATGAGGAGGCGATGGAGAGTGTGTGCTGCAACTTTCCGGTATCCTCGGCGATGGCCCGGATCGACGCGTCGAGCTGCTCCGTGGAGGACCGGGTGTACTCGATGGCGGCGGACTGGGCCTGGGCCGCGGTATGGACGCTGTGGGATGAGTCCTGCACCCTGTCCGCTGAGGAGAGGATCCCTCCGGCAGCGGAGGTAACCTCCCGCACCGTCTCCTGCAACTGGTCCATGAATCTGTTGAAGCCCTGCGCCAGATCCCCTATCTCGTCCTGCGAATCGACCTCGATCCTCCTGGTAAGATCACCTTTTCCGTCCGCGATCTCCTTCAGCATCCCTGCGACGGTGTCGAAGGAGCGGGTGACGGACCTGCGCAGCGATATTCCGGCGCTGCAAAGTATTGCTATTACCACCACGATGGCGCCGATCGTTGCGCTTCTGCCGATGAGGCTCAAACGCGCAGCCTCCCGCCGCGCCTCCTCAAAGGAGAGACGGATCGCGCGGTTCATCCCCTCCACCTCAGCGCTGAGCGGTGCGCCGTATTTATAATCCATGACCTCCATGGTCGCTGCGGAAGAGGCGTCCCTGTGATCTCTGTGCAGGATCTCTTCGCTCAGGCGCTTGATGTTGGTGAAGTGCCCGCGGACATCCTCCAGGTCCTTGGACTCCTGCTGCGTCAGGAACGGTTTCCCCTTCAAGTCGTCGATCTTCTTTTCCACCGATGCGCTGAGTACTGAAAAGTCATCGCGGAACTTCGGCTTCCCCGTGATGAGATAGTCATTTGCCGGCATGAGGGAGCGTTCCACCTGGAGGTTTAGCTCCGAAAGCAAAATGAGCTTTTCCGCCTGCGTCTCCAGGTTGGCGATCCTGCCGTTCATCCGTCCCTGCACCCATAGCCCGCACGCTCCGACGGCAACGACGAGGGCTGTGACGACGATCGTCCCTAGGGAGATCTTTTTCCGTATGGAAAGGTACATGATTCCTCTTTAGCGTTGGAAATTGAGTCTTGTGCCGCGCAACCACGCGAAGCGACTCCACTCGTATCGGAAGGGGAGGGGCTTTTCTTTATCTCAAAGTAGCCGCTTTCCCCGCCGGTGACCGGACGAGGGGCGCGTGTGGCCAAAAGAAAAACGCCCCCGGTTCAGTCGGGGGCGTCTTATAGTTACTTCTTCGTGCAGTCTCCGCAGCACCCTGAGCCGGGGCAGTGACCCTTCTTTTTCCAGAGTGAGTGGTACAGAAGGTAGCCGGCTCCTGAAAGGATGACGGCGGCTATGATCATGTCCGAGATTCCCATTTTCAACCTCCCAGCCCGAGGAGTTTCCCCCCCTGGTAGATAACCAGCGCCATCCCCCATGCCAGCACCATCTGGTAGGCAAAAGCGATGCCGTACCATTTCCAGGTGCCGAATTCCTGCACCATCGCTACCGACGCGATGACGCACGGCATGTACAGGAGGACAAAGGTGATGAAGGCGTAAGCCGACAGCGGGTCGAAGTGCTTCTTGAGCTCGTTTCTCAGCGTATAACGCTCTGCGGCCTGCTCGGCGTCTTCCACGGCCGAGAGGGTACTGATCCCGAAGGTGGAGGTGACGTTGGCGACTGCGTCATGACCTGCCTCCACAAGGGACGTCCCTATTTCCTTCAGGTCTTCCGTAAAGGTCGGTACCTCTTTCTTCTCCTCGGCGCCTTTTTGCAGGTAGACCTCGCCCATGGTGCCGACAACGATCTCCTTCGCGATCAGTCCTGCCAGAAGGGACGAGGAGGCTTCCCAGGTGCCGAAGCCGAGGGGCGCGAGGATCGGTGCGCTGACCTGCCCGATCTGGCCCAAGTACGAATCCTTCTTGCTCTGCACCCCCCAGGGGAGATTGAGGAGGAACCACACGATGATGGAGACCGCGAGGATGTAGGTGCCCGCTTTGATCAGGAAGTGCTTTCCCTTCTCCCAGGTGTGGATCATCAGGCTCCGGAAGGAGGGCATCCGGTAGGGGGGGAGTTCCATGATGAACATGGGAGCTTCTCCCTTGAAGAGGGTCCTCTTGAAGATGAAGCCCATGACGATGGCAAGGGCGATCCCCATGACGTACATGGACCAGAGCACGGTGCCGCCGTGCCGGGGGAAGAAGGCGCCGATGAAGACCACGTACACCGGAAGCCTCGCACCGCACGACATGAGCGGGATGAGAAGGCCGGTGAGCGCCTTGTCGCGCGGGTTTTCCAGTGTCCTCGTCGCGTAGATCGCCGGGACGTTGCAGCCGAAGCCGAGGAGCATCGGGATGAACGACTTCCCGTGCAGGCCGATGGAGTGCATCGCCCTGTCCATAACGAAAGCGGCGCGGGCCATGTAGCCGCTCCCCTCCAGGAAGGTGATGAAGAACATCATGGCGAAGATCATCGGGACGAAGCCGAGCACGTTCCCGGTTCCCGCGATGACGCCGTCGTTCAGGAGCGATACGGTCCAGTCGGGAGCGTGGATCAGGCCGGCAAGGGAGGTAGTCCAGCGGGCCAGGGGGCCGGAGATGGTGTCCGCCACAAAGTCGGCGAACGGCTTCGACAGGTCGAAGGTGAGCTTGAACATGAGCCACATGGCGGCAAAAAAGATGGGTATGCCGAGGAAGCGGTCGAGGACCACGCGGTCGATCTTTTCGGTGAGCTCGGCCTTGCGCAGTTCCGGCTTTTGCAGCACCTCGCGGGTGAGCCCGGAGGCGAGGGAGTAGCGGACATCGGCCATGAGAGACTCGATGTCGTCGCCGTGCGCGCTCCTTAGGTGGCGCAGCGCATCGTCCATGACCTCGAGGGAGGGGAGGTTTACCGTCTGCTGCACATGGCTGTCCCCCTCCATGAGCTTCAGTAGGAGCCAGCGGGGCGGGTACTTCTCCAGGAGCGCCGGGTGATTGGCAGCCAGCACATTGCCGAGGAGCTTTGCGGCCTTCTCCACATCCTCACCGTAGTTCAGCACCCGGGGGGTGCGGCGCGCCGGTGCGTCGGCGGTTGCCAGGACGCTCTTCAGGAGTTCGTCCAGGCCGCTTCTTTTGGTGGCGGAGGTGGGGACGACGGTGACACCAAGCGTCTCCTCGATGCCGCGGATGTCGATGCGGTACCCCTTCGACTCCGCCTCGTCGTAGATGTTCAGCGCCATGACCACGGGGATCCCGAGCTCCAGGATCTGCACGGTCAGGTAGAGGTTACGCTCGAGGTTCGTGGCATCGACGACGTTGACGATGAGGTCCGGCCGCTCGTTCACCAGATAGTCCCGAGCGATGATCTCTTCCTGGGTGTACGGCGACAGGGAGTAAGTGCCGGGGAGATCGACGAGACGAATCTTGCGCCCGGCGAACTCGAAGCTCGCCTCCTTCTTCTCCACCGTTACCCCTGCCCAGTTCCCGACCTGGAGGCGGCTCCCGGCGATGGCGTTTATGAGGGTCGACTTGCCGCAGTTCGGATTCCCTGCCACCGCGATCGTTATCTGGCGCTTCTCCACGGCGTGAAGGTTCCCTTTTCTCTCCGGCTGCTCAGCAGCCCCTTCCTCTTTCTTCAGTATGTCAGTGGTCATTTCACCATCTCCACAGCGATCCCTTCAGCCTCTTTCTTCCTGAGCGAGAGGCGGTACCCCTTGATGCTCACCTCGATCGGGTCACCCAGAGGCGCCACCTTGATGACGCTCACCTCTTCCCCCACGAGAACCCCCATATCCATAAGCCTCCGCTTCAGGGGCCCAATCGCTCCGATGGCGGTGATCTTTCCCTTCTCCCCCGGCTTTATCTTTGCGAGATTGCTCACTGTCTTACCTCCTTGACGAAAATCTTCATGGCGAGGCTCCGATCGACGGCGATCCTCGCTTCGTCCACCCGCAGGAGGACCGCACCGCCGCCGCCGTTGTTGAGCATCTCCACCCGCTTGCCGACCCTGAGGCCCATGTCCTCGATCCGGCAGTCGCACTTCTCACGCGATTCGCAGCAACCGGCGGGAGCGGCGCCCGCCTGCACCTTCACTGCGGCAATCTCTCCGGTTTCGCCGGCGCTTAACAATCCCAGGGGCATCATGCGGTCTCTCCTTCTGTGATGATGAATGTCTTTTTCAATACGCTGCCGCGTTTATATCTTGTTCGGCCAGCCCCCCAGGAAAGAGCTTGAGATGGAAGGGCGGCCGTCGCTGAATGGTCCTGTTCCAGGTTCACCCCGGAACAGGATCGTTGTCTGTCGTTGGGAGGGTTACCCCTTGCGGGCTTTAGCTTTCGGCTTGCTCTTGGAGATGTCGAACTGCAGCATCAGGTAGGTGTAGTCGATGTCGTCACCGCTGCCGGTGGCGTTCCGGAAGAAGTTGCCGGTGAAGAAGCGGTCGTAGCCGAGAATGAAGGAAAGAGCATCGCTTACGTTGTAGGTGACGGTGAAGTCGGTCTCCAGGCCGAGGTTCTTGCTGAAACCCTCCTCGACCTTGTTGGCGCGGAAGTAGCGCCCGGTGGCGGAGAAGTTGAGGTCCTTGGTGAGGTCGATACCCCAGCCGAGCGTGTAGATCTGTACCCCGCTGGCGTGGTGGTCGCCGACGTCGATGCCGGAGAGATCGCCGATGACGTTCATGTCGCCGGTGAGGGAGCTGTCGGTATTCTGGTTTACGAACTCGCGCCTGCCGGAGACGCCGTTCGCTGCCTCGCTGCTGCCGGAGCCGTAGGCGAAGCTGCCAAAGAACTTGTTGTTGTAGCCGCCGATGTTCCCCTCGCTGGAGAGGTCGACGTGGCCGCCGTACGCCTCGATGCGGTCGTTGGCTTCCCGTACGCTGTTGAAGGTCTTCCCGGACTGGTATACCGGTTCGACTTCCAGTGCCACGTTCCCTACCCTGGCGGTGCCCCTGAGTCCCCAGGTGGCGCGGTATTCGCCGCCATGGTGATCGTCGGACCCGGAGTCGCGGAAGGCGTAGGCTTCCAGCGTGTTGTTTTCGGAGAAGGCCCAGGTGGCGTAGGCGCCGGCGAGGTTTCCTTCGATGCCGTTGGAAAAGGGGGTGGCGTAGCTTCCTGCGAGGACGTCGACGGTAAGAGGCTCGACCGGCTTCACCCGAAGGAGGACGGAGTCGAAGGAGAGGCCGTCGTAGAACGCTTCCGGACCGAGGATGAAGGCGCTGCCGTACTCGAATTCCTGGCGCCCTCCCTTGAGGGTCACCACATCACTTCCCGGAATCCGCGCCTGCACGAACCCCTGGTATAGGGAGAACTTGTTGTATTCCTGGTGGCTCCCGCCGCGGTAGCCGTACCCCTGCCCTTCGGCGTGGATGTCCAGCCAGTCGGTCGGATGCCAGTAGAGGTACGGTTTCACCCTGTACAGGAAGCGCCCCTCCCCGTGGTCGGGGGTGTAGCTGAAGTCCGGGAGGTGGAAGTTGCGCACACCCTCGCCGCGCAGGAAGCCGTTCACCCCCGCCTTGTACAGAAATTCCGGCGTCTCGGGCTTCGCCAGCATCTTCTCGATCGCCTCGCGGCGGACCTCGTACCCCTCATACTGGGCGAGCTCCCCCTGGAGTGCCTGGTGCAGGGCGGCGAGCTGTTCCAGATCATGCGCCGGGACCGCCTCGGGCCCTTCCTTCTCGCACTTCTCCAGCACCTTGTCCATGAGGGAGAGGAGTTGAGAGGCGAGCTCCTTCTTCTCCAGAACCTCCTTCTGGGGGAGGGAGGCCGGCGCGCCGTATTTGGCGGAAAGCTCCGTCAGTTCTTTGCACGCCCAATGCTCTTTGGACACCTGCGCCGGAATTTCGCTGCTGTCCCCCTGGGCGAAGGCTGCACCGCTGAGAAAAGCGGCGAGGATGAGGGATAACGCCATGGTCCGAAACTTCTGCATCTTTTCAACCCTCCTGGTCCATCAATGCTGTTGCTGAACGACCTTTCGCTGTCCGGTGCGTCCGATGAAATTGAAAATGTTTTTCGCTTGTACGGAAAATGAAAACCATTGTCAAGAAAATTCTTTTCCTGTTCCCTTCGCGGCACATATGGAGCGCCCTGGAGGCGCCATTGTAAGGAGGGGAAGTCGTGTCATTATTCGGCAAAAGTGATTTCATCTTGAGGCTCTTTTGACGAGCCGCGAAGACTCGTGCAACAGGCGGCACGATGCAGTGGCCGGCGCCGGGCCGGATGGTAAAAAGTCTGGACAGGGGGGGGCGGAGCCAGTAGTATCCTTGTCATGAAAAAATCGGCTGCCTACTTCATGATCCTCTTCGTTCTCTCCATTCTCACCTTCGGTACCTGGCAGCTGTTCGCCGGCAACCTGGAGGCCGCCTTCTCGTCCTTCCCCTTTCTCCTGATTGCCTTCGTCTTTCTCAAGGGAATCCGGTAACAGCAACCCCGCAGGTGACAGTTCCGGGGAATTCCTGCCTTTTCTGTCGACGCTCCACCATTGGCTTCAATTCAGCGCACTTGCTTCCGTTGACGTGAGGGACGTTAGTGGCGCCGCGCTGGAGCACAGGCTTCCCAGCCTGTACCGCGGCGCCAGCCGCGCGGTCTGTGGCGGCTGCGCCGCCATCGCAGGCAAGATGCCTACGCTCCAGCGTGCGGGCACCTGGATTCTTTGTAGCGCCTTCCCCGGAATTCCCAGAAGAACCTTCAAAAAAAAGCCCGCTTCCGCGGGCTTTTTCGTTGGCACGATCAAAAGGCCCAGTATGGCCCTGTCCCGAGTGTCGAGCTGCGTCCTTCGTATCCGATAAAGACATCGCGCCCCAGGAAGAAGGGGAGCCCGAAGTCGATCTCGGAGCCGGGACTCGGGCCGCCGATGTCGTTGAAGACGTTGTTCCCCGTGTTGATGAGGGACTGGAAATTGCCGATCTGGAAGCTCAACGGGGCGCTGACCGATCCTGTGGCCGCCCTGTTGGTGACGTTGATGGTGGTGGTGTCAGGCGGGCAATACCACGCGTCGAACGGCGAGGCGCACACCGGCAGCAGGTTGGCGCTGGCGGGGATGAAGATGCCGTTGGAGCCGGTATCGAGGAAGCTGTTGTAGGTCGTGCCGTTCAAGGTGGTGAAGAAGGTCGGGAAGTTCCCCGTGGTGGCCACGGAGAAGGTCGTCACCGTGCCCGGGGTGTTGTTGGGGCGAGTACCTATGCCGAGGAGGACTCTCCCGTTGACAAGGGGGGCGCCGGTCGTCGGCACCGCGGGAAGCTGGATCAGGACCCCGTTGTTGTCCTGCGGGAGCGCAGAAACCGGGTTCTGTACCTGCGCCGCCAGGGGAACGCTGGTTCCGGTGCAGTTGCTGTCGCTGCAGGCGAAGTAGACGCGGTTTGCATTGCTGCTGACGCAGCCGGGCCCGCAGTCCTGCGCGAAGACACCGACGCCGAGGATGCCGTGGAATCCGGCAGCCGCGGGGGAAGCATCGGGTGTGCCGCACACGCTGCCCGGTCCGGTGATCGCCTGGGGGAAGAAGGAGGTGTCGAGCACCTGGATCGGAACCTGCACTGCGGGCTCACCACCCAGAATGACATTGGCAATCTTCACCGGTCCCCAACTGGTCGTTCCGTCAGCAAAGTGGATGCATTCGCCGAGGGTCGCCGGGCCGACTGGGACCTGGGTCAGCGGCACCGTTATGGCGCTGCTGAAGATGCGCAGGCCGTAGCTGCCGGTGTCGAGGAGGATGTCGTTGATCGTCTGGCAGTTCGTGGTGCTCCCCGGCTCGCAAATCGTCACGCTCACCGCGGGCTTGTTGATGTACCCCGAGGAGGTGGCGGGGTCGGCAAGCGCGCCGTTCACGGTGACGGTCAGCTCGTTCGACCCTGTAGGGGGCGGAGGCGGATTGTTGTTGTTATTGTCGCCACCGCCGCCACCGCCGCAGCCTGCCAGAAGCACGACGAGGAAAAGGGCTGTACGCAGTTTATTGGATCTCATCGATGGTCACCCCAGAAGGCAGTAGTGCGGGGACATACGCCCGCCCCTGCAGGGCCCGCATGTGGCCCCATTTTTGAACGACGATCCGGTCCGTGTTTACCTGCATCCGCTTGCGCCCCGGCACCCGCGGGGTCTTCCCCGCCGCGTCCTGGTACTCCGGCGCGAACTTCCCGAGCAGGGTGGTGAGATCGGGGGGCACGAGCCCCTTCCAGGCGACGGCGAAGACGACCCCGGAAGCGTTGACGAACTCACGAACCGTCGTTGAGGGAGAGACGACTTCCTGGACGGTGTAATTCTTCTGGATGGTGGTGGCGCGCTGCACTGCACCGAGCGCCTTCCGGTCCGCTGCGACAGACGTTGCCGGTTCACCGAGGGTGGCCGTCGCCTGCTGGGGGAGCCCCAGCACACTCGCTGCAAGGGCCACTGTGGTAACAAGTGAGGGAAGCCTTCGTGTCATGGTGTCGATCCTTTGCGGAGTGTCGTTAGATAGCCATGGGAGGTTGTGCTTAAATAGTGGCCAGCAGATACCGGGAGTGGAGTTGGTGCCTTCATTATATCCTCTTTATTTTTGGCCGCCACTGTACCGGGAAAGGCCGCCGTGTCACCAGGTCCTGGGGGGGAACCGCGTTTTCCCTGCTGATGCCTTGATTTCGGTGCCGGCTTTGTTATAACTCCTCTGCATTGCAGAAAGATTTTCCTCTCCTGAGTATAATGCAGCATGTCGCCTGTCATAGCCACCCTACCTATGCGTTGAATGAGCGCATTTGTACTGTATCGGCAGCTGGCATCAGACCTTTAAGAGTAAAATATCTGCTTCACCCACTGTTATCTCTCTTTATTGCAGGAGCTGAAATGAAAAGAGTGGACGATCCATCCGGAATGGTACCGAGTGAGCGCGACGCCTGCGCTATTATCTGTTATGTGAATAAATCCGGCCGCCCGAGCCATGGGAACGTGCAGCACACCATAGATGCGCTGATAAAGATGGGGCACCGCGCGGGGGAGATTAATGGCGAGGGCGACGGCTGCGGCATCCTCGTCGATATCCCGCGCCTCATCTGGCGGGAGATCCTCGCCGGTGAAGGATACGCGGCGGAACTTGCCGACTCCTCCGGGTTCGCCCTCGGCCACTTCCTCCTGGAGCGTCCGGCACTTGCCGTGCGTCCCGACCTGCAGGACCTCATCCTGGAGCGGATGGCTCAAGCAGGCTTTTCCGTCCTTGCCCAGCGTCCCGCTCCAGTCCGCAGCGAGGTCCTTGCCAGCGCCGCGAGGAGGAGCGAGCCGCTCTTTTGGCAGGTCGCCCTCCTGTGCGGCGAGCCGGAGCGCGCGGACCAGATGCTCTTTTCCCTGCAACTCGATATCGAAAAGGAGTTCCAGGTCCACGTCGTCTCCCTCTCCACACGGGTTGCCGCCTACAAGGTCCACGGCGCGCCGGAGATTCTGCCGCGCTATTACCCGGAGCTCAAAAGGCGGGAGTTCCAGTCCGCCGTCACCATCGGCCACAGCCGCTACTCCACCAATACCCTTCCGACCGTCCTGCGCGCCCAGCCCTTCTCCCTCCTCGGGCACAACGGCGAGATAAACACCATCGCGCGTGTGCGGGAAGAGGCGCGCATGCTGGGGATCGTGCTCCCTCAAGGGGGGAGCGACTCGCAGGACCTGAACCGCACCCTGGAGGGGCTGATCTGCAGCCGCGAATTCACCCTTTTCGAGGCGATGGAGATGGTCTTCCCGCCGATCTTCAGCGTGATGGACCGGATGCCGGAGGAGCTTTCCTCCATGTACCGCTGGTTTCGCCGCTTCCTCGCTGCCAGCGCCCAGGGGCCCGCCGCCATCATCGCCCGTCACCGCGACGAGTGCGTCTTCAGCGTCGACGCCATGGGGCTGCGCCCGTTGTGGGTCGGTGAGACGGACCGGGAGATATTCGCCTCCTCCGAGCTCGGCGTCGTTCCCCACGAGGAGATAGTGGGGGACCCGAAGCCGCTGGCGCCGGGGGAGAAAGTAGGGGTCCTCCTCAATCCCGCTGGAGAGCCGCGGCTCCTTCAGCATCACGACCTGCGGCGCGAGGTCTTCGAGCGCTTCGCGGGAAGGACGAAGCTGTCGCAGCAGAAGAAGGTGCTGAAGGAGTGGAACTCTCTTTTGGAGGATCCTCCGTCCTCCCCGCCGGCGGCGTGGGGGAAGAGCGCGAAGCTGCAGGAAGAGAATATCCTCTCCGCCTTTGCCTGGAGCCCCAATGATCTCCAGAACCTGCGGGAGATGGCGGCAAGCGGAGAGGATCCGATCGCTTCCCTCGGCTATGACGGTCCTCTGGCGCCACTCTCCCTGTCGCGCCAGAACCTCTCCGACTACTTCAAGGAACAGGTTGCGGTGGTCACGAACCCCGCGGTGGATCGGGAGCGTGAAAACGAGCACTTCTCCACCCGCGTCTACCTCGGCAGTCGCCCCGCCCTGCAGGGGGGGACGCAGCCGGCATTGGAGCTTTCCGTTCCCCTTCTTCTGGGTGGGGCGCGGCTGAAATCGGTCGCGGGGGAGGGGATCGCGACCCCCGGTGTCGTCACCCTAGAGGGGGTTCTCGGCTATTTCGGGAAGCGCAGCGCGACCCTCTCCTGCACCCTCGGGCGCGGGGAGACGGTGACGCAGGCGCTGGAGAGGCTCGCCGCCGAGGCGCTTCTCGCGGTGGGGCGGGGGACCACCCTTCTTCTTCTCGACGATGCCGCCGCGTTTACCAGGAATGCCGATTTCCTCGATCCTTTCCTCGCCGTCGCCGTCCTGCACAAGGAGCTGAAATTTGCCACCACCCCGGACGGCGAGAGTGTGCGCCGCCGCGTCTCTCTCCTGCTGCGCTCCGGAGCGCTCAGGAACCTGCACGACCTTGTCTTCGCCTTCGGGATGGGGGCCGACGCCCTCTGTCCCTATCTGATGTGGGAGCAGGCGGCGGCCGTGGAAAAAGGGGTAACGAAGCTCTCCGGCGTCCTCTCCAAGGGGCTGGAGAAGGTCATGTCCACCATGGGAACGCACGAGATCGGGGGGTACGGCAAATATTTCGCCTCCATCGGGCTTAGCAGCGAGGTCGTGGAATTCTTCGAGACCCCCAATTTCTGCGGCTCGGAAGAAGGCGGACTCACCCTCGAGCGGCTGGAGCTCGACAACCGCTCCAGGACAGTCGTCGCCACGAGTCGCGAAAAGCAGCCGTTGCCGGAGCAGTTCAGGCTCTACCCCCGCATCTGGCGCATGGTCGGGCAGGTGGCGAAGATGGAGGAGAACTACGCCGATCTCTCAAAGCTCGTTCAAAAGCTGGAGGAGGAGCATCCGACCGCCATCCGGCACCTGGTCGACTTCCGCTACCAGGAGGAGCTTTCCGTCGATCCGGAAGAGGTGGACACGACGGTGGGAGGGCACGATCTGCCGATCATCTTTTGCGCCATGAGTTTCGGGTCGCAGGGGGAGACCCCCTTCCGCATCTATGCAGAGGCGGCGAAGAGGCTGAATATCGTCTGCATGAACGGCGAGGGGGGGGAGA